>URFG01000001.1 GCA_900547095.1 uncultured Oscillospiraceae bacterium
TCCTGCCTTTTTGCGGGCAGCAGGAACGCTGAAATAGATGGTGGACAGCGGCGGCAGGGTTACCTCAATATGCTGGTCAAAGCCGTGCATCGGGCCCTTGACGCTCTTTACACTGCCATTTTTGACACCGGTACCGCCATACTTGACGTCATCCGAGTTGATCAGCTCTTTGTATGTACCGGGGTTGGGCACGCCCATCGAGTAGCTTTCGCGCAGGACGGGGTTAAAGTTGCAGACAACCAGGAGCATCTTGCCCTTGGCGTCCCGGCGCAGGAACGCGATCACGCTCTGTTTGTTATCATCCGGCACGATCCACTGGAACCCTTCCCAGCTGTAATCGACCTGCCAGAGAGAGGCGGTCTCACGGTAGAAGTGGTTCAGATCCTTGACGTAGGTTTGCAGTTCATGGTGCTTATCATAGCCAAGAAGCATCCAATCCAGCTGCTTTTTCTCGTCCCATTCAATGAACTGGCCGAATTCCTGGCCCATGAACAGCAGTTTTTTGCCCGGATGGGCCATCATATAGCCATAGAAGGTGCGCAGGTTGGCGAACTTTGCTTCGTAATCACCGGGCATCTTATTGATCAGGCTGCACTTGCCGTGCACAACTTCATCGTGGCTGATGGGCAGGACAAAGTTTTCACTGAATGCATAGAAGAAGCTGAACGTAACTTTGTTATGGTTGCCGGCACGGAACAGCGGGTCAGTCTTCATGTAGCTGAGCATATCGTTCATCCAGCCCATATTCCACTTGAAATTAAATCCGAGTCCTCCGTCAAATGCGGGCTTTGTAACCATCGGCCACGCTGTGGACTCTTCCGCTATCATAAGAATATCGGGATCCGCCTCAAATGCGGCTTTGTTTACCAGTCTTAAAAATTCCACAGCCTCAAGATTTTCTCTTCCGCCGTAAGAATTAGGCACCCATTCGCCGTCTTTTCTGCCGTAGTCAAGATATAGCATAGAGGCGACCGCGTCTACCCTTATTCCGTCGATATGGAATTCCTTTATCCAAAAAACAGCACTCGAAATCAGAAAACTTATAACTGCAGGTTTACCGTAATCAAATACGGCGGTTCCCCATTCCTTATGCTCACCTTTTCGCTCGTCGGAATACTCATACTGCGGCGTACCGTCAAACCTGTAAAGCCCGAATTCGTCTTTAGGAAAATGCGCCGGCACCCAATCAAGGATAACGCCGATATTCCGGCTGTGCATTATATCCACGAATTTTTTGAAAGCGTCGGGAGTTCCGTATCTTGAAGTCGGTGCGAAATATCCGCTCACCTGATATCCCCACGAGCCTTCAAAGGGAAATTCGGTTATAGGCATAAGCTCAATGTGAGTATATCCCATTTTTTTCACATATTTTGAAAGATTTATAGCCGCCGTTTCATAGTCAAGAAAGCTTCCGTCGCTGTTTTTCATCCAGGAGCCCAGATGCACCTCATAAATATTGACAGGCGAGGAATAAACCGCCCTTTTGTGCTTTTCGGCTTTGTATTCGGCGTCAGTCCATTCAAAATTATGCTCGGCATAAATTTTCGAAGCATTTTCCGGAGCCGTCTGAAAATGGCGCGCATAAGGATCGCTTTTAAGAATAGTTTTACCGTTCGGCCCTGTTACTGCATATTTATAGCAGTCATATTCTTTAACGCCCTTTATCTTCGCCTCGAAAACTCCTCCGCCGATATTTTTCATCGGGGAAACATCGGTATTCCAATTATTGAAATCTCCCGCCACGCTCACTTTTTTTGCATTCGGAGCCCACACGCGGAAAATTGTGTGCGACTTAGTAAAAAAAGATCCGAGGTGCTTGTAAGCGTCGGATTTTACCGTGTTTTCAAAATCAGGAAAATATTTTTCCATTTCAAATTCCCCTTCACCGAAAATCTTTTAAATCTTTATTTTATTATATCAGTATTTATTAAGATTTTCAATATATTTTTGTTAAATTTCTGAGAGCGAGTTACAAGTTTTTTGACGATATTTGTTATAATTGCACAAAAATCAGGTGCAATCAGACCTCCGCAAAACAATTTTCAGATCAGACCTGCATATTTGGAGGAATCGGCGGTCACCAAAACAGTCTCTTTCCCTATCACCTTAATATCTTTCCACGGAATAATAATATCATCCTGTTTTCCGATAAGTCCGAAAAGCCGAGGCCTTCCGAAGATAATAATTGCTGTAAGAGTTCCCGACTCGGTATCAAGCTCAATATCTCCGATATACCCTAAAACAAAACCATCGTTTATACAAACCACCTGCTTGTTTTTAAGCTCGTCAATTCTGCAAATCATTTTCTCACCGCTTTATGTGAAATATAAAATAATTATATGAATTAGGCCTGTAAAATATAATAAGACCCGGCGGCAAAGTCTTAAAAACTTTATCGCCGGGTGAATTTTAAAATAACCCCGTTATTTTTCCGTTTTCATCTATATCGATATTTTCCGCTGCCGGTTTTTTAGGAAGTCCCGGCATAGTAAGAATATTTCCTGTCAGCACCACCGCAAATCCCGCGCCTGCGGAAATTTTAATGTTTCTCACAGTCACTGTAAAATGCTCGGGCGCTCCTAATTTAAGAGGATCGTCGGAAAAGCTGTACTGAGTTTTTGCTATACAAACGGGCAGTAAGGAATAGGGTGAGTTTTCTATCTCTTTTAGTTGCTTTTGCGCCTCCGTCGTTAAAACCACCCCGTCGCCGCCGTAAACCTTTTTGACAACAGCCTCGATCTTTTCTTTCATACTTATATTATCTTCATAAGCAAATTTAAAATCGGGCTTTTCTTCTTCGCATAATCTCACTGCTTCGTGCGCCAGCGCTTTTGCACCTTCTCCGCCTTTCTCCCAGGCCTCGGATAAAACAACATTTACGCCTATCTCTTTGCATTTCTCGGTTATAACTTCGATTTCCATTTTTGTATCGGTCGGGAAAACGTTCAGTGCAACAACTGCGGGCAGACCGTAAACATTTTTTATGTTCGATAAATGCCTGATCAAATTAGGAATACCTTTTAGAAGTGCCTCCCCGTTTTCTTCGTTTAAGTGCTTTTTATCAACCCCGCCGTGCATTTTAAGCGCCCTTATAGTTGCAACCAAAACGCAGGCGTCAGGCCTTAATCCCGATTTTCTGCACTTTATATCAAAGAACTTCTCGGCTCCGAGATCAGCTCCGAAACCCGCCTCCGTAACCACAAAATCTGCGCATTTAAGAGCTGTTTTCGTAGCTATAACAGAGTTGCAGCCGTGAGCTATGTTAGCAAAGGGTCCTCCGTGAATTATCACAGGCGTTCCCTCTAAAGTCTGCACAAGATTAGGCTTTACAGCGTCTTTTAAAAGCGCAGCCATTGCGCCCTGAGCTTTAAGATCTCTGCACCTGACAGGCTCGCCCGCGGTGTTATAAGCTACAATAATTTCCGATAGCTTATCTTTAAGATCCGAAATATCCGAGCTTAAACACAGCACCGCCATTATCTCGCTTGCAACCGTGATATCAAATCCGTCTTCCCTAGGAACACCGTTGTTCTTGCCTCCGAGCCCGTCTACAATGTTTCTTAATTGACGGTCGTTCATATCGACGCACCTTTTAAAAACTATTCTTCTTGTATCGATATTGAGCTCATTTCCCTGGTGAATGTGATTGTCAAGCATAGCGGCAAGCAGATTGTTAGCCGCTCCTATCGCGTGAAAATCTCCGGTAAAATGAAGATTGATATCCTCCATCGGCACCGCCTGCGCGTATCCGCCGCCTGCGGCTCCTCCCTTAATTCCGAAAACAGGACCGAGCGACGGCTCTCTAAGTGCGGCAACTGCCGATCTTCCGATTTTATTTATTCCGTCCGCAAGTCCTACGGAGGTCGTAGTCTTACCCTCGCCTGCGGGAGTGGGAGTAATAGCGGTAACAAGTATCAGCTTGCCGTCTTTATTTTTGCTGTTTTTTAAAAATTCAGGGCTGATCTTTGCCTTATATTTTCCGTAGCACTCTAAATATTCTTCGTCAATTCCTGCTTTTAAAGCAATTTTATTTATCGGCTGCATTTCACAGCTTTGCGCGATTTCAATATCCGTTTTATACCCCAAATCATTCACCTCTGATAATATCGGGCAGCTTGTCTAAAGAATCAATAATATATGTAGGCTCTAAAGCGGGCTTTAAATAATGCGGATTGTACCAACAGGTATCAAGCCCCGAATTTATACCCCCTGCGATATCGGAAGATTCGCTGTCGCCGACAACCAAAATCTTATTTTTCGGCACTTCGGGGATATTTTTAATCACATAATCAAAATAAGCCTTTTCGGGCTTTTGCGAGCCCGCGTCTTCAGAAACGAAAATATAATCGAAAAACTTTTCAAGACCGCTGCTTTTAATCCTCTTATATTGTGTTTTTGCGACACCGTTAGTTGTTACACAGACCGTTGCACCCGATTTTTTGATTTCCTCAAGCATTTCTTCTGCTCCGTCTATAACATCGTTTCCGAAAGAAAGTAGATTAAAATACCGCTCGGACATTTTGTAAGGATCGGCATCTATCTTTGTTCTCTCAACAAATGTTTTAAATCTTCCCGCAAATATCTCTTCTTTTTTGATAATTCCCGCTTCAAAGCGTTTCCAATAGTCGTCGTTGATTTTAGAATAGGTTTCAACCAATTCGTCGGTCGCAAGTACCGAACTTTCTTTAAGAAGAGCCGATATAGCCTTTTTCTCTGCGGCTTTAAAATCAAGCACGGTGTTATCGAGATCTAAAAAAATTACGCTGTATTTCATCTTCTTATATTATAAAAAAACGGGAAAAAGTAAATAACCAAAAAGTTAAAAATTATCATTCCGAGAATTACGACCATAACGGTGCCTATCGCTGTTCCTCCGAGAAATGTAAGCCCGTATTTATAATATCTCGGATCGGTTTCGCTGTGATAAACCTTTATTCTGCTTACCGCAAAGGATTTATAAATGCCGTCATAAAACATTCCGAAAAATATAGCGGTTATAATATTCAGAGCTAATGAGATTCCTGCGAATACTGCATTATTTGCAATCGATCCGTAAACAAAAAGGATATTAAACGCCGCAGCTATGCAAAGGAGAATCGCACCGAACTTATTCATTTTTCTGTAAAAGAAAGATATCGCCGCGCCTAAAGGACCAAAAAGAAACGAAAGAGCGGCAACTGCCCAGTTCCAGCCTATTTTAGATTTTTTTGCTTCGCTTTTGATAATTTTATTAATATATACTTGCGATCTTGAGCCTATAAAATCCGAAATATCCTCGAGCGGAACACCGTCGATCACCATATCGGGAACGGCCTCTGTGGAATAAATAACCTTATTTTGAACAGGATTTTCAGGCGGCGCATATTTGCTTTCCGGGTTTAAAAGACTTCCGCAGTTTTTGCAAAAATTATACTCTTCTTCATTAGGGGTTCTGCAAACGGGACAAATTTTACTCATTTATTTTCCTCCTAAAATAATGTCGCAAGAATATTGGATAATAGACTTACGCCGAAAATGCCTACTATCATCATTCCTATATTGATTCCGCCCTTTTTATTCATATCGGCTTCAATATCATCGGAATTTTTCTTTATTTTAGCGATCGATGAAACGGCATAATTTCTGTAAATAAGATCACCGAATATGCCTAAAAGAATTCTCAAAATAAGATCAAGCGTCGCGGCGATAAACGAAATAATAAGGATTTTTTTATCTATTGCCGAAACGGTTGAAAGTATTTCCGCATAAGTGAGGTTTGCTAATCCGCCGTCATTATAAAGGGCGATGCTGAAAAGATTTTCAAAAAGATTGAAAATAATGAGTGTTATTCCCGCAAGCGTACCTTTTATATACATTTTTCTCGAGAAAAGAAATCCGCTCGGGAATAAAAATGCGAGCCAGTTCCACGAAACCTTTTTTCCTGTTTTAAAGTTCGCGAATTTAGGAATATATCTCTGCGAATTTGCAAGAACGAATCTTCCTGCCTCTTTCGCTGTAACTCCCTCTCCGAGATCGAGCTCGTGCGGAACTCCGCCTAAGGGGTCTAAGGGATAATATCCGCTTATCATCCTGTAATTAGGCGATTTGCAGTTAGGGCATACAGGCTCTGAGGCATTATATGAATTTCCGCAGATATTGCACTTTATAAGATCTTCTTTTTCTTCGTTTTCCGTGTTTTCGGAGGTTTCTTTTTTCGCGTGCGCCTCGTATTCTTCTTTTAATTTATCATATTGATTTTGAGTGCCGTGATATTTTGCAAGTCCGCACTCTCCTATCGAATTGTAGCAGTCCCTGTGATGCGGCGCTCCGCATACGGGGCAATATACTACATCGTCGTCATCAAACAAATAAGAATGACAAACAACACAGGTTTTTCTATCGGAGTTCAAACAGTCACCCTCCTGAATTCATTTATTTTTGAAAAAAGGCAATCGAAATATTCCTTGCCGTAATTATGAAACCCGTTTTCCGAGATCATTTTCCTAAGCGTGCCTTCGCTTACCCATTTGGCCGCCGCCACTTCGCTTTTTTGAAGCTTAAGCTTTTCTGCCGGGGTATCACAAAGAGTGGCATAAACATCGATAAAAGAATTTCTCTTTTTAAATCTCGCAATCTTTATAAGAGTATCCTCATCGGTTGCAATGCCGAGTTCTTCAAAAAGCTCCCTTTTAGCGGCATTAAATGAATTTTCACCGGCAATCGCCGCGCCGCCCGTAGCCGCCCATTCGCCGGGCATAAGCTTTTTGTTGTCAGATCTGCGCTGGATAAGAAAATTCCCTTTTTTGGAAATTATCCATATATGCACCACAAGATGATATTCTTTAGGCGCGAGCGCTGATTTTCCTCTGTAAACCGTTTTCCCCGTCAAATTTCCGAAACTGTCATATACATCCCATTTTTCTGCCATCAGAGCTTCTCCGTGATATCTCCGGGATTTTTAAAAATGCTGTTTTCCGGAACAAATCCTCTTACAGATGAAAGAGGATAAATATTTGTGTTTTTGCCTATTACAGTTCCCGGATTTAAAACGCTTCCGCAGCCTACTTCCACAAAATCTCCGAGTATCGCGCCGAATTTTTTAAGACCGGTTTTTATTTTGTCGCCGTTATAATTCACCGTTACAAGCGTTTTGTCCGACTTAACATTCGAAGTAATAGACCCTGCTCCCATATGCGAGCGGTAACCTAAAACCGAATCTCCCACATAGTTGTAATGAGGGACCTGAACGCCGTCAAACAATACAGCGTTTTTAAGCTCCGTGGAATTTCCCACCACGGCGCCTTTTCCTATTATCGCATTCCCTCTGATAAAAGCGCAGTGCCTTATCTGCGCGTTTTCATCGATAATGCAAGGCCCCGTTATGCTTGCGGATTTTGCAATTTGGGCGCTTTTCGCCGCAAAAACTCCGGGAGCAATTTCTTCAAAAATATTTTTATCAAGCCTTAAAGAAAGCTTTTTAATAAAATCGCTTATATCAGGCAAAGCTTCAAAAGGATAAATGTCGCCGCTAAAAAGCTCGGCGGCTATAGTTTTATCCAGCGAAAAAAGGCTTGACGCTTTAAGCTTATGCATATAAGAACTCCTCTTTTCTTTTGTTATTGATTATACACTGCAATTATATCAAAATTATTAACTTTTTTCAACAATTTATAATATTTTTAATTTAACTATTGCTTAAAAGGGAAAATTATATTATAATAATTAAAAGTAACGCGCGTTAAATCGTGCGAATGGGCGGGTCCTGTGCGACGGGTAACCGTGAACCATGTCAGGCGGGGAACCGAGCAGCATTAAGCGCTTTATCCGTGCGCCGCAGTAAATCGGTCCATTCGTGCGGTTTAGCGCGCGTCAGCTTATTTAAAACAAGAAGTGTTAAAGGAGAAAAAATGGCATATAAAGCTCTTTATCGGAAATACAGGCCCTCGACCTTTTCCGAAGTAGTAGGTCAGGAACATATTACTCAAACGCTTAAAAACGAGCTTTCCGAGAATAAAATAGTTCACGCTTATCTGTTCACCGGTACCAGGGGAACGGGTAAGACAAGCTGTGCCAAAATTCTCGCAAAAGCTGTAAACTGTCTTTCTCCTATAAACGGCGATCCCTGCGGCGAATGCGAAATGTGCAGGCTCATAAGTAATGACGAAATTACCGATATCTGCGAAATTGACGCCGCTTCCAATAACGGTGTTGACAGTATAAGAGAACTGCGCGAGCAGGTAAATTATGCCCCTGCCGCCGCTAAATACAGAGTTTATATTATCGACGAGGTGCATATGCTCTCCCAGGGCGCTTTCAATGCGCTTTTAAAAACTTTGGAAGAGCCTCCCGAGCACGTTATCTTTATTCTTGCAACCACCGAAGTGCATAAGCTCCCCGCAACAATTCTTTCAAGGTGCCAGAGATTTGATTTTTCAAGAATAGATCCCGAAAAAATCTGCGAAAGACTAATGTTTATCGCCGAAAAAGAAGGATTTTCTCTTACAAAAGAAGCAGGCTTTCTTATTGCCGACGCGGCTGACGGCGGTATGCGCGATGCCGTTTCGCTTTTAGACCTCTGTGCTTCAAACTGCAAAGTTATAACCGAGGAAACGGTTTCAAATGTCTGCGCAATGGCAGGGAGCGACTATCTCTTAAGGCTTTCCGACTTTATAAAGGCAAAAGATACCGAAAGTGCCCTTAAAATAATAGACGAGCTGCATAATTCCTCCGTCGATATGTTAAGGCTGTCCTCCGAGCTTACCGAGCATTTCAGAAATCTTATGATATGCAAAATAATAAAGGGTGAAAATAAGCCTATCGTTTGCTCTAAAAAAAGGCTTGACCTATTAGAAGATCAGGCGCAGAAATTTTCTTTGCAGGAAATTATGTCAGCCCTTGATATTTTGCAGTCTTGTGCTGCCGATATGCAGTCGGGCAACAGAAGAGTGGAAATGGAAATGATCGTGATAAAGCTTTGCAAGCCCGAAATATTCGGGGATATCAAAGCTTTGGAGCTTAGGGTCTCAAGACTTGAAAGCGGAATAAAGCCCGAAGTTATGAGCGCTCAAATTACAGAAGCACCGAAAGCCGAAGAAGAAACCTCGCCCGCACACATAGAAGAAGAAAAAACCTCTTTAAAAGCCGGCGGCGAACCCGAAAAGGCTGAATCTTGGGAAGATGTTATCGCAATTCTTCAAAAAAGCTGTCCGCTTATAGCGGGAGTTTTAAAGGACTCAAACGCATATATTGAAAACGATTATCTTTTGATCGAAACTGAAAATTCGCAGTTTAAAACGCTTGTTAACGGCTCTAATGCGCTTTATCGTAACGCTATAAGAAACGCGGCGAAAGAAGTTTATAATAAAACTTTCCGCTTAGGGCCTTACAGAAAAGCGCAAAGCGAAGAAAAAGGCGTCGACCCGCTTTTAGAGCTTCAGAAAAAATTAGAGAAGCTTGAAAATAAATAAAAATTCAGGAGATAAAAAATGAAAGTAAGAATTCCCGGTTCCGGCGGCTCCGGAAATATGACTCAAATGATAAAACAGGCTCAAAAAATGCAGGAAGATATGGCGGCTTTGCAGACCGACCTTGAAACGAGGGAGTATTCCGCAACCTCCGGCGGCGGGATCGTGAGCGTGACCGTAGACGGAAAGCACCTTATCAAATCCTTAAAAATCGATCAGAGCGCTATTGATCCCGATGACAGCGAAATGCTTGAGGATCTCATCACCGTCGCAGTAAATGAGGCTATCGAAAAAGCTTCTAAAACCGCCGAATCCGAAATGGGCGAAATAACGGGCGGACTTAATCTTCCGGGGATGTTTTAATGAGCGGAAATATAGTTCCTTTAGAAGAACTTGTAAACCAGTTTGCAAGACTTCCCGGAATAGGCAGAAAAACCGCTATGCGGCTTGCCTATAATATTATCGAGCAGCCTCCCGAGCGCGCCGAGCAGTTTGCAAATGCGCTTGTAAATGCGAAAAAACAGATAAAATTCTGCAAATTCTGCCAGACCTTTACCGATAAAGAGGTCTGCCATATTTGCTCGGATGAAAAGCGTGACAGATCTGTCATCTGCGTGGTTGAAGATTCCCGTGATATTTCCGCGTTTGAAAGGACACGGGAATACAGCGGTTTATACCATGTTTTACACGGCGTGATATCTCCGCTCGATAATATCGGTCCCGATAAGCTTAAAATAAAAGAACTTATCGCAAGGCTTTCGGACGGTGAAGTAAAAGAAATAATTATGGCCACAAACCCCACAGTCGAGGGAGAAGCAACTTCAAGCTATATTTCAAGACTTGTAAAGCCTATGGGGATTAAAGTTTCAAGACTTGCTTACGGTGTCCCCGTCGGCGCCGATCTTGAATATGCCGACGAATATACCCTCGCCCGCGCTTTAGAGGGAAGAAACGAGATTTGATTTATGGAACAGAAAAAAATTGACAGAATAAATGAGCTTGCAAAAAAGCAAAAATCCTCAGGTCTTACCCCTGAGGAAAAGGAAGAACAAGCGGTTTTAAGAAAAGAATATATCGAGGCTTATAAAAGGAGCCTTTTAAGCCAGCTTGACAATATGTACTTTGTAGAGCCCGACGGAACTAAAACCAAAGTAATTCCAAAAGATAAAAAGCACTGATGTTTTCAGTGCTTTTTGTTATTTAAGGCTTAAATAATAATCTTTCATAGTTTTTGCGTCTTCTGCCTGAGTGCCTGCAGACTCGCAGATAAAAACAGGCGAACAGCCGTATTTAAAAGTAAGCTCCATAACCGGCTCAAAATCAGGGCCGAACACGGTATCTTCAAATGTCAGATGACGCTTTTCGCCGCCAAAGGTATATTCGATTTTCGAAAAATGTGAATGAAAAGTTTTGAGCCTTTCCGTTCCTAGCTTATCTTTTATCGTTTCAAAAACAGTTTTATAATCTTCAAGCGATTTAAAATATCCCTTATCTCTCGCGTTTAAATGGCCGAAATCAATGCACGGAATAAGCCTCTCGTCAATAAGGCAAAGCTCCATAACCTCCTGAAGATTACCAAGCTGATTGACCTTTCCCATCGTTTCGGGGCAGATATGGATATCACTGAAGCCTTGCTCATCCAAAGCTTTTACAGCCTTTTTCATAGTATTCTTTGCAAGATCAAGCGCCTGCTCTCTGCTTATTTTAGCGCAGGAACCCGTGTGAACAACTATTCTGTTTCCGCCCATAGCTTTTACTGCCTCGGCGCTTTTTAAGATATAGCCTATAGAATTATCCCTTTTCTCGGGATCGACCGACGACATAGATATAAAATAAGGCGCGTGCAAAGAAAGGGATATCCCTGCGCTTTTTGCCGCGCTGCCAAGCTCTGCGGCTTTCTGAGTTCCGATATTAACTCCTCTGCCGCATTGATACTCGTAACAGTCAAGCCCCATTTTAAGAACATATTGAGGAATTTCAAGGCTGTGCTTATATCCCATATCCTTAAAGCTTTGCGAATTCCCCGCAGGCCCGAATTTAGCCGACATCCTTTTCTTGCTCCTTTTCATTATAATCCTTGATCTTATAAAGCTTGAAAACTAATTTTTCAAGCTTTCTTTTAAATTTAAATCTAATTGAACTTTCGGGCTTTATCGGAGTTAAAAGAATAGTCTTTATTCCGCACGCGTTTCCGCCCAAAATATCGGTGAAGATCTGGTCGCCCACTATAGCAACTTCAGATTTTTTCACATTTAAAAATTTAACTCCGCGCAAAAATCCGAAGCAAAGAGGCTTTAAGGCAAGAGAAATATAATCAAGCCCGATTTTTTCGGCAAACGGCTTCACTCTTTTTTCTTTTGAATTTGAAAGCAGGGAAAGCTTTATACCGCTTTTTTTCATATTTTCTATCCATTCGTTAAGCCCGTCTGTCAGCACCATGGAATGATGTGTGGAGAGAGTATTGTCCACATCAAGCAGGAGCGCTTTGATATTAAATGATTTGAGGATCTGAGGAGAGATATCCGTGACTTTTTTAAGTTTTATATCCGGCTTTAAAAGCATTTTTTCACCTAATATAAAAGGCGGTTGTTATCCAACCGCCTTTTCCTTTTTAATTAACGAAACTTTCTTTTACGAGCAGCTTCCGATTTTTTCTTACGCTTTACAGAGGGCTTCTCATAATGCTCTCTCTTGCGAACTTCCTGAATTACGCCGTCCTTAGCGGTCTGGCGCTTAAATCTGCGCAAAGCGTTATCGAGCGATTCATTTTCTTTTAATTTTACCTGACTCATTAACATTCCCTCCCTCCGCAAAAGTTGCAGGGGTTATACTTTAACAAAAATTATTATACTATATTACCATACGCGATGTCAAGAAGAATTTTTTTATATTGCTTTAAGAATTTTTTAAGGTTTTAAAGATCGCTTGCAATTATAAAAGAAAGTGTTATAATGAGTTATATGAATATTTTAAGATTTATTGCAAAACTTATCAAATCCGTATCATTAACTGTGTCCGATATTATGTTCTATAAGATCATATATAAGGTCACGGGTATTTTTGCCACAAGAAAATTCAAAAGAGCCAAAAAAAATCATAAATATGCGATTTTGATAGCGGCGAGAAATGAGAGCGCCGTTATAGGCAATCTTATAGACAGTATAAATAAGCAGGATTATCCGAGAGAGCTCATTGATATTTTCGTGGTTGCGGATAACTGCACGGATAACACAGCACAGGTCGCTTCGGATATGGGCGCAAAAGTTTATGAAAGGTTTGATCCGGATCACCGCACAAAAGGCTATGCTCTGCAATATCTTGTTAAGTGTATAGACCGGGATATCGGCGTTAAATCCTATGAAGCTTATATGATATTTGACGCGGATAATCTCCTTAAAAGCGATTATGTTTCGAGGATGAACGATTCTTTTGACGCCGGCGAAAAGATCGTTACTTCTTACAGAAATACAAAAAATTTCAATGATAATTGGATTGCGGCGTCTTACGGCATACATTGGCTCAGAACTATAAGGAACGAGCACCGCGCAAAATCCCTTTTCAGGCTCGCAACAAGAATTCAGGGCACGGGATTTTTATTTTCAAATGAACTGATTTTAAACGGCTGGAATTACACCTCTCTTACCGAGGACAGAGCATTCTGCGCAGACGCGGTTGTTAAAGGCTATAAAATATCTTATAATAATGAAGCGCAGTTTTTTGATGAGCAGCCTGTTGACCTTAAAATCGCTTTAAGACAGCGAATAAGGTGGGCAAAAGGCCACCTGCAGGCATTCGTGGAATCGGGAGGAAAACTTTTTACTCATATTTTCTTCACCGATAAGAACGCAGAGGCATGCCTAACTGAAGAGGAAAAGAAAAATTTAACTCCGCTTAAAAAAGTTCTTAATAATATAAGGCTTAGATTTATGAGTTTTGATATGCTCACGGTCATTTATCCGCGCCCGATATTTTTATTTTTCAAAAAAATATCCCTTTTGATAATAAGGTCAATCCTTGTTCTGAATTCTCAGATGATAGTCACAAGAATGTTTGCGCCTAAGCTTTTGGGTGATTTTTTAAGAGCTATACATATAAATCCGAGAAATTTCTCAAAATCCGGAATGATAGCAATTCTTATTCTTTTCACAATATCATGGACTTTTGATTCCTATCTTAAAGGAATAATCACAGCCGTTTATATTTTTATAATGGAGCATAAAAGAATAATTCCGATAGTCTGGTATAAAAAAGTTCTTTATTGCATAACCTTCCCGATATTCGACCTCATAGGAAAAATTTCTATGATAATAGCTTTCTTCTCAAAGGTAGAATGGAAACCAATTCCGCATAACTCATCGGTAAATATTGAAGAAATAAATAAGGCCTCGGAAAGTTAATTCCCGAGGTGCGCGTGTCGAAAAGTCGACACGCTTTTGGTCGGGAATGCCGTTCGCAAGAAAATCAAAGATTTTCTTGACTGCACTCTATCCCCGCCAATACCACCCCTGTTTTCTTGAAAAACCGCGTTTAATACGCGGTTTTTCGCTTACAATGTGTTTTTCCGCCGCACCTGTCACCGAATAAACAAAAAATGCGGCGTTACCGCCGCAACAAATATCCTTTATAGCTTTTCATACTATTTAAGGCCTCGGAAATTTAATTCCGAGGCCTTTATTTTATATTAATTCTTTTATCACTGAAATCGCGTAATCGGCAAATTCTCCGCAGGTCGCGTTTTCCGCGGTACCGTCGGCTATAACCTTTTTTTCGGTCACGGTGCAGATATTCAGTGCTTTTTCAAGAATATCCGCTTTATCTTTAAGTCCTATGTGCCTTATCATCATTTCAGAAGCTTTTAAAAGGCTCGTGGGATTTGCCCTGTCGCCGAGTCCCATTTCGATAAGCCTCGGTGCGCTCCCGTGAACAGCCTCAAACATCGCGTACTTATCGCCTATATTAGCGCTGCCCGCAGTGCCTACTCCGCCCTGAATCTGCGCCGCCTCGTCGGTTATAATATCGCCGTAAAGATTAGGCAGAACAAACACCTCAAAATTTGATCTTATATCTTTATTTATGAGATTAGCGGTCATAATATCAATATAATAATCCTCGGCTTTTATTTCCGGATAATCCTTTGCCACTTCGTGGGCTATTTCGGAAAAACTTCCGTCGGTCTTTTTCATTATATTAGCTTTTGTTACTATCGCAACGCTCTTTTTGCCGTTGTTTTTAGCAAACTCAAATGCCGCTCTCGCAATTCTTTTTGTGCCTGATTTTGTCGTAACCTTAAAATCAAAGCTTAAAGTATCGGGAATTTCAATTCCTTTGCTTCCGAGAACATATTCTCCCTCGGTGTTTTCCCTGAAAAATGTCCAGTCGATATTTTCCTCTTCCACTTTAACGGGTCTGACATTTGCATAAAGGTCAAGTTCTCTTCTCATTGCAACATTGGCGCTTTCTAAGTTTCCGCCCTTTAATGTAGTGGTGGGGCCTTTTAGGATAACATTGCATTTTTTTAAATTTAAAAGCACATCATCGGGAATAGCCTTTTTTTGCGCCATTCTGTTTTCTATCGTAAGTCCCTCAATATCTTTAAGCTCTATTTTGCCTGATTTTATTTCATCTGCAAGCAAAACTTCAAGCACCCTTTTTGAATGCTTGCTTATAATAGGGCCTATTCCGTCGCCCGGGCAAATTCCTATAACTTTTTTTTCGAGCTTTGAATAATCCACAGCGCCCGATTCTCTTTCCATTCTTTTTTCCCGCTCGATCTGCTCGGTTAAAAGGTCTTTAAAATGAGCGACCGCGTCGTCAATATATTTTTGCATATTTTTTCTCCGTTTTTCAGTTTTCCTGCTTTGTAAAGCTGAGCAGACCGCCCGCTTTAAGTATATTTTTCTGCCTGTCGGTAAAATTGCAGGAAAGCGCTATTTTTTTGCCTTTTGTTTTATCTTCGATTATAAGACTGCCGTCGTCAAGTCCCTCAAAGATATTGTCAAGGCAAAGCTCATCACCCTGATCTATTGTATCGTAATCGTCGGGATCAACAAAGGTCAAAGGCAGAATTCCCGAATTTATAAGGTTTGCAGCGTGAATTCTTGCAAAGCCTTTTGTTATCACCGCTCTCACTCCGAGATACATCGGCACCAAAGCCGCGTGTTCTCTCGATGAGCCCTGACCGTAATTCGTACCGCCGATAATAAAGCTTTCTTTAAGAGCTTTTGCCCTCTCGGGGAAATCCTTATCGCATACAGAAAAGCAGAACTGCGAAAGGTGGGGAATATTCGATCTGTAAGGCAGAATCTTAGAGCCTGCGGGCATAATGTGATCGGTGGTAATATTATCGCCGACTTTTAAAGAAACCTTTGCCGTGATCCGATCGCCGATAGGCTTCGAAACAGGGAACGGCTTGATATTCGGTCCTCTTAAAACCTCTGTTTTTTCAGCTGTTTCAATATCTGCCGGAGCAAGAACTGCGTTGTCGTTAATATCGAAAACCTCGGGCAGCTTAATCTCGGGCATTTCTCCTAATAATCTCGGATCTGTTATCTCGCCGGTAAGCGCCGCCGCAACGGCTGTTTCGGGAGAGCAGAGATATACTTCCGCATCGGCTGTGCCGCTTCTGCCTAAGAAATTCCTGTTAAAGGTCCTTAAGCTCACGCCCTTTGAATTAGGTGAAAATCCCATTCCTATGCAGGGGCCGCAGGCACACTCTAAAAGCCTTGCGCCCGAAAGCAGAATATCTTCAAGCGCTCCGCATTTTGAAAGCATTGTAAGCACCTGTCTTGATCCCGGTGATACAGAAAGGCTTACATCGGGAGAAATTGTTTTTCCCTTTAAAAGCTTTGCCACTTTCATCATATCTAAAAGCGAAGAGTTTGTACAGGATCCGATACACACCTGATTTACCTTAGTACCCTTAAGCGAGGATACTTTAACCACATTATCCGGCGAATGCGGACATGCAATAAGCGGCTCAAGCTCGCTTAAATCGATATCGATTATCTTGTCATATTCAGCGTCGGGATCGCTTTCAAGCGGAATATAATCCTCTGCTCTTCCCTGCGCCTTTAAAAATTCAAGCGTGATTTCGTCTGACGGGAATATCGAGGTCGTCGCTCCAAGCTCGGTTCCCATATTTGTTATAGTGGCTCTTTCGGGAACGGATAAGGTTTTAATTCCATCTCCGCCCCATTCGATTATAGCGCCCACTCCGCCTTTTACCGAGAGAATTCTCAATATTTCAAGGCTAATATCCTTAGCGCTGACAAACGGCTTTAATTTGCCCTTAAGGTTTACCTTGTACATTTTAGGCATTGTTATATAATAAGCGCCGCCGCCCATTGCCACGGCAACATCCATTCCGCCTGCTCCCATAGCAAGCATTCCCATTCCGCCGCCTGTAGGAGTATGGCTGTCAGAGCCGATAAGCGTTTTGCCGGGGCGCGCAAATCTTTCGAGGTGCACCTGGTGGCAAATTCCGTTTCCGGGGCGGGAGAAGAATATTCCGTGCTTTTTAGCAACCGATTGGATATAGCGGTGATCGTCGGCATTTTCAAAGCCGGACTGCAAAGTGTTATGATCTATGTAAGCCAAGCTTTTTTCCGTTTTTACACGCTTTTGTCCCATTGTTTCAAATTCAAGATAAGCCATTGTTCCCGTGGCGTCCTGAGTAAGGGTCTGGTCGATTTTAAGTGCGACTTCACTGTCCACAGTCATATCGCCGCTTACAAGATGAGCCTTTATTATCTTTTGAGCTATCGTATATCCCATATTTATTCTCCTTTGAAATTTTCCGCAATATGATTAAAAGCATTCTGCACGTGCTTTATAGTAAGTTCATAAGCAAGAGCGGCGTCGTGATTTTCGATAGCCTTACTTATCGCCTTATGCTCGTCTACCGACTGCTGCGCTCTCGAACTGCTCTCGATAGAAGCTTTTCTGTATTTCTGTGCTTTTTTAAGCAGCGGCATTAATACGTCAAAGTAAACCGGACTTGAGCTTGCTTTGTAAATAGCGTCGTGAAAGCGGCTGTCCATATGTCTTATGTGGTCGGCGTCGTGCTTTGTGTTATAGAATTCCTGAAGCTCCACCGCCTCGTGAATTGCCCTTATCTGCTCGCTGGTTGCATTGAGCGCAGCGTCATAAGCCGCCATACACTCTATTTTTTCTCTTATTTTATAAATATCCTTAATATCCTTGTCCGTAATACCCGTTACAAGCGAGCCTTTAGCGGTATCCTCTATCAAATGCTCCTGACCCAGCCTTCTTAAAGCTTCTCTAATCGGAGTTCTGCTCACTCCCATTTCGCTGCAAAGCCTGCTCTCGGTCAAAATTTCTCCGCGCTGATATTTTCCGCTTAATATATCCGCCTCTAACCTGTCAAATACCTGATCGGCTAAAGACACGGTCTTATGCTCTATCATATAATTCTCCTTTTATAAACGGCGAAGTCTGCCGTCGGTAATCTTTTCAAGCATTTCCTCAAGCTCCGCGGTGGAAAGAGTGGTTTGTCTGCCGTCTTCATATTCCTTATCTATAAGCTCTTTCATTTTAATGACCGTTTCGCTTTTCTTGTCCACTGCCTCGCTGCCTGAAAGACCGTAATTCTGATTTATCCAATAAGCAATTCCCGCAAGTCCCGAAGCCTTTCCGATAAGCACCGAAACAGGGCGGTTGAGAATTTTGCCGGTATTGAAAATATTGTATATTTCCTCGTCTTTCATAAGACCGTCGGCGTGAATTCCCGCTCGCGTTACATTGAAATTCTTTCCTACAAACGGCGTCATCGGAGGGATTTTATATCCTATCTCTTTTTTGAAATAATCTGCGATCTCGGTTATCACAGTCGGATCCATTCCGTCAAAAGAGCCTCTGAGCGACGCATATTCCATAACCATTGCTTCAAGAGGGATATTTCCCGTTCGCTCGCCTATTCCGAGCAGCGAACAGTTTACTCCCGAAGCGCCGTAAAGCCAAGCTGTCGACGCATTTGCCACAGCTTTATAAAAATCGTTATGTCCGTGCCACTCAAGCATATCGCTCGTAACATCGGAATAGTGCTGTAAGCCGTAAATAATTCCCGGCACACTTCTCGGAAGCGCGACCTCCGGGTAAGGCACTCCGTAACCCATAGTATCGCAGGCCCTTATTCTAACTGGGATTCCCGCATCTCTTGACATTTTCATAAGCTCGTTTACAAAAGGCACAACAAATCCGTAAAAATCGGCTCTCGTGATATCTTCAAGATGGCACCTCGGCATAACTCCTGCCTCAAACGCCTCGGAAACAGCCGCTAAATATGTATCCATAGCTTGCTTTCTTGTCATTTTAAGCTTTTTAAAGATATGATAGTCACTGCAGGAAACAAGAATTCCCGTTTCCCTTATCCCTAGATCCTTAACAAGCTTAAAATCTTCCTTGCTTGCTCTTATCCAGGTTGTGATTTCCGGGAATTTAAGCCCTAATTCCTGACACTTTTCAATGGCTTTTCTGTCCTTTTTGCTGTAAACGAAAAATTCCGTCTGCCTGATAATTCCGTAAGGGCCTCCGAGCCTTGACATAAATTTGTAAAGCTCCGCTATCTGCTCTACGCTGTACGGCTCTACGGACTGCTGACCGTCACGCAAAGATGTATCGGTAATCCAGATATCTTTAGGCATTCCGAGCGGAACACGGCGGTGGTTGAAAGCAATTCTCGGCACATCGTCATAGCTGTAAAAATCCCTGTATAAATTAGGATCGCTCACATCCTGCAGAGAGTATTTATATGTATCCTGCTCAAGCAGGTTGGTTTTATCCGATATTTCAAGCATATTATCACCCTAAACTTTTATTGTATACAATTATACACCTATTCAGTTATACTGTCAAGAGTCTGTTTCAAGTCTTGTAATTCCGTCGGCAATTTCCGCAAAAGCTCC
The DNA here is from genome assembly GCA_900547095.1 of uncultured Oscillospiraceae bacterium. Lineage (GTDB taxonomy): Bacteria > Bacillota > Clostridia > Oscillospirales > Acutalibacteraceae > UBA737. Next base: position 19,367 of record URFG01000001.1, read on the forward strand.
GGCTGTCTGCTTAGTAGTTCCGCCCTCGCTTAAGATTATCACAACATATTTCGGCTTTTCAAGAGGGAAAAATCCGCAAAACCAGCTGTTGTTAATCTCTTTTCCGTTTTTAAAATATCTTCCCGTCTGCGCGGTCGCGGTTTTTCCCGCGGCTGTGCAAAGCTGCGGTTTTGCAGCCTCGCCCGTTCCCTCGTCTATAACCGATGAAAGATATTCCTTTAAAATATCGGCTGTTTTTTCACTCATAACTCGGGTGGGATTGAGCTTTTCATATTCGGTTATCGTTCCGTTTTTCGTGGTGCTTTTAATAATATGGGGAATATTGTAACTGCCTGAGTTTGCAATAGCCGAATAAAGCGTGAGCATTGAAACCGGGCTTAATAAAAAATATCCCTGTCCTATCGAGAAATTTGCAAGCAGTGCCGGATTTTCAAGGGATTTTAAATCGGGCATCGTACCGGGAGTAGTAAAAATATTATCGGCAATTTTAATTTCTCTTCCGAAATTAAGAGATGATGCCATATCGTAAATAGCTTTGCTGCCTAACTCCTGCCCTAAATTATAAAAGAAAGTGTTGCACGAAAAGGTAAGCGCGCTTTTAAGATCCATAAGCCCGTGGCCGTCGGCTTTGTGACAGTTAAAGTCACGGTCGACTATGCGGGTTTTGCCTGTGCAGGTATAAGAAAAATTTTGCTTGTTTTTCGAAAATGCCGCCGCGGCTACGCACGGTTTGAAAACAGATCCCACGCTGAAGCTCGCAAGCGCACGGTTTAAAAGAGGGGCGTCTTCGCTTTTTAAATAATCCTGTAAATTTGCTGTGTTAAATGCAGGCTTTGAAAGCATGGCAACGATTTCGCCGGTAGCCGCCTCGCTTATGACCACTGCGCCTTTCTCAATACTCTTTGCAGCCATTTCCGCTATTTTTTGAATATTCAAATCAAAGGTCGTGACCACATTATTGCTCACCTTTTCGGTATTTTCAAATTCAGGCTCTATTCCTTTTAAAACCTCGCCCTTGCCGTTTAAATAAAATATTGCGCTTTGCTCTTCAGAGCTGTATAAAATATCATCATACGCGGCCTCTATTCCGCATGCCCCATGCCCCGAAGAATCGGTGTATCCTATAATATGTTCAAAATAAGAATTATCAGGATCATTTAAGGACACTGTAAAGCATTTTATTCCGTCGGCGCTGATGTCTTTCGGAACTTCCAAAAGAACGGGTTTATTCTTTTTAAGCTTTTCGAGCGCACTTTTAAGCTCCTCTCCTTTTAAAACAGAGCTTAGCTTGCTTACTGCCTGCGGCGTGGGAGATACAGCCGCAAGTATTTTTGTTTTGTTATTCGTCAGCAAAACGCGGTTTCTGTCGTACACAGAGCCGCGCTTAATCCCTATTTTTATCTTATATCTGCTCTGGCTCTCCTGCGCCGCCGTAAGGCTTTCGTCAGTCGCTACCACGGCAACCCTTAAAATACAGCTAAGCAAAAACAGCATTACTGTAAAAAAAGCTGTTACCGACCTTTTTGCAAAAATCTTTTCACTCAAAAAAACACGCCCTCTTTCCTGTTTATTATTGACAGGAAAGAGGGCTGTTATTAAACCGTCAGAGAAGATAATGATCAATAAGCTTATGATTGATTTCAAATAAGTTTTCTATTTCATAGCGGTTATCAAAATTATCGCGGATAAGAATTCTGTTGTTTTTAAGCATTTTTATATTCCGCGAATAATTTGATACTTCAAAAACGCACTCTCCGCGGTCGGTTTCCACATCAAGCTTAAGCGCCGCTCCTATATCTTTAGCGCTTATTATCCTTGTTATCTTTGGAATAAAATAATAATCTTTAAGATAATCGGATAAGGCTTTTTTGCTTTCTTTCGATAATTTATCGATATCTTTTATTATCGCAATTTCTTTGCTTTGAGAATCAAAAAGCACAATAAAATTATCTTTTGCCGACATCGGGAAAAGTCGCCTGGCAGAAAGCGAAGTAAAGCTTTTTCCGTCAGAAAGTTTTAGGCTTAATGAATTTTCGGAATTAACAGAGATCATAGCGCTTGAATCTTCAATATAGAATCTATCTGTATTCATACTTTCACCCGCTCTTTTGTACTTTTTTTCTGCAGCATTTCCGCCATTCCCTGAATTTCCACCAAACGGTAATACTTACCTTTTTTCTCCATAAGCTCATCGGGAGTTCCGCATTCTATTATTCTGCCTTTATCGAGAACAACAATTTTATTTGCTTTCCTAAGCGTTGAAAGCCTGTGAGCAATCATAATAGTGGTTCTGCCCGAAACCAGGCGCTCTATAGCCTCCTGAATAAGGTGCTCGGTTTCGCTGTCCACAGAAGCGGTTGCCTCGTCGAATATCAGTAACGACGGGTTTTTAAGCACCGCTCTAGCAATCGAAAGCCTTTGCTTTTCTCCTCCCGAAAGCCCTATTCCTCTTTCTCCGAGCATAGCGTCATACCCGTCAGGCATACGGGAAATAAAAGAGTGAGCATTAGCGATATCGGCAGACTCTATGACCTGCTCAACCGACGCTTCGGGATCGGAAAATGCGATATTATTATATACCGTATCGTTAAACATCGTCGGCTCCTGCTGAACAAATCCTATCTGATCGCGGTAGCTTTTAAGATCGATATTTTTTATATTCTTACCGTCAACATATATCTCGCCGTCGTAATTATCATAAAATCTCATAAGAAGATTTATCATTGTGCTTTTGCCCGAACCCGTAGTTCCTACTACACCGACAATATCTCCCGGCTCTATGGTAAGATTTATATTATCGAGCGTCTTTTTGGTGCGGTCGAATGAGAAATTCACATTCTTAAATTCGATTTTACCCTCTATTTTTTCGATATTATTGCCTTTCCCGAAATCGCGCTCGGTGTCTGCGTCTATAATATCAAGCACTCTTTCGATAGAGGTCAGAGCCTGCTGATATTTATCGGAAATATTTGCAAAAAATCTCACAGGCACATAAAACTGCGCCGCATAGGAAATAAACGAAACTAAAAGACCAACGGACATATTGCTGTTTCCGCCTATTACCAGCTCTCCGCCGAATCCCCAGATTATCAGCGATCCCATTGAAACGAGCATTGTGATAACGTGCGGAAAGACCGTGTTTAAGGCCGACGCATTTTTTCTCTCTTTGTAAAGCTTATCGTTTATATCCTCGAATTTATTTATTGTTCTTTCTTCGCCGGTAAAAGATTTTATTATTCTTATTCCCGGAATTGAATCGCAGAGCATAGAATTCACTGCCGAAGATCTCATCCAAATTCTGTGGTAAATAGGTCTTACCTTTTTGCTGAACCACTTTGAACCGATAACGATTATCGGAATCGGAGTAAGTGAAAGTATCGTCAGCTTCCAGTTAAGAGCAAGCATAATTATGATGATTCCGATCATTGTAAGAAACTGAACTATAGCTTCCTGAGTGATCGTCATCATAAAATTGTTTATCGTGTTAGTATCTCCGCTTATCCTGGAAGTAATTGAGCCGGTGCTGGTTTTATCAAAAAAGGATATCGGAAGATACTGAGTTTTTTTATAAACATCGTTTCTTAAATGCGTAACTATCCTGTTTCCGGCATTATCCATAAGATATCCTCTCACCGAGCCGAGAACGCACTGAAGAAGATATAAAAACAAGAGCAGTCCCACAAGCGTAAAAAGCTTTTTGATATCCGAGTTCGGCAAAACATCGTCAACCAAAGTTTTTGTTATATAAGGAGGCACAAGCAGCGAAGATGTCGCAACGCCCGACATTATAAGACAAAGTATTAGCACCCATTTTTCGGGAGCGATATAACCCCAAAGCTTTTTAAGTATTTTTCCTTTTCCAAGGCAATGAACGCATTCAGCTCCCGGCCTTATAAGAGGTGCTCCGCAGTTTTTGCAGATGCAGTGCGTTTTTTCGATCGCCTCTGTAATACCGCTTATTACTTCCTCATTTGTCTCGCCGCTTTTAATGAGGTTTAGCTGATCACAGATCGATTCCATCATTCCCACAACGCCGAAGCTGAATTTCATAACAGTTTCGCCGTTTATTATAAGGCTTGCAATTCCGTAATTTCTGCTTACTTCCGCAAACTCTACGTCCTTTAATGAAACAAAAAAGCCGCTGTCGGGATTTCCACTTTCCTCAACGCAAAAAAGACGATCTTCGGTAAAAACCAACGCCGATTCGCCAAAGGTTGAGTCGAGCAAAATATCGCCGACAACAGCTATCAGAGCTTCTTCATTGTCCGCAAGTGCTTGTTCGATCCGTCGTCGCATTCGATCGGAAATTTCTTTGTTACTGACAATTTTATTCATTTTTATCACCCTTAAAAAGACGAATTTTTTTAACCTTTTGTCTTTCGGGTAGATTTTAGCACAGTGTTTTTTTAATTGCAACTAAATTTCAATATCTTTTTATATTTTCCTAAATATGAAAAGTGATCTTAAAATAAAGCTTAACTTTTTTAAATTTTTATCCTGAGCATTGATCCTTTTTTTATTTCGCGGTCAAAAGGCACCCTTATTTTCATCATCGGACTGGGCGCGCATTCAATGTTTTCTCCTGCATCGTTTAAAAGAGGATCGGCAATTATTTTATAAGGCGCATACCCTGCCTCTAAGCATTCGAGGGTATCCCCTCTTTTGAATTTGTTTTTAAGCACGGCTTCAACAAATCCGTTTTCATATCCGCTCACTACTGCCGCAACCGCATAGTCCCTTAAATATCCCGCGTCTTTGTATGTCTGGGAATTTTCAGGTTTTCCGAAATAAAATCCTGTTGAATATGCTCTGTGGCTAATAGTATTAAGTTCGTTTACTGTCCACTCCGGCGGCGCCCAGCTTTCAATATTGTTATTTAAGCTGTCAAGCGCGCCCCTGTAAGCGTTAGCAGTTACCGCAACATAGTATTCCGATTTTGCCCTGCCCTCAATTTTAAGGCTGTCTATTCCGATTTTTGCAAACTTATCAAGATAGGTTATCATGCAAAGATCGTTTGCGTTTAAAATATATGTGCCTTTTTTGCTTTCGGTTATATCGAATAATTGTCCGGGTCTGTTTGTTTCCATAAGAGAATAGCTCCAGCGGCAAGGCTGAGCGCAGTCGCCGCGGTTAGCATCTCTTCCCGTCATATAGCTTGAAAGCAGGCACCTCGCCGAAAATGATACGCACATCGCCCCGTGCACAAAGCACTCAAGCTCTAAGGAATCAGGAATATTATCCCTGATTTTTTCGATCTCTTCAAAAGAAAGCTCGCGCGCAAGCACCACTCTTTTTGCTCCGAGATCATAAAAGGCTTTTGCCGATTCGCTGTTCACAGTCCCCGACTGCACTGAAATATGCAACTCGCAGTCAGGCGCGTATTTCTTTATAAGATTCATAGTTCCGAGATCTGAGGCAATTATTGCGTCTGCCTTACAGAAATTGAGAAATTCAAGAAATTCGGGGAGCTTTTTTATCTCGTCTTCGTGAGGAAGTGTGTTGCAGGCAATATTGACCTTTTTACCATGAGAGTGGGCATACAATATGCCTTCCTTTATTTCATCGGCGCTGAAATTCGGCGAGGCAGTTCTCATTCCGAATTCCTCGCCTGAAAAATATACCGCGTCAGCCCCGAAATCCACAGCGGTTTTAAGCCTTATAAGGTCCCCCGCAGGACATAAAAGTTCGGGAATTTTAATATCAGTCTTCATAAACCCAGTTGTTTTCCGCCTTTAATTTTGCAATGATTGCATTATGCTCAGAAAGAGTTTTTCTATAATAGAATTTCATGCTCTTATCCGTTACAAAGTAATAATAATCAAAATCCTTAGTAGGATTAACCGACGCTTTGATAGAGCTTATGCTCGGCGAGCAAAGCGGTCCCGGAGGAAGACCGGGGGCTGTGTAGGTGTTATAAGCACCGTCGCCGTAAGGATACTTCCTTGTAGGCGATGAGCCGAGAGTCTGGAAATTGCTGCTCTCTAACCTGTTATAAAATACCGCGGCAACATTGCAGGACTGATCGTACTTTCCGCCCGATTCCATTTCAACAATTGACGCCATTGTTATAATTTCGTGGAAAGAATATTTGCTGTTCTTTATCTTTGCTCTTATCTCATCGGTAAGCTTTGAATTTAAATTCGAAAGCATTTTATCCACGGCAAGATGAGCGCAGTCCATTTTCGGATCGTTATAAAAAGAATATGTATCGGGGAATAAGTAACCCTCTAGTCTGTAATGCACCTTATCGGTGGGAATTTCATTTACAAAATCATAATTAAAAGAGCCTGTCTGCACTTCGTTTAAAAATTCCTCTTTTGTGCAAACTCCTTTTTTCTCAAGAATTTCCGCTATTTCGTCAACGCTCGCGCCCTCGGGAATCTTTACCGAAACGGAAGAAACCTTTTCTCCGCCAGTGATCAGCATTTGAGCGATTTTTTCATAGCTGTCGTTAGTTTTGAATTTGAATGTTCCGTAATTATACTTGGATTCATAGCCTTTAAGCTTTGAATAGATTCTAAAAAGAGTTTTATATTTAACAGCACCCGAATTTTTAAGCTCTGCCGCTATCACTGAAGACGGCGAGCCCTGCTTTATGACCATTGTGCAGTCTTTACCCTTGGCTTCGCCCTTAAAATCGGCAAACGCCATTCCGCAGATAAATCCGATTATCGCCAAAACGGCTAAAACTATTATAAGCACCGTAAGCTTCTTTTTGTTTTTTTGGGGTTTTGCCTCGGTACTTACTTCCAAATTCTCATTCTCCTGCATTTTTCGCCCTCTTTTCATCTGAAAAAGTTTATCTGTTTTTTTATTTTTCCGGGATCGGAGCCTAAAGCGCATAAAAGCTCAAAAGCAAACTCGAAAGCTCCTCCCGCTCCCGAAGCGGTAACGATTTTTTCATCTCTTACAGCGGCTTTTCTTAAAACCTGCGCGCCTTTTAAAAATTCCTCAAAACCCTGATAGCAGGTGGCTTTTTTGCCCTCTAAATATCCTCTTTTTCCGAGTATCATAGGAGCCGCGCAAATAGCCGCCATAACCGCATTTTTCTCTTTTGCCGATTTTAAAATTTCATCGGTTTTCGGCTCTTTGTCAAGATTATCGGCACCGGGCATTCCTCCCGGCATAACAACCGCCGTTATATCCGAAAAATCCCCGTCTTTTAAATTTATATCGCACTTTACCGTGATATTGTGGTTTCCCGTGACAAAAAGTCCGTCTTTAAAGCTTACTGTTTTAACATCAAATCCGGCTCTTTTTAAAATATCTATAGGAACTATCGCCTCGGTTTCTTCAAACCCGTCGGCAAGTAAAAAATAAACCATTTTTCAGTCCTTCTTTTCTAAGATAGGTAAAACCTCCGATAAGATATCCGAAGAAATATCCTCTATGGATCTTGCTTTCATGTTCTCGGCGCAGCTTATAACTTTCCACCCGGAATACTCCGCAACCTCTTTTGCCGCCTCGCGGCACCTTGAAAGATATTCGATATCTGCCTCGTGAATATCCTTTTTGCTTTCATCGCCCGAATATCGGCTGCTTAAAAGCTTTTGCGAAACTTCAACGGGCATATCAAGAAATATCACCTTATCGGGCTTCGGGATTCCGATCTTTGAGTACTCAAAATCATAAAGCCAGTCAAGATAATTTTTTCTTTCATTTTTTGAAAGCTTTGCTGCCTGATGAATAGCATTCGAAGTCGTATATCTTCCGGCTATAACGTTTCCGCCGTTTTCATAATACTTTCCCCATGAGGTCTTATAAGATGCTATTCTGTCAACAGTGTAAAAAGCCGACGCGGCATAAGCGTTAACATCTCCAGGGTGACTGCCGAATTTGCCTGATAAGTACATCTTTACAAGTGCGCTTGACTCCGAGTCATAATCCGGGAAAGAAACGGATAAGCAATCGATATTTTTTTCTTTTAGAGTTTTATATAAAAGCTCAAGCTGGGTGGATTTTCCGCTCCCGTCAAGCCCCTCGATAACTATAAGTTTACCCATTGTTTTTCAACTCACCGTAAAACTTTTTCATTTCAGCCGCTTTTCCGCAGGTCATTTTCCCCTCGGGGCAGCCTCCGCCGACGCACCCGGGGCCTGCCTTTTCAAAAAGCTCGGGTGCAACCTTGTAAACAAGCTTGAGCATCTGATTTGCAACATCTCTTATCTCCCACTGCGCTCTGTTGCAGCAGCGGTGCCTGAAGAAATTAAGCAGTGACCTCGCATTCATTGTTACCACCATTTTGGTTTCGCAGGCATTAGGCAAAACGAAGCGCGCGTCCTCAATAGCCTTTTTCTGCGCCATACGCGAAGCAGTCTTTTCGTCTTTCCCCTCCTTTAAGAATTCCTCTTTGTGCTTAGCAGAGAGAATTTCCGCTAATTCGTCATAGGCTTTCTGCGCGTCTGCCATTGATTTTTCATATATTTCCAAAGCCTTTTTATCCCCTGCTATTTCGGGAGGGGTAACATACTCAAAACTGCCCTCGCTTACATATCTCTGGCTCTTTACAGAATATGACGCTATTCTGTGACGGGTAAACTGCGCAAGAAGCGATCTTGAAACACCCTCGATGCCGAATGTGAAGCTTACATGCTCGACAGGACTTTCGTGGCCGAGAGAAGAAAGCATTTCAACAAATGATCTTGCTTTTTCGTCTGTAAGGCCCTCGTTAAGCTCTGCTATGCCCGAAGAGCTGTAGCAAAGCTTGGCGGCGCAGGCAACAGTTTTGACCGGATCGGGAGTATACGCTAACAAAAAGACTTTTGACATTATATTTTCCACATCTTTTCTTACAATTTATAATTATTATATCAAATCCCACCCCTCTCTTCAATCGATTTTCTCAAAAAATTTAATTTTTGTAAAAAAAGGTCTTTTTATGAGCGAGAAAATGTGGTACAATAGTAACATAATTTAGGGAATGGAGAATTATATGTCGAATATTGATTTTAAGCACACACCTTATGGGGATCTGGCAATAGTAAGTATGAGAGGCTGCGAAGATATCGCAAGCAAGGTAGATTATTACCTTAAGCAATGGAGAAATATCCCGGAGGACGAAACTTTCGTCGTAACAGCGAATTGTCCGAGATTCGGAACGGGCGAAGCCAAAGCGGTACTTAATCACACCGCCCGCGGACTAGACGCATTTATAATCTGTGACTGTTTTAATTACAATGTAACATATAAAATGTACGGTATGACCGTGCCGATGAGCCCCGATGATCATTTTCAGGATCTTAAAAGAGTTATAGCGGCTTTCGGTGGCAAAGCGAGAAGAATAACGGTTATAATGCCTATGCTTTATGAGGGCAGGCAGCACCGCAGAACTGCCAGAGAATCTATGGACTGCGCTATGGCACTGCAGGAGCTCGTTGCAATGGGTGTTAAGAATATTATCACTTTCGACGCTCACGATCCCCGCGTAAATAACGCGATCCCGCTCGACGGATTTGACAATGTACAGGCGGCATATCAGATGATAAAAGCTCTTCTTAAAAACATTCCCGATATCAAGCTTGACCGTGACCACACAATGATAGTTTCCCCCGATGAGGGCGGAATGGGAAGATGTATTTATTATTCCTCTGTTTTGGGGTTGGAACTCGGAATGTTCTATAAGCGCCGCAATTATTCCGTTGTTGTTAACGGCAGAAATCCGATCGAAGCCCACGAATTCTTGGGTAACGATATAACAGGTAAAGACCTTATTCTTGTTGACGATATGATCTCCTCCGGTGAATCTATGCTCGATATCGCCGCAAAGTTAAAGGAAATGGGCGCAGGAAGAATATTCATTTTCTCAACTTTCGGCCTTTTTGTTAACGGTCTTGAAAAGTTTGACGAATATTATGAAAATAAACTTATCGATAAGATATTCACAACAAATCTTATTTTTCAGCCCGAGGAGCTTCTTAAAAGAGAATGGTATTGCTCGGTAAATATGGCAAAATATATTTCCCTGCTTATCGATACACTCAATAACGATAATTCAATAAGCAGTCTTCTTGATCCTGTCGACAGAATTAAAAAAGTCGTTTCGTCGTTTAAAAGTAAATAATCTGAAAATTTTTATCCTCAAAGCGAAAGCTTTGAGGATTTTTTTATTTTTCGGGCAAAATAAATCAGGTGATAAAAATGAAATGCCGCACCGATCTTGCAGACGAAACTGAAAATTTTTCCGAATCTAATGTCACACTGCGAAAAAATTTCGGAGAAATTGAGCTTTTAGGAATAAAGGGTGATAACTGCAAAAATTTTATTATAAATTTCAAGCCCGATACTCTTATTTTGAATTCCGAGGAATTTAAATCAGCTTGTATTTTTACCTTTAATTTACTTAAACCCGAATTTTTTTCAAAAATTTTGGTCTGCGGACTCGGAAATCCCGATATCACATCTGATTCTTTAGGAATTAAAACCGCCGAAAAAATATTCGTTACCGCGCATATGAAAAAGGAATCCGCCGAAAATAATATAAAAGAAATTTCTTCATTCACTCCCGATGTTGCCGGAAAAACAGGAATCGAAAGCTTTGAACTTATTAAATCGGCGGCAAAACTTGCCAAAGCCGACCTTATAATAGCAATAGATTCTCTTTGCACTTCAAATCCAAAAAGGCTCTGCTCAACTCTTCAATTTTCAGACGGCGGAATAGCCGCAGGCTCAGGGATAAAGCAGCATACGCAAAAGCTTGATAAAGAAAATTTAAATATCCCCGTGATCGCGGTGGGAATGCCGACTGTTATCGATATCGGAAAACTGACGGAAAAAAGCATTGATCTTACCGTCACTCCGCTCGATATCGATATCCTGATAAAAAACCCGGCAAAATATTTAGCCGCCGCTATAAACAGCTTTTTAACCGACGGACTTTTCTCAACGCCTGCCGAATAACCTCTCTTTTAAATGCATATAAATTATATAACTAATTTTCAGGGGTGCAAAAGAATTGAATTATAAGGGTACTCTCGCGAAATTTATCGTTTGCATAATTTCTTGCGTTACGGTAATGATCTACGGCTGTTTTTCTTTTCTCTGCACAGCCGATAGATTCACAGCCGAAGAAAATATTTCTATAAATAGCACTGTAACGACTATTTCTGATATTAAACTTCCTAAAAATACCGATTCGTCTGCCGTTTCTTCCTCCGCTCCCTCCTCTTCAAAGGCTGCCGAATCAAAAGCTGTTCTAGCAGCCTCTAAAGATGAAGCTATCGGCAAGGTGACAGAAAAATTCATTTCCCCTTATACTGCAAAAACCTCATATAAAAATATATATGTTAAAAATTCCACAGACCTTGATATAAATATAAAATCGCTTTATGAAGCTAAACTTAAATATAATATCGAAGAGAATAACGAGCCTCAGGTGCTTATAATGCACACTCATACCACCGAATCTTTTCTTCCCGAAAGCAGAGATTTTTACACTTCTTCCGACCGCTCAAGAACTACCGACGAATCGAAAAATATGGTAGCCCTCGGAAATATTGTAACGGATAAATTAAATCAATCGGGAATTAAAACTCTCCACGATAAAACAACTCACGATTATCCTTCTTATAACGAAAGCTATAACAGAGCCTCAAAAACAATTTTATCTTATCTTAAAAAATATCCGAGCATAAAAATAGTGATAGATATGCACAGGGACGCAATTTCACCCTCCGATACCGAAAAGGTTAAACTTACGACGGAAATAAACGGTAAAAAAGCCGCGCAGATAATGCTCGTTCAAGGCTCGCAGAGCGGAAATGTGAAAAATTTCCCGAATTGGCAGGAAAATCTAAAGCTTGCTTTAAAACTGCAGGAAAGCCTTGAAACAAAATATCCCACTTTGGCAAGATCGCTCTCGCTTATGTCGAGAAATTATAATGAAAGCTTAAGCACAGGCTCAATGCTTATAGAAATAGGAACCGACGCAAATTCTTTGGAGGAGGTAAAATATTCAGCCGAGCTTTTAGGCAATACTTTAAGCGAGCTGTTAAAAAAACTATGAAGAAAAATAAAAATGGAAGTTTGTTTTTTAAATCGTTTTTATTCAGTATGGTTGTGGCATTTTGCCTGATCTTCTCGGTCTACGGTGTGGCAAAAGCATATTCCGCCTGCAGAAAAATCGGGTTTGATGAAGATAAAAAAGCCGTTGAGATAAATAAAAACGGCTTTAGAATTCTTGATTTTAAATTTACAAAAAAATCGGGTTCAAATTAATGAACCCGGTTTTTTATTTTTGTTATTTTATTTATTCAGAGCCTGTTGAACTGCAACCGCACAAGCAACGGTCATACCAACCATCGGGTTGTTGCCCGCACCGATAAGTCCCATCATTTCAACGTGTGCCGGAACTGATGAAGAACCTGCAAACTGTGCGTCTGAATGCATACGGCCCATAGTATCGGTCATTCCGTAAGAAGAAGGACCTGCAGCCATATTATCAGGATGAAGCGTTCTTCCTGTACCGCCGCCCGAAGCAACAGAGAAGTAATTAACTCCGTTTTCATTGCACCACTTTTTGTAGGTGCCTGCAACGGGGTGCTGGAAGCGGGTCGGGTTAGTGGAGTTACCTGTAATGGAAACGCCGACCTTCTCAAGCTTCATTATAGCAACGCCTTCGGGAACATTATCTGCGCCGTAGCACTTAACATCGGCTCTTGCTCCCTTTGAGAAAGCTTTTTCGTAAACTACCTTTACCTCTTCCGCATAAGGATCGAACTCGGTTTCAACATAGGTAAAGCCGTTTATTCTTGAAATTATATAAGCCGCGTCTTTTCCAAGACCGTTAAGTATAACGCGAAGCGGTTTAATTCTTACCTTGTTTGCGTTAAGAGCGATCTTGATAGCGCCCTCGGCAGCCGCAAAGGATTCGTGGCCTGCGAGGAAGCAGAAGCACTCGGTTTCTTCAGAAAGGAGCATTTTCCCGAGGTTTCCGTGGCCTAAACCAACCTTGCGGTTTTCAGCAACGGAGCCGGGGATACAGAATGACTGCAGACCTACGCCGATATTAGCGGCGGCAGTAGCTGCCGATTTATCGCCTGTGCGCTCAGCCTCTTTGATAGCGATAGCAGAGCCTACGGTGTAAGCCCATTTAGCATTTTCAAAGCAGATAGGCTGTGTTTCCTGAACAATGGTGTAAGGATCGATACCGTTTTTCTCACAGATATCCTTGCACTCGTCAATAGAAGAGATACCGTAATTTTTAAGAACGCCGAGGATTTTTGCCTCGCGTCTTTCATAACCTTCAAACTGTGCCATTATACCGTACCTCCTTATTCTTCACGCGGATCAATGTACTTGACCGCACCGTCTTCTTCATTGAAGCGGCCGTAATGACCCATTGATTTTTTATAAGCCTCGTTCGGCTCCATACCCTTTTTAATAAGGTCTGTCATCTTGCCGAGCGAAACGAATTCGTAACCTATAACCTCGTCGTTCTCATCGAGAGCCATTCTTGTGCAGTAGCCCTCTGTCATTTCAAGGTATCTTACGCCCTTAGCCTTAGTTCCGTACATAGTACCAACCATTGAGCGTGCGCCTTTTCCGAGATCTTCCATGCCTGCTCCTATTACAAGGCCGCCCTCAGAGAAAGCCGACTGGCTTCTACCGTAAACTATCTGTAAGAAAAGCTCGCGCATAGCGGTGTTTATTGCGTCACAAACAAGGTCTGTGTTCAAAGCTTCAAGAACAGTCTTGCCGGGAAGAATTTCAGCAGCCATAGCTGCGGAATGAGTCATACCCGAACATCCGACGGTTTCAACAAGAGCCTCTTCTATAACTCCGTCTTTAACATTGAGCGAAAGCTTGCAGGCTCCCTGCTGAGGAGCGCACCAACCCACACCGTGAGTATAGCCGGAGATATCTTTTATCTCTTTTGCCTGTATCCACTTGCCTTCTTCCGGAATCGGAGCGGGACCGTGCTTCGGGCCCTTGACAACGGGACACATATTTTCTACTTCTTTTGAATAAATCATATATGTTCTCCTTTCGGTATTCTAACGAAATTATTATATCATTTCTTAAATCAAAACTCAATACCCAAACCCGACATTTTTTTACTTTATTTTTCTTAATCTGATAAAATCTTCGAGAATTATAACAGCCGCAACAGCGTCAATAACCTGCTTGCGCTTTTTGCCTCTCGTATCGGAAAGATTAAGATAATTTCCCGCCGCCAAAGTGGTGCAGCGCTCATCGAAAAGGACTGTTTTTATACCGCTTTTTTCTTCTAACTTTTCAGCGCAGCTTTTGCATTCCTCGGCTCTTGATCCGAGCGAGCCGTCCATATTTTTCGGAAGACCTACGACTAAAAGCTCCGCATTTTCCTCTTTAGCCTTTTTAGTTATAGCGTCTATAAGCCTATCCTCGTTACGCTCGTGTATTACTTCCCTCGGGAAAACAAAGCTTTCCGATTTGTCACAAACCGCAAGACCCGTTCTTGCAAGACCTAAATCGACCGACATTATGATCATTTTTTATCCTCATCCATAACGAAATCAACTATCCTGTTTCTTTTCGGCATATAAGCGTCGGGCACGTGGGAATGGTCGTTGTAAAACTCGATTTCAAAGCTCATATCGGGATAAAATTTAAGTAATGTTACCGATGTATTTTCGCTCCAGGCGACTTCCGAAAGCCTCTCGATATCGTTAAACATAAGCCTGCACATAAGGCAGCGGATAATTCCGCCGTGTGAAGCACAGGCGACTGTTTTATCCGGATTTTTCTTTACTATTTCATTTATCGTTTCGTAAATTCTTTCGTATGCCTCTCTCATAGGCTCGCCTTCGGGAGGCGCGAAATCCTGCGGATGATTATTCCAGATATCCGCAAGACCGGGCACCGCCAAAAATGTTTCTCTAAACGGCTTTCCCTCATAAATTCCTCCGCAGATCTCCCTAAGTCCGCTTTCCGTTTCGATTTTTATGCTTTTATTTCCTCTTATAGCCTCCGCCGTTTTAAAAGCCCGCTTTAAGGGGCTTGAATAAATAGCGTCAAGATGGATATTTTCAAATCTTTTTTCTAAAAATCCAAGCTGGATTTTGCCCGTTTCGCTTACATCGCAATCCGTGCTTCCCTGAAAAAGGCGCTTTAAGTTGCCCATAGCCTCGCAGTGCCTTACAAGATAAATTTCCGTCATTTTAAACTCCGTTTCAATATATTTAAACTGTAACGATTTTACCACAAAAACCCTTTAAATGCAATAATTCTATTGAAAATCAAGCGCTTTTATTATATAATAGGTGCAATCACTTTTTAAGCAGAGGGGAAAAAGAAATGAAAAAATATTTAAACCGCCTTTTTATCGACGGTCTTTCGGGAATGGCTTTCGGTCTGTTCTCCACCTTGATCATAGGCACAATAATCTGTCAGATAGGCTCTCTTATCGGGGATAATACTTTCGGCAGATATATCACAGTCATCGGCTCCGTCGCAAAAACTGTTACCGGTGCGGGAATAGGCGTAGGAGTTGCCTGTAAATTAAAGGCTTCGCCTTTAGCCACGGTTTCAGCCGCCGTTGCAGGTACTGTCGGTGCGTTTCCCAACCTCATGATAGAGGGCTTAAAGCTCGGCGCTCCCGGCGAGCCGCTCGGAGCATTTATTGCCGCTTATGTGGCGGTGGAAATAGGTTTCCTCGTTTCAGGCAGAACTAAACTTGATATAATTCTCACACCGCTTTGCTGTATTTTGGCAGGCTGCGCGGCAGGATATCTCGTAGGTCCTTATATTGCCGCCGCTATGAAGTGGATAGGAAATCTTGTAAATATAAATGTTGAAAAATCCCCGATCCTCGGCGGAATGGCGATCTCTGTTATAATGGGAATTCTGCTCACTTTGCCGATTTCATCGGCAGCTATAGGAATTTCTATGGGTATCACAGGAATTGCCGCAGGCGCCGCAACTATCGGCTGCTGCTGCAATATGGTGGGCTTCGCTGTTATTTCCTACCGTGAAAATAAGCTCGGCGGTCTTGTAGCGCAGGGCCTCGGCACTTCAATGATTCAGATGCCTAATATTATCCGCCACCCGCAGGTGTGGATACCCTCTGTAATTTCAAGCGCCGTTTTAGGCCCCGTTTCTTCTGCGGTTCTTAAAATGCTCAGCACCCCTGTAGGCTCAGGTATGGGCTCTGCAGGTCTTGTAGGTCAGTTTGCCGCTTTCGAGGCTATGACTAAGGGAAGTGAAACTGTCGCCGCTATGTCGCCTTCGCTTGCAATAGTCGAAATTCTCGCTATGCACTTTATTCTTCCGGCAGTGATCTGCTTCGGAATAAGCGAGGCTATGAGAAAACTCGGATTTATTAAAAGCGGTGATCTTAAGCTGGAGAATGTTTCGCGTGCGTAAAAAAGAACTTGCTTTAAAGGCGGTAGAGGCGCTTGAAAAGCTTTATCCCGACGCCTTTTGCTCGCTTGAATATAAAACTCCTTTTCAGCTGCTCGTTGCCACCCGCCTTTCCGCTCAGTGTACCGACGCAAGAGTAAATCTGGTAACTCCTGCACTTTTTGAAAAATATCCAGACTCTGAATCTTTGGCTGAGGCAGATTTAAAAGAAGTGGAAGAGCTTATAAAAAGCTGCGGTCTTTATAAAACAAAAGCTAAGGACCTTATAAAAATGAGTAAGGCTTTAAATGAAAGATTTGAAGGCAAAGTCCCCGATAACATCGAGGATCTTACCTCTTTGCCGGGTGTGGGAAGAAAAACAGCCAACCTTATTTTAGGCGATGTTTTTCATAAGCCTGCAGTGGTAACGGATACGCATTTTATCAGGATTTGCAACCGCTTAAAACTTGTAACCACGACCGATCCCAAAAAAGTGGAGCTTGAAATGATAAAATACCTGCCGCCTGAAAAATCTTCCGATTTTTGCCATAGAACGGTCATTTTCGGCAGAGATATCTGCACGGCAAGAATTGCCGAGTGCGATAGATGCCCCTTAGACGAATTCTGCCCGAAAGAGCTTAAAAAGAAAGGTAAGAAAAAATGATTAGGAAAAGAGTAGCGGCTGTTAACGATATTTCCTGCTTCGGCAGATGCTCGCTCACCGCGGCTCTGCCCATTATTTCCGCCGCAGGAATTGAAACCGCCGTTATACCCACGGCAGTGCTCTCCACCCACACCGGCGGATTTAAAGGATATACTTTCCGCGATCTTACTGACGATATTCTCCCCATTGCCCGCCACTTAAACAGCGAAAATATTAAATTTGACACTGTTTTTACAGGCTATCTCGGAAGTATCGCCCAGGCGGAAATAGTGAAAAACGCTATAGCAATTTTAAAAAAGGATAATGCTCTTGTCATAGTCGACCCTGTTATGGCGGACTTCGGAAAGCTTTACGGCGGATTTGAGCCCGATTTTCCCGAATATATGAAAAGATTGATAACCTACGCCGATGTTATAACCCCAAATATCACAGAAGCGTGCTTTTTGACCTATACCGAATATAAACCGGCACCTTATGATAAGAAATATATTGAAGATCTTTTATATAAATTATCCGATCTCACTTCCGCCTCGGCTGTTATCACAGGAGTCAGGTTTGATGAAAAAAATCTCGGTGCGGTCTTTCTTGATAACGGAAATTTTGAATTTATTTCAGATAAATATTATAATGTTACCTTTCACGGAACGGGAGATATCTTCTCAAGTGTGCTTACCTCAGCTCTGACTATAGGCAAAAGCCTGCGTCAGGCGGTTTCAATTTCCGTGAAGTTTACTTCAAAGTGTATAAAATCAACGCTTTTGACCGATCCCGATCAGCGTTACAGCGTGAATTTCGAACCCGAAATTCCTTATTTTATCAAACTTCTTAAATAAAAAATCCCCTTTCGGGGATTTTTTATTTTTATTCGGCTGTTATCTCGTTAAGCTTATTAAGCCATTTTTTATACTTCTCAAAATCAAACGGCGGATAGCCTGTAAGATAATGATTGTAATATTTCTTTCCGTCGATATCCCACTCGATAAGAAGCATTCTCTGCTCGGAGTAGAACATTCTGAAATTGGTAACGCCTGTTTTGCCGTTTGCATTGGCATTAAATCCGCCCTCTGCTATAACTTCGCCTGTTTCGATATCGGAAACCTTGTAAGTTCCTTTAACGGCGATTCTTGTATCGTTAAGAGCATAAAGGGTGTATCTCCAGTCGTGAAGTTCGCCCATCATAAGAGCGATAGGAGCCTGAGCACGCTTGATATAGTAATAAGCAAGCTTTTTGTCATAGAAATAGTCTACGACTGCGTCGGACATCTGCGGCCAACCGTCAAGCAAATTCCACCAAAGAATACCGCCGGTTTTCGGTCTGCCTATTCTTACTCTTTCGATAAAGTATTTCTTTGCCTCTGCCTGAGAGATCTGTGAAGCAAGAGAAAAATCCTCAATGTTTTCAGCTTTTTTGCCGAATAGCTGAACTATCTGATCATCCATAAGTCTTACTCGGCTGTCATTGCCTTTCTGATCGGAAGAATGAAGAGTCCATTGCTCGTTGAATACAGGCCAAAGCTTATCTTCATCAACCATCTTCTTAAGCGACTCAACAGACGGACAGCCGTGGTAACCCGTTTCGCTGACGAAAGCGGCTGTAGAATACTTATAGAAGTCAGCTTTATAATAATCTCTCGCACCCCAAAGGTGATTTTCAACATACGCATTGTGATTTCCGCTTTTTAAGAGCTTGAAAAGCTTCTCTGAAATATAAGGCGAGCTCGGGATATAGGGGCGCCTGTAATCATACTTATTGATAAGATCCGGAAGCAGTTTTCTTGTAATATTGTTTTTGTTCGGATTTCGGTTTCCGACAGTTGCGGAATCGATCTCGTTATCGCCTGCCCAAAGAGCGATAGAGGGGTGATTTCTCAAATTCTTGATCGCCCAGGTAAATTCCTTTTCATACTCCGCCATACTCTCGGGATCTTCGGGGCAGATATGGCAAGCCATCATAAAGTCCTGCCAGATCATAATTCCGTGCCTGTCGCAGTAATCATAGAATTCTTCCTGCTCGTAAACTCCGCCGCCCCATACTCTTAAAATGTTGCAGCCGATATCGGAAACGAGCTCCAATGCCTTTGCATAGCGCTGCTTATCTCTGCTGTGGTAAGCGTCGAGCGGAACCCAGTTGCTTCCGCGGCAGAATACCTGATGGCCGTTGACCTTGAAATAAAATCCGGGGTTTTCATCAAGCATTGTATCGGTGTGATAAAGCTCGATCTTTCTTACGCCGACATTAAAGCAGTAATTTGCAACCTCTTTGCCGTCGCATAAAAGAGTGATCTTTGAATCGTAAATATTAGCGTCGCCGTAACCATAAGGCCACCAAAGCTTTAAATTATCGATTCCGACATAGAATTTTCTGTTAAAATCACGGATTATCTCAAATTCTCTTGAAAATTCGGAATCATCGCATTTACCCGAGATAATAACCTTAAGCTTATTATCATAAAGATCAGCAAGCGGAGCCTTGATTTTGAACATAACTCCAAGTGTTCCGTGGTTTCCGCCGAAATCGGTGGTGTAGCTTACATTTTCAATGCCGTACTCATCACGGATGATTATATCAACATCTTTCCAAAGTCCCGCGCTTACCACTCTCGGGAAAATATCCCAGCCGTAAGCATGAGCGGGCTTTCTTGAAAATACCGAAGAATCACAGCCCCAGCCGCTTGAGCAGTACTGCTCTAAAGTATGCTCGCCGTCAAATTTTACTGAAGAAGTTATATGTACCGTTAATTCATTCTCTCCCGATTTTAAGAAGTTTGTTACTTCTGCTTCGTGAGCAATGAAAGCGTTTTTGGATTCTAATATTTTTTCGCCGTTTAAAAAGTATTCCGCGTGACAGTCAACACCCGCAAAGTTTAAGAAAACTTTTTCTTTTGATGAAAACTCGGGAGCTGTAAAGTTGCGGTTATACCACCACTCGTAAACCTCATATTTTTCGGTAAGCGTGGTGTTCATACCCTTAAACTCATCAGCCGGAAGAAGACCTGCAGCTTTAAGATCAAGTTCTACATTTCCCGGCACAGTTGCCTCGACAGATTCGGCGCTTTTAAAATCATCGACTTTGTTTCGAGCCGCGTCATTATAATAAAGGCGCCATTTTCCGTTTAAAGAAATTTTTCTTTCCATTTTTTATCCTCCTTATAGATAAAATGTTACTTTAATTATATCAACTGCAAAATAAAAATGTTATCTTTTTATTGGAAAAAGATAACATTTTTTTGGAAAATTTTTAAAAACCGATTTTTATTTTTTTTTTTTAGCTATAATTACCGCTGTAATTATTAAAATCAACAAAGAACACGCGGCTGTAAAATATATACTTTTAGGCTTTGATTTAACTTCTTTTTTCTCTTTTTCCTGATTTTTTTCTGTTTCTTCCTTTTCCTTTTTGGGCTTTTTATGCTCTGCCGATTCAAGCTCATCATAAGTAGTTATATTTTCAAAGAAGTCGTTTTTCAAAACATCCTCTTTTTCGTTAGTCGAAAAATAAAGTCCGTATTCCCTAGGGGAATATTTTTTTATCGAAGCGCTGGAATTATTGTTTCCGTCAGTTCCGTTAAGCCATTCTCTGAACCAGGTGTCCTGCTGTGAAACGTGCTTTTTAAAGCCTTCTTTTGTCATTTCAAAAGCGGTTTTACCGCCGAAATTATCAAGCGGAGTATCGATATCTAAAATTATCTTGTTTTCATTATATAAATGAACATAGAATTTTTTTACCGTGTGCGTGCCGTATTTTTGCGCGGTTTCGGGATCAAAGCTTTCATCAGCGCTCTTCTTTACAGCCTCGCTTAAAGTTGCGGCGTTTAAAATGTGCTGGCCATGGCCGTATTCCCCCGCAAAATCATGGCCTACTGCTACGAGCGGCTTGTATCTTCTTAAAAGATATGTCTGAAAGTTAACGGCGTCTTCATAAGTAAAGCCTGCTTTTAAAAGATTTCTTTCGGCGTGCTGTCTGTCATCCGCCCAGGCGTCGGGAAATTCGCTTATTTCCGGGTAATTCCTTACTCCCACTGTCCACAGTCCGTTTAAAAGCTCGTGATTTCTTTTAAAATTAACATTATGATTTGTAAAATATGCTACCTGTACCCTTAATTTCCTTTGTCCCGCATAAAGCGGTAAAACACCTGCAAAAAATAATTGCTCATCGTCAGAATGAGTAGATACGAGGAGCAGGTCCGCTTTCTCGCAAGGCGCGCTCCAATCCTCGACGGTTTTAGGCAAAGCGCCGTCGGTATAAGCGGAAATTTCGCTCAACTGCGTTCCCTCTTCAAAATCAAGAGTTACACTGTCCGTTATCCCTGCAGACTTTTCTTTAAGATCAATAAGGCAGTGCAGAAAATTATTTTCGGTTTTCTCCCCGTTTACCGAGAATGACGCCGCCTTTTTTAAAAATATCAGATAGATATATCGAGCTTTCAAATTGAATTTAAGCTCTGTTTTTCCGCTTAAATTATCATATGTCAAATTGTTGCCGTCAAAAAGCTTTGAAGAGCCGCGCGATAGAGTTATATTGAGCTTTTGTGCCTCGGCTTCGGATTTGCTTAATCCCTCAATAATGCAAAAATTTGAAAAAAGCAAAATAAATATTAAAAATATCGCCGAAAATTTTATTTTCATATTTTATTACCCTTTTAACTTTTTTTCAAGGCAAACAAGCCTTATATTAGGTATTCCGTTAAAATCACAGGGAACTATATCCGCCTCATTGTACCCTAATTTTTTATAAAGGCGCCTCGCATTGGAATTTTTTTCGTTTGTATCCATTCTAAGATGAGTGCAGCCGTGATCTAAAGCATAATCTTCATAGAATTTTACAAAATTTGAGCCTATTCCCTTTCCGCCCGCGTCGGGATCGACCGCAAGAGTGTGAAGCACCATTATTTTATCGTCTTTGATATCTTTATATTCCCAGTCCGCCACCGCATACTCGGGCACCTGAATTTGATTGATCCTGGCACAGGCAAGAATTTTATCATCTTCGACGTATACAAAAAAATCGTCAGCCTTTATCGCTTCTTGAATTGTGTCTTCAGTAGGATACACTCCTCTTATCCAACCGATAGTTGTAAGTCCCATTTCCTCGTTTTTTAAGACCTTACTGTATACTTCGTAAGCTTTTTTTAAATCGCTTTTATCAGCTTTTCTGATAATCATATTGATCCGCTCCGTTTATATTATGAAATTATTATAATTTATTATAAAATAAATTTCAACCGGTAAAAACTACGCATACTTGAGCAGGAAATAAAATAGACCCTTTACTTAAGTAAAGGGTCTATTTCTTTAAATCGATATTTCGTCTATTTTCTTAAGCTCTTCCCGGCTGAATTCCGTGTTTTCACAAGCCTTTATATTATCAAGTATCTGCGTTTTCTTTGACGCACCGATAAGAACGGAAGTGACCTCTTTTTTTGAAAGCAGCCACGAAAGCGACATTTCCGCTAAGGTCTGCCCTCTGCTTTCGGCAAGTGCGTTAAGTTTTCTTATCTGCTCCAATCTCTCGGCCGTCAGTGAAGTTTCCTTCAAAAATCTGCCGTCGGTCCTTATTCGGCTGTCCTCAGGTATTCCGTGAAGATATCTGTTAGTCAGCATTCCCTGCGCGAGAGGGCTGAATGTGATAATACCCTTTTTAATTTTATCCGCGCTTTTTAAAAGACCGTTGTTTTCCACCGTTCTGTCAAAAATCGAATAGCGGTTTTGATTTATTATAAAAGGAGTTTTTAATTCTTCAAGGATTTTTGCGGCTTTTTCCATTGTTTCCCCGTCATAATTGGAAAGACCGACATAGAGCGCCTTCCCGCTTTTAACCGCGGAAGACAAAGCCGACATTGTTTCTTCAAGCGGAGTTTCGGGATCGGGACGGTGATGATAAAAAATATCGACATAATCAAGACCGAGCCTTTTAAGGCTTGCGTCAAGAGAGGAAAGAAGATATTTTCTGCTGCCGAAATTTCCGTAAGGTCCGTTCCACATTTCATAACCCGCTTTTGTGCTGATCAAAAGCTCGTCGCGGTAAGGCATAAGCTCTTCTTTTAAAATTTTTCCGAAATTTCTTTCGGCGCTGCCCGGAGCAGGCCCATAGTTATTAGCAAGATCAAAATGGGTAATGCCGTTATCAAAAGCGGTGAAAATAAGGTCTTTCATATTATTATAATCCGCATTATCACCGAAATTGTGCCACAGCCCTAAAGAGAGAGCGGGAAGTTTAAGTCCGCTGTTACCGCAGCGGTTATAAGGAATTACATCATATCTGTTATCTTTTGAAATATACATATTTTCTCCTTTCTAATCAAATCTGAATAATAATTTTTGAATATCTTCATCGAACATATTAGTTTTGTTAACAGTCACCGTATCCGTGTATAGAACTTCCGATTCGGGGGAATTGCCCTCTATAAGCTCTAAAGCATTTTTAACTCCGAGATAACCCATTGCAAAAGGATTTTGAACTATAAGCGAATCCATTTCGCCCGTTTCAAGCATAGCCACAGAAGAAACATTGCAGTCAAAGCCGACTGCTTTGACATAATTTCCTGCCTTTTCTTCCTTTACCGCCTCGCCTATTCCTAAGGTTATCCATTCGTTAAACCCTACTAAGACATTTATCTGCGGATATTCTTTTAAAAGCTCTTTGGCGCTTTGCTTTGCGCTTTCGATATTGCTCTTAGCAATTTTTGTACCTATTATTTTAGCTTTTTGATTTGCGGCGATAGCTTCTTTAAAGCCTCTTTCTCTAAGCTTTGAATTGTCCGTCTGCTCCGAAAAGCTTACTATTCCGATATTTATATCGGTGTTTGAATTAAATCCGTTAAGCACAGCCTCGCCTGCCTGCCTGCCGGATTTTTTATTATCCGTTCCGATAAAAAGACTTACAAGGTTACTTGATATTCCGCTGTCCACAGTGATGACCTTTACTCCTTTTTTTACAGCCGTATTCACTGCTTTATCCGACTTGTTGTAATCGATAGCGGAAAGTAAAATTGCGTCAGCCCCGTTTTTAACGGCGCTTAATATCATTTCGTTTTGCGTTTCGTAATCCTCTTCGTTTTCGGGACCCTCAAAGGTGACTTTTACGTTATATTCCGTCGCGGCGCCGAAAGCGCCGTTTTTCATATTTATAAAGAAATCGGAATTTGCGGATTTTGCTATCACAGCCACATATTTTTTATCGGATTTTTTAGTTTTGCAGCCGGAAATCAAGGTCACAAAAGCCAGGAGAATGATCAAAAATTTTAATTTTTTCATATATTGATATCCTCCGCATTCTTTATTTTCGGAATTTTAACGGTAACAGTCGTTCCGACATCAAGTTCGCTTTTAATACTTATCCCATAGTTTTCCCCGAAATATATCTTCAAGCGGTCATTGACATTTTTAACGCCTATTCCGCTCGAATCGCTCCTGTTCTTTTTAAGGATCGATCTGCACTGCTCATCTGTCATTCCCACACCGTTATCCGCAACGCTGATTATGATATCATCTTTGTTTTCCTTATCTTCGAAAACTGATATAACTATCTCGCCCTCGTCTACCATTCGGTCAAGACCGTGATATATAGCGTTTTCAATTAAAGGCTGAATGGTTATCTTGTTGCAAAGATAATTTTCAAGTCCCTCTTCAACCTCAAATTTATAGGTAAACTGATTTTTATACCTATAGGTTTGGATTATAAGATAGCTTTTGGCATGATTAAGTTCGTCTTTTATAGGGATAAGCTCTTTTCCTCTGCTTATGCTTATTCTGAAAAGTTTTGCAAGGGCACTCACCATTGCGGCGGCGTCTTTAGTGTTCCCCGATTCGCACATCCAGGAGATAGAATCTAGCGTGTTATAAAGAAAATGCGGATTTATCTGCGCCTGCAGGGCTTTAAGCTCTGTGATCCTTAATTCCTTTTCTTCTTTTCTCACCTGCTCCATAAGCTCTTTTATTCTTTCGGACATATGGCAGAATGAAGAGTTTAGCTCGCTTATTTCAAGCGCGGGCTCGTCTTTTGGATCATACTCAAATGAAGAAGTCTTGCTTTCAAAGGTCTTCATGGCTTTTATCAGTTTTTTGACCGGTTTTGTGACAATTTTCTGGTAAATAAGCAGTACTCCCGCCGCGAAAACGACACAGCAAACAACGGCTATTAAAATGCTTATGAAAATCTGCCCGTTTTTTTCCTTTTCAAGCTCGTCGGTATAAGAAATTCCGATTATTTTCCAATATTTGTAGGAAGTATCAGAAACGACGGTTATCTTGTGATCGACATTTACAAGTTCCCCGCGACTTAGCTTGATACTTTTAAGGTCTTCCGATCTGAGATTTGAAAAAATCATTTGCTGAGCAGGGTGATAGATAATATTTTTTGAACCGTCTGCTATAAAACAGTAACCGTGCTGACCAATTCCGGCCTGATCGATATAATCCGCAAGGCCTGAAAAATTAAAATCGGCTGTTATATATGTTCCGTTTCCCAATACCGCCTCATCAGTCTTTACGGCCGCGGTTACCACCCAAGGGTAGCTTTTTTCGAAAATCGACTGAATATGCGGCTGTGAAAGAGAAAATTTCGGCGAAGAATCGAAATTTTC
Organism: uncultured Oscillospiraceae bacterium; assembly: GCA_900547095.1. Taxonomy (GTDB): domain Bacteria; phylum Bacillota; class Clostridia; order Oscillospirales; family Acutalibacteraceae; genus UBA737. The sequence continues at coordinate 44,930 of URFG01000001.1, forward strand.
TTTGTTAAAGGATAGGTCCCTTAAAATATTGCTTTTAAGCTCTTTATCCGAGGCGCAAAGCAAAATTTCACCGCTTTTCGAATAGACCGTGACCGAAACAATATCGTTTCGAAGCCCCAAAAGCACCTTTAAGTCGTTTTTTATCTCCGATTCCGATTTTCCGCTTTTTATAAGCGCACAGATATTATCAAGCTGGCTTTTCATCGATCCCACGGTGTTATTCACCGCCACCGCCGCCTGATTGACCGTCTGCTCGGCATTAACTTCCGCGTTTTTCTTAAGCGCGGAGCTGTATACAGACGCGAACACACCGATACTGCAGGCGACCGCCGCTATGGTTGCCGCAAATACCGCGGCGATAGTTAAATTTGAAAGGCTGAATGATAATTTTGATCTTTCTTTCATTTTTCCTCCGCCTTAGTCTGTCTTAATTTGTTAGGCGATTCGCCGTAAAACTTTTTAAAGCAGTAGCTGAAATAGTGCTGATCGCTGTATCCGCACTTTTCGGAAATTTCAAGCATTTTCATAGAGGAGCAGACTATTAAGTCATAGGCGGTCTGCATTCTTTTTTCCGTAAGAAGAGTTATAAAATTCTTCTTTTTGGTTTTCTTTATCAGTGCGCTTAAATAATTCGGGCTTACGGAAAGCTCGTCGGAAACGCTTGTAAGAGAAAGGCTCTCATCGGAATACCTATCGTTTATTATCTCTAAAACCTTGTCGCACAAGACCTCGCTGTCACGCTTTCTTGAATTTTCAATAATAGCTTTTGCCTCGCCGCAGAACTCTAAAAGCTCGTTTTTCATAGTCTGCTCGCTGCCGTAGGAAGTAAGGCGCGAAAAGATCGGATTTTTGCCGATAAGTTCCGTGAGCTCGTTTTTATCCACGACCGAGCTAACAACTCGAAAGACAGTGGCTATTATCTGCAGCACCAAAAGATTTGCATTTTCAGGGGTATTAGTTTCGTAAAGCGAATTTAAAAAATCGTTAAGCGATTCCTGCGTTCCCACCTTTAAAAGCTGTTCTATGCCTGCGGCAGTTTTTTCGGCTTTATCAAATTCAAATTCGAAATTATGCTCCTGATCGGCTATAAACCGGATCTCACCTGTGCCGTCGGAAGTGTATCGCCTGGCGGTAACTGCCTGAAAATAAGCGTCGGAGCAATCGGAAAGCTTGTAAAATTCACGGCTTACGCCTATCGTGCAGGACTGATCGAGCAGCCTTTTAGCCGACTGCACGGTTTCCTTTAAGCTAAGTTCCAAAACATTTGATAACTTTCCGTCTTCATTTAGTACGGCAAGCACCACCGCTCTTGAAAATACAATGAGCGTTTCGCAGGTGAAATATTTTGATAGAATATTCGTTAAAAAGTCGGTGTGCTTTTTTGTCGTGCAGGTCTTGTTGTAAATATCCTTGAATTTTACGACCATCACGCAAAATCTTAAATTTTCGCCGCCGCCTTTTATTATTCCGAGCTGTTTTGCTCTTAATATAAGCTGTTCTTCATCAGTCTTATTCTCGCTTCCGCCGAGCATAAGAGGAAGTAAAAATTCTTCCGTTTCCGCTTTTTTTAACTGCCTTTTTAAATCAGGATCGGGTATCTTTACAGCATTTAAAATCTTTTCGTCCATTTTAGCACGGATATTTTTAAGCTCCTCGGTCATTTCCGAAGAAGAGATCGGTTTTAAAAGATAGCTTATGATATTGTACTCAATAGCAGTTCTTGCATATTCAAAGCTGTCATAACCGCTTAGTATCACTATCTGCGCGGCAGGCCTTATTTCCCTTATTCTTTTTGCAAGCTCAAGCCCGGATATCATCGGCATTTTAATATCCGTAATAATAAGATCAGGCTCTAAGCTTTCAATGCACTCTAAAGCTTCTATACCGTTTTCCGCTTCGCCTATAACTTCAAATCCGGCGGATTGCCAATCCACCTTTTCGATAAGCGCTCTTCTAAGCTCAAATTCATCGTCTACAACTAAAACGGTATACTTCATTTTGCCCTCCGGGTTTTTTCTTTTATTTTAACATTTCAAAAATTAAAAAGCAATAAAAAGCGTTTCGGCAGTCGGACAAAGTGCCCGACTGCCATTTTTTATTTTATCCATTTTGCGTAAAGAGTCATACTTCCCTCAACGCCGTCGCTGAAGTCCCACTCCTGCGTCAGCGCTTTATCCTTGTACCAACCGGCAAATTTATACCCCTCTTTAACGGGTGCTTCGCTTAAAGATATCTTATCCGAATGCTTAAGATTAATGCTTTCGATATGTGATCCGCCGTCGGTATCAAAATCAACGGTGAATCCGCTGTGACCGATAATAAAAGCCGTAACTAATATGAGCGCCGCAATAAGCACCGCAACCATTATGTTGGCGGTCTTTAAAGGCATTTTTATTTTTGCATAAAGTCCGCCTGTGTTTTTAACTTTCTTTTCTTCGTTCATTTAAGATTCACCTATCTTTTTTAAAAAATTACTTGCGGGCAAGATATTTTCTCATATCGATAGCGCATGCAACAAGGATTATAAGACCTTTTATTACATAGAGCATATTTGCGTCTACAGAAAGGAAGTTAAGTCCAACAAAGATTATCTGGAGCAGGAAAACTCCGATAACGATACCGCTTATCTTACCTGTACCGCCTACAAAGGAAACTCCTCCGATAACGCAGGCGGCTATAGCGTCGGACTCATAGTTAAGACCGGTGTTAGCCGAGCAGGAAGCAATCCTTGCGCCCTCGATAAAGCCTGTGATACCGTACATAACTCCGGCTAAAACGAACACAAGCACGATAGTTTTGAAAACATTAACTCCCGAAACATTCGCGGCCTCTTCATTTGAGCCTACCGCAAACATATTTTTACCAAACTTTGTTTTATTCCATATCACCCACATTATTGCCGTGAGAATAACGGAATATAACACATATTTCGGAATTGCTACGGAGCCGACAGTGAAAAGAGTGCCTCTTACAAAGTTTGTATAAGAAGAGTCAAGCCCCGAAAGAGTCTGACCGTTGTTGCCGCCGATCATAAGATACATAAGTACAAGACCGAATACTATAAGCTGGGTAGAAAGCGTTACTATAAAAGGATGAAGCTTGAATTTGGCAACGAAAAATCCGTTGACAAGTCCTACCACCGCTCCGACTGCCACTACTATAAGCAAAACTGCCCAAAGCGGCATAACCGGAAGATTCGGGAAAATTTTATTTGCATATGATGTCATCTGCAAAAGCGACGCCGCTATACAGGCTGTAAGACCTACGCAGCGGCCCGCGGATATATCAGTTCCCGTAAGCACGATAGCTCCGCCGATACCAAGCGCTATCGGAAGCTTTGCAGCTGTAAGAGAAACAATATTTACTATACTCGATACCGACAGAAATGCCGGTACTCTTATCGCTATATAAATAATTGCCGCCGCAATTATTATATACATTGCATTGTTAAAAAGAAGATCGCTTATCATTCTTCTTTTATCGGCACCGGAAGAATTGCTGAATTTTTCCCTCCACGCGCCTATACTGCTCTGTTTCTTTAAAGTTTCAGCAGACATTTTCATTCCTCCGTTTTTTTAAACATACTTTGCGGCAAGCGCCATTATTTCTTCCTGGGTGGCGGTTTTCGCGTCAACTTCGCCTGAAAGTCTTCCGCCCGACATTACAAGTATCCTGTCGCACACACCTAAAAGCTCCGGCATTTCGGAAGAAACCATTAAAACCGTTTTACCCTTGTTTGCAAGATCAATTATAAGCTGATAGATCTCATATTTCGCGCCTACGTCGATTCCTCTTGTAGGCTCGTCAAGCAAAAGTACCGTCGGATCAGTAAGAAGCCATCTTCCTAAGATTACCTTTTGCTGGTTTCCTCCGGACAGAGATCTTATCTTTGTTTCCTGAGTGGGCGTCTTTATCCGCATTGAATCAATACACCACTTGGTGTTCTTTATTTGCTTTGATTTACTGACAAAAGGTCCTGATTTGCATTTATCAAGACTTGAAATCGTAGCGTTTTCGCGGATATTTAAAATTCCGAAAATTCCCGTTGCTCTGCGCTCTTCGGTGAGCATTGCAAATCCGTTTTTAATGGATTCGCGCGAGTTGCGGTTTTTGACTGTTTTGCCGTCAAGCTTTAAAGTTCCGCTCTTCCTTGTGGCTATTCCGAAAATATTTTCAAGAAGCTCGCTTCTGCCCGATCCGTCAAGTCCTGCAATTCCTATTATCTCGCCTTTTCTCGCTTTAAAGGAAACGTCGCTCAGCTTTGAATACATCGCCGTCAAGTTGTCAACTTCAAGCAGCAGATCGCCGACCTTATTCGTCTTAGGAGGATAGATATTCGTAAGCTCTCTTCCTACCATTAGCTTTATTATTTCGTCTGTGGTGAGATCCTTTGCCTCTTTTGTGGCTATCCATTTTCCGTCGCGCATTATCGTAACTTCGTCGGAAATACGCAGAATTTCTTTCATTTTATGAGAAATATAAATAATTCCGCAGCCCTTTTCCTTGAGCATATTTATTATTTTAAAAAGGTGTTCTACTTCTTCTTCGGTCAAAGAGGAGGTCGGCTCGTCAAAAACAATTACCTTTGCGTTATAAGAAACAGCCTTGGCAATTTCAACCATCTGCCTTTGAGAAACCGGCATTTTGCTCATAACCGTTTTAGGATCCACATCGATCTCAAGCTTTTCAAAAATTTCCTTTGTGGCGGTGTACATTTTCTTTTCGCTCGTTATCGGCACGCCTTTGCAGACCGTCGGGAACCTGCCAAGCCACATATTATCCATAACATTGCGCTTTAAAGCCTGATTAAGTTCCTGGTGGACCATCGCCACTCCATTTTCAAGCGCCTCTTTGGAATTTTTGAAGTTTACCTCTTCGCCGTTTAAATAAATGTTTCCGCTGTCTTTGCTGTAAACTCCGAAAAGACATTTCATCAGCGTGGATTTTCCGGCGCCGTTTTCACCCATAAGCGCGTGCACCGTTCCTGCCTTAACAGTAAGGCTTACCTTATCGAGCGCCTTAACTCCGGGAAACACTTTTTCGATATTATCCATCTGAAGCAGAACGGGAGCATCGGATCTTAATTTTTCATTGTTTATGCCTGACATATAACTTGATTCCCCCGTTTATAGATTTTTCAGACAGAGCGGTAAAAACCGCCCTGTCTGAATATTATTTATTTTTTCAGCCTGTGTAAACAGCGTAAGGAATGTTTACTCTCCAGGTTCCTACAACATCGTCGGAATTTACACCGTCGAATTTTTCTTTAGAATTGAGGAAGTTCTGAGCGATTGTGGTTATAACTTTTGCCATTCCCTCTGCGTCCTGCTTAATGCTTCCTATCATGCTTCCGTTCTTAATTGCAGACTGTGCGGCGTCTGTTGCGTCAACTCCGAATACGGGGATAGTTTTGCCCGATCCCTTGTTGTAACCGGCAGCCTGTAAAGCGGAGATCGCGCCGAGTGCCATTTCATCGTTGTTGGCGATTACAAGCTCAACCATATTCTTATTTGCTTCGCTGTACTGTGCGAGTATTGTGGACATATAGTTTGTAGCCGCTGCAGAGGACCATAATCCGTCCTGGTCAACGAGATATTTGTTGGTGTTGGAAGCATCATAGAATGAAAGCTTTTCTTTTGAATTTTCAGTGAGGACCTTGTCCGCGTCTTCAACGCCGAACTGTGTGCGGGCGATAGCTTCCATATTGCCCTCCTGGCCTTTGAACATTACATAGCTGATTTTTCCGTCGCCGTTTAAATCGACCTTATCAAAATTCTCAACTAAATATTTGCCTACCATTTCGCCCTGCATATGACCTGCCATTTCGTAATCTGTTCCTACGAATACGCATTTGTCATAACTGCTTACAACGCTTTCTTCAACCGAGCGGTTAAAGAAAATAACCGGAATGTTTTGAGCCTTTGCAAGATCAACGATGTTCTGTGCGGCGTCGTTTGATCCTGTATCAACAACATTTACGATCAAAGCTTTAGAACCTTTCGCAATAGCTGTGGTTACCTGCTCTGTCTGGGTTGTCTGGTTACCGTTGGCGTCATAGTTCTGGAACTTGATTCCGGCCTTTTTAAGAAGCTTGTCCATTGAAGTTCTGACGCTTGAAATATAAGTGTCGGAATAGGTATAATAGAATACCGAAATTTCGCCTTTATCAGAGGATCCCGAACCTCCGCAGGCGGTAAGCCCCATAACAAGAGCCAGTGCAAGTAAAAGTGTTATGATTTTTTTCATTTTGAGTTTACCTCCCTTTATTTACGACCTTTCCTTTGTCGTTGCCTTTATTATAGCGACAAAATAAAGAAAGATAAATGGGATTTTTTATTCAAAATGTATAAAAAATTATTCAAGAAATCCCGCAGCCGTAAAAAAACGACTGCGGGATATTAGATATTAGACTTTAGATGTTAGACAAACTTTGCCTTCCTCTGACGAAAGGAGAAAAAGGCTTAAGTCTTATAAGCACTTCAGTTGTTTCTCTCTCATCATACAGAGTCTAGAAGCTCTTTTTCTTTTATAAACTTTTTTTCTTTTCTCTTCACGGCTATCAGATACGATATAAATACCGCACTGAAAGTGAGCGACCAGGATATCGGATAAGAAATAAACAGCCATGCAAATGTATGATATTCAGGATTTGCAAAAACAGTGAATATCCACACAATTCTCATCACGCAAACTCCGATTATGGTTATTATCATCGGAACGACAGAAGAACCTATTCCTCTCATCGATCCCGTTACAGTATCCATAATTCCGCAGAGAAAATACGGCAAAAGAATAAATTTCATTCTTTCAAGTCCGAAATCGATAGCAGACTTCGAATCCTTTATATAAATTTCAAGAAGAGGTCTGCCGAAAGCATAGGAAACCGTACCGATGATCAATCCCACCGCCGCAACGGTCAAAAGGCAGACAAATGTTACTTTCTTTACTCTCTTCAAGTTACCCGCGCCGTAATTCTGACCGCAGAAATTAAGCGCCGTCTGCTGGAATGAATTCATTGCGACATAGCAAAATCCCTCTATGCTCGAAGAAGCCGCGCTGCCCGACATCGCCGCACTGCCGAAAGAATTCACCGAAGACTGAATTATAACGTTCGAAATTGAAAACAGTGAGCTTTGAAGTCCTGCCGGCACTCCGATCGCAAGTATCTTTTTAAGCGCGGAAATATTTATATGTATCTTTTTAAATTCGAGTTTTATAAGATCTTTTCTTTTAATAAGCTCTCTTATTACAAGCAAAGAGCTTAATGCCTGCGAAATTGTGGTTGCAAGCGCAACTCCGGCCACATCCATTTTAAACACGGCGACAAACACAATATTTAATATAACATTCAGCACTCCCGCAACAGTCAGAAAAATAAGCGGTGATTTCGTATCGCCGGCGGCTCTTAAAATTGCCGCGCCGAAGTTATAAAGCATTAAAAATGTCATACCCGAAAAATATATCTTCATATAAACCGACGAAAGCGAAAGAATTTTGCCTGCGGGCGTGCCCATAGCCTCAAGCAAAGGCCTTGAAAGAAGAATTCCTGTAAAGGTTAAAAGAATTCCCCCTATTAATGCTACGGGTATCGCAGTGTGAACGGCTTTTTCGGTGTTTTCTCTGCTTTTTGCCCCTATTCCCTGTGCTACGGCTACCCCCGCTCCGAGCGAGAGACCTATAAAAAGATTTACGAATAAATTTGTAAGCGACGATGTAGCACCCACTGCCGCAACAGAGTCGCTTCCCGAAAACCAACCCACAACAATGAGATCCGCGGCGTTGAAAAGCAACTGCAAAAGACCTGTAAGAATGATCGGCACCGTATAAATTACCACATTCTTAAAGATCGGTCCTTTGCACATATTTTCGGAATTGAATTTCATAAATTTAAAAACCTCTTTAAAAATTTAAGACTTTTATATTTTCTTTTTCTGCGATTTCCGCAATATTTTTGTGGCAGGTAAAAAGTATCACCTGCGAATTTTCAGAAAAATTTTTAAGCGCTTTTATTGCGTTTTCCGTTCTTTGATCGTCATAATTTGATAGGCAGTCATCAAGAAAAACAGGCAGAGGTCCGTTTAAACTTATCATAGAAGAAACCGCGAGCCTTAAGCTTAAATATATCTGATCGACAGTTCCGCTGCTGAAATAATCTATTTTTCTAAGTCCGAAAACCTCGCCCTGTGCTTCGGGTTCTAAGGTTTTATCGACCGAAAGTTTACTGTATTTCCCGTTTGTAAGCAAGCTTAATATTTCCTGTGCTTTTTCTTCCAGTTTTCCGCCGTAACCGCCCCTTATTTCCGCAAAGCACTCGTTAATTGTTTTTAAAGCAAGCGTTCCCGCATTGTAAAAATCATACTCGGCTAAAAGCGCCGCCTTTTGCTCCTCAATTTCTCTTTTAATATTTTCGGGTTCTCTTACTCTCGAATATCTTTCCGAAATTCCGCTTTTTTGCGCATTAAAACTGCCTATAAGCGAATTTAAAAGCTGATTTTGAGTTTTTAGTTTTTCTTTAAGCTGTGTAATATCAGCGATATCTTCATTTCTTACCGCTTCCGCTTTTTTTAAAGCATCTTCATAAGATATATCTCCCGCTTCTTTTTTATAAAGCTCTTCTTTGGTTTTAAGCTTTTCAAGTCCGCTTAATATATCGGAAAGATAATCGGAAAGTTTAATATTATCAGGGCATTTGGCATTTGATTTTAATTCTTTCTCTTTTAATAAAAGATCGCTTAAAGCTTTTTCTTCGGCTTTTAAAGATTCACGCAAATTATTTAAAGAATTTTTCTTTTCGCTTAAGTTTATCTGCGAGCGGTCGCTTTTCCTCGAAAGCTCAAAAATCTTTTCATTGTTTCGTGTAATTTTTTCTGAAATATCCGATCTGTGTTTTTTAAGGCTTGAAGAAATCGATAATAGTTCGCGGTATTTATCCTGCTTTTCCTGATATTCTTTATCCGGCAAAAGCGAGATAAAAAGTGATATCATAAATCCGGCAAAGCCCAGAATAAACGCGGCTATTCCGAGAGCCTTTATAACAAATGTAAGCCCTAAACCTAAAAGGCACAATAAAATTCCTGCAAAAAACAACGGTTTATAAAGCGGTTTTTTACCCGACGACGATTTAAGTTCTGCTTCAAGAGAACTTATCTCTTCGCTTAATTTCAGCTCTTTTTCATCGGTTATCTCTCTTTTCTTAAAAAGCTCCGCGTTTTCCTGTTCTATTGCAGAAAGCTCTTTTGAACCATTATTTTCTTCATTGATATTTTTTAGCTGTCCGCTTAAATTTTCAATGTCTGATTTAAGATTTTCACATTTGCTTTTTTTATTTAAAATTTCGTTTTCAAGATCTCTTATATTTTTTTCATATTCACGGTCTAAAATCGTACCGTCTGAAAAAGCAGTATTTAGCTTATAATCTTCAAGCTCGGCTCTTGCGGAAACAAACTGTTTAATTTTAAGATTTTCTTTTAATTCTTCGGATTTTTGAATAAGAGCCTCTGTTTTGCTTATTTCCGATCTTAAATTATTTATTTTATCGTTTACTTCTTCAAGCTCTTTTTCCTCTTCAATTCTGCTTTTTACAGCATTAAGGCTTCCGAAATACTCGTCTTCAAGCTCCGCCGTTTTCTTTTCTCTTTCCCTTATAGCACCGTTTTTATTATTTTTGGATATAAGTTTAAGCAGAGCCTTAGAGATATTTTCCTCCACCTTTTTGCAGGAGCTTTCATCATCGCCCGTAGATAAAATATTCGATAACTTTGAATTAAGCTCATCCTCCGCAAAGGCATCGTGAGAAAAATCGGAAGAATCCGTAAAAAGGCTTCTTTCAAAAGCCTGCGCGCTTAACCCGAAAAAGGTTTTTCCTATTTCTCTGTCGGTAGTTAAAACTTCGCCTGAATCGCGGTTTTTAAGAGTAACGCTGTCGCTTGAATCGGTTTTTCCGAAAATTCTTTCTAAAGTATATCTTTGGTTTTCATGCTCAAAATTAATTCTTCCTCCCGCTCTTTCTCCGCTCCAGGGAAGATATTTCGTTCTGGCGGGCATAATTTTTTGCGATCTTGAATTCGAACCGTAAAACATCATTTTTATAAAGTTCATCACGGTTGTTTTTCCGTTTTCATTCTCGCCGTAGATCACATTCATATTTCCGCCGAATTCAAGTGAAAAATCCTTTAGTTTTCCGAAAGCCCCTATGTAAATATCATTGATCTTCATTGTATTTTACCTCTTGCGTAAATGCTTTAAGACCGATATTAAGCGCAGCTAAGTACAGCTCTTTTTCATTATCTTCAGCCGACCCGATCTTTTCAAGCATTTTCTTAACAAATTTGCCCTTTAATGTATTTTCGTCAGATAAAAGTTTTAGATCGGTTTTCGTTTCGGTCTTATCGCGGAGCTTTACAAAATAAAGCTTTTCTTTAAGCCTTACTGCGATTTCATCTAAGTTCAGTCTTACTTCTTCCCCGATACTGCCTGTAAGATCTATCTTATAAAGATTTTTTTCATAATTTAAGCCGAATTCGCAATTTAATTTGTTTAAAATTATTTCCGCAGCGCTGCGCTCGTCCAAAGCCTCGGAAATATCCGCTTTTAAATAAACATATTCTCTTAAGGTTACGCTTACAAATTCAAGATCGCAGTATCTCTTTCCCACTTCCCCGATATAAACGCCTTTTTTACCCGTTTCATCAAATCCGTGACCCTCTATAGAGCCGCTGTAGGCATAAAAAGTGTTTCCGGCTCTTAAAATATCGCTCCTTTTGTGAATATGGCCGAGCGCCGCATAGTCAGCCTTGGAATTTGCAATATCACTCTCTGTAACGGAATTGTAATTCCCGCCTTTTGTTCCCGAAAGCTCTCCGTGAACGCACATAATATTTATGTAATCATCATCTGTATCGGAAGGAATAAATAAAGGATCGCTTGAAAAGACCTCTTTAAAGGACCTGCCGAAAACGCAGGTTTTAATATCTTCAAACTTAATGCTTTCTCCCGAAGTTGAAAGAATATGAAAATTATCAGGGATATCGGATATTTTTAAAAAAGGAGAAGAATAGTTTAAAGGATCGTGATTTCCCGCAGAAAAAACGAACTCCATATCTTTTGCGGACCTCACTGCGCTTAGTACCCCTGAAACAAACTCTTCTTCAATATAGTTTGAATCAAGCAGATCGCCCGCAATAAGAACTATTTTAACTTCTCTTTTCTGCGCCTCTTTTATCGCTCTTTCAAATGTGAGCAGGGTTTCAAAGCGGCGGCTTTTGCTCTGCGATTTCAGCAGATTTTCCTCCGCTCCCAAATGAAGATCGGCGCAATGCATAATTTTAATTCTTTCCATTATTTTAACACCTCAGAAATTTAAATTTATTTTACACTAAAATATAATTTTATTCAAGTCTTGCTATTGCCTTTTAGAAGAATATATATTATAATTTTACTTAAAAAGGATTGATTGAATGGATATAAATGTCGGTGATAAAGTCGAGATGAAAAAAAAGCACCCCTGCGGCTGCAATGAGTTTGAAATAACGCGTATCGGAATGGACTTTAAGCTTAAGTGTTTAGGCTGTTCAAGAGAAATAATGGTGCCGAGGGCAAAAGCTGAAAAAAGTATCAAAAAAATCATTGAAGAAAAGGAAAATTAATAATGTTTGAAAAGCTGTCTGCAGTTGAAAGCAGATATGAGCAGCTGTGCGAAAGGATAGCACAGCCGGAGATTGCGGCAAATGTTTCCGAGTTCACAGAGCTTATGAAAGAGCAAAGTTCGCTTGAGCCGATAGTCGAAAAATTCAGAGAATATAAAAAAGCAAAGAGCGATGAGGCTCAGGCTATGAAGATAATCGAAAGCGAAAGCGATAAGGAATTGAAAGAGCTTGCAAATGAAGAGCTTTCACTCACCCGAAAAAATATCGAAAAAATATCCGAAGAGCTTAAAATTCTTCTTTTGCCTAAGGACCCGAATGACGAGAAGAACATAATCGTTGAAATCAGAGCGGGAACGGGCGGCGAAGAAGCGGCGCTTTTTGCCGCGGCACTATTCAGGATGTACTCGATGTTTTCGCAGTCAAAAGGTTTTAAGACCGAGATAACATCTTCAAATGAAACCGAGCTCGGCGGCTTTAAAGAAATAAGCTTTATGATAGAGGGTAAAGGCGCTTATCAGAAATTCAAATATGAAAGCGGAACGCATAGAGTGCAAAGAGTTCCCGATACGGAAACTCAGGGCAGAATTCACACTTCGGCGGTTACTGTCGCCGTTATGCCGGAGGCTGACGAGGTCGAAGTGGATATAAACCCGGCCGACCTAAAGATCGATACCTATAGATCGTCAGGCGCCGGAGGCCAGCATATTAATAAAACTTCTTCTGCAATAAGAATTACCCATATTCCTACAAATACCGTGGTGGAATGCCAGGACGAGCGAAGCCAGTTTAAAAACCGCGAAAAGGCTATGCGAGTGCTCCGCGCCCGCCTTTTTGACGCGGCAAAGCTCGAGCACGACGAGGCTATCGCGGCGGATAGAAAAAGCCAGGTGGGCTCGGGTGACCGCAGCGAAAGAATAAGGACTTATAACTACCCTCAGGGCAGAGTGACCGATCATAGAATAGGGCTTACTTTATATAAGCTCTTTTCCGTGCTTGACGGCGATCTTGACGAAATAATCGACGCCCTTACTACCTATTACCGCACCAAAGCGCTCGACGAACAGGAAACCTGATAAAAAAGGAAGTAATATTTTTGGAAACCTTAAAGCTTGATATTTTAAGCGGCGATTACGAAAATAAGATAAGCAAAGCCGCCGAAATTTTAAAAAACGGCGGTATCGTTGCCATTCCCACCGAAACGGTTTACGGTCTTGCGGCGGACTGCACCAACGAAGAGGCTGTTAAGAATATCTTTAAAGCTAAGGGCAGACCGCAGGATAATCCCCTTATTGTGCATATAAGCGATGTAAAAACGCTCGAATTCGCGGCAAAAGATATTCCGAAGTCCGCCTATTTATGCGCAGAAGCATTTTGGCCCGGACCTTTTACAATGATCCTTAAAAGATCGGATAATATCCCTAAAAGCGTGAGCGCAGGGCTTGATACTGTCGCAATAAGAATGCCGTCTGATAAAACGGCGCGCGATATAATAAGAGAAAGCAAAACCCCGCTCGCCGCTCCCTCGGCAAATCTTTCGGGCGCACCGAGCCCCACCTCGGCTCAATATGTTATAAGCGACCTTGGCGGAAAAATAGACGCGGTCGTTTGCGGAAAAGACTGCTCGGTCGGGGTAGAGTCAACCGTTATTACACTCGTCACAGACCCTCCTAAGCTTTTAAGGCCGGGCGCCGTGACTTTAGAGCAGTTAAAAACAGTCCTGCCCGATATCGAAGTCGATAAAGCTGTGCTTAATATGATTAAAAGCGGAGAAAAGGTATCTTCGCCCGGAATGAAATATAAGCATTATGCCCCGAAAACATGTACTTACCTCGTTGAGGGCGACTGCGATAAATTCGCTCAGTTTGTGAATAAAAAGCCTAACTGCGCGGCACTTTGCTTTGAAGAGGATAAAGATCTTTTAAAAATTCCCTATTTGGTATACGGAACGAAAAAAGACGAAAAAACTCTTGCAAAAAATGTTTTTACAGCTCTTAGAAAAGCCGACGATTTTAAGGCCATGGAACTCTATGTCCACGCACCTTCAAAATCAGGCGTGGGACTTGCTGTTTATAACAGGCTTATCCGCGCCGCCGCTTTTAAAACGGTGACGCTATGAAACTTATAATCGGTTTAACAGGCCCCACCGGAGCCGGAAAAAGCACCGCCGCAAAAATAGCCGATGACTTAAGATTTCAGGTTATAGACTGCGACCTTTGCGCCAGAAAAGCAGTAATAAAGGACAGCGGCGGATATTATGCCGTGATTTCTTCATTCGGGGAAGATATCCTCGATGAAAATAAAGAAATAGTAAGAAAGCGGTTAGCTAAAAAGGCCTTTTCTTCAAAAGAAAACACCGAGCTTTTAAACAGAACTCTTTTCCCGTTTATTATAAGAATAGTAAAAGAGAAGATAACCTCCGACTTTGTGTTAATAGACGCACCAACCCTTTTTGAAAGCGGACTTGACTCTATCTGCGATAAAACCGTTGCCGTGCTTTCAAAAAAGGAGATAAGGCTTAAAAGAATTCTTGCCCGGGATAAAATATCCGAGCCTGACGCACTTCTAAGGATCGGCGCCGGGAAAAGCGACGAATACTACTTATCCAAAGCGGATACAATAATTTATAATGACGGAAATTCGGAAGAATTTTCAGAAAAATTCCGTGAATTTTTAAATAACTGCAGAAAGGAAAAAGAAAATGTCTGATTATAACGAACTTAAAGAAAAACTTTTTTTAAAACACGAAAACGGTCTTAAAAATATCACCGAAAAAGAGTGGAATGAAATAATCGCTTACTGCGAGGACTATAAAAAATTCTTAAATGCTTCAAAAACCGAGCGCGAAGCGGTCAAAAACGCTATAGCCGCGGCAAAAGAAAAAGGATTTAAGGAATTTTCAAGAAACGAAAAATATAACCCCGGCGATAAGGTATATTTCAATAACAGGGGAAAGACAGTCGCTTTCGCAGTCATAGGAAAAGAGGATATCGAAAACGGCATAAATATCACCGCCGCTCATATCGATTCTCCCCGTCTTGACCTTAAACCGAACCCCCTTTATGAAGAAATAGAACTGGCTCTTTTTAAAACGCATTATTACGGCGGAATAAGAAAGTATCAGTGGCCGACCGTTCCTCTGGCACTTCACGGCGTGTTTGCTAAAAAAGACGGCAGCGTTGTTTCGGTAAATATCGGCGAAGATGATAGCGATCCTAAATTTGTTGTAAACGATCTTCTTCCCCACCTCGCCTCCGAGCAAAATAAGCGCTCTTTGCCCGACGGTATAAGAGGAGAAGAGCTAAATGTGCTGATAGGCAGCAGACCTTTTAAAGACGACGAGGGCAGCGAGCTTGTTAAGCTTAATATTTTAAAGATATTAAATGAGAAATACGGCGTTACGGAAGACGACTTTCTTTCTTCAGAGCTTGAAATAGTGCCCGCAGCAAAAGCCTGCGACTTAGGCTTTGACCGCTCAATGGTAGGATCTTACGGTCAGGACGACAGGGTTTGCGCTTACCCCGCTCTCACCGCCGTTTTAAATGTCGAAAACCCGAAAAAGACCGCACTTGCTATTTTAACAGATAAGGAAGAGATAGGCTCCGAGGGCAACACCGGACTTAATTCCGATTTCTTAAGATATGTTATAGGCGATCTTTGCTATGTTGCGGGCGGCGATCCGACGGTTGCATTAAGGCACTCGCGCTGCCTTTCTGCCGATGTTAACGCAGGAACGGACCCGACTTTCCAGGATGTTATGGAAAAGAGAAACGCGTCTTTCCTCAATTACGGCGTTGTTGTCACAAAATACACAGGCGCCAGAGGAAAAAGCGATACTAACGACGCCTCGGCTGAATATGTCGCACAGATCCGTTCTATGCTTGATAATTCCGGCATAAAATGGCAAATAGGTGAGCTGGGCAAGGTGGATATCGGCGGCGGCGGAACAGTCGCTAAATATATCGCCGATATGGGCGTTGATGTCATAGACTTAGGTGTTCCCGTGCTTTCTATGCACGCGCCTTTTGAAACCACTGCAAAGTTCGATATATACATGTGCTTTAAAGCAATGTATGAATTTATGAAATAAAATATGGGCAGAAAATTTTCTGTCCTAAATAGCGGTGTATAAGTTTGGTATTTTCAAGTCTTCTTTTTATCTTTTTCTTTCTTCCGCTCAATCTCTTAACTTACAGTATTGCCGGAAGTATAAAAGCAAAAAATATTGTAATGCTGGTTTTCTCGCTGATTTTCTATGCCTGCGGTGAACCGGTCTATGTTCTGTTGCTTATTTTTATGACTCTTGCTGATTATTTCTGCGCAAATTATATTGATAAGCAGGAATTTAAAAGCATAAAAGCAAAATGCGGCGTAGCCGCTATGCTCGTTATTAATTTAGGATTGCTCGCCGTGTTTAAATACGGCTCTTTCCTGCTTTCAAACCTCAAATTTTTAACAGGCTTTCCTAAAACTGTTCCGAGCATAATTTTGCCTATCGGAATTTCCTTTTATACCTTTCAGCTTATATCCTATGTTGTGGATGTTTACAGAAAAGAAGTCCCCGCGCAAAGAAATTTTGCAAAACTTCTTTTGTATGTCAGCCTGTTTCATCAGTGTATAGCAGGCCCTATCGTAAGATATAAGGATATTAACGAGCAGCTTGAAAACCGCAAAATATCAAAGCTTGATGTAGCCGAGGGAATAAGAAGATTTACCTACGGGCTCGCAAAAAAAGCTGTCCTCGCCAATGCCTGCAGCGCTCTGTGCGACGCTCTGCTCGGCACCGCCGTCACAGGTAAAGCGGCTGTAAATATAGGCAAACAAACAAGTATCTTAGGCCTTTGGGTAGGTATCTTTGCCTACGCTCTTCAGATCTATCTCGATTTTTCCGCTTATTCCGATATGGCTATCGGAATGGGCAAAATGATAGGCTTTAAATATAGGGAAAATTTCAATTACCCTTATATTTCAAAAAGCGTTACCGAGTTCTGGCGAAGATGGCATATCTCTTTAGGCTCGTTTTTCAGAGATTATGTTTATATTCCCTTAGGGGGAAACCGTAAGGGCGCTTTTAAAACTGCCCTTAATCTGCTCACCGTCTGGTTTTTAACAGGCCTTTGGCACGGCGCCTCCTGGAACTATGTCCTTTGGGGACTTTACTTCTTCGTGTTTATACTGATCGAAAAAATATTCCTTTTAAAACCGCTCGAAAAAAGCAAGGTAGTTTCTCATATATATCTTTGCCTTGTTATTCTTTTCGGCTGGGTGCTTTTCAGATTCAGAAATTTAACTGCGGTATTAAATGTTTTAAAGGGTATGTTCGGCGCTTATTCCAATAAATTTTTCGATTTTGAAACTCTTACATATATCGGGCAGTATGCCTTTATAATCATATTTTCTGCCGCCGCCTGCACTCCGCTTTTTAAGAATCTCAACAGTAAAATCTTTGATAAAGCTTTCGAAAAGCCGGCGCTTAAACCTATTTATTTTATTGCGAGAATTCTTCTGCCTTTCGCATTGCTCTTCATATCCGTGGCGGCGCTTGCGGGAGATTCGTATAATCCGTTTATCTATTTCCAATTTTAGATAAAAAAGAGGTGAGCTCATTTGAAAAATTTTGGTAATAAAAAGAATGAAATTAAAAAGCTTAGGTTTAATCAGGCTATCGATTTTAATTTAAACCGCGTGTTTTTCCTCGCGCTTTTTTGTGTTGCGGTAATAGCACTCGTTCCGTCGCTGAGGCCTAAAAAATCGGAAACAGAAAAAAGAGAGCTCGCTAAATTCCCGAAGTTTTCTTTTTCTTCACTGTTTTCCGGCGATTATTTCGATAATATCAGCCTTTGGTATTCGGATACTTTTCCCGGCCGCGATACGCTTGTTAAAATTAATGGATTTATGACAGGCTCTTTCGGTAAAACCTCCGTGCAGATCCACGGAAAAGTCGAAAAATCCGACGATATACCCGATAAGGATAATAAATCCTCCGATAAAAAAGCCGATAGCTCGTCTTCAAAACCTCAAACCTCCGAGCCGACAGTTCCCCCTGCCAAATCAGTCGAAAATTTAGGGGCAATCCTGCTTATTGATAATTCGGCTTATGAATATTATAATTTCAATCAGGGCATAGCCGAAAGATATAACGCCTGCGTAAACCGCGCGGCGGATTCCCTTTCAAATATTTCAAATCTCTATGATATCATCGTTCCCACGGCGATCGGTGTCACCGCGCCCGACGATGTTATCGCAAATATAAACTCTTCAAATCAGAAAAAAGCTATAGATTACTTTTATTCCTGTATGGGCGATAATGTTAAAAAGGTAGACGCTTATTCGGCGCTCCGCGCTCATAGAAACGAATATCTTTATTTCCGTACCGACCACCACTGGACAGCTCTCGGCGCTTATTATACTTATGACGCGCTTATGAAAGCAAAAGGTGTAACTCCCGCTCCCCTTTCGGCTTTCACCGAAAAGAAGTTTGAGGGATTTTTGGGTACTTTTTATGCGCAGTCAGGCAAACTTCCCCGGCTTGCCGCAACTCCCGATACCGTGTTTGCCTACGAGCCGAAGCAGGTCACTCAAATGACCACAAAATCGGAAAACGGCGCCGAAACACAAAGACCTATCATCGGTAATGCCGATAATATGGGGCCGAGCAGTAAGTATCTCGCTTTTATCGGAGGCGATCAGCCTTTCGGTATCATAGAAAATCCCGAAATTGCGGATAATTCTGCCTGCATAGTCGTTAAAGAGTCGTTCGGCAATGCTTTTGTGCCTTTCTTAACGCAAAACTATCATAAGGTCTATGTGGTCGATTATAGGTATTTTTCAAAAATCGACCAAAGAAAGCTATCTCAGCTTGCCGCCGACACAGGGGCAAAGGATGTAATATTTATAAATAATATTTCAGCCACCCGCAACTCGGCGCTTGTCGACCTGCTCGGAAATTTAGTAGGATAAAATTAAAAATAAAACCAGCGGAGCGGCGAATTTAAAAATTCGCCGCTCCGCTGGTTTTAAGTATTTTCGGTTCTCTCTTCGGAAGATGTATCTTTATTAAATTTAAAATCCTCATTATAAGATTTTATTTCGGATATATTCTTAGCAATTATTTCAGCATATTCAATCAACTGCCCAAAACCATACAATATGAGATAAGATAGCCAAGAGGAAAATAAACCTAAAAGGAATACTAAAATACCTATTAGATATCTAAGCGCTACCATAGATATACCGCTCATTACCGAAACACCAATTCCTATACATAAAATCCAGTTAGCAGATTCTTTTATTTTTTTCGCAACTTTACTATTCATAAAAAACTCCTTAAAAATAATTTATAACCGTATGGTTATTAAGGAGCTTTTTTGATATGGATAATTATTATCCGCGTCTTAAGGATATGCGTGAAGATTTTGATTTTTCCCAGCAATATGTCTCCGATTATCTTAATATGAAACAGCCTCAGTACAGCAGATATGAAAGAGGTTTAAGAGATATCCCCACGGATATTCTTATTAAACTCGCAAAGCTTTATAACACCTCTACCGACTTTCTCCTCGGTATAACAGATATTAAAACGCCTTATAACAGCACTTTATAATATATTTACTTGACTTTTCGATCCTTTTAAACTATAATAATTTTTGCCGCATAAATTTGCGGCAGTAATAAACGGAGTCGTATCGAAGTGGTCATAACGGGGCTGACTCGAAATCAGTTAGCGCTTACGCGCCCGCGAGTTCGAATCTCGCCGACTCCGCCAAAAAAGAAATTGCATACTTTTTTAAGTATGCGGTTTCTTTTTTTATTAATTGTAAATTTTCATTTTCATTAATTCAAAGAATTAATACGTGAAGAATATAAACATTGACTAATATAGAAAAATATGTTATAAAAGAAAAAAATAAGAGGTATTAATATGTCTTTTGGATTAGATTCATCATCATTTTCGGGCGCTTCAGGTAAAACGCTACAATATGTTGTTTTACAGGTAACTCTAAAGGAAAAATTTTGGGGAACCGGCTCAGGTAATCTTATAGAACTCGAAAAGGTAATTAACGAACAGGCCAACAAAGGTTATCGGTTACACACTATTTCAACAGCCAACGGAGGTAGCAAAGGTTTAGGCGGCGGTGATCGTATTCAGGCTACAATGGTGTTTGAAAAAATCTAAACAACAATAAAAATACACATAAAAAGAAATCGCAGGCTTAAAAGTCTGCGATTTCTTTTTACTACTTTAAATTTTACAGCGTTACGCCGTCTTTAAACACTGCAAGATTGCTCTTATCAAGCCGCTCGGATCTAGCGAAATATTCTCCCGAAGAAGTTTTTATGATAAGATCAAAAAGTAAATCGGCGCAGTTTTCAAACTTCTCTCCGTTTAAAACACTGCCCGCATCAAAATCTATCCAGGTTTTCTTTTTCTCAAAAAGCGGCGTGTTGCTCGAATTTTTAAGCGTAGGAACAGGACAGCCGAAAGGCGTTCCGCGGCCGGTCGTAAATAAAATAAGCTGTGCACCGCTCGCGGCGAGGGCGCAGGAGGCAACAAGATCGTTGCCCGGCGCCTGCAAAAGAGAGAGTCCGTTTTTCCTTACGGGCTCGCCGTAATTTAAAACATCTTCAATTTCTGCGTTTCCGCCCTTTTGAACGCAACCGAGCAACTTTTCTGCAAGAGTGGTTATGCCTCCCGCTTTGTTTCCGGGCGACGGATTTTCGTCTACCGGCTCGTTATACTTCATAAAATACTTTTTAAAATCATTTACAAGACAAAGGGTCTTATCAAATATTTCTCTGTTTTTACAGCGTTTTAGCAATATCTGCTCCGCTCCGAACATTTCTGGGACTTCTGTTAAAACGGCGCTCCCGCCCTGCGAAGTGATTTTGTCCGTTATAAGACCTAAAACAGGGTTTGCCGTTATTCCCGAAAAGCCGTCGGAACCTCCGCACTTAAGTCCTATTATAAGATCGGAAGTTAAACAAGGCTCTCTTTTAGCCTGCGCCGCGTATTCGCATAAGCTTTTTAACAGCTTATCGGCGGCAGATAATTCGTTATCTTCATCCTGACAATTTAAAAATTTCACCCTGTTTTCATCATAATCGCCTAACCGCTTTTTAAGCTCCGCGATATTACCGTTTTCACAGCCAAGACCGATTACGAGAACTGCCCCGGCATTCGGGTGCCTTATCAGTCCGCAAAGAAGATCCATAGTCATTAAAAGATCGTTTGACAACTGCGAACAGCCGTACTGATGATTAAAAGCATAAATTCCGTCTATAGAGCCTTTTATATATTTCTGCGCCGACTTTTCCGCGGCTTTGGCTATTGAGTTTACGCATCCGACGGTTGGAATTATCCACACTTCATTTCGGATACCTACTTTTTTATCCGCTCTTTTAAACCCGAAAAATTTTGCAGGCGCTTCTTTCTCGGACTTTAATTTAAACGGCTCATATTCATAGCTTAAAAGATCTTTGATAAGCGAGCCTGTTTCATCGCTATGGATATGCTCGCCTTTTAAAATATTCCTTTTAGCAAATCCTATCGGAAAACCATACTTGATTATCTCATCGTTTTTCTTAATATCACATAAAGCAAATTTATGACCTGACGGAATATTTTCTTTTAAGACGATTTTTTCTTCACCGATATTAATTTCTTCATTTTCCGTAATGTTACAGACTGCCACGGCTGCATTATCCTTTGGATTTATCTTAACCGCTTTCATTATTTTTCCTCCGCCGCATTTTTTATGGCATTTAAAGGATCGTTTTGCAACTCAATTAAGTATTTTAAAGCAAGCTCTTTAAAGCCTTTAAATTCAGTGAGATCTTTCCCGAAAAATGCTGAGTTTGACGCGACCGCTTTTACATATTCCTCATCGGACTTATCCGCATTCTGCGCAAAAAATTCAAGCACATCACTGCTGTCGTGAATAACATACTCGTCGCCGTTTTGCCTTTTTGAGTGAAGACCGTCATTTAAAAGATAAGATGAACGGTAAAAATCGAGAAGCGCGGCAAATGAAAAGGTAAGCAAATGAGGAAGTTTACCGTTTTTCTCATAATAATCGGTAACCGACGGCAAAACTCTCGCTTTCCATTTTGATACGGAATTAAGGGATATTGATAAAAGCGAATGGTCGATAAATGGATTTTCAAACCTTTCAAAAACCGACTCGGCAAATTTTAAAGTTTAGCTTAAATTTAAGGGAACATAAGGCGCTATCTCGTTTTTTACGGCACTGCGGATAAATTTCCCGACTGTCTTATCTTTCATACAGTCCCTCACAATATCAAATCCTGCAAGGTAACCGGCTAAAACGAACGAAGTGTGCGCGCCGTTTAAAACTCTTACTTTTCTTTCACGGTAAGGTCTTTGATTATCGGTAAATAAAACGGGCATTCCGGCTTTATCAAGCGGAAATTCGCCGCTTATTTCCTTATCGCTTTCTATTACCCAAAGCCCGAAAGGCTCCGCGATAACGGCAAGCTTATCTTCATATGTAAGCTCATTAAAAAGACTTTCGGGATCGTTTCGCGGAAAGCCTGTTACAATTCTGTCTACCAAAGTGCTGCAAAAAACGCACTCCTCTTTTACCCATTTTTTAAATTCTTCACAGAGCGAAAAAACATCGCTTAATTTTAAGACGCATTCAAGCAGTTTTTTACCGTTGTCCTCAATAAGCTCTACGGGGAGAATTATAAGTCCTCTGTTTTTTTCTCCCCCGAAATGCTCATATCTTTTATATAAAAATTTGGTAAGCTTTCCGGGATAGGTTTCGGGAAGACCTTCAAAATGATCGGAGCTGTCAAAAACAATACCTGCCTCGGTGGTATTTGAAATAACAAAGCGCAGGTTAAAACTGCAAGCTAAATTCATCCATTCATCATAATCGCCTGCCGCGTCATAAACCGAGCTTACTGACGTTACTATCTTCTTTTTATTGACAGTTTCACCGTTTTCCTTGCCTCTTAATATAACGGTGTAATTGCAATTTTGCTTCTTAAAACTGTCAAGCGTTCCGAAAGCAATTGGCTTTACAATCGCAATATTTCCTCTAAATGTGCCCTTATCATTTGCCTCGTCTATCATATAATCGGCAAATGCCCTTAAAAAGTTACCCTCTCCGAACTGAATGACCTTTACGGGTCTTTTAATCTTATTTATATTCATCTGTGAAATGGTTTGCATTATGGCCTCTCCTTTGTGTAAGTACTTACACGAAATATTATAATCATTTTTTCTTAATTGTCAAATAAAACTTGCAAATATGAGAAATATAGGATATAATTAAATGGTAATAGTTACACAATAGAGGTGGTTTTTATAAATATTTACGATATAGCAAATAAAGCAGGCGTTTCAATCACCACCGTTTCGAGAGTACTTAATAACAGCGATAGAGTAAGCGAAAAAACCAAAAAAAGAATTGAGGAAATTATGCAAAAGGAGGGCTATGTGCCGAACGCTTTTGCAAGGGGTCTCGGGCTTAATTCCATGAAAATGGTCGGAGTTATGTGTACCGATGTGACGGACTCTTTTTATGCTCTCGCCGTGGGGCATATTGAAAAGCTTTTGAGGGGAAACGGGCTTGACACCGTTCTTTGCTGCACAGGCAATAAGCTCAGCGATAAGAAAAAAGCTATAAGCGAGCTTGTCAACCGAAAGGTGGACGCGATCATTCTTATCGGCTCGGCTTTCAGGGAAAAAACCGATAATTCGCATATCCGCCGGGCGGCAAAATCGGTGCCTGTTGAGATAATCAACGGAAATATATCTCTTCCCGGGGTTTACTGCATTTACTGCGACGAAAGAAAAGCCACCGAAAGCACAGTTAAAATGCTAAATATTAAAGGTGCCTCAAACATTGTATATATCTATGACACAGACACTTACAGCGGCCTTGAAAAATGCGGAGGTTACCGTGACGGCTGCAAGAAGCTCGGCTTAACCGAAAGATTTATAAAGACCGAAAAAAGCTTTGAGGCAGTGGAAAATACGATTATTTCTCTTATTAAAGAGCACCCCGAAACAGACGCCGTGATAGCCTCCGAGGATATTTTGGCGGCGGCGGCACAAAAAGCGCTTATTAAAAACGGAAAAAATATACCTGTTATAGGCTTTAACAACTCGGTCATAGCTCAGTGCGCTACTCCGTCGCTTACCAGCATTGACAATATGTGCCTTTCCATGTGCGAAACGGCCGTTAAAAATCTCACTGATCTAAGCCTCGGTAAAAGTGTTCCGAAACAAACGGTTATTTCCGCAAAAATCGAATTCAGAGAAAGTTTTAAAGAAGATTAATTATGGAATTTTTAAACGATGATTTTTTACTTAAAAACGAAACTTCAAAAAAGCTGTATCACGAATATGCATTGAATATGCCTATTATCGATTACCACTGTCACATCGATCCTAAGGAAATTGCAGAAAATAAGAAATTTAAAAGCATAACCGAGGTGTGGCTCGGAGGTGACCATTATAAATGGCGGCTTATAAGAAGTAACGGAGTAAGCGAAAGCGAAATCACAGGAAATGCCGATGATTTTACAAAATTTAAGAATTTTGCCGAAATGCTGCCTAAAGCTATCGGCAACCCGATGTACCACTGGACTCACCTTGAGCTAAAAAAATATTTCGGGTATAACGGGATTTTAAACGGCGATACCGCAAAAGAAGTATATGACCTTTGTAACGAAAAGCTTAAAAGCGACAGCCTTTCGGTGCAGGGAATTATAAACAGCTCGAATGTTTTTGCTATCGGCACGACCGACGATCCTGCGGACTCGCTTATATATCATAAAGAAATTGCAAAATTAAAGAATTTTAAAACAAAAGTTATACCGTCTTTCAGACCTGATAAAGCAATAAATATCGATAAAGACGGATTTAACGATTATATCGACGCTTTAGCGAACGCCTCGAACATAAAAATTTCGGGCTTTAAAGACGTTTTAAAAGCTTTATCCGACAGGCTCGATTATTTCTTTTCTCTCGGCTGCCGCGCCTCGGATCACGGTCTTGATTTTGTACCGTTTGCAAAGGCAAGCGAGGCAGAGCTTGAAAATATTTTCGAAACAAAAAGAGAAAACGGGGAAATTTCCGAATTACAGGCAGAACAGTATAAAACGGCAGTCCTGCTCTTCCTCGCCCGCGAGTATAAAAAACGAGATATCGTAATGCAGCTGCATTACGGCGCGCAGAGAAACACAAACACAAAAATGTTTGAACTTTTGGGCGCTGACACGGGATTTGACTGTATCTCAACTAAAGATTGCAGCGAAAAAATCACTGCGTTTTTAAATACTCTCGAATTGGAAAATTCACTTCCTAAAACCATTCTTTATTCTCTCAATCCTAATGATAACGAGCTTCTTGATACTATTATTGGCTGTTTTCAGGGAACCGAGGCTCCGGGAAAAATCCAGCACGGCGCCGCCTGGTGGTTTTCCGACACAAAATCCGGAATGCAGCAGCAGTTAAGCTCCCTTGCAAACCTCTCGCTCTTAGGCAACTTTGTGGGAATGCTCACGGATTCAAGAAGCTTTCTTTCCTATACAAGGCACGAATATTTCAGAAGAATTCTCTGCCTTTTTGTAGGCGAACTTGTTGAAAACGGGGAATATCCGAATGACGAAAAAGCTCTTAAAAAGCTGATAGAAGATATCTGCTTTAATAATGCGCTCAATTATTTCAATTTAAAATAACTAAAGCCTCCGAAATAAATTTCGGAGGCTTTTTATTATTCGCTTGTGTATATTTTTTTAACCGCATTATAGGCTAACTTCGGTTTTCTGTATTCGTTTACAAGTCCTTTGTTATTAAAGCCTCTCGCTCTGTCTATTCCCTGAGCAGAGGTTCTTCCGTCGCTGAACTGCCAAACAAATTTTCCGCAGATAAAGGGAGTTTTCTTAAATAATTCAAGCTCCGTTGTAAGAAGATTTGCCTGATATTCCTCTGTCCACTTAATATTATCAAATGTGTGGTAACCGTATATCGCGGCGGCGCCGAACTCACCCATAACAACAGGCTTACCGCTAACGCCTGCGCTCTTTAATTTCTTCTCGACATCGCCCATAAATCCGTACCATTCTTTCGGATCCATTCCGTACCAGCCGATATACTTGTTTATGCTTATCACATCTGCAAGATCAAGGCATATATCGGTAAGAACCCTGTCGGTCGCATAGGTGAGCGGTCTTGATTTGTCATAGGCGCGAATAGTATCGGCAAATTTTTTTGTAAGGATCCTTGCGTCTTCACACCTTGTATCAATTTCATTGTGAAGTCCCCATAAAACTATGCTCGGGTGATTATAATACTGCTCTACCATTTCGCGGTGCATATTTACTCCGCGCTTTATTATCTTCTCACTTGAAAGAGTTTCCGCTTTTGCTCCCCAAAGAGGAACTTCCGACCAGAAAAGGATACCGTTCTGATCCAGATAATCCACAAAAGCTCTCGAATTGGGATAATGCGAGCCTCTTATGAAATTGCAGCCGAGATCCTTTATAATATCGATATCTCTTTCCATAAGCTGCTTCGGAACCGCGTGTCCGAAATCGGGCCAGTCCTCGTGGTGGTTTACGCCTTTTATGGTGATGGCTTTCCCGTTTATTAAAAACTGTCCTTTTTCAGCTTTTATCTCTCTGAAGCCTATTCTGTCGATTATATCGTCGTCATCTACCGTTATTTCAACAAAATAAAGAGCAGGCTTAAAAACATCCCAGCGCTTAATTTTTTCGGCCGTAAATGAAATTTTTTCGCTGTAAGCACCCGAGTAAACGGTTTTATTATCAAACTTCACCGTAAGTTTTTCAGGCTTTATGCCCGAAAAGCTTTTTTACTTCTGTTTCAACTGTTACTTCCGCCGTATCATCATCAAGCTCATAGCTTATCTTATGGCGATTGATAAAAATATCGTTAATCTCGCTTAATTCTACGCTTCTGTAAATTCCGCCGTATCTGTACCAATCGGCAACATCTTTCGGTATAGTTTCATCATCTGCGCGGGAGTCGGTAAGCACCGCAAGCAGATGCTTTCCTTTTCTTAAACTTACATCAAATCTAAATTCTGTATATCCGCCGTAATGCCCGCCTAAATGCTCGCCGTCAAGATAAACTTCCGCCTGCTGCGAAACCGCTCCGAAAGACAGAATTATATTCTCGCTTTCGCATTCGAATTCTTTAAAATACCACGCAAGTCCGTGATAGGTGAGATATCCGAGCCTTAAATTCCAGCAAGAAGGCACATACATATCTATCGCGTCTTTTGGAATTTCTTTTAAAACCCCGGCTGTATCCACTGTTTTGAATTTCCAGACTCCGTCTAAAAGCTTTGTTTTTCTGAGTTTATGTTCACAAAATAATCTATCCATTTTTTGTTTACCGCCTTATTTAAAATTAATAGCCTTCATAATTGCTCATAACTATAAGGCAAATCGTTCTTTTGCCCGTGTGCGTGCTGTCAAAGCTGTAGTATCTTCCCGATCTGTCAAATCTTCCGTGGAGATCGCACCTTGCGTCTACGCACTTAACAGAGTCGGTTTCCGTTTCGGGACCTGAATAATATTCTCCGATAATAGTTTGCGTATCAAGCTTTGTATCGAGAAGATAAACATACCTGAAAAATTCGGGATCGGGATAGCCGTCGCCGACAATATATCTCCTGCTCGGCGAATAAAGGCAGTGAATGTCTTTTTTCGGATGAATAACAGGAAGTAAGGTCTTTTTATTTTTAAGATCCTCATAAAGATAAAGTCCGTTTAAAGCGGTTTCTTCCCCGCCGTTTCCGAATATAAGAAGCTCGCTGTCATTCTTCCAATTGTAATGCGACTGGAAAGAATATTTTTCCATACAATAGAGATTTCCGTCAAGATCGGAAGTCAAAAGCTCTGTTTTCCAATTTGTTTTGCCCTGAGGAAAGTTTCTTAAAAGCATAGCAAAACGCGTGCCTGACGGATTAAAGTTTATATGATTTATTAGCAGCTTGCCGCTGCTGTAAGGCTCTGTGGGGAAAGAATTTTTAAGCTTTTCATAATTTATGATAAGCTTTGTTTCCCCCCGATTCCATATTCATAAGGAAAATTCCGTCTTCGGCAGAAGCAAACTCATCTGCATAAGGATCGGGAATTCCGGCGTATCCGTAACCCGGTCTGAAATCCCAGATTCTTGAGAAATTTATGCAAACTCCCCACTTACCGTCACGGCTGACATCAGCTATGGCTTTTTTGAGAATTCTTTTTTCTTTTGTTTTTATGTTAAGAATACAGCACTTGAATTTGCCGTTTTCTCTTATATTAAAAAGAATATGATCGTCATCTTTATACCATCTTAAAAATGCTCCCTGCTGAAAGTTCCACGCATTAGTTTCGGCATATTTGATAAATTCATTCGTTTTAAGATCGATAACTCCAAGCTCGCACACTTCGTCAGCCTCAGGAATTCTTCCCTCAAAACCGACTTTGTGGCAAAGATGATACCTGCCGGTAGAGTCAAAAGGCTGAAGATCATAGTAACCGAAAAAGTAATGCCCGCCGTCGGATGGGGTTATAACTTTTGCGTCAATGCCGCTGATCTGCTTTGCACTTTCCATAACATTTTCTCCAAATCTTTTAAAATTGTAATCCTTGATTTCAAAAATGTAAGTACTTACATTTTTTTATTATAGCCTAATTTTTAAAAATGTCAAGAAATAAAAAAATATAATTTCCCTTGACAAAACACCTGTGATGTATTATAATACCATTGTTGTAAACCAAAGACAGCAGGTGACCGGATATTTCGGTCGTAAGTTTTTCGCCTGCCGAGGTGCGCCGTGAATAGATATTTCATGTCCGCCCAAGGTCTTTGGGCGGGCATTTTTTATGCCTGTCCGACAATATTTTTTCGGAGGTGACAAAATTGCCTAACGCTAAGGTATTAGAGCAGAAGAAACAGATAGTTGCAGATCTTAAAGAAAAGATCGGCGCCAGCGTAGCAGGTGTCGTAGTTAACTACAGCGGAACTACCGTTTCTGATGATACCGCTCTGAGAAAAGAACTTCGCGAAAACAATGTTCATTATTTTGTTATTAAGAACACTCTTCTCGCTCGCGCCGTTGACGGAACAGAGCTTGAGGGAATGAAAGATGTTCTCGAAGGAACAACTGCGATTGCTCTTTCCGCAGAGGACCACACGGCAGCTGCAAGAATTCTCTGCAAGTTTGCCGAGGATCACGAAAACTTCACCGTTAAAGCAGGTTTCTTAGACGGTAAACTCGTTGATCTCGATACTATCAACGCTCTTGCAAAACTTCCCTCGAGAGAAGTTCTTCTTGCAACCGTTGCCTGTGCATTCCAGGCACCCATTGCGGCATTCGCCCGCGCTATTAAAGCCGTTGTTGATAAGAACGGCGAAACTGCAGACGCAGAATAATTAAATTAAAAATTTTTAAATTGGAGGAAATTAAAATGGCATCTGAAAAGATTACTGCTATGATCGAAGAGATCAAAGCGCTTACCGTTATTGAGCTTTCTGAGCTCGTTAAAGCTGTAGAAGAGGAGTTCGGCGTATCCGCCAGTGCTGCTGTTGCAGTTGCAGCTCCCGCAGGCGGCGCTGCTGCCGCTGCTGAAGAGAAGACCGAGTTTGAGGTTGTTCTTAAAGAAGCAGGCGCAGAGAAAATCAAAGTTATTAAGGTTGTTCGCGAGATCACAGGCCTCGGCCTTGCCGATGCTAAAGCTCTTGTTGACGGCGCTCCCAAAACTCTTAAAGAGTCCGTTGGTAAAGACGAAGCTGAGGAAATCAAGAATAAGCTTTCCGAAGTCGGCGCTACCGTTGAGCTTAAGTAATTTAAAAACAGCTTAAATTTCCGCCTTGCCGCGATTTAAACGGCAAGGCAGTTTTATTTAATTAGACCAGACAATAAAAGAGGTAAAAATTTTGGTAAAGCACATAATTCTCTGGCAGCTTTCGGACAGCTTATCCGATGAGCAAAAAGAAAATGTTAAAAATGCCGCAAAAGAAAATCTCGAATCGCTTAAAGGAAAAATTCCGGGGCTGATTGATATAAAAGTTCAGATTTCTAAGCTTAAATCTTCAACTGCCGATATGATGCTCGACAGTTCTTTCGAATCCGAGCAGGCATTAAAGGATTATTCCGTAAATCCCTCTCACACCGCGGTCGCGGATAAATTTGTAAGACCGTTTATTAAAGCAAGAAACTGTCTGGATTTTGAAGCATAATTAAGCCGTCGGGCCTTTAAAGGTCCGACGGCTTTTTTTATAAAGTTGCAGGCGCCGTATAAATAATCGAACGGTCATCCATTATTAAGACTTTTTTCTCTTGTTTGCAACACCAAGTATCGTTACAGCACCGCCGCTGATGAGCATAATAGAGAACCACAAAGCAAGGTTGCAGTTTGCGCCGGTCTTTGGACTTTTTATTTCATTGGCGGTGTTTGTCGCTATAGATACGATATAGCCGTTTTCTACCGTAGCAGGTATTGTTTCTTTAATTTCTCCGTTCAATATATAGACAACTTCGTATTTGTTATAGCCCTTCAAATCTTCCGGCAGAGCAATTCTGATTTTAATTTTGGTGTCACTGATCTTAACAATGTTGTTGCTTCCGTCTAGCACATTGATGTCCGCAATGAATTTTACATTCTTGTCTGACAAATCCTTCTTTACTTCAATCGGTTTAATGTCCAATTTGTAATCCTTGCTGACGTCTTTTGCAAAAGCAGTATAATGATAATATTGCGAGAATACTCCGCTGCTGTAAGCTGCCAGACAGAGGAAATCATAACTATGTGCAAGCACCCTGCGGGGCAATGCCCCGCAGGGTGCTTTAGTCTTGTCGTCATTCGGTCGTCATATAGACCTGTTTTTCTGTGGAAAGCCCGTATTTACGGCACTTTCTGAGTTATGCAATCATTCCCACTCGCTCCCGAAAACCGTAACTTAAACAATTTTGTATGGGTGTTTTTGCACACATTATCGGGAGTGTTCAGATTATCCGCAAAATACGGACTATCAAGATTTTTGTTGTCATCGTGTTGTCACGCCAACAATGATATTATACACGCTAATTGTCGTTTTTCCAATAGATTTTGTAAAAGAAATAACCTCCACATTATAAAATAATGTCTTTAAACTCCGATTTTAAAATATCCTTAATGACATCTCTATCTATAACAAATTCGGGAGTTCCCATTGAGCCGGGACCAACCTCGTATTCATCAAAGATAATTACTAAATCGCCGTTTTCATTCCAATAGAAATTATGGTCTGCACTGACAGTTGCAAATTCTTCGCCTATCCCACTATTATTTATCCAATACGAGATATTTTCATCGTTTGCCATTTGCTCTTTCATTTGCATTTTGATTTCTGCCACAAGAATATCGGAAAATTGATCGGTATTGAACAGGTCACCAAGCTCGACTATTTTTCCTTGCTTTTTATCAATGTGATAAAATTCAAAATAAGTATTACTGCTTGCGGCCGTTTCTCTTACAGATAATTTGAGCGTAAACCAACGATCTGTATTCGTTGTTGCTTCATAATCAACGTGGATAGAGCCATAGCCATTATTCCCGGTGATTTCAAGGTCTTTATAAAACTGATTTACAAGAGCAGTTGTAAGCTCGCCGACATCTTTGTTTATATAATCAACAGCTTCGCTATCCTCACCCTCTATTTGCGGTACTTCAATATTCATTTCGTGTTTATCGTCAGCATAGAAATAATTACGGATAGTTACCACCCGAACAATATCACCGATTACGGGAATTTGCTCCAGAGCCTGTGCGTATGCTATGCTTACATTAGGCAACAAGAAAAGTGTTATAAAAATAAAGCAAGCAGCTACCGCCGCAATACGGGGGAATATACGAATTTGTTTTATAACGGGTTTCTTTTCTGGCAAGTCGGCAAGTGTTTGTTCTATTCGGTTTTTCACAGAATCGGGAATGTCTGTCTGTTCTTCTGCCGCTTTGTATTTTATATATTTATCAAAATCATTCATCCGTTAAAATCCTCCTTCAAAGTTTCTCGCAGCATCTTTCGGGCACGGGAAAGTTGCTTTTTAGCAGTTACCGTATTCGTGCTTGTAATTTGTGCGATTTTTGATATCGAAAGATTTTCATAATAAAACAGCACCACAACTGTACGGTAGGGTTGTTTGAGGCTATTCACAGCCTCACGAACCGTAAGCCTTGCGGTTATGTCGTTTTCAGGACTGTCATCGAAAATGTCCGGCGTTTCATCCATAGGTATAATTTTTGAGTTTCTGCGAACCGTTTCTACCGCTGTATTGTGAACAATACGCAATATCCACGGCTTAAAAGAATTTTCGTTTTTTAGTGTGTCTAAATTCTTATAGGCTCGATATATGGATTCGCTGATGACTTCGCCCGCATCCGAATCGTTTCTGACAATAGAAAAAGCCAAAGAATACATTGCTTTTTCACAAAGCCGTATATGTTCGCAAAAAGCGTCTTTGTCGGCCAAAATCATTCCTCCCCGATTAGCGAAGCCGTCTGTCTTACAATCCACTCGCCCCACTCTTTGTAATATTTAGCATAGAGATGGGTACTATCCTCCGATTTATCGGCAGATAATCCACCCGCTTCATCGTCAAACAAAATATTAGCGTCAAGATAAAATATGCGCTTGCCGTCAGCCAGTTTTGATAACTCTGCATTTAATCCGTTAATAGCAATATTGTTTACCACCTTATCACTATCCGAACGACTTTTTGAAACGTGCAGATTTGCCTGAATAAAAATAACAGCATCAGGTTGTTTTTCTTTTATAAATTCAATCAATTCACCGTATTTTTCGGCGGTGCTGCTGAATTTGTATCCCACCTCATTGATGCCGAGCATTATATATATTTTACCATACTTTTTGCCGTTCAGCAACTCCGTTAAAGTCACCTTGCCGACATTTGGAACAGAAACGGGCTTTTTATGAATGTTGTAAACACTCATTCCCACAGTACAAAAATAGTCTGCACCGTCGATACCCGCATACTCCATAAGCCCCACAGTCCTCGAATCACCGATGAATAAAGCATTATTCATGGAAATTTTACCTTTCGGTTCAGATGTGATACTGTCTGTTTCAGATATATGAGTTTCGGAACTGTTTTCCGTTTTTATTGAACCGACATTTTCCGATGTGTTTTCAGAAGCCGTTATAATATTGCTTTGTGTTGCAGAACTGCTTTCGGTTTTTGTGCCGGCTCCGGCAGACGGAGTTTTCCAAAAGAACATAAACAGTATAACGGCAACAATTAGAATGCTTAAGGATAAAAGCGTAACTAAATTTGACTTTTTCATTTTTCTTTACCTCTCAAAATCTGAAATATAAAAACGGATCATCAAAGCCTCGGTACATACAATAGACGCTTGCGCCGAATATTACTGCAAGAAGCAAGCCTATAACAACACGGCTTTTTATGTGTTTTAAAATACGGAACGGTAATTTTGTTGAGAACAGTGAACCTGCGATAAAAAACGGATAATATAAATTTAAGTATTTTATGTAGTCATACCTGAATATCGACCATACGCCCCGACCGAAAAACGGGAACAACCGAGTAAAAAACACCCCGAGCTGCCCTATATCATCAATAGCGAATATTGCCCAAGTAATCGGAATCAGTATGAGCATATAAAGGTGGCCTATGACAGGCATTTTATTAAGATATTTCCCTATAAAGAATTTTTCGAGCATTATGATAAGAAACAGAACCGCACCCCATAAAACGAAATTATATCCTGCGCCGTGCCATAACCCCGTAAGTAACCATACGATAAGCAGATTTCTGACAGTGGCAATTTTGCCGTTGCGATTTCCGCCGAGAGGGATATATACATACTCTCTAAACCACGCTCCAAGCGTTATATGCCACCGCCGCCAAAATTCTGTCATCGTGAGGCCGGTGTAGGGATGGTCAAAATTTTTCGGCAGTTTAAATCCAAGCATTTTCCCAAGTCCGATTGCCATTAAAGAATAACCGAAAAAATCAAAATATATTTGAAAAGAAAATGCTGTTATCGCCATCCACGCGAGCGGTGTAGATATACTTTCAAACCCTATTGCACAGGTCTGCGACCACAGTTTTCCGATAGGATTAGCAAGCAATACTTTTAATCCTAAGCCGAAAATAAACACTCCCATACCTTTCAGCACAGATGATGTTTTGATTTGCCGCTTATACAGTTCTTTTTCCACTTGACCGTAAGTAACAATTGGACCGGCAATGAGCTGTTCGAACATTGAAATATATATCGTATATTTAAGCAAACTTTGTTGTGCCTTTGTAGTTCCTCGGTAAACATCAACAATATATGAAATTCCTTGAAAGGTGTAAAAAGAAATGCCAATAGGCAATACAATATCTGCCGTAAAGTTAAAACTCGGATTGAGCCGACCAATTTCGTTTATTACAAAGCCGGAATACTTAAATGCGGCCAGACTGATTAAGTGTAAACTTATGCCTATGGTCAATAATATCTTCTTGTGTGCCGAAAATTTTTCAATCCATACACCAACCACAAAATCCGCAATAATACTTAGTATAAACACTATAAAATGTTCGGGGTTATGGATCGTGCCCACAAAGTAAAAACACAAACTTCCAATAAATAATATAGAATTCTTTAATTTATCAGGTACAATATAGTAGCACCCGAAGAATATCGGCATAAATATAAAGATAAATTGTAAACTACTGAATACCATAACCATACCATCATTTCGCTGTTCTGATATATAGATGCACGGGCAATATAAAAGGTGACACACAAATTTATTTTTTCAAAAAAATTAGCGGCAAGGATTTCTCCCTGCCGCCGTGCTTCTGTTAGTTGTAAATTATATCGTGATTTACGATTTCGGTAGCTCTGCTACGGATGTTATTCATCCGAGCAACCCACTCCATTTGGTTGTCTGCTTTGAGCTGTTCCGTCACGCCCTCACGCTCTGCCATCTGTTTTACGAGCCGAAAAAACATATCCTCAGCTTGCTTGTTTACATCGGCAAGGTGTCTGTTCAGTTCGCATTTCGTGAGCAAAGTCGTATAAAAACCTTTGCGGTGCGCCTTAATATACTGCAAGTGCCGCTGTCCCCAAATGCCGACTTCGACTTGTTCTTCGGCAGGTAATGCAAGGTCGGGCAGATAATAATCTCCCTGCAAGGTGTAGCTGATGCCCGTTCTTTCGTCTGTGAAATGCTGTTTCATTGTGTTGTCCTCCTTGTAATTTTATCTTGAGCGCTCATCACGCCGTTTACCTTTGTTTGCTCTTGCTTGTTCAAGTAGATTGTCAATCTGCCTACTGCCGAATACCTTTCGGAGCAGTTTATAATCACACAGATCCTCACGGAGATATTCGTTTTCATTTTCCAAAGCCGCCACCCGATTTTTCAATCTCTCGTTGCTACTCGCAAGAGAGCGGTTGGCGGTGCGCCACCGTTCAAAATCGGTTCTCGCTTCAAAATACCGGCTCAGAGTTTTAATAACAAGCGCCTTTAATCGCTTTATCAGCGGATCAACAAACTTAGTTTTATAACTCCGTGCCGACATCATTGCCGTAGGTTCGGGCAACTGATATTCAGGCTCGTTTTCAAAATTTTGTGAGATAGTCGTGATGACCTTTGCACTCTCGGTGAGATTTTCAATCTGCTTTTCGAGAATATTTGCTTCGTCGGTTTTCCCTTTGACAACCGCATCCAACTCCGCTAATTCTCGTTGTCGTTCTTGCAATTTATAATCAAGAACATCGAGATGCGGACGTTCCATTCCTTTGTGTTCCCACTCAATTCCGTGCCGTTCCATAATGACAGCAAGCTGTTCTTTTTCGGCTTGTATCCACCTTGCCCACTCGCTGTCCTTCTTGTGAACGCCGACAAAGCCTTGTGCCTTTAATGCCTGCTTGAGAGATACTCTTGTTTCAAGTCCACGCTTTCCGTCGGTCTCGATGAAGGGCACAAAGTCAATGTGCAAGTGGGGTGTTGCTTCATCCAAATGCAGGTGCGCCGAGAACACTCTGAGGTTGGGATTGCGCTCGGCAAAGCCTTTCATATACTCATCAAGTATATCGGTGGCGAGCTTTCCGGTGTCGCTATCGACAGCAGTATTCTCCCAATCGCCAATCTGCATTATGATTTCGTGGAACGGTTTTTCCTGCTTTCCGAAGCGTATTTTTTCGTAATAATCATCTATCATACCTGACAGCGTGGTTAAATATCGCAGACAGCTGATTGTGAATTGTTTTCAAATATACGGGAGAATACGGCTTGCCGTTATCGTCCTTATAATTGATAAGCT
Source organism: uncultured Oscillospiraceae bacterium (assembly GCA_900547095.1). Lineage (GTDB taxonomy): Bacteria > Bacillota > Clostridia > Oscillospirales > Acutalibacteraceae > UBA737. Next base: position 80,898 of record URFG01000001.1, read on the forward strand.
CATTTTGCCAAGTGATAATTTGTTGTGCGGTTATGTTGCACATCTTCAGCTTACCGAAATAGGGCATTAGCTTTGTCTGAATGATATGTTCCTTGGTTGCCCAAGTGTTCTCCTTAATACGAGTCTGCACATCCTCAGTATAATGCTGCACAAAGCTCTTAAAGCTCATATCCAAATCACCGCCCAGCTTGTTAAGCTGTTCTCGCTCCCAAGCCTGTGCTTCACGCTTTGTTTTGAACCCTCGTTTCTGCGACTGCTTGCGTTCACCGTTCCAATCGGTGTAACGATAGAGCACTCGCCAAGTGTTTGTTTTTTCTTCTTTATATACTGCCATTGTTTAATCCCTCTCTTTCTTAGTTGCACCGTAGCAGGTGCGTTCCATAAAATATTGCTTATTTACTCGCCCTGAAATTGTCATAAAGCCTTTTTCTTTCAGTTCGGCATTTAGTTTCTGAACGATTTTGTAAGCATAAGATTTTGAAATACCCAATTCCTGAGCTACCTCATCAACTCTCATAAAGCTTGTACTCTCCATTTAATACACCCCCTTTGCTTGTTTTTTGATACTTCAATTATTTAGTGTCGGAGAACTTTCTGGCCGCATTCCGATTTGCCCGAGCGGATACACCATTACCGTGATGTATGACGGATATTCAGTTTTCGCAAATAACTTAACGCTATTTGCTTAATGATTATACTAAACATATTCCGTTATGTCAAGTGGCTTTCGTAAAAATATTAAACTTTTTTGTTTTATGTTGCTTGACATATACTAAACATATATGATATACTGATTGCACATTACATAAGTAAGGAGTGCATTTTAATGGCAATCGGAGAGAGAATAAGATTCTTTCGTAATCTTTGCGGAATGACACAGAAATATTTAGGACAGGTGGTTGGATTTCCTGAAAAGACCGCTGACATTCGTATGGCACAGTATGAATCCGGAAGTAGAACGCCTAAGGCTGATTTAACAAATAAACTTGCAGAGGTTTTCGATATATCTCCGCAGGCGCTTTCTGTTCCTGACATTGACAGTTACAACGGCTTAATGCACACACTGTTTACTCTTGAGGATTTATATGGTTTCCGTATTGATAAACTTGATGACGAGCTTTGCATACGCCTTGATAAAGGTATGGGAACAAACTATCTTAAAATGTTCGATATGTTTTCCGCTTGGCAGGAACAAGCCAAAAAGTTCAAAAACGGAGAAATCACAAAAGAAGAATACGATAACTGGAGATATAACTATCCAAAGTTTAACGCTTTTAATTCCAATAAATAAGGAGCTACTATAATGACAATAAAGGAGTTTATGAATTTATTTGATTTAAAAAACGAAAGTACTGTGATTAAATGGATAAAAGATGGATATATCCCAGGAGCTTATAGAAATGAAGAATCAAATGAATATTTTATTCCAGATCTTGCACGTCCACCATATACAAAAGCAAGAGCCAAAACCACAAATGCAATCTATAAAAGTATAGTTAAAGCTTGTATTAACAGAGAAGGCATTTGTGCAAAGCTTTATAAATTAAATGAAGTCGAATTTCAGGTTTATATTAAAGATTTAGCCGATGCCGGATACATACGTATTGAATTACATAATAATATTGAATATTATTTTGCAACAAACAAAAGTAACGAGTTCCTAAAAAGTAAAAAGCCTCAAGAATTAGTTAAAAGTTGTATTGGTCTTATTACTGAAAGTGCATTAAAAGGTATTACAAGTGCTTGCCTCGAAAAAGTAATGGCTTAATAAAAAGCAAAAAAGAGCTAACTGACTTCTTAAAAAATCAGTTAGCTCTTTACTTTTACAATAATTCAAATAATGTTGCCATTTTGTTGCCACAAAGGGCACAAACACGGCGAAAAGCCTTATTTTATGGGCTTTTTCTTGGGTATGAAATCATTCCCACTCTATAGTTGCCGGGGGTTTTGAGGTGATATCGTAAACTATTCTGTTTATGCCTTTAACCTCGTTTACGATTCTTCTGGATGCGATATCCAAAACCTCGTAAGGTATGCGTGCCCAGTCGGCAGTCATAAAATCGCTTGTCGTAACGGCACGAAGCGCAACGGTGTAATCATAAGTTCTGAAATCGCCCATTACACCTACCGACCGCATATCGGTCAGCACTGCAAAGTACTGTCCGATCTCTCTGTCAAGACCGGCGTTTGCTATTTCTTCTCTGAAGATCGCGTCGGCATCCTGTAAGATAGAAATTTTTTCTTTTGTAAGTTCGCCTATAATGCGGACACCGAGTCCGGGGCCTGGGAACGGCTGACGGAATACCATATTTTCAGGCATTCCAAGCTCAAGGCCTACTTTTCTGACCTCGTCTTTAAAAAGATCTCTTAAAGGCTCGATTATTTCATCAAACTCGACATGATCGGGCAGACCTCCGACATTATGGTGGCTCTTTATTAGGGCGGCGTCACCGACGCCCGATTCAATACAGTCGGGATAAATAGTGCCCTGAACAAGATAATCGACCTTGCCTATCTTTTTAGCTTCCGCCTCAAATACTCTGATAAATTCTCTGCCTATTATTTTACGCTTTTGTTCAGGCTCGCTTATTCCTCTGAGCTGACCTAAAAACTGCTCGGAAGCGTTAACAGAAATAAGATTTATACTGTATTTTCCTCTGAAAAGCTCGTTTACCTGCTTTGCCTCGTCTTTTCTTAAAAGACCGTGATCAACAAAAATGCAGGTAAGGTTGTTTCCTACTGCTTTATGTAAAAGAAGAGCGGCAACGGAGCTGTCAACACCGCCGGAAAGCGCGCACAAAACCTTTTTATTGCCGATTTTTTCCTTTAATTTTTCAATAGTTGAAGTTGTAAAAGACGACATATTCCATTCGCCCTTGCAGCCGCAGACATTGTAAATAAAGTTTTTAAGCATAACCGAACCGAGAGGAGTGTGCATAACCTCCGGGTGATACTGCACCGCATAGAGTTTTCTTTGAACATTCTCCATAGCTGCTACAGGGCAGATATCGGTCTTACCCATAATTTTAAATCCTGTGGGCACCTGCTTTATATAATCGGTGTGGCTCATCCAGCATACAGTTTTAGACGGAACATCCGAAAAAAGCTTGCTTGAATTATCAAGCTTAACTTCTACCTTACCGTACTCACTGGCGCCTGCCTCAACCTTACCGCCTAAAACATAAGCCATAAGCTGAGCGCCGTAGCAAATACCCATTATAGGAATATTAAGCTCAAAAAGCTCCTTGGAATAAAGCACGGCATTTTCGCCGTAAACACTTTTAGGCCCTCCGGTAAGAATGATACCTTTATAATTTTCCTTTTTGATATCTTCGATACTTACCGTGTAAGGTTTAATTTCAGAATAAACATTATTTTCTCTTACTCTTCTTGCGATCAGCTGATTATACTGTCCGCCGAAGTCAAGCACAAGGATCTTTTCCATTTTAACCTCCGAAACAAAGCAAATATAAATTACTATTTTATTATATAACAAACCGCACTTTTTGTCTATCTCAAAAGTGCGGTTTTTTTATTTTTTTATTCTACTGTAACGGATTTTGCAAGATTTCGCGGCTTATCGATATCACAGCCCTTGAAATATGCAACATAATAAGAATAGATCTGGAAAGGAACAACCTCTAAAATTGCTGTGAGCAGAGGATCGACTTTCGGAATATATATCACGCTTTCAGCTTCTTTTCCTATTTCTTCGTGACCCTCTGTTGCGCAGGCTATAACATAAGCACCTCTCGCTTTAACTTCTTTTATATTGCTTAAAAGCTTATCAAAAAGTTCCTCGTAAGCCGCAAGAGCTATAACTGTTCTTCCCTCTTCAATAAGAGAAATTGTACCGTGCTTAAGCTCACCTGCGGCATAAGCCTCGGAATGGATATAAGAGATTTCTTTTAGCTTTAATGAAGCCTCTAAGGATACGGCATAATCGATATTTCTGCCTATAAAGAAAAGTGATTCGGGATCGCCGCATTTTTCCGCGGCTTTTTTGATCTCTTTCTCATTTAACAAAACCTTTTCTATAAGCTCGGGCAGACGGCATATATCATCAAACATTTTTTCAATACGCGATTCATCCGCCGATTTAAGAATTCTTGACGCCCAAACAGCTAACAGATAAATCACCGAAAGCTGAGTTGTGTAACCCTTTGTTGTTGCAACGGCGATTTCCGGGCCCGCCCAGGTGTAAATGACATCGTCTGCCGCTTTTGCGATAGAACTACCTACAACATTTACAATCGCGAGAGTATGCGAGCCTCTTGATTTTGCCTCGTTTAGCGCGGCAAGGGTATCGGCAGTTTCTCCCGACTGACTGATTATAATCGAAAGAGTTTCTTCACTCGTTATAGGGTTACGGTATCTGTATTCGCTCGCATAATCGACATTTACGGGAATTCTGAGCAACTCTTCAAATACATATTTGCCCACCATCCCTGCATGGTAAGCGGAGCCGCAGGCAATAATATCGATTTTTTTTATCTTTTTGAGCTTTTCGCCGTCAAGGCTTAACCCCTCAAAAACTATATCTCTGCCGCTTATTCTTGCGTCTATAGTCTGCTTTACGGCATTCGGCTGCTCCATGATCTCTTTCATCATAAAATGATCAAAGCCTGCTTTTTCAGCTGCGGCAACATCCCAATTTACATGAGAAATGTCTTTTTTAATTTCTTCTTTATCGGAATTATAGAATTTAACTCCGCTTTTATCCAAAACTGCAAATTCGCCGTCTTCAATATAAACAACATCACGCGTGTGGGAAACAATAGCAGTTACATCGGAAGCAATGAAATTTGCCTCTTTTGAAAGCCCGATAATAAGCGGACTGAATTTTTTAACTGCTATAAGCGTATCCGGATAATCGGTGCAGATAATACCTAACGCATAAGAGCCCTCAAGTCTGCCGGTCGCCTTATAGACCGCGTCAAAAAAGTCGCCCTCATAATATTTTGAAATAAGCTGAGCTATAATTTCCGTATCTGTTTCGCTTGCAAACTCAAAACCGTCTTTTAAAAGCTCATCTTTAAGAGCAAGATAGTTTTCGATGATTCCGTTATGCACAACAGCGAATTTTTTATCGCCGCTGAGATGCGGATGAGCATTGTTAAAAGAGGGGCCTCCGTGAGTTGCCCATCTTGTATGGCCTATTCCCGTTGTACCTTTAACAGTCTTGCCGCCGTCGGTCTTTTCAATAAGCTCTTTGATTCTTTCGGTGGTTTTTTCTACCTGAATTTTCCCGTCGTTTAAAACGGCGATACCTGCAGAATCATATCCTCTGTATTCAAGTCTTTCAAGACCGGTCAACAGAATTTCCGACGCCTGATCTTTACCTGTAAATCCAACTATTCCACACATAAAAAAAGCACCTTTCCGCGACACGCAAAAAGGCACAATTATACACGACAAAAAAGCGGCGGCAAAACATAACTTGCCGTAGCTGAATTTTCGGGACCTTTTTTACGCATCAATTTAATTGATATTTTACAGCATAGCGAAACGCCTCTGTTCCGAAATCGCTTTCGGGTTTTAAACGCTCGTTTACGACCTGCCGGCCGTGGGACATCCGCCGAATATTTCGATGCTCCCCATCCTCGTCAACCGCTATGCCGATACGGTCCCGGCGCTGAAATAACTTTGCACGGCAAGTTAAGTCGGCACGCCGTACATTAATATTGTATAATATTTTTTTACTTTTGTCAATAAATAATAAAGCGGCCTTTTAAAAGGTCGCTTAAATCAATTAATTTATTTTTCCGTAAAGCGGGATATCAGTATCCCTTTTAGGCTCCCTGTCGGGATCTGCTTTTACGCTGTTATTATTTCTTCTCGGCCTTGAAGATCTGCGATCGGAGCTGTAAGCTCGCTCTTTCGGCATTTCTCCGTTTTCGGGATAAATAACAACTCTTCTTGCGTCACCTTCGCCGACTGATGAAGAAACTACTCCGTCAATAGCCTGCACGGCGGTATGAATAATTCTGCGCTCATAAGGATTCATCGGCTCAAGTCTTCTGCCTCTTCCGGTTTTAAGAACCTGATTTGCAATTCTTTTTGCAAGAGAAGTGAGCATCTGCTCTCTTTTCTCTCTGTAATCGCCTACATTTACGGATACTCTGTAATATTTCCCGCCGTTATCCACAGCAAGACTTGCAAGGTACTGAACAGCGTCAAGAGTTTCGCCTCTGCGGCCTATAACAGTGCCGACATTTTCACCGTCAACCAGGATATATGCCGCATTTTCTTTTGCGGCTACTTTTATAGAGCTTATTTCACAGCCAAGCCCCGCAAAAATTTTCTTTAAATACTCCACTGCCTCCAGAGCAGGACTGCCCTCGGGAATTAAAGATACATCCACCGCATCATCAAAAGGATCCAGGATCATTTTTTCTTTAGCGGGCGCCTCTGCTTTAACTTCGGACGCCTTTTTCTTTTTATCCACATCTTTTTGCTCGCTTAAAGACTTTTTAGCCTTCTTTTGCGGCTTTTTTACTTCCGGCAATTCAATAAACGCTCTTACTTCGGCTTTGCAGCCTCCGAAAATGCCGAGCACTTTCTTTTTAGCAGTTGAAATTATTTCAAATTGAACATCATCTGTTATATCGGCGCCAAGCTCTTTAATGGCGTTTTCTCTTGCTTCGTTAACATCTTCTCCGAAGCCTCTTGCTTCTCTAATCAAGAAAAGTCCTCCTTTATTTATTATCACTTTCGGGTTCGGTTGCAGCCTGCTCCGATTTTTCTATCTGTTTCTTTTCAAAATCCGCTCTTGCTTTGAGCTCTTTTATACGCTGATTTGCAAGCATTTTTGCAGGGCCGTAATAAAGCTGAACGGCAGACTGAATAAGACCTCCTATAAGCGAAGAGCATATCCAGTAAAATCCTACTCCTCCGGGGAATGTAAATCCTAAGAAAAGCGAGATGAGAGGCATTGTAAGCATCATACCCGCCATAGTCGGAGCGTCGGGATTATTCTTTTTATTAATAAACATTGAAATAATGCTTGTGAGCATCTGAGCTAAAAACGCAAATATCGGGATAAGCCATATCGTTTGATATTTAGCAAAAATATTTATATCAAAATTCGGCTTTTCGGTAAGATCGATACTTCCCAGATTATATCTTATATCGGAATTATCGTGCGCTTTTTTAATTTCTTTAAGATCGGATTCGATCTTTTTATATTCCTTTGCAGGAACGATCTTTGCTATCTCGTCAAAATGCTCGTCAAGTACTTTGATAAGAGGAAGTTCTTTATATCCGCCTTTTTTACCCCAGGTTTCCGTAAAATCCTTATATTCGGTTTTATCTTTATCGCTTAAATCTTCTACAGCTGCCGAAATTGTGGTCGTAACGGTGCTTATTTTATCCGAATCGACTTTCTCAAGGAAAGTGAGCGGCGACATAATAAGGTAATAGATACAAAGCATAAGCGCCAGACGGATAAACATAGGAAGACAGCCGCCGGACATTGAAATATTTTCATCTCTGTAAAGCTTCTGCTGAGCCTCGGCAAGCTTCTGCCTGTCGTCACCGTAACGCTTCTTTATATCATCCATCTTCGGCTTTATTCTAAGCTGCTGAACAGAAGCCTTTTGGCTTTTAATGCTGAGCGGAATAAGAATAACATTTATAAGCAGAGTGAACATAAAAACAGAAGCGGCAAAGCTTCCGCCGAATATATCCGCGAAAAAGCGGAGAACCGCGCTTAGCGGCGTGTTTATAATCTTACTTAAAAATCCCATTTGTTTTTTGCCTTTCCGATTTTATTGAAAACTTAAAGCGCTTTTTAGCTTAAGTTATGTTTTCTATTTTGATTTCTTTTCAGGCACGGGATCATACCCGCCCTTGCAAAATGGATTACATCTAAGAATTCTTTTTACTGACAGATACATCCCTTTTATACATCCGTGCTTTTCAATGGCTTCTATCGCATAAGCCGAGCAGGAGGGAGTAAATCTGCAACAGGGAATTTTGTTTGGTGAAATAAATTTTCTGTAAAACTTTATCGGCGCAATTATCGCCGATTTAAAAGGATTTTTGATTTTTTTCATTCCAAAAAACCGAACTTTATTAACTGTGTTTTTAAAATTTCCGCAACGCGCGTGCTTTTTGCTCTTAATATTCTCGATCTTGCGACTATCACAAAATCTCCCTGCGGAATATCTTTAGCGCATTCTCTGAAAGCGGCTGTTATGACCCGCTTTGCACGGTTTCGGCTGACAGCACTGCCGATCTTTTTCGAAACCGTGATTCCGAGCCTGACTTTTCCCGGCTTACCGCCGCAGGCATATAAAACAAATTCGTTTGCCACGGCGGATTTTCCGCGGTTATATATTCTGCGGAAATCCCGGTTTTCCTTTATCTTCTCGAAATACTTCATTATTTCTCCTTTTTATCCAGGAATAAAAGGAAAAGCCACATAAACAGTGGCTTTAGTATGTGAGTTTCTTTCTGCCTTTGGATCTGCGGCGAGCAAGTACTTTTCTACCGTTAGCAGTAGCCATTCTTTTTAAAAAGCCGTGTTCTTTTTTACGATGAAGCTTTTTAGGCTGATATGTTCTTTTCATATTTTAAACCTCCTTTTAAGACAACCTATCAGTTTATGATTATACCCTAAACTGATAGGTCCTGTCAATAAAAATTTTAAAATTTTTAAGTTTTTCTAATCCTTATCGTCGTTAAAAGCGTCGGTATCTATTGAAAATCCGCCGAGATATGAATTTTTCTCGTTATCTGCGGCGCTGCCGATATCGGGAATATCGTCTAAAAGATCATATTCAAATTCCGGCTCCAGTGCCGTGCTGTCAAAGCTTGCGGCGGCGTCAAGAAGGTCTTCTTTGTGCCACTTTTTGATAAGATCCTCACCCTCGGGGTAGTATTCGTTTGACGGGTGACGCTTAAAGTAAACAGAACAGATTACAAAATATGCTATAAATATGACGGCGGCGGTTCCGCTTACCTTTAATCCTAAAGACAGCATCGGCGTTTTATAATCAAACCTTATCTCGCTTGTGCCTTTTCCTACCTTTACTGCCATAAATCCGATATTTACTTTTAATATTTCCGCCTTTTCTCCGTTTACAGTAGCCGTAAATCCCTCGTCATAAGGCACCGAGAAAAATACAAGCGATTCCTTTTCCCGGGAAACGGTCGCCGTAAATCCGTCGTTATCCGTAATAAAGCTTGTGCTTGCGGTTTCCCTGCGGTCGGCGCAGTTTTTTTCAAGCTCTTTTACAAATTCGGATTTTTCAGTCTGCTCCTCTGTTATGAGATTTTCGCTTTCCTCGTTTTCAGGCGGCAAAACATCGTCTGTATCTTCTTCATCGTTTATATTCTTCATAAGCTTTCCGTACTCGTTTACCTGCTTGCTGTTAAGCACTATCGCCTTTAAAAGCATAGAGCATCGGTCGTTTTCGGATAAAGAATAGTAATCGCTCTCCGAAATAAAATAATCGTAAGAAAATCCGTAAGGAATATAATTTTCGTTTTCGTAGATATAATATCCGCCGTCGGTATCAATATAGTTGTAATCGGGCATTCTCGTTTCGCCCTTTGTGTTTATAAAGCTCTCCGCATTTACCGGATTAAGCAGATATTTTACCGATAAAAACGGTCTTAAGCTTGCGTATTTTGTGCTCGGCCTGCTTCCGACATTTCTCTCTATTCCTATGCTGTCATAAAACTCCATAATTGATGACGGCACTACCGAATGAAACGCATTGATCGATGAGTACCCGAGGAACATCGCGGTGTTGTCCACCCCGTCGTAAACGTCTATCCTGTAGGTGCTTTTGTCGTCGGGAATAGTTACATTGCCTTCTATAAGCTGATCTATCATCACGCTGTCGATATCATCGGAATGCATTCTTCCGCTGTAAATAAAGAACATCGAATAAAGGACCGAAACTATGCAAACGCATACCGTAGCCGACCTGAAAAATGCTTTTAAACTGCTCTTTCTTATCTTTAAAAGCGCAAAGGTCATAATAAGGCAGATAAGCGCTATCGCCGCAGTCACAAAAAATCTGCTCTTGAACAAGCCGTCGTTATCCTGCGTGTAAAGCCCGAATGTAATCGTTCCGTCGTCATTTTTGTTCGGGAAAAATCCGATAACGAGGAAAAACGCAAGCGTTATAAGACCGGTGTAAATAAATCCGGGTTTAAAGTCCGCTTCTCTTTCTTCAAACAGCGTAACTGTGCAAAGGCACATTATAAGCACCGGCATATAAAACCAGCGCGCGTAATAAGCCGAGTTAAAAGCATAAAAAGCGCTGTTTAAAATCGGGAACATCGAAAATATAAAGCAGATAGTTATAAGCCTTTTTGTCCAGCTTTTCTTTTTGGTAACAAGCACAGTTAAAACACCCGTCATAGAAAATACCGGCAGCCAGCCTCCGAGCGACGACCACTTTACATCCGCCTCCGGGAAAAATACCGGCCTTGCCGGAAGATCAGGCGGGAAGAAGAAACACTCTATTATATTAAGGTATATCTGCTCTTTGCCGTAAGTTATAGCGTTCCAGCCGGTCAAAAATTCGGATACCCTGCTGTTGCTTATCACCGCGGCAATGCCTGGCAAAAGCAAGACTGCCGCAAGGCTGACACCTAATACAGACTCAAATCCTATTACTAAAAATCTCTTAAACTTAAATCTTATTGCTCCCGACCATATTCTTACAATATAATAAATAATGCAGAATACGACCATTCCGAAAAAGAAAAAGTAATTCATAATAGCGCTCGCCGCAACTGCCAGCGCAAAAACTCCCCTGCGGTTTTCGGTGATCAGCAGCTCCATACTCAAAAGAAGCAGCGGAAACATTATTATCGGCTCGTGAAAATGATTGAAAAAGACATTATAAACCGAAAATCCCGAAAAAGCATATAAAAGACCGCCGATCTGTGCTGCCGCCGCAGTTTTGGTAAACCGCCTTATATAAAGGTAAGCCGTAAAAGCGGCAAGCGCAAATTTAAGTATCAGCAAAGGTCCCATAAGATAAGGCACCATATCCGTCGGGAACGGAATCGTAAGCCAGAAAAAGGGACTGCCCAAAAGATAAAAACTGTAAGAACCTATAAAGTTCGCTCCGAGATCTGTCGTAAAGCTCCATTTAATGTTGCCCGATCTCACCGCCTCGTGGCACATTTTGTAAAACGGTATCTGCTGAACGTTAAAATCACCGAAAAATGTAAAATATCCGTGACCTTCAATTATAAACGGCACAAATATGACCGCCGCGCATAAAAGAGCCGTTAAAAAAACAGAAAGCTTTTTTTCTTTTACCGGTCTTAAAGTCATCGCCTTTTTATCGGTGAAATTCATTTTATCAGTCCTTTTTTAAATGCTGTATTGATATTATAACAAAAAATGGTATAATATTCAATAAGGATGTGGTAGTTTTGAAAAGTCATTTTTATGCAATGCTCAGCCGAATGAAGAATATCAATCGGTGGGGGCTTATGAGAAATATAAGAAGTGAAAATCTCTGCGAGCATTCTTTTGAAACGGCAGTTATAGCCCACGCGCTTGCACTCATTGATAATAAGAAGTTAAACGGATCTGCCGATCCCGAAAAAATAGCCGTTGCGGCGCTTTTTCACGATACCTCGGAAATTCTCACCGGCGATATGCCAACGCCTGTAAAATATTATAATACGGAAATAAAATCGGCTTATAAGCAGGTTGAAAAAACAGCCGAAACAAAGCTTCTTTCCTATCTCCCCGACTATTTGAAAGAGCCTTTTTCCGATATTTACAGCTGTGACGCCGAAACAGAAAAATTCGTAAAAGCAGCCGATAAAATTTCCGCTCTTATCAAATGCACCGAAGAGCTTAATATGGGTAACCGCGAGTTTGCCTCCGCAAAAGAAGCCACTTTAAAATCAATAAAGGATTTAAAGTTCAAACCCGCCGATATCTTCCTCGAAGAGTTTATGGACAGCTATTCTTTAACTCTCGACGAGCAAAACACCCTTTGATTTTTCGGAGGTTTTAAAACCTCCGAAAATTTTTCTTTTTTAAAAGTAAATTTTATCTTGACTTATGCCTTTAAATATGGTATATTTATTTGGCATTGAAAATTTGCTGGTGTAGCTCAGTTGGTAGAGCAGCTGATTTGTAATCAGCAGGTCGGGGGTTCAAGTCCGTCCACCAGCTCCACTTAAATGCGGAGTAAAATTTAATATGGGAGAGTTCCCGAGTGGCCAAAGGGGACAGACTGTAAATCTGCTGCTTTTATGCTTCGATGGTTCGAATCCATCCTCTCCCACCAAAGCCCTAAAGGCACAAGCCTTTGGGGCTTTACTTATTACCTATTCCCTCTTCACTATTCCTTAAAAAGTCTTTAGGGCTTTGGAAAGTAAAAAGTAATAGCGATAAAGTTTTTAAATATATATTTTATCTGCCTTTCATTTTTTTCGATTCATATTTAAAATAAACAGCGGGTGAGAAATTTGCAGAATTCAGATAATATTTTCTTTGAAGAATATAAGCGCTTAGATAAGCTTTGCTCAAATATGTACTCCTGCCAAAACGGCGTAAGCGAATATATTTTCCAAATGGATAATGTCTATAACTTTGGGCTATCGTATATCTCTTCTTGGAGCTTTGATTATAAAAATCTTAAACATATACGCTTTTTAAGAAATCAAATAGCCCACGATCCTGATATTTATCAAATCAGCAAACCGGAAGACTTAAATTTTGTGAAAAATTTTTACTCGCGCATAATATCAGGAGATGATCCTTTAACTTTGCTTAGAGCATCCAAAAGCCAAAAGAAAGCTGTTTCGTATAATACCAAAACCGTTGATTATAAGCCGGCAAAGCAGAAATCCAATGCTTGGCTTTTCTTCGCTATCGTCTTATTAATGCTTGCAATAATTTATTTTATTGCGCTTAGACAATAAAATCAGGTGTGTCTGTATTAACAAACAGAAAAATTAAATACACCTTACTGAGGTAAATAAAATGAAAATGATGGATTGTGTAGAAGTAATTGTTGAAAAAGAAGAGTATGTTGAAGACGGAATCCACAAGGGAATGCAGGGCTGGATCTGCTTGGAACAACGAACTGCCGGATATTGGCTTGTCAATTTTCCTCAGTACGGCGAAAAAGATGACATTGCAGAAATAAGCGTAAGAGAAGAGGATTTGAAAGTTATTCCTGTAATGCACGCTATTGTTAACGAACAAATAAAAGCTAAATTCGGCGATTAAATTTTGTGTATAGAGCTCAAATCTCTCAGTATTATCGGACAAAAAGCTCCGCGAAACAAAATTATGTTTCGCGGAGCTTTTCATTTTAACTTTTAATTTCCCTCGAAAACTGCGTAAATCACACTTTCGTCTTCAAGAAGTTTTTCAAGGTTTTTATCAAAATCTCTGTCGCAGATAACGCTTATCCCGAGGTTGCCCTGAAATTTGCTTTTTGGGGAAATTATCCTGTAACTGATTTCCGGTCCTACAAACTCTTTTAAAGCTTTTATCACCGCATTTGTTTTATACATATCGTTAATTTCTATATACAAAACCTTTTTTGACTTGTTTCTCTTTTCAAGCTTGGCAAAAAGAATTATAGATACTAAAAATAAAAGTGCTGCGGTGATTGCACCTGTATAATATCCGTAACCGATGGCAACGCCTATCGAGCCCGTGGTCCAAAGCCCTGCGGCAGTGGTTAAACCCGTTACCATATTATTGCCGCGAAGAATTATAACGCCCGTTCCCAAAAAGCCTATCCCTGAAATAACCTGGGCGGGAATTCTGAAAACATCGCCGCCAAGGCCCAATTTATCCGCAACGAAGATACTTGTCATTGAAGTGAGCGTGGCTCCTAAGCATACGAGAATATGAGTTCTCATTCCCGCGTTTCTGCCGTGATAAGCACGCTCGCTTCCGATAAGACCGCCCACGATTACCGAAAGCAGGATCTTTGCAATAAGTATCAAAGTTTCATTCATTCTAACATCTCCGTAAATTTAAAAAATTATAATAAAAACTCGTCGCCGTCATGCGAAATGCTGACAGGATACGGCAAAGACTTAAAGTAATTAAGCAGATTTTTTTCGCCGTTATCCGTTTTCCAGCTGTCAAACACTCTGATGTGCCATTTATCAAATACATGGTTAAATATAAGCCAGAAAAATTTCGCGTCTTTTAAAATTTCAGCTGCAGCGGCGGGATTATAGTGCATATGAGTGAAAATGATATACCTTATTTTCGAAAGATCGCAGTTTGTTTCCCTTAAGTCCGAAAGAACATCAAGACCGCAATCAATCAAAACTCTTCATTGACAAGAAAACAGGGGCAATCTTTCCCCACATCGGGGATACTCGCCGTGTTGCCGAGAATTTTAACTTCCATATTACCGACCATTTTCGTATAAATTATATAAAAAATCATAAATATTATTACGACATTATACAAAATTTAAATTTGAATGTCAATAAAAATTCCTTGTTTTTAACAAAAATAACTGATATAATAAATTTAAGAAAATTTCACGGGGTGAATCAATGCGAAAAGCGGCGTGTTTTATATTACTTGTAGCGGTTCTATTTAAATTATCTTCAGGCTTTTTTGAGTTTTACGGTAATGACGCTTTTATATCCGATTCCGCCAATTGCCTTAAAGTATTCGGCGGTAACGGTGACGACGAAGATTTTAACAACGGCGAAACGGAGGATACAAGCTCGGATTCATCAATTCCCATAGAACCCATTATTTATATTTTAACCGCTTCCTCCACAATAGCTTTTTATACAGAATAACCAAAAGATCGCGATTATCCAAAAAGCTTATGAAAAAACTTAAAGCAAGCGACGATTCATTTAAATATAAAGATATAAAATCAAGTGTTAAAGAAAGCTTTTTTGCAATTCAGTCCGCAAGGACAAATATGGATATGACTCCCGCAAAATATTATCTTTCCGATGAATTGTTTGAAAATATGCAGTCAAAGCTTGATTGGATGTCTTTTAGAAACGAGTTGCTTGTGCTTAAAAATATATCGCTTTTAAGCGTTTCGCCGGTGGCTGTTCACGATGAGCCGGGTGAAGATAAGGATTTTATCTGGTTTTACATAATGGGCAGTATGTCCGACTATATAATAAACACGGCGACGCAGTTGAAAACATCAGGCGACACAATTCCCGCATTTTTCATGGAATTCTGGCAATTCAAGAGAAAAGACGGACATTGGGTGCTTAACAAAATTCTTCAAAAAGACGAAGAAGATAAAATACCTTATAATTAATGCGGCGGGTAATTATACCTGCCGCATTATTTCGATTTTAGTATTAAATTCACTGTTTTCCTGCGGCTTTAAAATTTTAAAGCCGTCTTTTAAATTTAGTCCGTTTACAGCTCCGCACTGCGGCTCGATACAGATAAATCCGCTGCTTTTTCCGCCGTTATAAAGCACGAAATGGTCAAAATTATCAGAAACTGTGTATTTCACATCGCTCACAAAAACTGTGCTGCCGCACGCTTTATAAAATCCTGATATCACATTCCCTTTTGACTGCGCCCCCGAAATAAAGGTGCGCTCAAATTCATTTAAAGGATAATATCCGGAAAGCGGAAGATTAAAAGAATCTCTTTCCTGCTTTTTTCTATCGGAACTGAAAAGTTTCCGCGATCACAAAAGGTTGAATGCAAAGCAAATGTAAAAGGCATATTTTTAATATCGGTATTTATGACGGTATAATTCGAAATGAATTTACCGTCTTTTATTTCATATAAAACTTTTATTTTAAATAAAAACGGGTAGATATCGCCTTTATTTTCATATAAAAGCTCTATTTTTGAATCATTATAAGATAAAACCGAAAATTTCTGCCTGTATAAAAGTCCGTGCAGGTTCGATTTAGACCTTTCCTCCGTCACGGGCAGAGAATATTCTCTGCCCTCAAAGAAAAATTTTCCGTTTGCCGTTCTGTTGGCCGGGAAAAGCAGCGGCGCACCGATTATAAACGGATCGGCCGAAAGCTCGCTTTCTTTTTTAAGAGGTTTTAAAATATCTGAAGAATTATAAGAAAGCTTAAAAATATTCGCTCCGAAATCAGGGGCTATAAGCGCCTCAAACCCGCCGCTTTCTAAAGTATAAGTTTTAATCATTTAAAGCTACCTGCCTGAAAGCATAAACTTCAAAATTATTTTTATCAAGGCTTTCCGCTTTTCTTATGCATATCTCGGCTTCGCTGTACCTTTCAAGGCCTAAAAGCGCAAAGGCTTTAAGGGTATACCCCGATATAAGATTATTCTTTTCTATATCAAGCTCAAAAGGCATAGGCGAGGGAGAACCTACTCCGTAATACGTTCTCATATCTTTATTTATTATATGGTTATCCGCAACCTCGAGCATTTCATCAAGCACCGCTTTTGCTTCGTCTTTTTTACCAAGTTCTTTTAAGGCAAGCGCTCTGAAAAGGGAAATTTCAGAAACAGCCGCTTTATATTCAGCTGCTTTTTCAAGCGCTTTAATGCGCTTCTCACCGGAATAAAGCTTGCTTAAATAATAATAGATATGAGCCTCCTGATTAAAGAAAGTTTTAGCCTCTCCGTAGGATTTAGGCATATTTATTCCTTTCTTATAAGCATCTTCAGCCTTTGTATTATCGCCTGACTTTGCATACTCGTTTCCTAAAAGGACATACATCCATGCGTGAAGCTTTGTAAGCTTGCCCTCTCCGCCCTCATAAATATGGAAGTGCTTATCGGCTGCCAGCTTTACAGCCTCCTCGTATTTGCCCTGCATCGATAAAAGCGTAAGCCTGTCAAGATAGCAGTCGTCGCGCTGTTTTAAAAGCTCGGGATATTTATCATATACCGCAAGTCTTTCTTCTATATCGGCACCGGTGTTTTTGAGCAGCTGCTCATATTCGAGCAAAAGCCTCGGATCGGTGGGGCAGAATTTTAATGCGTTTTCCATACAATAAAGCGCTTTTTCGCCCATTTTTAATTTATCGAAATAATAAAGCGAAAGGTTGCGCCAGGCTCTCGCGTGCGAGGGATTTATCAAAACGCATTCTTCAAAGCATTTTGCCGCCTCGTCAAACCTGAATCTATCATAGAAAAGGCAGCCGAGATAATACCTCGCGTTTGCCGCGGTATCGTCTTCGTCTATTGCATATTTTAAAACCTGAATATCTTCGATATTTGACGGGAAGCAATATCCCATTTCCTCTTTTTCCGCTTTTTTGATATACGATTTATCGGATGTGATAAATGCTTTGTAATAATTTATAAGCGGAGATGAGCCTGTAAATAAATCAAGAGCATAAAGAGCGTCGTCATAAAATCCGGCTTTCATATAATCGCGCGCGCAATCAAGCAGATTTTCGGGTTTGCTTAAAAACTGCGCTGTTTTTTCTTTATTATCGGCAAAATGAGAGTATTCTATCATAGCGAAAAGATCAAGCTTATCGTCATTTATTCCCTCTTTAGCACTTTCAAGCGCCGAAACGGAATCAAGCTTTCTTAAAATTGCAGTTTTAAGATTATGCGCTTTTGTGTGGCCCGCATTTAAGTTTAAAGATTAGTCAAGCTTGAGTAGAGCCGCATTATAATCTTTGTTTTTACAATCGATATTTGCAAGCTCAAACATCGCCGCGCTTCTGTGCGGATAATTCCAGGCGGCTCTGTAGAGAATATCATAAGCCTTATCATATTCTCCGAGATATTCAAGCGCCAGTCCCATTAAATAAAATGCCTCTGTATCGGCAGGATGCTCGTTTCTGTCGCAAAGCCTTTCTATTGCCTTATCGCAGAATCTAACGCATTCATTAAACTTGCCGTTTTTAAGGCTGAGTCTTGCCATAGATGTGTTGCAGCGGATATCCAAAGGATCGCGCTTTAATCCCTCAATGTAATAATCCTCAGGTTTGTAATTGTGCTGCTTATACTGCTCTAAATGAAATCCGTTTATATAAAGTTCTTCAACGGTGTTATACTCGCAGGGCCTTTTAACAGGTTTTCTCACCTTTATCGGCTGCTTTTGTCCGCGCCTGTAAGGGGTATAAGAAACAAGTTCTTTACCGCTTTCATCGAAAAGCGATACCTTAATATTATGAATATCGGGAAATTTAATTTCAAGAGTTTTCTGATAAACAGTATCGGGCGACATATCGGTTTTTTCGCTGTAAATTTCTTCAGCGCCGTCTAAAACGCTTACTTTGCAGTTATTAAATACTCCGGTAACATTAAATCCGAAATAAATACCGCCTTTTCTTTCTTCAACATTTACCGCAGCGTCAATAGTCGCATTTTTTATTTCGCCTATTTCGCGCACAGGATACCAGTATTGCTCGAATTCTCTCGTTTCATAAGGAGCGATCCAGGTAAAATCGGGCTGATTATCGGTGTAAACGCCCGTCATAAGCTCTATATAAGGACCGTTTTTATCGGTAAGATTAGAACACCACATATCGCCGAAATCGCCTGTTCCCCAGTGCCACATTTTTTTACCGGGGGAAATATGGTGATTTGCAACCGTGGCTATACCTTTTTTGATACCTGTATCATAGCCCGAAATAAAGTCCATATCGGACTGACCCTGCGAAATGAGGTAAGAAGACGGAACTTTCACCGCGTCATAATGCGATAGATCGGTGCCTTTCTTAAAATCATAAGGCCTTGCTGTTTTGTAAACGCCCTTTGCTATCGGCCATTCAAGCACGGCTCTTCTGTCGTGATCGTTCACCCACTCGCAGTCGGGCGGAAAAACAGTTCTGTAATCGTCATTCACAGGAACTGCGAGGTTTGCCCACCACATAAATACCTGCGGGAACGCAGTGCGGTTATAAACTCTAACTTTGGCTTTTATATAGCTTCTTCCTTTATCTAAAGTTATGCCTGCCATACCTTTCATTCTTCCGAAAGGCTCCACTTCGCCTGTCCACACTGTCTTTCCGCCGTCGGGATTTTCTTCCATAACTGCCTCTAAGGGCATAAAGGTGGTGGGTCTGTGGTGCTGCGGCCAGTTAAATTCGATACCGCCCGAAATCCACGGCCCCGCAAGACCGACAAGCGCCGGCTTTACGACCTCGTTATAATAAATAAAGTCATAGTCCGCCGTTTTATCGTAACCTCTCAAAATTTTTCCTCCGAGCGAGGGAGCAACTATAGTTTTGATATATTCGTTTTCAAGAGTATATACTTCATAATTTACATCTGTCTTTTCATCGGAAATTCCGTCGCAATAAGGAATGGGATAAACTCTTCCCGAAGCTCCCTGATAAGGCTTATTTTCAAAAAACATCGGCAGTTCGTGGGCTTTTTTCGGAATATAGGTAGGAATTACCATACCTTTTTTCTCACATTTTACCTCTTTCATAATATCTCCTCCGAATAATTGTTTATCTTATTAAACCAAAATTATCGTTCGTTTTAAAGACAGAAAAAGCTGTGTAAAAAATCATAAATTTCTGTTTGCCAAAAATAGGGCAAAATAGTATAATAAAATCGGTGATGAAATTGGTAGCTATTTTAAGAGAGCCGTCTTACAGTACCTCGGTTTGGTGCAAAGAGCTTTATAAAAGTCTAAAAGAGCGGTTAAAGCAAAAAAGAATTCCGTTTTGCGACGCCTACGATAAAATAAAAAAAGAGTATGACGGGGTATTTTTAATAGCCTCCGATTATAATTGGATAAATAACACCGTAAAAAAATTGAACGGTGCCGGAATAAAGCCTATCCTTATCTGTAATCAGGCGGAAAATGTGCCCGGCTGCGACTACAGCTGCGTATGCTCGGATATTATGGGCTCGATGAAATATCTTTTAGACGAGCTTAAAGCTTCGGGTAAAACGCGCGTTGCGCTTTACGGGGTAAACACCGAGTCGGTTTCAGATATCGGCAGAGTTGACGGACTTTTCACTTTTAAGGACGAAAGCTTTTCTAAAATACGGATATTTGCGAATTTCGGCTCTTTAAAGAAATGCTTTAGCGAGTTTTTAAAAGAATATAAGGATTTTGACGCCGTTATCTGCTCAAATGACTTCGCGGCAATTTCTCTTGTTGAAAATCTAAAAATTTCCGTTCCAGAAGCGCTCTTTGACCTTAAAATATTAAGCTGTGCAAAAACAAGGCTTTCATCTTTTTATAAAGGCACTATAACTTCCGTGGATATGAATTTCGAGCAGTACGGCAAAGCCGCAGTCTTTATTTATGAAAGGCTTAATTCCCACCCATATATTTCCGGAATGACGGTGAGCGTAAAATGGAACGCCGAAAATAAAAAGCCGCCGCGGCAGGAAGAGGTTGCATTAAATGATAAAAGCAGTACCTCTTCATTTTATACCGACAGCGAGCTTAAAGAAATGCTCGATCTTGAAAAGATCTTGAATATTATAAGCGAAACCGATAAAAAGATAATATCTTCGCTGATTTCGGGCTATACGATAGATCAGACCGCCGAAAGAACTAATCTCACGACCGGCGGTGTGAAATACCGCATTAAAAGAATTCTTTTGGAGAGCGGAATCAAGGACAAAACACAAATGCTCTCACTTATAAAGAAATATTCGGTTTTTTAAGATAAAAATCCAAATTTTTTAAAATTAAGCGCAGGTAAATTTTCAAAGTTTAATTTTAAGCTTTCAAGAATGCTTTTCTGCGCTTTTTCCTTTTCACCCTCAAAATCAAAATTAAGCGATAAAAGGTATAAATACTCTGCTTTGCGGAGCTTTTTGGGATCATCGGTAAAAGAGATAAAGAAAGGCGTGGTAGAGAAAAATCCGTTATCTACCGCATTTATTATTTTGCTCCACTCTCTTTTATACTTTGTTATGATCTTCACGGCTTTTATATGCTCGCCTAAATGCTCAAAAGCGCAAGCCTGAAAATACGGCAATTCTTTTAAGTGCATATTGCTGAAATATTCTATTTCGATTTCTGCAATATATCTGAAAATTTCTTTTGCCTCATCAGTCTTCCCTGTTTTTTTAAGGCAAAGCGCCTCAAAATATTTTAGCGGCACTAATTTGCAGTGATTCCAAAGTCCCGCTCCTAAGGACTGCGGCAAAATTTGACCTTTTTTAAACGCTTCAAGCGCTTTTTCGGTATTACCGCAGTTAAGCTCTTTTCTTCCAATAGCCATGAATGCGTTTAAATACTGATCTGCTATTGCGTGCTCTCCGCCCTCGCAGGGGACAAAATTGCGGCTAAGCAAAGTTTCTATCGCTTTTTCGGGTTCGAAATTCTGATTATAGGCTTTCGCAAGCTCGGTTATGCAGTCGTCACGAGTGATTTTATGGGATTTTAGGAAATATATTTTTTCTTTAGCCGAAACAGATAATTTATCCATTAAAACCACAGTTTCATAAATAAGCTGTTCGCTTAAACTGTTTTGCTCTATCGCTTTTTTCATAAGCGGCAGAGCTTCTTTTTCACGGTTTAAATGACTGAAATACGCAACCGCTCTGTTTCTTAACGATATATAATCAGAGCAGTCCTCCCATAATTCCGCCGCTTTTTCATAATGCCTTTTGTTATAAAGAAGACAGCCTAACAGCATTTTTGCTTTCTCGCTGCCCGTTTTTGAAATAACATCGTTTAAAATGCGCATTTCTTCTTTCCTCTGCGGAAAAGTGGATAAAATTTCGCATTTATCGCCTGTTTTATAATCTTCCGCTCCGCTAAGGCCGCAAAGATATTTATAATATCCTAAAGCATAATAGAGCATCGGCTGCTTTGTTTCGGGCCTATGGCTGATAAGATCTTCTAAAAGTTTAATATTTTCTTCGTATAGTCCGCAGGCGTCCTGATCAAAAACGATATCCATAACCGTTTCAAACGGATTTGACTCTAAAATATCATAAAAATCATCAGAGTTATATAGGTACCTCATATAATGGTCAAGCCTGTCTTTTTTAAGCTGACTTGATATTTCTTCAGATGTATCGAGTTTTAATTTGCGCATTGCCGTAACCTTGGCAAAAAGCGCTAAGTTATCGTTCCTGCCGTAATCAAGAGCGGTGTTTGCGTGCTTTATTGCGGCTTTATAATCTTTATTTTTAATATC
This sequence comes from uncultured Oscillospiraceae bacterium, assembly GCA_900547095.1. GTDB lineage: Bacteria > Bacillota > Clostridia > Oscillospirales > Acutalibacteraceae > UBA737. The sequence goes on from URFG01000001.1 coordinate 102,927, forward strand.
GAGGAAAGCTATCCTCGTCATAGCTTTTAAAACGCAGTCTGCCGCCCAGGCGGATTTGTAATAATAATCATAAGCTAGTTTATGATCGCCCGAAGCTTCCAAAATAAGTGCGTAAATATAATAGACTTCTCCGCTTTTAACCCGCTCGTTAAATAAAGTTATATTATCTATAGCCCTCTTTGCATATTTTTCAGCGCTTTCAAAATCATAGCGCGAATATTCATATTTCGCCATTTCTATAAGAGAGGGGATATGATTGATGTCCCGCTTTAAAGCTTCTTTAAAATAAGCGTCGGGCTCAACTTTCGGATCGCGGTACTGCGCGGTGTGAACTCCTGCAAGATATAATTCCTGCGCGCTATTCATACTTTTTGCCTCGGGCATATCGGATATGACCTCGGGCATATTGAATTTATCGAATTTCTTATCGGTATAAGTTCCTATAATTTCATCTTCCGCCGTTACGCTTACCGTGAGCATTTCGAACATATCATCAATTTTAAATTCCGAGCATTTTTCGGGGCTTAAACTGCAAACGCTATCAAATAAAACCTTATCATTTCTTTTTACCGAAACGACCGCGTTTTCAAAATGCCTTGTCGGCTGAATAAGCACTCTGCCGTTTTCCCTGTCGATTTTAAAAGCAATATCCAAATTTGCAAATGTGGGCGTGCCGATTTTTGAAATAGGATACCAATACTGCGAAAATTCCTTGGTTTCATAAGGCTCAAGCCAGGAAAAATTAGGCTGGTTATCGGAATAGGAGCCTGCCATAAGCTCGGCATACTGTCCGTCGGTATCGGTAAGTGCGTTTTCCCACGATTTTGCAAGCTGGCAGTAACCCCAGGTAAACATCTTCTTGCCCGGCGACAAATGATGATCGCCTATGTGGACTACTCCGCACTGCTTTTCGTGATCGTAGCCCCCGAAGAAATCATAATCCGAAGCGGCGGCAAAGTAACTTGTCGCAGGGTGAGTATTTTTATGATAGGAGATATCTCTCGGCTCTTTCATCGGTATGCCGTTAAAAACGCCGTCGCCGGCTACCGGATAACTTATCCTTGATTTCAGATAGTGGAAATTAACATAGCTTACATCCTGCGGAAAGAATATCTGATATTTTTCGTGCACGGGCACCGCGGCATTTTCCCACCAGAGGAATGAGTGGGCGCTGTCGGTGCGGTTATATAATCTCATTCTTGTTTCAAATCGCTTTTCGGAGGGAGAAAGGATTATGCTTACCATTCCTTTCATCCTGTCGATAGGATCATGCTCGGATAAATGGCATACAGCGCTGCCGTCGGGTAAAATCTCGGTATAAAAATCGCATGGCATAAAGCCTGACGCTCTGTGATGAAAAGGCCAGTTGAATTCAACTCCGCCCGATATCCAGGAGCCTAACACTCCGATCAAAGCAGGCTTTATAACGTGCTGTTTATAAAAAAAGTCATACCCGGTGGTTTTATCAAGAGCAGAATATATTCTTCCGCCGATCTCGGGAAGAATTTCTATTTTAAGATATTCGTTTTCCAAAACCACCACGGTGTATTCGCGGTCTATCTTCTCTTTTCGGTTTACCTCAAGCACGACCTTATTAGGATAAGGCCTTCCGCTCGTGCGCTGATGAACGCGGTTTTCCGCAAACATCGGCATTTCTTCCGCAGCGGGTTCGGGATAGGTGGGGATAACAAGCTTTTTTATTTCACATTTAACACTTTCCATAAAAATTTATCCTTTACTTTTTTATGCTTTAAGTGTATTATGATTTTAGAGGTTTGTATATATAAAATCCGATTATTTTTTAAGAAATCCGATTGAGGTTTAAAATGAGCGAATTTATTTTACCTGAAAATATCACCTGCGGATATTTTGATTGCTCCGAATTCGGAGAGCTCAAAATTTCCAAAGAAAGAATTTCAAAATGCTACGAGATAGAGTATTTTTTGGAGCCGGGGAAGTTTTCTTATTTAAACGGCGAGGAAATCGCTGTAAAGACAGATCGCGTGATAGTTGCAAAACCGGGAGATAAGCGCCACAGCCTGCTCCCCTTTAAAACCGCCTTTTTAAAATTCGAGGCAAAGGGCAGATTATCCGAAACACTTGATTCTCTTCCCCCTTTTTTTGACGCCGTGCATAAAAACGGAATAAGAGAGCTTATGCACGAAATCATAGTGATCAGCGAAAAGGAAAATAAAGATATCTTTTTGCTCCACAGCAAGATTTTATCCCTTATCAGCCTTTTAATAAAGGATTCAAAACAAAGCAAAAAAGGGGTAAATTTTAATTACGGCCTTATGCACAGCGCAAAAAAATATATAGAAAAAAATTATATTTATCATATTTCAACGGAGGATGTGGCTAAAAGCGTGAATTTAAGCGAATCGCGGTTTCGCTACCTTTTCACCGCCGCATACGGGCTTTCGCCCCATGCTTATTTAACAGAGGTGCGGATATCGCGTGCCAAAGAGATGCTTTTTGATAATGATATTCCGATAACCGGGATTGCCGAGCGGTGCGGGTTTAACTGCCAGCAATATTTAAACGATACCTTTAAAAAAGCCACGGGAATCTCCCCCGGGAAATACAGGGAACAATTTGCAAGAAAATATCTGGAGGGATAATTATGATAAGGTATGCTATTATAGGAGCAGGCTGGAGAAGCGAATTTTATTTAAGAATTGCCGCTCTTATGCCCGAAAAATTCGAAGTGAGCGGAATTTATATCAGAAACGGGCAAAAAAGAGAAGAATTTCAAAGAAAATATAATGTTAAAATAACCGAGTCTTTAGAAGAGCTTTTAAGCTTGGATTTTGATTTTGCTGTTTCGTGTGTGAGTAAAGATCAAATCTCTGAAATGCTAAAAATTCTTTCGGAAAAAGATATCCCGGTGCTCACGGAAACGCCGGTTTCCGATAAAAGCTTAAGCGGAAGAATTCAGGTATCCGAACAGTTTCATCTTATGCCTAAAAATCAGGCGCTTAAAAAAATTATCGAAAGCGGAATATTAGGGGATATCACACAGGTTAAATTATCCTGCTGCCACGATTATCACGCGGTAAGTCTTATCCGCTTTTTCCTGAACACCGGCTTTGAAATTCCCGAAATAAAATCTTTTTCGCTTTGCGATACCGTTTCAAGGTACAACGGCAGAAACGGGAAACTGAAGACTCCGCAAATAGTTAATTCCGAAGAAAAGATAAGGATATATCAGTTTAAAAATAAAACCGCGATTTATGATTTTTCCTATGAGCAGTATTTTTCCGATATCCGCCGCTCGCAAATAATTATCCGCGGAACAAACGGTGAGATAATCGATAATTCCTGCACTTATTTAAAAGGAAATATTCCTGTAACCTTTGATATAAAGAGAAATTCAAGCGGGCAAAATGAAAACCTCGACGGTTTTTCTCTTTCGAGTTTAACCGCCGAGGGGAATATCCTATATGAAAATCCCTTTAAATCAGCAAGATTTTCAGATGAAGAAATAGCAATCGGCACAGCGCTTTGCAAAATGAAAGAATTCACCGTTTCGGAAAAAGAATTCTATTCTGTAAAGGAAGCCGCGTTTGATTACAAATTATCAGCAATGACTTAAAATGTTATTTTAATTTCGGTTCCCTCGTTAAGCTTTGACTTTACTTCGATTTTTCCGCCCAGGCTTAAAGCTATGTGCTTAACAATGGAAAGTCCTAGTCCTGTTCCGCCGGTCGATTTCGACCGGCTTTTATCTACCCTGTAAAACCTTTCGAATATCCTGTCGTACTGACCGTCGGGAACGCCTATTCCCGTGTCTTTGACCGATACAAAAGGCGCGTCCCCGTCTTTTCCGACGGTGATATTCACGCTGCCGTTTTCCTTATTATATTTCACCGCGTTATCGCAAAGATTGAATATCATTTCAAAGCACAGCGATTTTCCGCCCTTTATTTCGGCACTTTCGCCGTTTAGATTTAAAGATATATTGCTCTTATCCGCAACTGTTTTAAGGCTTTTTATTACCTGTTTCGAAACATCTAAAAGATCGGTGGTTTCCTTTTTTTCCTCTGTTTCTTTTCCCTCGTCAAGCTCGGAAAGCTTGATTATATCGTTAACTAACGATATAAGTCTTACCGCTTCGGAATTTATATCGTTTGCAAAGCCTTTTATATCCTTGCTCTCAACCATTCCGTTTTTAAGCATATCGGAAATTCCGATTATGGCTGTAAGAGGAGTTTTAAGCTCATGAGATACATTCGCTGTGAATTCCCTGCGCAGTTTTTCTCTTTTTTCTTTTTCCGTGATATCCACGGCAAGCACTGCCGCTCCGCAGGGCTTTGAATTTTCATCAAACACGGGGTTTGCGGTAATTTCATAATTCTTGCCGTTTAAAACGAGCATATTTTCGCCCTTTTTGTTGTTTTTTATGCTCTCTAAAATCGTTCTGAAGCTTTCATCGCGGCAGACAGTCAAAATATTTGTTCCGTCAATATCACCTGTGTCGCCGAATATCTTTTTAAAGCCCGAATTGTGCATTATAATGTTGCCTTCGATATCGGTAAGGCAAAGTCCCTCTTCCATATTCTCGGCAATGGTATCAAATTCAAGGCGGCTTCTTTTAAGCTGGGCTATCTGTTTTCTTATTCTTCTGTTCTGATCGTTTATCTTTAAAATAAAAGGCGATAATTCTTCATAAGAAGAATCTATTTCGGGACTGTCAAGATCAATATTATTTATCGGCTTAACTATCTTTTTAGAGATTATCCCTGCAAGCACCGCCGCCAAAATGACCGCCATAACTGCTATTGCGCAGATAGCGGGCAATAATCCCGTTACTACCGCAAGCACCGTCAAAGCATCGTTTGAAACTCTTAAAACATTTCCGTTATCAAGCTCCAAGGCGAAGTAGCAGGTCTTAATACCCAATGTTTCCGAGCGCCTTATCGCATAACCCTCGCCGTTTTTAAGAGCGTCTTTTACTTCTTTTCTGTCAAGATGATTTGCCATTGAAGAGGCAATAGCCTTGTTATCGAAAATTACTTTACCGTCGGGAGAAATGAGCGTTATTCTCTCATCCGCGTCGGAATAATACTTTAAATCGCTCTCGTCGGCAAATTTGCTTACTATGTAAGCCTCGCTCCTTAAAGAGTCCTTTAAGCTGTCGTCATACATCTGATATTGCACACCCACAAAGAAAAGCAGGCTTGCGATAAGCGTTATCACAGATGATATCAAAATTCCTCTGTTGATCTTTTTAGTCATATTTCATTTCCCCTCACGCGATTTTATAGCCTATTCCTCTGACCGTTTCAATAATATCTCCGCTGTCTTTAAGCTTTGTCCTTAAGGTTTTGATATGAACGTCGACCGTTCTGCTTTCCCCGTCATAATCGTACCCCCAGATATCCTCAAGAAGTCTGTCGCGGGTAAGCACCGTTCCCCTGTTTTTAAAGAGTGCGCAGAGAATTTCGAATTCCTTTAAGGTAAGAGAGATATCTTCGCCTTTTACCTTTATAATGTGTTTTTTGGGGTTTAAATAAAGGTCGCCCGAAGTGTATTCCTCTTCGTTTTTCTTAGTTCGGCGCATAATGGCTTTTATTCTTGAAATAAGCTCCATTGTGCCGAAAGGCTTTGTTATATAATCGTCGGCGCCCGAGTCAAGACCGGTCACCTTATCGAATTCACTTGATTTTGCCGTTAGCATAATTACGGGAATGTCAGAAACCGTTACATCATTTTTAAGCTTTTTAAGCACCGATATTCCGTCTTCCTCGGGAAGCATAATATCAAGAAGTATAAGCTCCGGCTTGTTTTCCCTTAGCGCCGCATACAGCTCTGAGGGCAGACCGAAGCCTACCGCTTCAAAACCTGTCTGTCTTAAAGCATAGGTAACAAACTTTCTTATATTTTCGTCATCCTCAAGCAAATAAATCATAATTTACCCCTTATTTTATTTTGAGTGGGCGCCTGTAAGAGAATACTCAACCCATTCGGAAATATTCACGGCATGATCTCCTATTCTTTCGAGATATTTCGCTATCATCAATAGATCTATGCCGTACTCGCTGTTTTCCCTGTCTAAAGTGATAATCTTTACTATCTCGTCTTTAACACAGCAAAAGAGATTATCGACCGTGTCATCATCCTTTGCCACGCTGCGCGCAAGCTCAAGATCTTTTTTAACAAAAGAGTCCACACTCTTTGTAACCATTTTAATAGCCGCCTCCGCCATATCCTTGATATGGACCTTTCCGACTATTTCATTATCCTTAATAAACCGGGTTATCTCCGCTATATCGGAAGCCTGATCGCCTATTCTCTCCATATCGGATATCATTTTAAGAGCGGAAGAGATATATCTCAGATCCCTCGCGACCGGCTGCTGGGACAGCAAAAGCTTCATACAGATAGCTTCTATATCTCTTTCTTTCTGATTTATCTCCCTTTCCGCTGCAAAGACCTTTTCCAAAAGGCCTTTATCGTGGTCTAAAAGCGCTTTGACAGACGCCGAAATAGCGTCTTCACACAAAGCTCCCATATATATAAGCTCCACATTGAGCTTTTCAAGCTGATTATCAAATTTATTTCTCATAATATCCCGCCTATCCGAATCTGCCTGTAATATAATCTTCTGTGCGCTTATCCTTAGGGTTAGAAAACATTTTTTCAGTTTGAGAGTATTCAATAACTTCGCCTAAGAGGAAAAATGCCGTGTTGTCCGATATCCTTACCGCCTGCTGCATATTATGAGTTACCATAATTATAGTATAACTTTTTTTGAGTTCTATTGCAAGGTCTTCTATTTTAGAAGTGGAAATCGGATCTAGCGCGCTTGTCGGCTCATCCATTAAAAGCACTTCGGGCTTTACTGCAAGCGCTCTTGCTATACACAGCCTTTGCTGCTGACCTCCGCTCATCTCGAGCGCGCTTTTTTTAAGCTTATTTTTTGTTTCTTCCCAGATAGCGGCGCCTCTTAAAGATTCTTCCACGATTTCATCAAGCTTAGCTTTGGACCTTATTCCGTGAGTTCGCGGTCCGAAAGCTATGTTATCGTATATAGACATCGGAAAAGGGTTAGGCTTCTGAAAAACCATTCCAACTCTTTTTCTAAGTTTATTCACATCCATATCGCCGTAAATATTCTCGCCGTCAAGGCATATTTCGCCGTCTATCCTACAGCCCTCAACAAGATCGTTCATTCGGTTTAAGGATTTAAGAAGCGTCGATTTTCCGCAGCCTGAAGGCCCGATAAACGCGGTGATCTTATTTGACGGCATATTTAAATTTATATTTTTAAGAGCCTGAAAATCATTGTAAAATAAGTTTAGATCCTTAACTGTAAATTTATCCATAATCTATCCCTTCTTCGCGGCGACCTTTTTTGCAACAAGACCAGATAAAATATTTATAAGAAGCACAAGTATCAGCAGAACCACGGCGGTCGCATAAGCCTGATCCATATAAAGCCCCTCGCTCAGCAGTGCGTACATATGAACGGAAAGTGTTCTTCCGCTGCCGAGAAGAGATTTCGGAATTCCCGCCACGGTGCCCGATGTGTAGATAAGCGCTGCGGTTTCGCCCACAATTCTTCCTATAGAAAGAATTATGCCCGATAAAATTCCCGGCACTGCCGACGGCAAAACCACTTTAAACACGGTTCTGAGTCTTCCTGCTCCGAGCCCGAAGCTTCCCTCTCTGAAAGAATCGGGAACGGATATCAGCGCCTCCTCGGTCGTACGCATAAGAGTAGGCAGGATCATAATTGCAAGAGTTAAAGCGCCCGAAAGCATTGACTGATGAAGTTTCATAGCAATAACAAATATCAGGTAGCCTACAAGACCGTAAACTATAGAGGGAATTCCCGCAAGAGTTTCCGTCGTTACCCGCACGACTTTTACAAACGGATTTCCTCTTTTTGCATACTCTGTTAAGTAAACCGCCGAAAGCACTCCTATCGGCACCGCTATTGCAAGAGAAAGCAAAGTCATAATAACCGTGTTTATAATAGCCGGCATCATAGAAACATTTTCGCTGTTGTAAGTCCACGCAAAAAGCGAGGGCGTTAAATTAGGAATTCCTTTTATTAAGATATAAAGCACTAAGAATACTACGACCGAAATCGTGATTATTCCCGCAAGCCAGGTCAAAAGAAACATCGCAAGCGAGCCGGGGTGCTTTAAATAGGTTTTAAATTTTTGCAAGAACTTTGCTTTATTCATCTCTTCTTCTCCTTTTTTGCAAGTGAAAACAAAAGATTGATTATAAGAATGAAAACAAAAAGCACAAGCGATGTTGCAATAAGCGCCTCTCGGTGAAGATCTGTAGCATAACCCATTTCAAGCACTATGTTTGAAGTAAGAGTTCTTACTCCGTCAAATATGCTCTTAGGAATTATCGCCTGGTTGCCCGCCACCATATTAACAGCCATTGCCTCGCCTATCGCTCTTCCGATACCTAATATAACACCTGCGGTTATTCCCGATTTTGCCGCCGGCAAAACCGCTTTAAAGGTGCTTCTTTCGTGCGTGGCGCCGAGCGCCAGAGCGCCCTCATAATAGCTGCCCGGGACAGCACGCAGAGCCGCTTCCGATACGCTTATAATCGTCGGCAATATCATAATACCCAGCATTACAGACGCCGTGAACACGCTTTTTCCGCTTCCGCCGAATAAATCCTGCATTAAGGGAACTATTACCACAAGTCCGAAAAAGCCGTAAACTATAGACGGAATTCCCGCAAGCAGATCGACTGCGGGTTTAAGTATCTTATATATGCTTTTCGGGCAAAATTTCGCAAGATACACCGCGCATAAAAGCCCTATAGGAACTCCTATTATGATAGCTCCGGCTGTAACATATATGCTTCCGATTATCATAGGCAGAATTCCGAAAAGATTTTGCAAAGGCTTCCACTCAATTCCGAGCAAGAACTCTTTTACTCCGATCTTGCCCACCGTCGGAACTCCGTTTGCAAATAGAAAAATGCATATAAGCAGGACCGCAAGAATAGAAACGCAGGCACAAAAAGCAAAGACTATCCGCATAGCGGTTTCTTTAAAATTTGAAAGTTTAGCCGTCATAAAATTTTTCTCCGTTTGCGCCGAATCTCTCCGCACCGAAAGTGCAGAGAGATTTTTTAAAGGCTGGTTTATTTTTTAAGCTCGCTCCAGAGCGTTACCGCACCGGTGTAGATATCCTTTATCTGATCGGTAGTGATGTCGTCGATATTGCTGTTTTCTGAGTTTACGATAACCGCTATACCGTCAAGAGCTATCTTCTGCGAAACAAGTCCGCCGTCTTTCTCGCTGTCTTTTACATCGCGGGAAGCCATTCCGATGTCATAGATACCGTCGATAGCGCCTTTCATTCCCGAAGAAGAGTCGTTTTGCTGAACATCTATTGTAACATCGGGGTTAAGCTTGATGTATGCTTCTTTGAGCTTTTCCATAACAGGTGTTACGGAAGAAGATCCGCCGACGGAAATCTTTCCTTTAAGCTTTGCCGCGGTGTAAGCGCCTGCCGAGCCCTCGGAGATATAACCGTTTTTCTCAACTACTGCCTGACCCTCGTCGCTCAAAATGAACTTGATAAAGTCAGCCGCAATTCCCTTTGCTTCGCCCTTTGTTGCGATATTGAAAGGTCTTGCAACCTTGTAAGTGCCGTTCTTAACATTTTCGGCGGTTGCCTCGCTGCCGTCAACCTTTAAGGCTTTTACCTTTTTCTTATCAAGCGATCCGAGCGAGATATAACCGATTGCCGATTTGTTTCCCTCAACTGTGGTTATCATAACCGAGGTGGAGTTTGTGGTTTCTGCGGAGGTAATCGTTTTATCTACCTTATTTCCGCTCGCGTCTTTTTCTTCAATTCCGGTAAGCTCAATAAAGGCTCCCCTTGTTCTCGAGCCCTCTTCTCTTGTAAGAACAGAGATCGTATCAGATACATTTCCTTTTCCGCTGTCTTTCTTAGCGCCGCAGCCGGTCAGCGCGCCGACTATCATCAATCCGGCAAGTCCTAAACTCAATACTTTTGCTTTTTTCATTTCTTTCATCCTTTCTCATTTGTCTGCCACCATTATATTTCCCCTATGTTAATTCTGTAATCAGATTTTCGTTAAATCTGTGTAAAATAAAAAGCCTTTGACAAATTTTCTTGTCAAAAGCTTTCTTTAAGTTCATTTAATGCCTTTGGAATTTCAGGCGAAAAGTCCGTATACCATTCGGTTGTTTCCTCTATATAGTGATTTTTAAATTCTTTGCTCGCGCAAAAAGCGCTTTTTAAATTGTGAAGCCTGTCCGCTCCTTTTACCTTAAAGGCTATAGGATTATTTCTTATTCGGCTCACATATTCGCTCATATTATAGCCTTTTTCTTTTGTGAGCAGCTTAACGGCTTTAAGCACTTCTTCTCCTCCGAGCTCGAGGATCTGTGATTCTTCAGCTTTAGTATCTTCCAAAAGATCGTGAAAAAGAGCCGTTAAAACATATTCTATCGGCAGATCTTCTTTAATCATCATATCTGCAACTGCTTTCGGATGAGTTATATAAGGCTCGCCGCCTATTCTTTTCTGCCCCGAATGCATTTTTTCGGCAAAGGAATAGGCTTTTTCATATAATTGCTTTTCTTCTTTAGTCATAAACTAACCTCAATAAAAAACAGAGCCCTACTATAAGTAAGGCTCTGCAAATTACAAAAAATGTGAAAACTTTTTTTGTAAGGATTTGAACGCCTACCTAATAACATATGATATTATATCTATACAATATTTTAATCACCGAATTTAGCTTTTATTTGTTCGTTAAGTCTTACATCAATTCTGGGAATAAGTTTCAAATCTTCCTCGTTAATGGAAATATCACCAATCGGAGCATGCTCACCTAATAAGTCAAAAAAGACATCCCAAGTTCCGTCAATTGATTCTTCTAACCAAATAACGCCCGTCATACCCTTGTGTACTCCATGCTTTGCATATTTTTCTTTTTCAACAATAAGTTCTACACAATCAAGATACTTCATATTATTTCCCTCCAAAAGGTGTATTTAATTGTATTAGTCCGTTGGGATTTACTATCCAACCTGGAATAAAAGAGAGGGTTCATCATGGATCAAACTTTTCATACGGGCATTTGCTCTAACATTATGTTAAAAAGATTGAATTTTTGGCTGTGTAGACAATACAACTTTTATTTCGGAAAACAAAGAAGCGGCAATTTTCTTACAGAAAATTGCCGCTTCTTTTTGGTCCGAGTGACAGGACTTGAACCTGCGGCCTCTTGACCCCCAGTCAAGCGCGCTACCAGCTGCGCCACACCCGGCTATGTAACCGACCGCAAAAGCGATCGGGTGAAATCATAATCAGTCAGAAAATCCCGAATCAACGAGAGCTACAAGACCGTCAAGCGCTTCTTTCTCATCAGAGCCGTCAGCAATAATGCGGATAGTAGCTCCTCCGACGATTCCGAGCGAAAGAACGCCCAAAAGGCTCTTAGCATTTACTTTTCTTTCATCCTTTTCAACCCAGATAGAAGACTTGTATTCATTTGCCTTTTGAATAAAAAAGGTAGCAGGACGGGCATGAAGACCAACCTGATTTTTTATAACAACATCTTTAACACACATATAAATTCTCCTTATCTCGAAAAAGGTAAAAATCATTTCACGCGATATATAGATTATACCACATTTAATGAAATCGTCAACAATTTGTTAATAAGTTCTAATATTTTTCCAATGTTTTTATCGTTTTTTACTCACGATTTGGTGAAAATGATGTAAAAAACTGTTGCTATTTGGGTGATTTGTTACCTGTGCGTTCCGTAAATTTTTTATACATATCCGGTCTGCGCTCCGAAGTGATTTCAAGTTCTCTTTGAAATCTCCAATCGGAAATTTTTTTATGATCTCCCGAAAGCAATACTTCGGGCACCGCCCTGTCTTTCCAGACAGCCGGTCTTGTATACTGCGGGTATTCTAAAAGTCCTCCGAAATGGCTTTCCTCTTCAAAGCAGATATCCTCCGATAAAACGCCGGGGAGCATTCTGCAGACAGCGTCTGCAAGAGTAAGAGCAGGCAGCTCGCCGCCTGTTAAAACATAATCGCCTACGGATATTTCTTCATCGACTATCTCTTCAATTACCCTTTCATCTATTCCCTCATAATGACCGCAGAGGATAACAAGTCTGTCAAGCTTTGATAACTCAACGACCTTTTTCTGATCAAGAGTCCTGCCTTTAGGCGACATATATACAAGGTGCGGCTTATTTTCATCTGATGAATAAAGACTTTTATAGCAGTCATATATAGGGTTTGCCGCCATTATCATACCCATTCCGCCGCCGTAAGGAGAATCATCGACCTTATTATGTTTATTCCCCGCAAAGTCACGAATATCCGTGCAAACGATTTCGACCTTTCCGGCTTTTATCGCTCTTCCTATAATGCTCTCGCTTATCACGCTGTTGCACATATCGGGAAAAAGCGTCATAATATCAATCCGCATTGTCAAAAATTCCTTTCAGCGGCGAGATCAAGATCTTTTCCGAGTCAATATCGACCGATTTTACAACATCTTCAATCACAGGTATAAGATACTCTCCGCTTTCGTTTTTTATATGCCACACATCGTTGGCGCCTGTTTTTGAAACCTCGCAGATATCGCCTAAATACTTATTATCGGCAATATCGTAGACTTTGCAGCCTATAAGTTCTTCTACAAAGTACCTGTCTATGTCAAGAGAAGCGTCTTCTCTTTTTATATAAACGGTTTTACCCCTTAATCTCTCTGCTTTTTCGATACTGTCGGTTCCGTCAAATTCGCACAGAGCAATTCTGCCGTGCGGTTTTATGGATAAAATTTGCAGTTCCTTTTTATCGCCGTCGATAAACATTCTTTTAAAATCGCATATGCTCTCGGCGCTGTCCGCCCAAGGATCTATTCTCACAGCGCCTTTTATGCCGTGAGTACCCACTATTTTCCCGACTTCAAGAAATTCCTTTTTCAAAGTCTTTTCCTCCCGAATAGAAAATTCAAGGGGCTGTAAAAAAACGCGAATTTTTTTACAACCCCCGACAGTCTTTAAGCAAAAATCAGTCTATCTCAACCGAAATTTTCTGACCGTTACGGTTAGCGGCGGAGCGCATAACCGTTCTGATAGCTTTGGCAATGCGACCCTGTTTGCCTATAACTCTTCCCATATCCTCTTCGGCTACGGAAAGATGATAAACGGTAACGCCTTCTGCGTTAGGTTCGTCCGCAACGACTGATACTTCTTCGGGATTTTTAACAAGTCCCGACGCTATGGAAACTAAAAGTTCCTGCATAAATTTTTAAACTCCTTAGATAGCGGAATAATTTTTTTATACCGCTAATTCAAATTCGGCTGACAAACGATTAAAGAACACCGTTTTTCTTAAGTAAAGCTTTAACGGTATCTGTGGGCTGAGCGCCGTTTGCTATCCACTGCTTTGCTTTGTCGCCGTCGATCTTAACCTCTGCCGGATCCTTATTAGGATCATAATAACCGATTTCTTCTATGAAACGGCCGTCGCGGGGGAATCTTGAATCAGCAACAACTACACGGTAAAAAGGAGCCTTTTTAGCGCCTAATCTGCGAAGTCTGATCTTAACTGCCATATTAACTGCACCTCCGTAATCAAAATAGATATTTAAAAGACCGCGGGTTTGATCCGAAAAGGTCTTATAAACCGAAATTATTTGGCATTCCGCGCATATTTCTTAACATATTGCGCTTATTACCCTTGCCGTTTAACTGCTTGAACATTTTTTTCATCTGCTCATACTGTTTTATAAGGCGGTTTACCTCTTCCACGGTAAGTCCGCAGCCGGCGGCAATTCTCCTTTTTCTCGATCCGTTTAAAATATCGGGTTTCGAGCGCTCTTTCGGAGTCATAGACTGAATTATCGCCTCGACTCTTAACATCTGCCTGTCGTCTATATCAACGTCTTTAAGCTTGCTTTCCATTCCGGGTATCATAGAAAGAAGACTTTTTATGCTTCCCATCTTCTTTATCTGCTGAAACTGGGCAAGCAGATCGTTCATATCAAATTTATTTTCCTGAAGCCTTTTGGCGGTTTCCTCGGCTTTTTTCTCGTCAAGCTCGCTTTCAACCTTTTCAATAAGGGAAAAAACATCGCCCATTCCGAGAATTCTCGAAGACATTCTGTCAGGGTGGAATTCCTCAAGGTCATCAAGCTTTTCGCCTGTGCCGGCAAATAATATCGGCTTTCCGGTGACCGCTTTAACGCTGAGCGCCGCGCCGCCTCTCGTATCGCCGTCAAGCTTGGTGATTATAACGCCGTCTATTTCAAGAATATCGTTAAAAGCTTTCGCAACGTTCACCGCGTCCTGACCTATCATCGAATCTATGACCAAAACCGTGTCCGTTACATCGACAGCCTGTGTTATCCTCTTTAATTCGTCCATAAGGTCCGAATCTATATGAAGTCGGCCGGCTGTGTCCAAAATTACATAATCATAACCGTAGTCCCTCGCGTGCTTTACAGCCTCCGCGGCTATTTTTTCGGGCTTTTGCGTTCCCATTTCAAAAACAGGCGCATTAACCGCATTTCCTACGACCTTTAACTGCTCTATCGCCGCAGGCCTGTAAATATCGCAGGCGACAAGAAGCGGTCTTGATCCCTTTTTCTTAAGATATTTTGCAAGCTTTGCGCTGTGGGTGGTTTTACCCGAACCCTGCAGACCGCACATCATAATGACTGTGGGAAGCTTTGAAGAGGTTTTAAGATAGCTTTGCTCGCTGCCCATAAGCTCTGTGAGCTCATCGCGGACAATTTTAAATATCATCTGCGAAGCGGTGAGGCTTTCAAAAACCTTTTCGCCTATGCACTTTTCGGCTACTTTATTTGTAAAATCCTTTGCGACCTTATAGTTAACATCCGCCTCCAAAAGAGCCAGGCGGACTTCCCTCATAGCCTCTTTAACATCGCTCTCGGAAATTTTTCCTTTATTTCGAAGCTTTTTAAAAACCCCGGAAAGCTTATCCTGCAAATTATTAAAAGCCAAACGAAAACCTCCTTACAGCGATTCTATTATTTCAAATATTTTTTCAAACGAGGACTCTTTTCCCTCTTTTGCCTTCCGGCATAAGCTTTTAAGCTCTTTGAACTTTTTTAAATATCCGCATTCATTTTCCATTTTATAAAGAGATTCCTGCGCTCTTTTAATGTGATCGCAGACTCCCTGCCTGGTTATTCCCTCGTTTTCAGCTATTTCGCCGAGCGAAAGATCATCAAAAAAATAATAAATGCAAAGCTCTTTTTGCTTTTTGCTTAAAAAGTTACCGTAAACATCGATAAGGGAAGAAATATTAAGATCTTTTTCCAAACTTAACACCTCTCGGCATATTTTAACACACCTTAAACCCGCTGTCAAGTTTTTTTCTTTACACCTTGAAAAAATTTTATCCTTAATATATAATTAATGAGGTGATTTTATGAAATTTTTTAAAAATATTTTCCTTTTTGTGCTGATAGCGGCAGTTTCGGGCGTTTTCACGGGCTGCGGCAAGGCATATAAAAAGGAATGCATATATTTTAATTTAAGCGCCGTTCCCGATACTCTTGATCCGCAGACAGCTAAAGATGATAACGAGCTTCTTATAATAAGAAATATTTACGAGGGGCTTTTAAGAAAAGATAAAAACGGAAAAATCGTAAGCGGTGCTGCGGAAAGCTATGAAAAGCAGGGTCTAACTTATACCTTTCATTTAAGAAAAGACAGTCAGTATTACGACGGGACAAAACTCACTGCCGCCGATTTCGAGTTTGCTCTAAAAAGAGCGGTTTCACCCGAAACAAAGGCGCCTTTTGCCGACAGACTGAAAAATATAAAAAACGCTTCTTTGATATTAAGCGGCAAAAAATCGTCAGACGAGCTCGGCGTTTCGGTAAAAGACGAGCGGACTTTAACAGTCACTTTAGAGCAGGAAGACGAATATTTTCTTGATACTCTAACGACCTCCGTCTGTATGCCCTGCAATGAAAAGTTTTTCAAAGAAAGCAAGGGAAAATACGGACTTGAAAGAAAATACACCCTTTCAAACGGCTCGTACTTCGTAGGCAAATGGAATTCCGAGGATTTCGGAATAAGGCTTTATACCAATGAAAATTATAAAGGCAATTTTGAAAATATGAACGCCTCTGTATTTCTCTCCTGCAATACGGAGGAAAGCATATCATCACTTGCAAATTCGAATGCCGTGGATATGGGATTTATCAAAACCTCCGAGATAAAATCAGCCGTATCTTCGGGGCTATCCTATAAATCTGCGGAAAATAAGTGCATATTTTTAACTATCGGAAAAGAATACGATCAAAACTGCGCAAAAGCCTTTTCTTATGCAACGGGCGAATCGGTGTATAAAAACGCTTTAACTTCCCCTGTCAGAAAAGCAGTGGGTATATATCCCGGCGCGCTTTCTTTAGAAAACGATCAATCGAAGCAAACAAGCGAATATAACATAGAAAAAGCAAAAGAACTGCTTTTTAACACCGTGAAAGGAACGGAAAACAAAGCTTTCCCCGCCTCCACTCTTTATTATTTTGACGATGGGATAATAAAAGATATCTCAACCCTCACAGTATCCCACTGGCAGCAAAACTTAAGCGCTTTTATAAATATAAAGCCGAGTGATAACTACGATCAGTTAAAAACCGAACTTTCCGCTCTCAGTCTTCCGTTTGCCATATTCCCGGTTAAAGCAACGGGGAAAAATATAAGCGAGTATCTTAAAAATTTCGGGATATCCGATACTTCCGATTATGTTTCGGCACAGAGCAATATTTTAAAATCGGGAAGAATAATTCCTCTCGCATTTGATTCTACTAATATCGTATATAATAAAAATATCACGGAATTTGAATTCGACAGCTTTAACGGCTATATCGATTTTTCATTCGTGATCAAAAACGGAAAGTAAAAAAACACAGACAAGATTTTATCTTGTCTGTGTTTTTATTATCATAAATTATTTTTTAAGCTTAAGCGCGGCTTCTGCTTTTTGAGCTATATTTTCGGCTCTTAATCCGAATTCGTCAAGCAGCTTTGCCGCAGGGCCGGAATGGCCGAAAGTATCGTTAATTCCAAGCTTGATAACAGGAACCGGGCAGTTCTCGCAAACAAGCTCGCTTACCGCTCCGCCGAGGCCTCCGATAACCGAATGCTCTTCGGCTGTAACGATAGCGCCTGTTTCCTTTGCGGCTTTAAGCACAAGCTCGCAGTCGAGCGGCTTAATGGTTGCAATATTTATAACTCTTGCACTAATGCCTTTTTCCTTTAAAATATCATAAGCTAAAAGCGCTTCGTTTACCATAAGACCTGTAGCAACGATAGTAACATCAGAGCCGTCTTTTAGAGTAACGCCTTTTCCTATTTTAAAGTCATAGCTATCGTCAAACAAAACAGGTGTTGCAAGTCTACCGAAACGGATATAGACCGGACCGTCGTGATCGATAGCCGCTTTAACCGCCTTTTTAGCCTCTGTTTCGTCAGCGGGGTTGATAACTGTCATTCCAGGGATAGAACGCATAAGCGCGATATCCTCGTTGCACTGGTGAGTAGCGCCGTCTTCTCCGACGGAAATTCCCGCGTGAGTTGCGCCTATTACAACATTTAAATGAGGATAACCTATTGAGTTTCTTACCTGCTCAAAAGCTCTTCCTGCGGCAAACATTGCAAAAGAGCTTGCAAAAACCTTTTTGCCTGTGGCGGCAACGCCTGCGGCAATGCTTATAAGATTCTGCTCTGCAATTCCGCAGTCATAAAATCTATCGGGAAATTCTTTTTTGAATTTACCCGTCTGTGTAGCGGCGGCAAGATCCGCGTCTAAAACGATGAAATCATCTCTCTGTTTTCCGAGCTCAACAAGAGCCTCGCCGTATGCCGCACGGGTGGCAACTGTTCTTATATCAGACATATTATTTTATCCTCCTTTAAAGCGCGGCTTTATATGCTTTTAATTCAGCCATAGCTGTTTCATACTGCTCGTCGTTAGGAGCGCTTCCGTGCCAGGAAACCTGGTTTTCCATAAATGACACGCCCTTGCCCTTAACGGTATTAGCGATTATAGCAACAGGCTTATCTACTGTCTTAGCCTCTTTAAGAGCCGCTTCTATCTGATCGAAATCATGACCGTCGATAGTGATAACATACCAATTAAAAGCCTCGAATTTCTTATCGATAGGTTTAGCGGAGTTTACTTCATCGATAGTTCCGTCTATCTGAAGATTATTGAAATCTATAAATGCTGTGAGATTTGAAAGGCCCTTGTTTCCTGCAAACATTGCCGCTTCCCAAACCTGACCTTCTTCAAGCTCGCCGTCACCGAGAACGGTGTAAACATTAAAGTTATTACCGAAATGCTTAGCCGAAAGCGCCATTCCGCAGGCGGCGGAAATTCCCTGACCGAGCGATCCGCTCGACATATCAACACCCGGAGTATGCTTCATATCGGGGTGGCCCTGCAAAAACGATCCTATATGGCGAAGATTTTTAAGCTCGCTTACATCAAAATAGCCTCTGTTTGCAAGAGTGCTGTAAAGTCCCGGAGCGGCGTGGCCTTTTGATAAAACAAAACGGTCGCGGTCCTCCTTTTTGGGATCTTTAGGATCGATATTCATATGTTCAAAATAAAGATATGTAAGAATATCCGCGCACGAAAGCGATCCTCCGGGGTGACCCGATTTAGCGCTGTGAACCGCTTCGATTATTCCGATTCTTATATCGGCGGCGGTCTTTAAAAGCTCTTTTTTCTTTAAACTGTCCATTTTAAGCTTCCTTTCCGATTTTTCTTATGTTTAATTATAACTGTTTTTGATCCGATTTTCAAGCCTATCGATAAAATCTCCCACACAGCCTTTTTTCACACTGCAAAGAATTTCATCGGCGGCGCTTTTAATATCATCGGGCGCTTCATAAGGCACTCCGCTGTAACCGGAAGTTTTAAGCACTTCAAGATCATTATAATAATCTCCCGCGGCACAGCATTTTTTTGAATCTATTTTTAGAATTTCGCAAAGTCTTTTTGCGGCTTTTGCTTTTGATACGCCTTTATTTACCTGCTCAAAATAATGTCTTCTCTCGCCGAATATTTTTGCGGAGCTCTTAAAAAAATCGCATTCGGCACACGAATTATCTATCTCTTTTTCAAGCGCGCCGTGAAATTCGGGTTCGGGAAGATATATAACCTTTGTCCACTCAAGAGAGTCAACATACGAAAAATCGGCATTTTCCGCTTTAAAATTTTCATATTTTTCGTGATCGGAATTTTCTTTTGTGGCATTAAAGGAAAAAATATTATCTTTCGAATGAATTTCCAGCCCTATTTCAGGGTGGCTTTTTATTATATATTCGGCAAATCTGTGGCCGCTTTCGCCTATATAATCTCCGAATAGAACAGAGCGGTTTTTAAAATCATAAATCATAGCGCCGTTTGCCAAAATAGAGGGTGAAATATCCTCTATTTTTTCAGTTACCGCCGAAACAGCCTTAAGCACTCTCCCTGTAGAAAGTGAGAATTTTCCGCCGCGGGAGATAAAATATTTTATTTTTTCACAGTTTCTCTCGGGCAAAATGCCGTTGTCAAGCAAAGTGCCGTCGATATCGCTGATAATTAAGTAACCGTCAAATATCGGCATTTTTTCTGCATTCCTCTAAAAAGTTTTTAAAATAATCGGGCAGTTCGCTTTCAAACTCCAGATACTCCCCCGTGACAGGGTGGATAAATCCTATTTTTTTAGCGTGAAGGCACTGTCCGCCGAGGCTTTTTATCACCTTTTTGGGCCCGTAAACATCGTCGCCCGCAACAGGGTGCCCGATATATGCCATATGGACTCTTATCTGATGAGTTCTGCCTGTTTCAAGCTTAAGCCTGATATGCGTGAAATTTTCAAACCTTTCAAGCACCGTGCAGTGCGTTACCGCGTTTTTGGAATTTTTAAGCGTTACCGCCATTTGTTTTCTCTTAACCGGGTGTCTGCCTATCGGCGCGTTTACCGTAAGAAAATCTTCTTTGATATTTCCGTAAACCACAGCCTCGTATTCCCTTGTAAAGCTGTGTTCCTTTATCTGCAAAGCAAGCTTATTATGCGCATAGTCGTTTTTAGCGACTATTAAAAGACCGCTCGTGTTTTTATCTATCCTGTGCACGATTCCGGGCCTTAAAACCCCGTTTATCCCCGAAAGAGAGCCTTTGCAGTGAAAAAGTATCGCGTTTACCAAAGTTTTTGAATAATTTCCCGCCGCCGGATGAACTACCATTCCCTTAGGCTTGTTTACAACAAGCAGATCGTTATCCTCATAAATGATATCGAGCGGAATATCTTCGGGCTCTATCTCGCTGTCCTTGACCTCGGGAATTTCTATCCGAACCATATCGCCCGATTTAAGCTTTTGATTTTTACTTGCCGCTTTTCCGTTTACCAAAACATTTCCGCTTTCTATAAGTGCCGCCGCGCGCGAGCGCGAAACTTCGGAATTTTTTGCCGTAAACACATCAAGACGGCAGTTTTCACTGCCGCCTTTATACTCACATATTATTTTCATCTGTGCCGATACCTGCTTCTTTTATGTGCAGGGTGCGTTTTTTCTTCGCGTCTTTTATTGCTCCCTTTAAAAAATAAAGGATCAAGAGCGCCGCCCCTAACACTACCGCGCAATCCGCCACATTGAAAACGGGAAAAGATTTAAAGAAAGAAAAATGCAGAAAATCAACAACATAGCCTTTTCTGAAAATTCTGTCTATCATATTTCCTATTCCGCCGGATAAAACAAGTGTCATAGCCCAGAACATCAATTTATCCTGCGTGCCGTATTTAAGCAAAAGGGCTATGCACACAAGCATAATGACTGCGGTAACGGAAATAAGTATCCAGCTATAGCCCGAAAGCATTCCCCAGGCTCCGCCGCCGTTTTCCACATAAACAAGGTCTATAAATCCTTTTATAAAGGTCTTTCCGTTATAATTTTCGGGATTTAAAAGAATAAGATACTTTGTATATCTGTCCGCTCCGATAACCAAAAGACCTGTAACTATCGCCAAAATATAGGTTAGCATTTTATGCCTCCCGATTTAAAATTACTGTTTTTTTGCAGGCTCTTCTTTTTTCTCTTCCTTTTTATCCTCTTTTTGAGCCTTTTTTTCTTTATCGGCAGCCTCGATGAATTTTTCGGGATTCGGCTGCTCGTCTATTTTAGCAGAGAGTACCTTTGCCATTTTTTCCGGCTCCATAGGAACGGCGTCCGGAAGCTTTGAAATAAGAGCACTCTGATCCTTAAACATATTGAGAATTTCGGATTTGAAAGCGGCAACTTCAAGTCTTGCCCTGTCAAAAAGCTGCTGCTGGCGGGCAATGCAATCGTCTGTTGCGATCTCTATAGCTTTTAGCTTTCTCTCGTGCTCTGCTTTCTTTTCTTCAAATTCAGCGTCGGCCGCGGCTTTGCGTGCGGCGTCGTCTTCCTTGAATTTTTTGATTGTTTCATTCTCGCGTTTTGTAATTTCTACTATTTTATCTTCAGCCGCCTTGATTATCTCGTCGCTTTTAACTCTTGCGTCGGCAACTATCTGATCGGCAAGCTTCTGTGCGCTTACAAGAACACTCTGAATGCTTGACTGCGAATTTTTATATGTTTCAATTTCGCCTGTTAAAGCTTCTATCTTCTCGGTTTGCTCCTTTAAGGTCCTTTCAAAGCGGTCATAATCCACTTCAACCTTATCAAGGAAAATATCTACCTCTTCCTGCTTATATCCGCCCACGGATTTAGCGAATTTAACATTTCTTACATCTTTTGAATTAAGCATATTAAGGCTCCCCTTTATAATTAAATATATTTTTCGTAATTTATAACAGTCTTTCCCTTTTTGGAAAGGCCTTCATCGGAAATAATTTTAAATTTTCCTTTTTTTCTTACGGATACCGTATCACCCGCTAGGAGCTTTACGGTCGCCTTTGAAGCAGGCATTGAATTAAGTAAAACATATCCGCTCTCTATCAGCTCCGCGGCTTCTTTTCTCGAAACCTTTGCAAGCTCGCTTATCACGCAGTCAAGCCTCAAAGAAGAAACTGTCGCCCTGATAAGAACAGGCTTTTTAATTTCAGGCAAAGGCTCACTAAACCCTTTTTCTGCTTTTACTCCGACCGAGCCTACTTTTCCGATATTCATTACAGCGTAATCCGCTATATCCTTATGCAGAAATACAACGGCTCTTCCGCACTCTATCAGAATATCTCCGATTTTTTCTCTTGCGATATTAAGCGCGGTCAAAGCGCCCAAAAAATCCCTGTGGGAAAGCTTATCGCAGATTCTGAACCGAAATGTAACGGGAGTGACGGGATATCCTGCAGGCTCGCAGTTTTCAGGGCAGCAGCAAAGCACTGTTCTCTCGGCATTTTCATATCCGCCGAAAAAACCGACTGAGCAGTCCGCACTTTTAAGCACCGCTCTGACCCTTGCCGCCTCCGATTCCGATAAAAAGCCTAAAAACTTAAACGATGAATTTAATTCTGCCAGCCTTGCGCAGTCAAGCGCGCGGGCTGTGATAAATTCAGAGTCCATCAGTAATAAAGCTTATTGTCGTCGTAATCGTCAAGCATAAGTTCGCCTAAAACATCGATATCGCTAGCAACGATAATAAAGGTGCTGTTTGCAACCTTTCTTAAATTGCCGTGATTTGCATAAGCAACGCCGCTTAAAAAGTCAATAATTCTTCTTGAAGTTTCGCGGTTAGCTGACTCAAGATTTAAAACGACGGTCTTTTTAGCGTTGAGATGATCGGCAATAGCCGTGACATCTTCAAACCTATCGGGCTTAACAAGCACGACCTGCATCTGCGGAGATGCCGCCTGATTTTGTGAATTAAAGCTCTTTGATTTTATCATACGGGGCGCGGACTCCTGCTTTTTTGAAGAAGGCTCCTCCCTGTAGGCAGGTTTCTTGACCGGGTCGGCTTCAACCTGTTCGGTATCCTCATCAAAATCATCGTCATCCGGAATAGTCATAATATTTTTTATACTTTCAAACAATCCCATAATAGCGCTCCTTTTAAAAATAGTTCCTCTCGCCGAACAGAGCAGTTCCGATTCTTACAATGTTGGCACCACTTAAAACCGCCTCTTTGTAATCGCCGGACATACCCATCGACAGAAAGTCCATACTACTATTATCTATTTTTTTACCCCCGATGTCAATAAACAGTTTATGCATTTTATAAAAATATTTGGAATTTCCGTCAATATGGGTGCAAACAGGGGGTATAGCCATAAGACCTTTTACGCAAATTCCCGGCATTTCGGCGATTTTATAAACCGCGTCTGACACTTCTTCCTCAAAAAATCCCGATTTGCTTTCTTCTTTTCCTATATTTACCTCAAGCAAAACATTCATTTTAAGGCTATTTTTCACAGCCTGCTTTGATATTTCTTCGGCAAGAGATAAACTGCTTACCGACTCAATCATTTCCACCTTATCGATTATGTATTTTACCTTGTTTTTCTGCAGGTGTCCTATAAAATGCTTTCTTACGGGCGCAAGATCCTCATATTTCCCCAAAAACTCCTGCACCCTGTTTTCACCGATAAATTTTATGCCTTTATTTACGGCATAATTTATCGTATCGGTATCCACCGTTTTAGTGGCGGCGAGAATTATTATATCCTCGGGTTTTCTTCCCGAAGCCTGCGCCGCAGAGGCGATATTATCCTTTATAATTTTATAGTTTTCATCAAAGATCTCAGCTGATGACCTTGCCGTCATACAAATTCTTTCCTTTCACTATTACCGCGTCATAAATTCTTAAAACATTATCGTTACTTTTTTTCTGCTCGCAGATAATATAATCTCCCTTGTTATAAGTTACCGTTACCGGCACAAATTTAACATTTATTCCCGAAAGTACGTAAACTCCCGCTTTCCCGTCTACCACTCTGAGTGCTTTTTTAGGAATTCTCAGTCCCGAATAAGACTTGCTTATAGCTCTCATAGAAGAAGTTCTCAGCACCGCAAGTGAGCTGTTCATCTGCTCGCAGGAAAAAATTATCACTGCTTTTTTTGAGTTTTCCGAGATATTTATTTTTTTCACGGTTACCGGTAACTGCTGCCCCGTTTTAAGCGAGGTGTTCAATGTCAGAGAATCGCCCTCTTTATATTTAAGCGAATCGTTCACATCTACAGGAGCCGCTATATACCACTCATAATCCGAAACTATCTTCCCTATATTGTTTTTGCTCTTTTCTTCGGGCTTTAATGATGTCAGGAATTTTTCGTCTATTTTAGAAATATCGTCTGTTTTAAGCACGGATTCATAACCGTCAAGCGAGGATACGAAATATCCAGATCTTGCCGCAGTTACGGAAGCTTTAGGCGAGGGAAGAGAAGCCGTAAGAGAATTAAGTTCTTCTTTAAGACTTGCAAGGTTAGAAGAAAAATCCGTCTGCTCGCCGGTAGCGGTCGATCGGCGGTTTAATGCGGTAAGAAAAGCATTGAGCCTGTCACGGGTATTTTCAAAATTTCCGTAAGCACAGCTTCGCTCCAAAGAATTGAGCGCCGAAACCACTTTTCCGTTTATCTGGTCGATATCGGCGGCTTTCCGGTCGTTATATCCCTGAATTTCCTCTATATCCGAAATCTGTTTTTTGAGTTCTTCTATGCGCTCGTTTATAACCGACGCCTGCGTCGAGTCATAAACATAGGCTATAACGCCGTCTTTCGCGACTCTTTCGCCGTCCGATACCACATAGTGAAGCGAGCCTGACGAATTAAGGCTTACAGGGATTTCCTCCCTTATTATATAGCCTGTAAAATCAAGGCCGTCGTTACTCTCGTAATACTCCGCGCTGACCGTTGAAATCGGCTTATAAACAGAAGAATAGACCTGATGAATTATAAATACCGATACAAGAAGTATCAAAAAAACTTTCAGCACAGTATTTCCTTTCAAGGCTTTTTCACTCCGTTACATTCAAGTATTTGTTCCGCTTTTTTATAGATATCGGGTTCAGTGTCCGCATAGATCCAATTTATCCTGCTGTCGCGGTTAAACCAGGAAAGCTGTCTTTTTGCATAATGCCGTGTAGAAGTTTTAAATTTTTCTATACAGCTTTCAAGGCTCTCTTCGCCTTTAAAATATGGGAAAAATTCTTTATGGCCTATCGCCTGGATTGAGGTTTTAGAAGAATTTTTATCCTCATAGGCAAGCTTTGCTTCCTGCAAAAGACCGCAATTTATCATAATTTCGGCTCTTTTTTCTATTCTTTCGTAAAGCTTTGCCCTATCGGCGAATTTAATTCCTATCATTATAAAATCATAAGGAGAGGGAATGCTTTTTGAAATTTCGTTTAAATAAGTCGCAGTCCTGCCCGTTTTATAATAAATTTCAAGATATCTTATAATTCTTCTTGTATTGTTAATATGAAGCTTGCCTGCCGCTTTGGGATCGATTCTTTTAAGTTCGCAAAACAGCGACTCGGCTCCCTCTTTTTCAAGTCTTGCTTCAAGGATAATTCTTATATTATCATCTTTTTCCTCTTCGCCGAACATTATATTATCAGCAAGCGAGGAAATATAAAGTCCTGTGCCGCCGGTTAGTACTGGAAGTCTGTTAAATTTTAAGCAATCGTCTATTTCCTTTCGGGCAAGCCCGCAATAATCCGCGGCGCTGAAATTCGTATCCGGATCTAAAAACTCAAAAAGCCTGTGGGTCGCTCTTGCTTTTTCTTCTTCTGTGGGAGCGGCGGAAGCAATGGAAATATCTTTATATATCTGCATTGAGTCGGCGCAGATAATATCTCCGCCGAAGTTTTCGGCTATTTTAAGAGAAAGCTCCGTTTTGCCCGAAGCCGTGGGACCTAAAACGCAGACAACTTTATTATTTTTGCTCATTGTATCCTCTTAAACTGCTTTTCAAAATCCTTTTTTGTGATTTCAAAAGCAACAGGTCTTCCATGGGGGCAATAAAAGACATCCTTGTCGGATAAAACCTTTTTAGCAAGCGAAATCATTTCGGCAGGCATGGTTTTATAGCCCGCTTTAATAGCGGCTTTGCAGGCGACAGTGTGAAGAATATGGTCTTTTAT
Organism: uncultured Oscillospiraceae bacterium; assembly: GCA_900547095.1. Lineage (GTDB taxonomy): Bacteria > Bacillota > Clostridia > Oscillospirales > Acutalibacteraceae > UBA737. The sequence continues at coordinate 129,005 of URFG01000001.1, forward strand.
CTTAAGACCGGGATCTTTCGCGCCATTTTGCAAAAGCTCCGCCGCCTCGGTGATAATTTCCGAAACATCCGCCGCTTTTATTACCGACGGAATTGCTCTTACGGCAACCGTCATATTCCCGAAATCTTCAAGCTCAAAGCCGAGCTTTAAAAATGCGTCAAGGTTTTCCGTTACAGCGCTGTAAGCCCTGCTTTCAAGCGTGACAGGCAAAGGAGCTAAAAGGCTTTGAGAAGAAACCGATGAGTTGTTCGAAAGCTCGTTAAATAATATTCTTTCGTGAGCCGCGTGCTTATCGATTATAAAAACGCTTTCATCTTTTTCCACAATAATATAGGTGGAAAATGCCTCGCCTATCAGCCTTACTTCGATTTCCTCCGAAACTTTATCTTCCTTTATTTCAGGCTTTTCTTCGATTTCCTGCTTTTTTATTTCCTGAACTTTTTTAATTATTTCTTCCCTTATAAAAGCAGGAGCCGGAGCCTGGCGGAAATTAAGAACTTTATCGAAAATTTCAGGTTCTTCTTTAATTTCGGGTTTTTTATTAACTTCGGTCTTTATAGGTGCGGATTCATATTTTAAAAAGCTTACCTCGTTACTTAAAGGAACGGCTTTCTTCGTATTGTTCAGATTCATAAGAGGCCTTGTATCACCTGCTAATATAGCGGATTTTACCCCTGTATACACCGCCTCGAATACACGCCTTTCATCCGAAAATCTAACCTCGGTCTTAGCAGGGTGAACATTTACATCTACCGTGTCAAAAGGCATATTGATATTTAAAACAAAGCAGGGATATTTTCCTATCATAGCGCTGTTTTTATAAGCCTGCTCTGCGGCGGCGCTCACGGTGCCGGATTTTACAAGCCTGCCATTTAAAAAAGTGTACTGTCCTGCTCTTGACTGCCTGCAGGATACAGGCTTGCAGGTGAATCCCGAAACTAAAATACCGTTTAATTCCGTTTCAACAGGAATAAGCGAAGAAGCAAAATCCCTGCCTAAAAGCGAATAGACGGCTGATTTTAAATCGCCTGAGCCGTCGGTGAAAAACTCTGTTCTATTATCCCTTATGAATTTAAAGGAAATTTCGGGGTGCGAAAGAGCCGCTCTTAAAACCACCGCCGAAACGGCATTGCCCTCGGAACTGTCCTTTTTTAAAAATTTCATTCTTGCGGGGGTGTTGTAAAAAAGATCTCTGATAATTAAAGTTGTACCCGTCTGCGCGCCGCACTCTTCATATAAAAGCTCGGCTCCGCCCTCCGTTATGTAATGTGTTCCGTAATCCTCCGAGGCGGTTTTTGTTATCATTTCCACTCTCGCAACACTTGAAAGCGCCGCAAGCGCCTCGCCTCTGAATCCTAATGAGCTGATTGCGTTAAGATCCGAAGCGGAGCTTATTTTGCTCGTTGCGTGCCTGATAAAGCTTAAAGGCACATCCAAGTGGGATATTCCGCAGCCATCGTCAGTAATTCTGATATAAGCTATGCCGCCTCTTCTTATTTCCACGATGATAGATCTCGCACCTGCGTCAATAGAGTTTTCCACAGCTTCTTTTACGGCGGAGGCAGGTCTTTCCACAACCTCGCCCGCAGCTATAAGCTCGGATATCTCTTTCGGCAGAACATTGATTTTCGGCATAGTTTATATCACTCCTTTTTTTAAACCTTTGTTTTTTTGCAAAGATCGTTTAGTATACCCATTGCCTCAATAGGAGTCAGAGTATCAACATCTGTATTTTTAAGCACGGATATAATTTCTGAGCCGTCAAATTTCTCCGGGATCTCATTATCCCTGTAAACTCTTGACTTCTCTTTATAATCTCCCTCTTCGACGGTGTTTAAAATTTCTCTTGCCCTTTTAATTACCTCATCGGGAATTCCGCTTAATTTTGCGACTTCGATACCGTAACTCTCGTCTGCTCCTCCGCGGACAATTCTTCTTAAGAAAATTATATCGTCGCCGTGTTTTTTAACGGCGATATTGTAATTTTTAACTCCCTCAAGCTCATCTTCCATAACTGTGAGCTCGTGATAATGGGTAGCAAACAGTGATTTAGCACCTATTTTATCCTTATCGGCAATAAATTCCAAAACAGCTCTTGCTATTGACATACCGTCATAAGTGGAAGTTCCTCTGCCTATCTCGTCTAAAATAAGCAGACTTTTATTAGTTGCGTTTTTAAGGATATTTGCGACCTCGCTCATTTCCACCATAAATGTGGACTTGCCTGACGCTAAATCGTCTGACGCGCCTACCCTAGTGAAAATCGCGTCGGTTATACCTATTTTTGCCTCTTTTGCGGGAACAAAAGAGCCAACCTGTGCCATAAGTGTGATCAGCGCCACCTGACGCATATATGTGGATTTACCCGCCATATTAGGTCCTGTTATAATCGCGCAGCGATTTTCTTTTGAATCCAAAAGCGTATCATTAGAAACGAAAGGAACGCTTATAAGCTTTTCTACGACAGGGTGCCTGCCGCCCGTTATCCTTATTTCATCACTCTTATTTACTTCCGGCCTTACATAGCCGTTTAAAGCGGCGGTGTTTGCAAATGATACAAGAACATCGAGTTTAGCCACAGCCTCAGCAGATCTTTGAAATCTCTCGCTTGATAAAGCCACGGTTTTGCGAACCTTATCGAAAAGCTCGTATTCAAGACCGTTCAGCTTTTCACGGGCGGTTAAAATTCTTGTTTCAAGCTCTTTTAATTCTTCGGTTATGTATCTCTCGCAGTTGGTAAGAGTTTGTTTTCTTATATATCTTTCAGGCACTTTATCAAGGAAAGAATTAGTTACCTCAATATAATATCCGAAAACTTTATTATAGCGGATTTTAAGATTTTTAATACCCGTTTTTTCCTTTTCTTCGGCCTCTATTTCCGCAAGATATTTGGAGCCGTGCTCAACATCGTCACGGTATCTGTCAACTTCCGCGCTGAAACCGTCTTTGATAATTCCTCCCTCTTTCATAGCGAGTGGCGGATCTTCTTTAATGGAAGTCTTAATAAGATCAGTAATATCGTCAAGAGGATCGATATCCTCATAAATGCTTTTAAGCATTGAGCTTTTAGCATTACTTAAAATTTTCTTTATAAGAGGAAATTTAGAAGAGGTCGCCGCTATTAAAACAAGATCTTTAGGATTTGCGGAAGAATAAAGCACCTTTGTCATAAGCCGTTCAACGTCCTTTATCCCGCCGAGGTACTCATAAGCTTCTCCCCGCAATACCGAATCGGATTTAAGCTCCTCGGTTGCGTCAAGCCTTAGATTTATTCTGTCAAGGTTCATCAGCGGCTTTTCAAACCAGGATCTTATAAGCCTTTTGCCCATAGCTGTCCTCGTTTTGTCCATTACCCATAAAAGCGAGCCTTTTTTAGATTTAAGACGCATAGTTTCGCATATTTCAAGGTTTCTCACAGCCGTAAGGTCAAGCTTCATAAACTGCGACTGCGTGTAAAAATCCACCGATCTTAAATGAACACCGTGGTTCATTCCCGTTTCGTTTATGTACCTCACCGCGGCTCCCAAAGCGGAGGCGGCGGCAGAATTCGGCGCGATACCAAGCTCCTCGGAACTTATAACATTAAAGCCCTTGCAGATAGCCTCTATCGCCGTGCTCTCTTCAAATTCCATAGGATTTCTTTTGGTTATCGTGCCCTCAAATTCGGCTTTGATTATTTTAGAGAATTCCTTGTCGGATAAAAGGTTACCGTCGATAATCAGCTCGCGCGCATTAAATCTGATAAGCTCCGAAGCGGCTCGGAGGATAATGTCTTCCCCCGAAATTTCGGTAACATGGGCTTCGCCCGTTGAGATATCGCAAAATGAAAGTCCCACGCTTTTTTCTTTAAGCGCTATGCTTGCAAGATAATTGTTTCTCGATTCATCGAGCATAGAATCTTCGATAACCGTTCCCGGAGTTATAACTCTTATGACATCGCGGTTAACAAGTTTTTTAGCCTTAGACGGATCCTCCGTCTGCTCGCAGATAGCTACTTTATAGCCTCTTTCTACAAGCCTTGCAATATAGCTTTCGCAGCTGTGAAAAGGAACTCCGCACATAGGCGCTCTCTCTTCAAGCCCGCAGTCCTTTCCTGTGAGAACAAGATCGAGTTCTTCCGAGGCGGTTTTCGCGTCGTCAAAAAACATCTCGTAAAAATCTCCGAGTCTGAAAAATAAAATACTATCCTTGTTCTGCTCTTTGATCCTCAGATACTGACTCATCATCGGAGAAAGTTCTTTCATTTTTTTATCCCCTTAACAAATTAAACTCAGTGACAGCCTCCGCAGCTTGAGCAGGAGCCTGTGCATTCGTGTGATTCAGGCTCGCACACTTTAGGATCCGCTCCCTCTACACACTGCATTATTATGCTGTTGATATCGGAAAGCATAGCGTCAACCCCGGCTTTTGCGGTGTTATATTCAAGCATAGCGTTACCCGACATTATTCTCGCATAAATTTTTCTTAAATCTTCGTTTAATTTCTTTATCTTTTCGTCGTCTTTATCGTCGCGGGTCATCTCCTGATCGAGATTCATTCGGATAATATTGAATTCTCCGATATCTTTCTGGAGCTGCTCGTCCTTATCGTTTGCAAGCTTAGCCTTTGCGTAGGCTATAAAGCGCTCGTCTTTCTGAATTTCCTCTCCGAGTTTTCTTGCTGCTTCTATTATTCCCATAATATATTTTCCTTTCTTTTTATTCTATAATCGAGCCTTTAAGGCCGTTTTTATATTCTTCTATTTTCACCGTTTTAAAGGTGCCGAGCAAATTCTTATCCGCTTTTGCTTCGATATTTAAAAATCCGTCGGTCTTTCCAGTTAGATAGCCCTCTTTGCTTATTTCATCAAAAAGCACTCTCTTTTCGGTGCCGATAACTTTTTTAAGCTCCTCCGAGGATATTTCTTCCTGCAGTTTCAAAAGCTCGTCAAACCAGATACCCTTTTCCTCTCTCGAAACAGGATCTGGCATTTTTGCCGCAGGCGTGTTTTCACGAGGAGAATAGATAAATGTGAAAAGCGAGGTAAATCTCACCTTTTTAATAAGCTCTAAAGTCTTTTTGAAATCCTCATAGGTTTCGCCGGGAAAGCCTACTATAACATCGCTTGTAAATTCCATATCGGGAACCCTTTTTCTCGCCTCGTATATCAGATTCAAATAGCTTTCGGAATCATACCTGCGGTTCATAGCCTTAAGAATTCTGTCCGAGCCGCTCTGAAAGGGGAGGTGAAGATGCTTTTCCACCTTTTCGCAGTCGCGCATAGCGTCAAGCAGTTCTAAAGTGCAGTCCTTAGGGTGAGATGTCATAAACCTTATTCTGAAATCGCCCTCGATCTCATTTACTCTGTATAAAAGCTCGGCAAAGCTTACAGGCTTGTCCAAATTCTTGCCAAAAGAATTAACGTTCTGCCCTAAGAGAGTTATCTCCTTAAACCCGCTGTTTACAAGCTCTTTTGCCTCTTTTATAATCTCTTCGGGCTTTCTCGATCTTTCTCTGCCTCGGACATAGGGGACTATGCAGTAGGTGCAAAAGTTATTACACCCGTTCATAACAGGCAGCCAGCCTCTTATATCCCCATCTCTTCTTACGGGGATATTTTCGACTATATCCTTATTTTCAAGCGAAAGCTCAAAAACCCTTGCTCCTGTTAACCTTTTATATAAAAGCTCCGGGAGCTTATGAGTTACCTGCGTTCCGAAAACGAGATCGACATAAGGAAAACTCTCTTTGAATTTCTTAGCCACGGATTCCTGCTGAGCCATACATCCGCATACGGCTATTATTATATTTTTATCTTTTTGCTTGTATTTTTTCGTTGCTCCGACATTACCGTACACTCTGTCCTGAGCGTGCTCTCTTACGGCGCAGGTGTTAAAAAGAATAAACTGCGCGTTTTCCGGATCTTCTGTAAAATCATACCCTAAAACCGATAAAATACCCTTTATTCTTTCCGAATCGCTTACATTTTGCTGACAGCCGTATGTAACAACGCAGGCTTTCGGCTTAAAGCCGAAAATCTCTTCGTTCAGCTTTTTTACCCTTTCGGCATACGCCCTTTGTTCCGGCAAAAATTCATAATCTTTTTTTATTTCAGACAAATCGATTTTCCTCACAATTCTAATCAATTTATTATACAATATTTTGAGAGCAAATTCAAGAGAAACAGCGCCATTATTTGTGGTATGCCGAGCCCTCGTTTATTTTAAAAGCGCGGTAGACCTGCTCTAAAAGCATCACTCTGAAAAGCTTGTGCGGAAAGGTCATTTTAGAAAAAGAAATTTTAAGATCGGAAGCATTTTTCACTTCTTCTGACAACCCGTAAGAGCCGCCGATTATAAAGCAGATATTCTTTCCCTCGTTTTTATATTTTTCGGTGATATCCGCAAGCTCTTCGCTAGATAATTCTCTGCCCTCAACAGCGAGTGAAATTATGACAGAGTTTTTCGGAATCTTTTGCAAAATGACTTTTCCCTCAGCCTCTGTTTGCTTTTTTATTTCCAAAGCGCCTGCATTTTCCGCAATGCTTTTCTGCGGCAGCTCGCAGACCGAAATATCGCAGTATCTTTTAAGCCTTTTTATGTATTCCTCGGCGGCGGATATAAAAAATTTTTCCTTTAATTTTCCTACAGCTATAATATTAACTTTTATCATACGGTTATCACCTGGCTGTCCTGCGGCTTTGCAATACTAAGTATGTAATCCTCATTTTCTTTGGCACCTATATCGGCAAGCGAAGCTTTAGCCGAAGAATAAGCTAACATCGGCAGATTGTTATGAAGGCTCAAATGCCCTAAAATAAACCTCGAAGTTCCGCTTTCAAGCAATTTCGGCAGTTCCGCCGAGCAGGCGGTGTTTGAAAGATGGCCTTTATCCGATAAAATTCTGAGTTTAAGCTGGGCGGGATATGGTCCGCGTTTAAGCATTTCGGTATCGTGGTTAGACTCTAAAAGCAGAATATCGGAGCCGACAAGCGCTTTTCTCACATTATCCGTGACAATTCCGAGATCCGTGCAAACGGTGATCTTTTTCCCGCTTGAAAAGGTATAGGAGTATCCTCCCGAGCCGGGGCTGTCGTGACTGGTGGAGAAAAAGTTAAGAAGTCCTCCGCCTAATTCTATCGGAGAATCCGCAATTTCTATTACTTCCTTTGCGTTTTCAAGCACACCGCTAAATTCAAGCGCCGAAATTGTTTCTTTAGACGCTATAAGCGGACATTTAAGCGATTTTAATAAAACTTTCAGTCCCGAAATATGATCCGAATGAGTGTGAGTTATAGCTATCGCATTTATCTTATCGAATTCGCAGGAAAGATTTAAAAGCTTATCTTTTATTCTTTTAGCGCTGACGCCTGCGTCTATCAGTATTCCGCCGTCAGGCCCCGAAATAAGCGTGGAATTGCCTGTCGAACCGCTGAAAAGCGGACAAATTTTTGCCATTTTTATCCTCCGAAAAAAAGTAAAGCGAAGACGATTTTTTCCGCCTTCGCTTGCTTAAAAATTTTTATGCCTGCTTTAATGCGGCAATTTCAGGATCGGTTTCGACCCTCTTAATATCTGCGCCTAAAGCCGAAAGCTTTTCGGCTATATTTTCATAACCTCTGTCGATATAAGAAATATCGCTTACCTCTGTAACACCGTTTGCCATAAGCCCCGCTATTATCATAGCGGCTCCGGCTCTAAGGTCAACTGCCTTAACAGGCGCGGCTTCAAGCGATTTTACTCCCGATATGACTGCGACCTTTCCGTCTACCTGGATATCTGCTCCCATAAGGGTGAGCTGATCGACATATCTGAACCTGTTATCCCAAACGCCCTCGGTGATAATACTCGTTCCCTCGGCGACCGAAAGCAGGGTTGATATCTGCGGCTGCATATCAGTCGGGAATCCGGGGTGCGGCATAGTTTTTATATTGCACTTTTTCGGTCTTGAAGTCATTTTAACTCTGACCGCCTCGTCATACTCTTCTATCTCGGCTCCTGCCTCGGAAAGCTTTGCGGCTATCGATTCAAGGTGCTTAGGAGTAACGTTTTCAATAAGCACATCGCCCTTTGTCGCCGCGGCGGCAACCATATAAGTGCCTGCCTCTATCTGATCGGGGATTATCGAATAGGTCTTCCCTACAAGACGGCTTACGCCTCTTATTTTGATAACTCCCGTACCTGCTCCCATAATATCCGCACCCATAGAGTTAAGGAAGTTTGCAAGGTCTACTATATGCGGCTCCCTTGCGGCGTTTTCAATCACCGTGAGCCCGCTGACCTTAACTGCGGCAAGCATAATATTTATTGTGGCTCCTACGCTTACGACATCAAGATAAACACTGCTGCCGGTAAGTCTTGAAGCGCGTGCGTCTACCATACCCTTTTCGATAGTGACCTTGGCGCCCAAAGCCTCAAAGCCTTTGATATGCTGGTCGATAGGCCTTACTCCGAAATCGCAGCCTCCGGGAGAAGCTACTCTCGCGTGGTGCATTCGGCCGAGCAGCGCTCCTAAAAAGTAGCTTGAGGCTCTCATTCCCTGCGCCATTTCTTTAGTGACGATATATGACTTTACAGGCCGCGGATCGATTTCGACCGTGGACTTATTTTTGAACTTAACAACGGCTCCGAGCGAGCTTAAAGTTTTAAGTAATGTTATAACATCGGATATCTGAGGAAGATTTTCAATTATACAGGGACCGTCTGCCAAAAGCACGGCAGGCAAAATTGCCACCGCCGCATTTTTTGCGCCGCTTATGCGCACGGTGCCCTTAAGCGGTTTCCCGCCTTTAATAATAAATTTTTCCAAACCCGGCAACTCCAGTTTCAAATTAAATATAAATACTTATATATTATGTGCTGTTTATTTAAATATTATATACAATTTATATCTTTTTGTCAATCTCTGACGGCTCATTAAAGACGCCCGGTTTAAAATATTCAAACACACAGCCTGCGGCAAAAAGCGCCGCCGCAAGCATTAAAAAGCAATCGGCGCTCCCTTGCGAAAAAGAAATGTTTTTACCTGAAAATTTGCAGATAAGCTGCGGCAGACACGCGCAGACATTGAAGAATATCGCGCCGTATGCCCCTATTAGCAGTTTTCTTCCGATTATATCTTTTTCAAATCCGTTATAAGCCTTTGCAAATTCAAGCATAAATACAAGGGTAAAGCAAATTCCCGCAATTAAAAACACATTATCCGTGATAAGCGCGATATAAGCGATTTTTATAAAAATATTTATAAGCTTTACGATAAAATAAATAACCGGCACCGCAAAAGCCGCCCCCGAAACCTTAAAATCAAGAAAAGCGGAAAGCCCGAAAATGATAAAAAACACAGCACTTGCAAAAGCAAAAATATCAATTAATGAAAGACCTATTTCCCCTATTTCGTTTTGCGCGGAAATTCTGCTTATCATATCCGCACAAATCGACAGAGATAAAATAAACGAGGCGATTCCGCAAAGCTTGCCTGTTTTTTTAACGGGTTTTATATCTTTTTTTGCAAACAGACAAAAAACCGCCGCCGCCGCAAAAGAAACGAATACTATCACCGTCATTGAAGCGGCAACAGCGCTGTACTGTGATAGCACAAATCCTGTAAGCGGATCTATAGTGAAAACAAGCTGAAACACTCGAATAGAAGTGCAGACGATAAGCGCCGTTATAAAATAAATGTTTATATGCGATAATTTCATAATTCACACTTTCATAATTCACATAAAATTTTAATATAATTATTTTATAAAAAATATAAAAAAAAGTCAATACCGGGAGGTGTGCTTTTGGCGGAAAATATAAAAGCGGCTTTAATTGTTTCAGCCGCTCTCATCTTAAGCATTTTATTGTTTCCGGCAGTTAAATTCAGAGCCCAAACCGCTCCTATGGTCAAAACCTCCGCAAAGCCTGCCGAGAGCATAAAAAAAGAGCAGAATGAAGAAACTTTCAGGCTTTACCGCACAAAGCTAAAAAAGACCAAAAAAATATCCGCCGAGGAATATATTTTCTGCGTTGTAGCAAGCGAAATGCCTATATCTTACGGAGAGGAAGCGCTTAAAGCCCAGGCTGTTGCAGCATACACATTTGCCGAGAGAAAAAAACTTGCGGCGCAAAAGAGCGCCGCAGAATATGATATTACCGATGACTATACGGTCGATCAGGCATTTAAGGATAAATCGGAAATTTTAGAGGGCTGGAAAGATAATTCTCAAAAAAACGAGGAATTTTTAAGTAAAATAATATCCTCTGTAAAAGGAGAATATCTTACATATAAAAACGAAATCGCCTTTACGCCCTATTTTGCGATTTCTCCGGGGCTTACCGATAAATGCAGCGATGTTTTTTCATCCGATCTGCCTTATCTTATCCCTTGCGACAGCTCTTTTGATAAGCTTGCCCAGGGCTACCGCACAAGCGCTTCTTTTACTAAAGACGAGCTTAAAGAAAAGCTTAAAATCACAGATGATATCACCGAAAAATCATTCTCCGATTTTGAAAAAACCTCTTCGGGGCTTGTAAAATCGCTTAAACTGAACGGTAAAAAAATAAGCGGAAGTGAAATTTCAAAAGCACTAAATCTCAGGTCGCGCACATTTGAAATATCTTACAGCGACTCAAAATTCACTTTCACCGTATCGGGTTACGGCCATAATGTCGGAATGAGCCAAACGGGCGCAAAATATCTTGCCGCCCAGGGCAGCGGATATAAAGAGATACTCACCCACTATTACCCCGGGTGCGAGATAAAAAATTAAGAGGCTTTTTCAAGAATAGCCGCAATCACGGTTATATCGTCTTCGTGGCCGTCTGTTCTTCTGCGGCGGGCGCTTTCGGCAATTTTTTCGGCAAGATCTTTGGCAGAGCCGTCTTTATAGCATTCAAGCTCGGCTCTTATCCATTCGGTGCCGTCAAATGAAGCGCCGTCGGATAGCATTAAAAGCACATCTCCGCTTTTAAGCCTTATTCCTGCCCTGTCAAAAGCAACATCGTGCAAAATTCCCACAGGCAGGGAGGAGCTTTCTGCTCTTCCGCACCTGCCCGATCTTCTCACAATGGTCGGAGCGGCGCCGGCTTTGTATATATCGGTTTCGCCCGTGAAAAGATCGATACTTGCGATATCCACCGTCGCAAGCGATTCGTCTGACGATTTAAAGAGCATTGAGGAATTTAGAATTTTAAGCGAGCAATCGTAGCCGAATCCCGCTTTTAATAGTCTTGACATCAGTCCCGACGCCATCGCACCGTCTACCGCGGCTCTTCCGCCCGTTCCCATTCCGTCGCTTAAAATCGCTATGAATTTTCCGCAGCCGTCGGTAAAGCAGTTGTAAGCGTCGCCGCTCATAGTTCCCCCTGCCGCCGCTATCTGACTTACTCCGAGATCAATTTTATAGACTGCGTGTTCGGTAATGCTTAAAAATATCTCGTTATCCTCCTCGGTTATTTCGGGCGCGTCAAAATCCCTTTCGCAGACAATACTTAATGTCTTCATTATCTGCAATTTATTGATTATGCAGTCGTCGGCTTTTTTGATTCGCATTTCTATCGTCATTCTGCCGTACCTGTCTATCCTCGCCGCCGCGGAAGAGGCTCTGATATTTATGTTTTTGAGCGCGCTCACGGCAGTAAGAGCCGCGGCATTATCAAATTTTTCTTCACTGCTTATTTCCTCGGCGAGATCTCTTAACATACAGGAAATGCCCTCAAACTGATCGGAAACCACGCTCCTTACCTCTTCAATTCTGTTTTCTGCGGCGGTTTTCGAGGCAAACGCCGCGTATTTATCCGCTATAACGCCGACAGTGCCTTTGATTTTTATACATCTCGCCTTGAATTCATCAGGCACACTCTGCATAATATCCGAGTCTTTTCTTTCCTTGATATGACCTATAACCCCCAAAACCGCCTCTAAAGTTGCGTCTTTTTTGGTTTCCCAGCAGTGAATTCTCAGCTTGCACCCACAGCAGGCTTTGAGCTCTATTTCTCTTATAAGGGTGTTAAAATCGGGAGAATTTATACGGCCGAGCTCTGTTGACACCTGCTCGACTGTATCGGATACCTTTTTAAGCGCACCCGACGCTTTTTCAAGTCTTATAACCGCCGTCTTTTTAGCGCAGGAAGGCACGGTTATCTGAGGCACTCCCGAAAAAAGCTTAGAGAATACTATTCCGCTCGTTCTCGGAAGCAGTAAAAAAATTCCGGTGCCTATTATAAACTCGGTAAATGACGCCGCGATATTACCTGTAGTTCCGTAAGCCGCGTTTACAATAAAGCATACGGTAAACGCCGCGGTTTCTGCATATTTTCCGAGCCCCGAAAAAATTCCCGCCGCCATTCCGCCGAGATAAAATGTCGATTCGGTGGGATTTGAGGATAAAAGGCTTGTAAAAGCGGCGCATATTCCGCAGGCGGTGCCCGCAAGCGTTCCGCCGTACCGCGCGGCGGTCAAAATCAGTGTGATTGCTATGATTTTACCTACCGAAACGGAATAAATCTTTAAATTGTTAAGTCCCACAAGCAAAAGGCTGAATGATAAAAGCAAACAGCATAGCTCGTCGGGAGAAAGACCGCAGCTCCTGTGCTGTAGCGCGTTATAGGTCTTTGATACCAAATATGCTCCCGCAGCACATAGGAGAGTTTCGGCTATTAAGTCTATAAGCTTATAGCCTGTATTCATTGTCGCGGCTATGCCTGTTGCAAGATTTGCGCAAAATGCGGCAAAAGCGGCAAAAACAGGATTTTTTGAAATTTTGCTTTTATTTGAAAATATCAGCTTTAGCGCCAATACTCCGAGCACCGCCGTGATGTATTTAAAACCGCTTGTCCCTGCTGCAGGGAAAAAATATGCTAAAAATGCGCCTATCGCCGCCGACGGCGCATACTGCCACGGACTTCCCGCAACAAAGGAAAGCCCGAAGGGCATTATTCTTTTCGCCACAACTCCTCTTGCCCCTATAAATGCCGCCGCGCCGAAAAGAATATGTATTCCGATTTTAATAAGCTGTGAAGAAGTATCGAGGGTTCGGTAACTTCTTTTTTTTACAATATCTTTCAATCTCACTGCCTCCTGATTCCGTTTTTTATTTAATTATACATTTTATAAATTAAATAATTTGTCAAAGTAGATAAGTAAAACTTTGAAATTTATGTAATTTTAATGTAAAAAAAAGCGAATTGTGCATAAAATAACTTCGGGAAGTGAGATTTTTGAAAAAATTTTATATTTTTATGTGCATAGTGATTATTTCGGCTCTTATTTTAGGGGTTTCCGCGGCGGCGCTTTCTAAAATGGGATCAACGGGCGATGAGGTCAAAAGTATACAGTCGGTTTTAAAGGAAAAGGGATATTATTCGGGAAATGTCGACGGTATTTTCGGCACAGGAACGAAAAATGCCGTAAAGCAGTTTCAGTCCGACTGCGGATTATCTGCCGACGGTATTGTCGGGGAAAAGACTTTAAAGGCTTTAGGACTTAATAAACAGGATAATAACGGATACTCCTCTTCTGATTTTAATCTGCTTGCCCGAGTTATTTCGGCGGAGGCAAGAGGTGAATCATATTCCGGGCAGGTGGCAGTCGGAGCGGTGATACTCAACCGCGTGGAGCACCCCTCTTTTCCCGACACTCTTTCGGGGGTAATATATCAAAAGGGAGCTTTTACGTGTTTGAGCGACGGTCAGTTCTACGAGGCTGTGGCTGACAGCGCCTACAGCGCCGCCCGCGACGTAATAAACGGTCTTGATCCCTCCGGCGGAGCTATTTATTACTATAATCCCAAAACCTCGACCTCAAAATGGATTCTTTCCCGCCCTGTGATAACCACTATCGGAAGGCACCGCTTTTGCAGCTGAAAAAATAAAAAAATCACTTCGGAAAAATCCGAAGTGATTTAAAAAATTATAATTTTAAATTATGCGCCGAATTTAGCAACATTAAGCTTAACGCCGGGGCCCATAGTCGTAGCGATAACGCAGGACTTGATGTACTGACCTTTTGTAGCGGCAGGTTTAGCCTTAACGATTGCGTCCATAAGAGTATCAAAGTTCTGCTTGATCTTCTCTGCGCCGAAAGAAACCTTGCCGATGGGGCAGTGGATAATGTTGGTCTTATCAAGACGGTATTCGATCTTACCGGCTTTAGCCTCATTAACTGCTTTTACAACATCGGGTGTAACGGTTCCTGCCTTAGGAGTAGGCATAAGTCCGCGGGGGCCTAAAACCTTACCTAAACGGCCGACCATACCCATCATATCAGGTGTTGCGATAACAACATCGAAATCGAGCCAGTTTTCTTTCTGAATTTTTGCAACGATCTCTTCGCCGCCTGCAAAATCTGCGCCTGCTGCGAGAGCAGCCTCTACCTTGTCGGGCTTAGCGATAACGAGAACTTTAACGTCTTTACCTGTTCCGTTCGGAAGAACGACTGCGCCTCTGACCTGCTGATCAGCGTGACGGGAGTCAACACCCAAACGAACGTGAACTTCAACTGTTTCGTCAAACTTAGCAGTACCTGTCTTTACAGCAACATTCACCGCCTCGTCAACATCATAAAACTTACCTGCTTCGATAAGTTTTACACTATCATTATACTTTTTTCCGTGTTTCATTAAAATTTACCTCCCAATAAGTGGTTAAATCGGAATTTTCCTCCCACAAGAGAGAACTAATCGACTACTTCTACGCCCATACTGCGAGCGGTACCAGCGATCATACTCATTGCGGATTCAATGCTTGCCGCGTTAAGATCGGGCATTTTGGTTTCTGCGATTTTTCTGATCTGCTCGCTTGTGATTTTGGCAACCTTTGTTTTGTTAGGTGTGCCGGAAGCGGTTTCAATACCGCAAGCCTTCTTGATAAGAACGGCAGCGGGCGGAGTCTTTGTAATAAAAGTAAACGAGCGGTCTGCATAAACGGTGATAACAACCGGGATAATAAGACCTGCGTCATTTTTGGTCTTTTCGTTAAAAGCCTTGGTGAATTCCATAATATTAAGGCCGTACTGACCGAGAGCAGGACCTACCGGGGGAGCCGGTGTAGCTTTTCCGGCGGGAATCTGCAATTTAATATAACCTGTAATTTTCTGAGCCATTAATAGCACCTCCAAAATTCGTGGTAACCGTGTTTTATTAACACTCGGCGGAAATAAAATTTCCTCCCACCCGACACATTCGCAATAATGCCGCGCAGACGGTTAACCTTTACAGTGCGGTAAAAATAAAAGTGTCGCACAAAGAGCAAAGTATTGCTCTTTTATTATTTGTCCGAAACAGTTATCTGATCGAGCTCAAGCTCAACCGGAGTTTCTCTTCCGAACATCGAAAGAACAACGCAAACATTATTGTTTGCAGTATCGATCGATTTAACGGTTCCGCTGTAACCTTCAAGCGGTCCGCTGATGATTTTGACGATATCTCCCTCGCTGTATCCGACTTCAACGCTGTGCTTTTCAACGCCGAGATCTTCAACCTCTTTATCGGTAAGCGGAACAGGCTTTGATCCGGGACCGACAAATCCCGTGCAGCCTCTTATGTTCCTTACGACATACCAGCTATCGTCAGTAACGATCATTTTAACAAAAACATATCCGGGGAAAATTTTTCTTTCGACTTCCCTCGTCTGATCGTCTTCCTTGACTTCTGTAACGGTTTCAAGAGGAATTTTTATATCCTGAATAAGATCCTGCATTCCGCGGCTTTCAACCATCGTGGCAAGATCCGAAGCCACCTTGTTTTCGTAGCCCGAATAGGTATGGACTACATACCATTTTGCCTCGCTGTTTTCAGACATAAACTTCCTCCTTATGCCGATTTTTCAAGGATAAGCTCAAGCAAACTTCCGACCCCATAGTCAAGCGCCCATATAATTACGCCTAAAAGCGCGCACATAATAAGCACTATAACAGTGTTTTTAACAACGTCTTTGGGACCCGGCCATACTATCTTTTTAATTTCACTCTTATAATCGCGGAAGAAAAGAGCTATTCTCTTAAAAATAGTTTTCTTCGAATTTTTCGATTCTTTTACCTCAAGATAATCGTCGACAAGTAAATAACCTGCCGCAAAAACGGTAAAAGCAAAAAGAGCGATCGCAGTAAGTAAAACGAAGACATGATAGCTGACTGCAGTTACATTTTCAAGCGGTCTTGTATCAACGAACTTGTTAGCGCCCGAAAGTGCTATAACAAGCATATAAACCGCTGTTACGATACCGAATGCCGGAGCGGCATATCTTAAGCCTTTTTTCTTGAAAGAGAAAACGCTGAATAAGAATCCGACGACCGTCAGGCAAAAGCAGAATAAAATATCCGCTGATTTTGCAAGAGCATTGTCAAATCCTTCAAGCTTGCCTCCGAACGCCAGCTGTGCGCCGGTAGCGGTAACTGCGTTTCCGTTCGTTGTGATATCAGCGAACGGCAGGAAGAAAAGAACGATTGCACCGAGTCCGAATACGATTGCGAGAATCTGTAAAATTCTGTTAACGGTTTTCATCATTCGCCCTCCTTACTTCGTTTCCTTATGCAAGGTGTGCTTTCTGCAGAACCTGCAGTACTTGTTCATTTCAAGTCTGTCAGGATCGTTTTTCTTGTTTTTCATTGTGTTGTAGTTGCGTTGCTTGCATTCTGTGCAAGCGAGTGTTACTTTTACTCTCATAACGGCACCTCCCGCTTTACGGAAATATTTTTTGCTTTTTTCGGATATCCCGAAAAAGTAAACGCCTCCCTCATCACGGATAAACCCTTTACCGTACCGCTCCGCTACATTTAGCGCGAAACGGAAAGCACAATACAATATAGAGTGCATCCGCACCTGAACGGCCTTTTCTATAATAAAAAAGACCTCACAGAGGTAATGTGATTATACCACAAAACCTCCGTAAGGTCAAGCTTTTTTTAAGCTTTATTCAAGCTCATCGGTAAAGCTGAAAAGATCGATCGGCTCTCATTCAAAAATCTGGCACAATGCTTCGATATTATCATATCTGATCGATTTTGTTTCATTATTTAGACAATACAATCAGGGTACAATACTTTTTTGAAGAAACGGCTTAGGTTTCGGCATTGTTGCCCTCCGCTCACAATACGACAGTATCTTTAAGTCGGGCGCCGCGCCGCTAAACAGCGCCGATTTCTTACAAAATCTTCGACTCATAGCGAGAAAATTTTTTTGATTATGAAGTTGAGGAATGCAGGAATACTGACGTATTTCAAATGACAAGACAATATAATCGGACAAATTTTCCGCTATGAGAAGTGTTGTACCCCGATTGTATTGTCTACCATTCTGCTGAAATTTTGATAGCTCATACCCATCTGCTTATAAAGCCAATATTTTGTTTTATGCTTTTTTTCGAGTAAAGAAAGAACATTTAATTTAACCATAAGCCATCCTCCGGATACTATTTTAACACCTAAACGGCTTATAACCAATACTTTTTTAATCCTCGGCAAACATAGGTGTGGATAAATAACGCTCGCCCGTATCGGGGAGAAGCGCTACAATAACCTTACCCTTGTTTTCAGGCCTTTTTGCAAGCACTGTTGCGGCATAAACCGCGGCACCCGATGAAATTCCGACCAAAACTCCCTCTTTGCGTGCAAGAGTTTTTCCTGTTTTGAAAGCGTCTTCATTTTCAACGGTTATGATCTCGTCATAAACCCCGGTGTCAAGAGTATCGGGAACAAAGCCTGCGCCTATACCCTGAATTTTATGCGGACCCGAAACGCCCTTCGAAAGCACGGGCGAGCCTGCCGGCTCAACGGCAACGACTTTTACATTCGGGTTTTTGCTCTTTAAGTACTCACCGACGCCCGAAACAGTTCCGCCTGTTCCTACCCCTGCGACAAAAATATCTACTTTTCCGTCTGTATCTTCCCAGATTTCGGGACCTGTGGTAGCTCTGTGGACAGCAGGGTTTGCAGGGTTAACAAACTGGCCGGGGATAAAGCTGCCGGGAGTTTGCTTTGCAAGCTCTTCGGCTTTTTCTATAGCGCCTTTCATTCCTTTAGCGCCCTCTGTGAGGACAAGCTCGGCACCGTAAGCCTTTAAAAGGTTTCTTCTTTCAACGCTCATCGTTTCGGGCATTGTGAGAATTATTTTATATCCTCTTGACGCCGCAACCGACGCAAGGCCTATGCCTGTGTTTCCGCTCGTAGGCTCGATTATAACCGAGCCTTTTTTAAGGAGGCCTTTTGCCTCGGCGTCGTCAATCATAGCCTTTGCTACCCTGTCCTTAACGCTGCCGGCGGGATTGAAAAGCTCAAGCTTAGCATAGATATCAGCCTGAAGCTTATTTTCATTAATATAATTTGTAAGCTTTAAAAGAGGTGTTTTCCCTATAATATCGGTGATTTTTTCATAAACTTTCATTGTGATTTTCTCCTTTTAATAAATAAAAATAATAATAAATTTAATTCAAAAGAAAAATCAACATCGCTTATCCAATACGTACATAAAATTACCTTCTTCAATTACCTATCGATTTGATATGCTTTATGATAACACTTGCAACCCCGTTTGTCAAGTATTTTTTATATAAAAATTTCGCGGCTCTTGAATTAAGGGGAAATTTGTAGTATATTATATTATGAGAGGATGTGTTTTAGTATGGCTTTATATAAAGAAATGAGCCGAAGCGAGCTTGAAAGCGAATTTAAAAGCGTTAAAGCTCTCTATGAATCTTACAGATCAAAATCCCTTTCGCTCGATATGTCGAGAGGAAAACCGGGTGCGGAGAATATGGACCTCAGCGTCGATATGTTCGATCTTGTGGGGAATGAAACGGGATTTAAAAATATTGACGGTATCGACTGCCGAAACTACGGCGGACTTGACGGGTTAAGAGAGCTTAAAGTTCTCTTTGCACAGATTTTAGGGCTTTTGCCCGATCAGATAATAGTGGGAGGAAACTCCTCGCTCAATATGATGTTCGACACCATTGCCCAGGCAATGACTCACGGCCTCGGCGGCGAGCCCTGGTGCAAGCAGGGAGAGCTTAAATTCTTATGCCCCTCCCCAGGCTATGACCGCCACTTTGCCATAACCGAGTATTTCGGCTTTGAGCTTGTACCCGTTACAATGAATGAAGACGGCCCTGATATGGACGAGGTTGAAAGACTTGTTCTCGATCCTAAGGTCAAAGGTATATGGTGCGTTCCTAAATATTCAAACCCCGGCGGAATTACATACAGCGACGAGGTCGTCCGCAGATTTGCAAGATTAAAGCCGGCGGCAAGCGATTTCAGAATTTTCTGGGATAATGCGTATGCCGTGCACGATCTTTACGAGGATCACGACGAGCTTTTGAATATTTATGACGAATGCGTAAAAGCAGGCAATCCCGATCTTCCGATAATCTTTGCCTCCACCTCAAAAATCACTTTCCCCGGAGCGGGAGTTGCAATGGAGGCAGGAAGTCCTAACAATGTTTCTATCTTAAAGAGCAGAATGAAATATCAGACAATAGGACCCGATAAATTAAATCAGCTCCGCCACGCAAGAATGTTTAAATCGAAAGACGCGCTTTTAAACCATATGAAAAAGCACGCCGATATTATAAGACCGAAATTCGAAACGGTACTAGACGCATTCGATACATATCTTGCACCCACGGGCACTGCAAAATGGAGCAAGCCTAAGGGCGGATATTTTATAAGCCTTTTTGTTGAGAACGGCTGCGCCAAGCGCACCGAAGAGCTCTGCGCAAACGCGGGCCTTATCCTCACTCCTGCCGGAGCCGCTTATCCTTACGGACTTGATCCCGACGATTCGAATTTAAGAATAGCTCCCTCTTATCCGAGCGCGGAAGAGATAAAGGTCGCTTCGGAACTACTCTGCACGGCAGTAAGATATGCGGTGCTTGAAAAGCTTTTAAGAGAAAATTGATTGACTTTTAATGTAGTTTAAATATATAATATATATTATAGTTCATTAAAACGGAGGATGAAGATGAAATCAAAAAGAGTTCGCAAGCCGGTTTTCTTTATTATTTTCGGACTTATAGCACTGCTTACATACACTGCTTTCTTCGGAATAAGCGATTACTACGGCGATACGCGTAAGATCTACATCAAAGGTGCAAGCGATATCCGCTGGGGCATCGATATAAGAGGCGGCGTTGAAGCCGTTTTCAAGCCAGATAAAGAGGGCGTGAAGATAACCGCCGAGGATATGGCTTCCGCAAAAACAATTCTTGAAACAAGACTTGTTGACAAAAACATAACCGACTATGAGGTTTATCCCGATAATACCTCTCATCAGATAATCGTGCGTTTCCCTTGGGCGGCAAATGAGAGCAATTTTGACGCACAGGCGGCGATAGAGGAGCTGCAGGCTTCGGCTAAGCTTTCATTCTATCTAGGAAACGATAATTCGGGCGAAGCTTTTATGACGGGTGAAGTGGTCAAGAGCGCAACTGCTATGTATGACACGCAAAACGGCCACTATGTATCCTTAAAGCTTAACAATAAAGGTAAATCCGCATTTGCCTCTGCTACCACTCAGGCGGCTTCTTCGGGAACGAATATTTCGATCTATATGGATGAAATGAATATTTCAACTGCCTCCTGCAGTGAGCCTATCACAGGCGGCAACGCTATGATCTCGGGCAACTTCACTCAGGACGCGGCGCAGGACCTCGCTAATAAAATAAATGCAGGTTCCCTTCCCTTTGCGCTTACGGCGGACAACAGTAAGATTCAGGTAGTATCTCCTACCCTCGGATCAAATGCTCTCAATGTTATGGTCATAGCAGGAGCGATAGCATTCGCGATAGTATGCATAATAATGATCGTGCTTTACAGGTTAAACGGTGTTGTAGCCTCGATCGCGCTTTTAGGCCAGCTCGCAGGATCTATCGCCTGCATTTCGGGATTCTTCCCCAGTGCATCAAGCTTTACTCTCACGATCCCCGGAATTGCGGGTATTATCCTTTCGATAGGCGTCGGTGTCGACTGTAACGTTATCGCGGCGGAGAGAATCAGAGATGAGTTCAGAAAAGGCAAAACTATTGACGGTGCTATCGACGCGGGTTACAAAAACAGCTGGAGCGCTGTGTTAGACGGAAACGTAACGATAGTTATAGTCGCCATAGTTCTTATGGGCGCTTTCGGAACTCCGAGCAGTTTCCTTGCAAAAATATTCTCGCCTATAATGTCGCTTTTCGGAACTTCTATAACAGGCTCGATTTACTCTTTCGGTTACACGCTTTTGATAGGCGTTATATTCAACCTCATAATGGGCGTTCTCGCCTCCAAATATATGCTTAAAAGCATTTCTCAGTTTAAATTCCTGAGAAAACCCGCTCTTTACGGAGGTAAGAAAAATGGCTAAAAATACTATAAACACGAAAAAAGCTTTTAAAATTACTCTTATTATCTATGCCGTATTTTTTGCAGTAGGAATCATATTCACAGCAATATTCGGACCTAAGCTTGATATCAACTTCAGCGGAGGTACAAGAATATCCTACTCCTATAAGGGCGATTTAAAGGAATCTGATTTCGAAAAAATCGTTAAGGATGCTTTAAAGAAAGATTTCTCTATAAGTAAAAACGAATCGCTTTCCGGCGACACCAAAACAATAGTTATCACCCTTTCGGGTAAAAACGCGCTTGATAACGAATCTCAGGCGGCTCTTAATAAAGCGGTTACCGAGAAGTATTCCTCAAACTCTGTTGAGCTTTACGATTCAACAGCCGTAAGCCCCTCTGTTGCAGGAAACTTTATGGTCAAGAGCTTTGTAACGATAGCTTTAACTGCTGTACTTGTTACAATTTATGTGGCATTGAGATTTAAGAAGATCGGCGGTGTAAGCGCCGCGCTCACCGCATTTATCGCGCTTATATTCGACCTGCTCGTAAGTTTCTTTGCCTGCGTTATGTTCAGACTTCCGATCGATTCGAACTATATCGCGGTTGTTTTGACCATTCTCGGTTATTCTCTTAACGACACGATAGTTATTTACGACCGCGTACGTGAAAAGAAGAAAACAAACCCCGATCTTCCTGTCGGAGAAAATATGGACCAGACTATTAAAGAAATCCTTAAGAGAAATATCGTAACCACTTTGACAACTGTTTGCGCAGTGCTTACGATAGTAGCCGTTTCCGAATTCTGCGGACTCACTTCTTTAAGATCATTTGCAATTCCTATGGCTTTCGGTCTTCTTTCCGGCTGTGTTTCCTCACTCTTTATTTCAGGCCCTGTTTGGGTAAAATACAAAGAGCGCAAGGCTTTAAAGGAAGCAAAATAAGAATTTTAAAAAATAAAAAACTAAGCTGTAAATTTTACAGCTTAGTTTTTTTGTTGCATAAATTTATTCACCCATAAATTCGTTAATCTCTTTTTCACAGGAGCGCATTGCGAGAATCGTCTGCTCAAAAAGCTGATTTAATTCCCAGCCGAGCATTTCAGCGCCCTGTTTTATAACATCCCTTGAGCACCCTGCGGCAAACTTTTTATCCTTGAATTTCTTTTTAAGGCTCGAAGCCTCCATATCGCTTACAGATTTGCTCGGCCTCATAAGCGCGGCGGACCATATAAGTCCCGTAAGCTCGTCGGCTGCGAATAAAACCTTTTCCATTTCGTGCTCAGGCTTAAGATCGACGCAAATACCGTAGCCGTGGGAGCATATCGAATATATCATATCTTCTTTAGCTCCGCCCTCTCTTAAAAGCTCCGGCGCTTTTTTGCAGTGCTGATCGGGATAAAGCTCAAAATCTATATCGTGTAAAAGACCTACTATCGACCAATACTCCGCCTCGTCGCCGTAACCCAAAGTTTCGGCATAATATTTCATAACACCCTCAACCGTGAGCGCGTGCCTTATATGAAACGGCTCTTTATTATACTTTTTAAGAAGTGCGAAAGCTTCTTCTCTTGTTAAATTGCTTTTCCTCATTTTTTAATCTCCTTTTTTAAGATTAAATGCAGAAGCGACGGAAAATATTCCGCCGCTTTTTTATTATTATGAATTAAAATTCGATCTTTATAGAATGAACTTTAAGCTTGCTCCACTTATCGCGGATAACCGGCAAATGCTCTTTCTCAAATGAGAAATCAATATAAACCGAATCGTTTATCTTGCTTGTTTCGAATTTAACCTCTTCACCGTCAAGAATTACGCGCTTAGCGGCTTTTCCTTTCGGTAAAAGAATATGGCAGTCAACTCTCTTTGACGGGCACAAAAGCTCATAGCAAACAGAATCTCCCGTGTTCCAATATCTTGTTTCAACAAGGCTCTTTGAGCATTCGTAACCGGTGATATATCTTGCCTCTTCAAGCTCTGTTACAGCCCAGCGCGGCGAGAATTTAAGAATATTGTAGCAAACGTCGCCGTCAACAATACCTGCAAGGCCGGAATCGATAGCGTCTAATATAGCGGCAGCGCACCAGCCGTCGGGTCCGCCGGACATATTATCGCCGGTATCGGGATCATATAGGAAGAAAATACCCTGTTTTTCATTGGATATTTTGCGGACTCTCTTTAAGATATCCCAGCCGTACTCCTCATGGCCGTAGGTAAATGCGGCTTTTGCAAGCTCGCCTGCAACGAATGTGGCAATTCCGCCGTTAACATATTCGTTTACTTTCCAATATTCGCCCTGCGGGTTTCTCTTGAACTTGGTATACGGAGGATTGATGCAATACCATTCGGCGAAAGCCGGGTATGTTTCTCTTCTTCTCTGATACTCGGCGATTATCTTATCAGCCTGCTCCTGAGTTACGATATGGCGGTTCATATCATAAGCATTTGAAAGGGAAAGTATCTTGGTTTCGTCGGCGTCTTCAGCGCCGTTATGATTTAAATGGAACTGGTGCATATAATAGTCGCCTGTCCAGCAATACTTGTCAAGGTTCTCTTTTAAGGTTTTGGCTCTCTTTTCCCAATCAAGAGCTTTTTCCTCGTTGCCGTAACGGCGGTTGAGCCAGGCTATCTGATTCATTGCCTGATAAACACCGCTGTTGTCGCCGTGCATAACAGACATCGGAGTATCATCATAAATTCTGCGGTCGCCTCCGCCCTGACCGTAAGTAAAGTCCCAGCTGTCCATAGTGAAAGGGCGCTTTACAAGACCGTGTTCTTTATCCCAGCGCTTAGGAGAAGAGGTCATATAATTGATGGCTTTTTCAAGTGCGGGAAGAACTTTCTTACCCCACTCGTCGTCGCCCGTAGCTTTAACTATCTGGGTAGCGCCCTCTACTACGAGGTACTCAACATCGGCTTCAAGCTCAATTCTCACTAATGTAACATTATCATCAAGCGGTTTTACAAGCGGAGGATCCACCATATGCGCGTGAGCGTTATCGTGAACAACGGTAATTTCATAGAAGAATCCCTCTTCAGCCTGGTTTTCGATCATAAAGTCTATGTAGCTTTTGATATCATATTCCCAGTGCTTATATGCTTTCATTTCGTGAACATGATCTCTTATCCAGTTAATGCTGGCTGTTCTCGGAACTCCGTTTACAAAGAATACTCTTCTGTCCTTTATAATCGTGTGGCGAAGAAGCATCATAAATCTTGCCCAGGAGGGTTTATCAAATCTGTTTGCAAGGGAAATAAGCTTAACTCCCTGATCGGCTGTAGTCATCATAGTAGGCACGCCGAACTCGCCTAAATTATAATCATTAAACCTGTCGCTCGGAAGATGAGATAAAGGCATATTCATTTCTTTTTCAGACATATTTTTATCCTTTCTTAATAGGTTTCAAAGAAAATTATTTTACCGTTTCCGGTTTTAAAGTTACTTTGCCGTTTTCTGATTCGAATAAGATAGCACCGTCTTTAGAATCTGCGGAAATTTCACCGCTTAAAACTTTAAGCTCGTAATTTATTCCGCCATGGATATATTTAACGGTTTTTTTGTCAAATCCGGAAATATTATCGTTCCACGCGTCGATTCCGTCGCCGTTAACTGAAACGAGATCTCCGTTTTTAGGCATTGAGAATCTGAAAAGCCATTTTAATTCTTTTGAAGCCTTGAGCGATACGAAATCAAAGAAATCTACTTCGATATCGCCGAATTCCGAATTCATATGGATCTCAAGACCCTTTTCGGTGTTTATTGCCTGAACTGCGGAAATTTCAACGGGCTTAAAAGAGCCTTTTAATTCTTTAACGGGATAAATTCCCGCTCTTACGAATTCATCGCTCCAAAGATAACCGTCGCAAACAGGGAGATTATCAAAAATTGTCGATCTCGATCTGCAGGGAGCGGTTAAATGATGCTCTTTATAGGTTTCTTCAAATAAATAGATATCTCTGATCCAGGCATACACACCCTGAATATAGAGGTTTGCTCTGTAATTCTTTGAATAATGCCAATAGGATTTTCTTCCGGCGTCCATCCAGTCGGTCTCGGCAAGAGCGCAGACCGAAGGAGTGGATTTAAAGTTTTCTTTAAACCATTTTCCCGAATCGGAAAGCTTTTCAGCGTCAAGCTTGCCTTGTTTCCACAATTCGCTTATAAGTTCAAGCTGCATTGCGAGGCCTTCGCCCATATTTTCCCAGCCGAAACCGTTTTCCTGCCCTACCTGAACATAGGAGAAAGGTGCATAAAGCGAATTCTGCTGAGTTTTTAAGAACCATTCCACCCATTCGCGGTTTCCGCCGTAATGCTTGGAAACAGGCTCCATTGTGTTTTGCTGCGTCATCCATTTCGGGAAACCCATATATTTTGATAAATAGGGATGATCGTAGTTATAAGTAAGGTCGATTCCGAGCATTCTGAACATCGGAACATTTATCTGATTTTCTTTGCTTGAAGCAGGTGCGTACATATTATAAACGCTCGGATAATAAGCGCCCTCATATCCGCCCCACATTGTATATCCGTCTGTTCCTACCTGCTCGCGGCATTCACAGGCGGCGGCGATATTATATTTATCAGCCATATGTTTAAGAGAAACTGCGTCTATATGCCAGCTTCCGGCAGTTTCCGGATAATAGCCGAAAATTTCTCTGAATTTTTCAAAGTAAGTATCTATAATTTTAATTCTTTCTTCGGGGGTATAACCGATAAGAAATCCGACATCGTTATACCAATCCCAGGTGTAGCCCTCTCTGCCTCTCCATTCGATTCCGGCGGCAACGATGAGCTGTTTCGGTGTTTCAAACCAGGCGCCGAACTCGATATAATCCTCTTTTTCGGAATTTAAAAGATCGATAAATCTCGGATCGATCAGCGCGTCGTACTGTAAAAGGAAAGTGGTTGGCAGCTTATATTTTTTAATAAGCTTAAGCTGCTCGCGAACAGGAGTAAGCATATATTCTATATCGTGCTTATTATTTTCTCCCCTTAAGAAGTTGATATTATTGCATATCGTTCTTTTATTCATAAAATTCACCGTTTTTTTGTTAAAGGAAATCATTATTCCTATTTTATTTTTTGAGCCTTTAAAAAACAAAAGGGATATAAGCCGGGGGGTATCCCCCGACTCTTATATCCCTTTTTAGCTGATTCTATGCGTCTGGTGCCGCAATAGAATCGGAAAAATTATCAGGAGCCGATAGTATAGTTGCCCTTGCCGACAGTATCGTCAAGCGTAGCAATATACTGCGGATAATACTTATCAACGATCTGAGCGATATCTCCGCCGTTACGAGCTTCATTAACCATAGATTCGTGGAGGCTCAGCGATCTAACGCCGCCCTTGGAAACATAAGCGCCCTGACGGTTCGGAAGAGTGTTGCCTGCTAAAAGCTTATTGATAAGAGCCTTATCTTCAGCATTAAACTCATTCTTGTTTACAACATCGTTTTTATAAGATGAAACGAAGTTTGCCCAGGTAAGAGCTACACGCGGATCGGTGCCTTCACCGGCGCAGATGGCGGTGTACCAACCGGTCGGATAAGCCTTGGCAGTATTTTCTGCCGGCAGCGGAACAGGAACAATTGCGAGGTTACTGCCCTTTTTGTTGAATGCTACAGACTTTTTAGCTTTCGGAAGAAGATCTGTGTACTTGGAAGACTCTTCGCAGTACATATAGTTTCTGCCTTCCATAAACGACTTGGTATGATCGGAACCGGTGTTATCTTTTTCACCGATCGGTTTACCGTTGCCGAAGCCGGCTCTGCCGTTATAAATAGCCTGTAAGAGTGTGAGAGCTTTCTTTGTGCCCTCTGCCTTAACGTTTACAACAGGTTTGCCGTTAGCCCAGCCGAGGGTAGGTGTACCGTACATCTGGGTCTGAACATAGTAGCTTGAGAGGAAGTAAACTTTTTCGTTAACGTTAGTAACTTTGTTACCCATTTCAAATACTTTATCCCAGGTCCACTGGCCGTTGTTGTAAAGTGTGCGGGGATCTTCATTTTCAAAGTTTTCATTGAAGAGAACCTTATTGTAATAGAAGATCCAGGGGAAGCAGCCGTTAGGCGGAACTGCGCCGTAGGTTGTTCCGTTATAGTTGAACTGTGCGGTCTTATTCTTATCGATCGCCGAAGTATCAACCATAGTCATAGCTGTGTCAAGTTTTGCAAGGTTGCCCATAATATTGGCGCTCGGGAACATTGATCCGTGAAGATAGATAATGTCATAGTTTGTACCGGTTGACATTTTCTTCTGAACCTGCTCATTGAAAGCATTGAATTCAAGCTTTTTAGTAGAGATTTTGCAATTATACTTGCTCTGGAAAGCCTTGATCATAGCGTTGAAAGAAGTAGTATGATACTGTCCTTCATCGGTTATTGCCATAGTAAAGGTTTTTCCGCCGAGGTCAAGCTTCGTCTTAAGCAGCTCTTCACTGTTCTTAACGTGCTTTTTGTCACCTTTTGTGGACTTGCTTCCGGAAGTTGTCTTGTCTCCGCTGGCAGTAGAGTCGCCGTCTTCACCTTCGATTATCTCGTAAGTGGAGTAAATTTCATCTTTACTCTTTTTCTTGCAGGCGGAAAGCGGAAAAACAACCATCAGAAGTACTAACAAACATGAAAGTATTCTTTTCATTTCTTATTCTTCTCCTTTTTTGCGTTTTTTGAATATAAAGAAGTAGTAACAAGCGCCACCAGCTGCTGCGACTACAACTGCACCAACGACAATGAATATCCACCAATATTCAAAGTCGGAACTGCCTCTTCTGACTATGATCTTTTTAACTCTGCGGCTTGAACCGTTACCGTCGTCATCCGGCTCTTCGGAGTCTTCCTCATCGTCAAATTCTTCATAATCTTCATCATCGGGAGTATCAGAATCTTCATCGGGATACTCCGTAAACATAACGAGTGTAAATAAAAGATCGTCGATACTGTCGAGTCTTATAACATAATATCCGTCAACAATATCACATTCAATAATTCTTAATGATCCGCCGATAATTTGAGCCACAAAGTACTCGTCAGATATTTTACCATCAAAAATATTTGTGGGTATCTTAATATCTATTGATCTTCCGTCAATATCGGTTATGATATTTCCGTCATTATCAAGCAGATATATTTCATAAATATCGGTAAGTATCTTATATCCCTTTTCTTTAGCATCTAAAAGATCGCCGGTATCGGGAGCGCGTTTGATCGTTTCGATACCCGAAACACCTGAATAAGCGTCGTTTTCATTTCTTGCAACAATGCCCACCTGA
Source organism: uncultured Oscillospiraceae bacterium (assembly GCA_900547095.1). Lineage (GTDB taxonomy): Bacteria > Bacillota > Clostridia > Oscillospirales > Acutalibacteraceae > UBA737. The sequence goes on from URFG01000001.1 coordinate 157,554, forward strand.
ATCTTGCTGGCTGTGTCTTCAAACACTTTTGCATAACCGTTTTCATCAACACGGCCTACCTGCTCAAGACCGTTTACGATCATTTCCGCAATAACAAGGCCTATCTTATCAGGATCATAATACGGGCAGGCAGCCTCTTCTATTTCGATTCTGATAAACTGTGCCGCTTTCGGTACGAATGTGTATTCATATATTCCGTTTTCAACGTCAGTTTTGCTGACTGTTTTGATCGGAACGGCATTAGCTTTAAATAAATCTGCGTCATCGGTTCCCATATAGAACTTAATGTCAGTCGGCCAGTAGTCTGCATAAGAGCCTGCTCTGTAAATGATCTGGTCGATAGATTTTGTTGTTTCAAGATCGAACAGGAAGTTAAGCGACTGTCCCTGGCTTACGCTTCCGCCGTAGATATCCGCAACAGACTCAAAATCATAGTCAAAAGCTTTGCTGAATGCGTACATATTGTCAAGCGTGGTCCAGGAAGGAGCAAACTTGTTCATCGTAGTAAGCGCAATAGAGCGCTGACCGTTCTGTTCAGTCATAAGATAAGCGGCACCCTGATTTTCCTGCATAAAGTTCATATAGCTGAATTCCTGAGTATTCCAACCTATAGCCTGAATTTCAAGAGGATCAAAGGTATCGTTTACAGTATCAAGAATTTCAAATCTTAAGAATCTTGCCGCAAGCGGAGCAGAATCATAATACTTGCTTATAACATCTGTTGCAGCCCCGTTATATTCATAAACGAGTTTATCCGAATGCCAGATGGTTTCATTTGCATCAGACGCATAAATCTTGATATGCTTGATATTAGCGGTCTGTGTGGTTATTTTCAACTGTGTAAGCTTCTGGTCTGCAGATAAGTCATAAACATAGTTAAGAGCTTTTCCTTTTCTGGTTACAGGAGCAACAGTTGTGAAATTATCATCGGAAGCGAGCATATGAGTTGCACCGCTGTATTCGCTCTCGCCGACAGGCGAAGAGGTGTTAAGACCTCTGTAGAGAGTCATCGGAACGTGTGCTAAAAGGTTTACAAGCTTTAACGGCTTATTATAAACAGTTCCGCAAACACCGAGATCTGCAAGTCTTAACGCATAACCGGAATTTGCGTGCTTTTTAGCGAAAAGTTCGGGATTTGAAAGAGGCTTTGTAAAGCGGAAAGCGATATGCCTTGCAATAACTCCGCCTCCGGCAAGTGAAAATACCTGAGTTGTATCTCCGGTGTTATCACCTGTTGCGGTATTATCATAAGAGAATACCTTATGGTCGCGGGTAGTGAGGTTGTTTACCTCTGTTGAAGCATAGAACTCATAAGCGCCCTGTGTTCCGCCGAAAATATTAGAACAACCGTTTATAAATACTTTGTCAATCGTATATGTTTTTCCGAGGTCGAAAGAAATATACATATTGCAGTTATTTTCTTCCTGTGTAGGAACAGAAATAGTCGTAGTTCCGTAGAATCCGCAGCGTGTAGAAGGATCGTTATCGGTTAAAGTGGATACCTTATAGGAAGACATCGCAAGCGACCAGTCCTGCTTCGGAGATGTTCCCGACTGAATTTTTATTTTTGTGTTTCCGGTAAGGATGTTGGTGCCGATATTATTTAAATCAACACCTTCATAGTTACCGCTCTTTACAGTATATGCTGTAACTTCGCCGTAAACACCTAATTCCGCAAATCTTATTATAGAATCAAATGCCTGCATATCCTTTGCAGGGATTTCAACTCTTATCATAATATAATTGCAGTCAACGGTAGGAAATCCGTCAAAATTAAGAGTGTTTACCTGTTTGCCCTCAGAGTTATCGATATTAGCAATAAGGCTTGCAGGTGAAGATAGATCAACTATGCTATTCGAAGCATAAACAGATATCTTAGCGTTTCTGAGCGTTTCGTTCTGAGAATGAACAAGAACGATATCATTTATCACAGCGTCGCCGTTAAACTTATAGATGAAATCGGTATGAGCACCGATACCGTAATTTGCATTCGGCATCTCAACGTCGGTATCAAGGATAGCGTCTGTTAAAAGTGCTGTCTGTGATTCGGTAACCTTAAAGTTATCATCGTAAGATGTTCCGTCAAAATGCGAGGTGGTGAGAGTTGCCTTTTTAAGAATATTATCCTCGTATTTAACGGTATTAAAATCAGTAGCAAAATCAGATGCTGTGGAATAATCTTTTCTGGAGCTGCTGCGCGAGATATTGTTCTGATCGCGAAGCTCGCAGAGAATTCTTAAGCATTCTTTAAAGTTATCGGCGTTTTCAAAGCCGGAAAGATTAACTTTGCCTGCTTCGTGAGCCCAGTCCGCTATGTTCCAGGAATCAGTGTCAGCCGGATAAGACGGAATTACTTCCTTCTTTATTATTTTTGCCGTACTGAAAGTAAATTCCCCTGTCGTATTACGTATACTTACATACATTCTGTATAAAACAGGAGCTGCATCTGTTCCAAGATCTTCAGACCATTTTTCACCGTAAACTTCTCTCAGGCTTAATTTATGCCAAGCTCCGTCTGTTATCGGCTTGAATGTAGGATATTCTTTGTTTGTTCCGCCCTTTTGCGAGATAAGTTTAACTGCAAACTCGGTATTAGACGCTGCGTTTTTTGCTTTATACCAAACTGTAATATCGTAAAGCTTATTGCTGTAATTTACACTCATGTTACCGTCTTCAAGCATCATAGTATTTTTCTCAAAATACTTATTATCTGAAGTTGCAGCAGTTATTTTGAGTGTGTTTACTTTGTCACCAAGCTCATCTTTAGATATGCCGTCAAGTCCTGTACTTGCAACATCCTTATAATCGGGATAATTGTTCACACCCGCGGCAGCAACCGTTCCGTTACTGTCCCAATATCTTACCGGGCGCATTGTTTTGCCAGTTTTAGTAATCTTGAAAGGTTCTTTCCAGGCGTCTTTAATATTAACTATGGCAAGTTCGCCTTTAATGTGTTCCAAAAGAACAGCTAAAGCATCTTCGAAAGCTTCAATATTGCCTCCGACAACGGACGTTCTGTCAAATTTCTTCGCCATAAGTGCGAGATCGGCAGGTTTCGCTTTCTGCTGTTCATCAGAAAGAACATATCTTGTGCGGTAATGAACGGAACCCATAGTTACGGAGCCGGTTGCAGTGTTATTTACACTTGCAATAAATCTAAATATCTTATCTTTCGAATCCGCACTTGTGCAGGAAGAAAGCGGAGTTCCGCCGCAATTAGCGCTATTCTCCCAATTATCGCCCATTATTTCATAGAATGAAACCTTATGCCATTCACCGTCGGCAATAATATCTACAGTTGCAGGTATTTCAAAATTTCTGTTTGTTCCGACGTTTATTCTGAACTTGAAAGTTGCACCTGTATCGGTACCGTCTGCTTTATACCAAAAATATACGTCTTTTAATTCACCGGCAATTATTGATTTGCTGGGATTACCGTTAACGCTTAAAAATTCAGCGAGGAAAGTATTGTGAACAAAATCATTTGAAGCAGCAGTGATATCTAATTTGTTATATCCGTTTCCGAGGTCAACGCCTTCAGGACCTGCTACATATCCCTCTAAGTTCTTAAAGAACAAATTAGGATATTTTGTCGAATAATCATCTTTACTGAATGTGGGCGCATCTCCCACACTAGTAAAATAACGATAAGGTACCGTTTGATTTTCGTTAGAAATATGAAGTTCGCTCCAGGCTTCTCTGAGATTATAAGCCGCAATTTCAGCAGCATACTCATTTGCAAGCTTTGCAAGCTCTGTTTCAAATTCTGATGTATTTGAATAATCGTTTAAATTAAGTTTAAGAGCTGCCTTTATCCAATCAACAGGTTCCCAAGTTTCGCTTCCGGCAGGAAGAGAAAGCTTGCTATAAGCTCTCGCGCTTGTAACACTTACATCGCCCGAAGCGGTATTTGTAACAGCAACGCAGACTCTGAATATATCATCGTCGGCATTTCCGCCTGCCGCAACATAATCAGCGATCCAATCGGAATCAAGGCTGTTCAAAGAAACCTTATACCAATTTCCGTCGTTAATTACAGGGATATCAGCGTCCTGAGCGACAACATAAGTTCTACCGTCGCTTCTCATGATACCGACTTTTAACTTTGCGTTATTTTCTGTGCCTGTGGCTTTATACCAGAAAGAAATATCCGCTATAGAATCAGCATTGGCTTTTCTCTTCTTAGCGCCGTCTTCAAGTAAAATGAGATTTTTTCTGTTTGGCTCTGTGATAGTGCCTGAATCAATAGTATTCAAAGCGGTGATATGAGCGGTTAAATAACCTGCGCCGATATCAATGTTTTCAGGCATACTCTCGTCTTTAACTTTAACGATAGATGGAGCCTGAAGTGCCTTATCTGAATCATAATACTTATAAGCTTTATAGCAGAAGCTCATATCTGCAGAATGCATTTTCTGCCAAGCCTCTTTAAGAGCAAAGGCCGGATCGCCCTGGAGAAGGCCCTTAAGCTGCGCATAGGCATTTACAACGCCGTCGTAATTTCCGTAAGTATTTTCGAAATCAACGGTCTTGATGTAATTTATCCACTTTGTGCCGTCCCAGGAATCGGAGCCCTCAGGTAAAGCGGCTTTTTTAGTGAAATAAACAGAACCGAAAGTAACATCGGCAGTGGTTTCCGCGGCTGAAGCATTTTTGCCGAAGTTTACGGCTACTCTTAAAATTTTACCGGAATCATCGATAGCATCGGCAAATGTTGTAGTATCGGAATCATTTTCTTTAAGGAGAGATTTCCAGTTTTCACCGTAATTTTCCTTAAAGGAGAATTTATTCCATTCGCCTGCCGTGTAATTTGAAAGATTGAATGTTTTTTTGGCTCTTAAAACCATTGCGGTTTTCCATTTGCCGTTTACAGGAGCAACAGTGAAATCGGCATTTCCGGAATTGACTTTAAACCAGAAAACGATATCATCCATCTCGCTGAAAAGATAGTTGGTAACATCTTTATTTGAAGCTTCGATTATAACATCTGATCTTTCATCATCGATGGTATCGGTGATAGCTTCGCCGATCGCAACGGTATTGATGCTATTTCCGAGCTTAGCGCCTGACGGCAAAACATCTGTAAGTGTTGCTTTATCGACCGCTGTTGTATTTAAAACAGCTTTATCGGAAGATTTTCTGTATCTGTTAGCATAAAGAACGGATGCATAATAATCATCCATTTTTACCCATTCGGATTTTAAAGTGCTTACAAGGTCCGCTTCAGAGGGATCGGAAGCCTTAGTAAACAAATTCGTGATCGGGAATAAGATTCCAATGATCAAAGCAGCCGAAAGGATAAAAGAAATATGTTTTTTGGATATTTTCTTAATTGTTTTCATATCATTTTACTCCTCTCTAAATTTACTGCTCTGCAACAAATGTGCAAACTGCATTTGCAGGATTTGTTGACTCAACCGCTTTGGTTTCTATTGTTGCGGGGATATAATCATAAGTAGCGGTATCTGTTCCGCCCTCGATCTTCCAGCCCTTAATTTTTTCTTTGGCAGAATTTCGATAATTGGTATTTTCTACTCTTATATCTCTTGTGAGATCGTCGAAACTCTTGGGTAAGTAAGACCGGTAGAAGTTAATGTTAGGAATAGCTCTGTAAACCTTAGATACCGTTTTTTCAACATTTGAGTCATTTTTGTATTTAAGATTAACTTTAAAACCGATCGAAACGATTACTATTGCATAACCACTCTTTTCGCCATCATCATATTTGATTTTGATCGCGATTGTATCGCCGACCTTTGCATTGGCGTCAGCTGTGTATGTAACGGAAGAGCCTGTAGTTGAGCTTAAAGTTCCTTTAAGATCAGCTGTCAATCCATAACCTGCACCGTGGTAAGCGGTGCCGGAAAGATCATAAGTTGCATTAACACCGGTATTTGCAGTGTCAGTATAAGTGTATGCGGTTTCTCTGTTCCACTCGTAAGGTGCTCTGCCGACAATTTCCCAGGTAACACTCGACTTCTGTGAAGCGGAAGCAGTTTGTTTGCCTGTCGAATCGGGAGCGTTAAGTCCGTAGATATTAAGTACGCTTAAATCAACGGTTTCGCCGGGAAGTACCGGGAAATCAATTGTTTCATACTCGCTTATCTGCTTTGTTGTTTTATCGGAAGTAAATTTACCGTCTTTGTCAACAGTTCCGGTATTTCTGTCAGAAAATTCAGCCTGAGCCCATTCTTTGGTTGTGCTCATTTCGAGCTGAACTTCTTCTTCTAAAGAAGTGTAAACAACTAAATACTGATTAGATTTAATGTTGTTTCCGTCAGCGTCAGTCTGGTCGATAGAAGACGGGAAACCGACGGTATCATTTATTGTTCCGTTTTCATTCACGGTAAGAACCTGATCGGCAGGAGCTAAAATCGCATTAGGTCCGCCTAAAGTGTTTCCGCCGAGATCGGTGTAACCGCTGTAATAGTTTGTGGTTTCGGCATATCCGTCACCGTTAACATCGCCCTGGCAAACAAATACATGGCGGCGGAATTTCGTTCCTGCTGCCGGCTTATCAGCGCCTGTGAATTTTATTTCAACAGCTCTGTCAGCCTCGGAGGGGCCAATGTTCATAAGAACTGTATATCCCTGCTTATCGGCAGCCGATTTGGAGGTAGATTTATAAGCCGAAGCTATGATATCAGTTTTAGACGGATCATTCCCTGTTAGGTTCGAGCCTGCAACAGTTATATCGTAAACCTTGCTGTGATCAGGCACATAACGATAAGGCAACGTTCTGGTAGCCCAGTTATTTGATACCATGTAAGTTCCTTTGGAAGGAACGGCGGCGTCGCATATATTTGTATCAGTCTGGTTAACGTTCATCGGATCGGGGATCATTTCGCCGAGATAGAACCAATAAGCACTTCCCGAAGCTCCCGCATTGGAATGCGCTATAACCTGTGCAGTGTCATTAAGTTCATAATTATGATTTCTGCTGTTTGTACCATCAATATCTCCGGCGCCGAATTCATTTATGTAAATGCGTTCTTTATTATAATTGACATATTCTTCGGTACCAAGATATTTATATTCGTCAGAAACATATTCAGCAAGCTGCTTTGTGATTGAATATATACCTTGAGATTCAATTCCCTTATAGCTTTCTTCCGCAGAATGATTAAAGTAAGAATTTGCTCTTTTCCCCTGATATTCGTGGGTTGCAAGATAATCATAAACAGCCGAGCCGACTTCACGGTTTTTATATTTTACGTTCGCCGTGTCGGCGTCTTTATCAGCCTGTGTTACTCGGCAGTTAGCAGCTATGTAAGAAATAAATCCTACAATCGGATTTTCTGTAACGTATCCCGAAAGGTCAACACCGCAAAGGCGGACATAGTTATCCTCATCGGACTGATCGCGGTAGCCTTCCTCTGCCAAAGCCTCGTGCATTTTCTTAACCATCTGAGAATAATAAATTCTCTTATCGAAGAATGCCTCGAAGTTTCCGCCGTTAACCTCGTTATAGAACGACATCATTCTGATATTGTCCCAGCCGTGATTATCGGCATACTTGATTATAGCGGCGCCGAGTTTACCGAAAGCTTCAAGATTTCTCGGAGCGGAACGGGTGCCTGCCTCGGATAACTCAACGTTCTGAATTCCGAACCACTGTGACATTCCGCCTCTTGTGGTAACACGGCCGCCCATATTGATCTGAACGCGGGTTCCCGACTCGTGATACATCTTAACTTTACGCATAAAGTTCTGGAACTCAACGCTTTCAAAATAAAAATTGCCTGCGAGATATTTTGCTTCCTGCGTTGCGGCGTCATCATTAAGATTTACCACCCACTGAGGCAAGAACATCATACGCATATATGACGGCTCAATTGTTGCGTTCCTCTTTTCATTTACGAGCTGATACGCGTCATTCATATTATAATAATACGGGCCAACCCAATGGTTGTTGCCGACGCCCTCGTAATCCTCGGTGATCACCTTATCGGTATTAACGGTGACAAGCCTTGTTTCTTTAGGCGCAGTTGACCAATTTCCGGCGAAAGCACCGGAAACAACGGCTGCGCTCAAGGCTATTACCACTGTAAGTACCGCAGCGGTGATGCGCTTTGAAAACGATTTTTTCATAAAACGACCCTCTCTTACATTAGTTGAATTTTTCTTTCTTACAACTTTTTTATCTGATTTTAAATACTGCAAAATGGGTGCAGTAATCCCTTTAGTGCTATTCTATTATAATCAATATCAATAAAAAATGCAATACAATTTCGGAAATTTTTTTATTTTTTTGTGCTAAATAAACAATGTTTGTTAATTATTTACAAATTTAAGTTAAACTTTTATCTAAAATAACCTATAGCGAATTCGGCTGTCACAATATATTGTGTTTCGACAAAGTTCGACCACAAAACAAAAATTTAAAATCAGATAAATTTACTGTATCTTTTTAATTATATTATATAATATTTCATTATATTATTATGTAAAAATACCACTAAGATAAATTGTACAAAAGACATAGGCTCCATCAACGGATGGAGCCTATTGTTTCATCAATCCTTGCCTTCCGGCTTCGAGAGAGCCGAAGAGTTTTATCAGCCTTTAAACATTGTTGAAACGCCGTCGGCAAGATCGCTTACCGCTCTTGCTACTTTGGAAGCGCCTTTTGTGATATTGTGGCGGTCCTTCATAACAAATTTACCGACGCATGTAGCCGCCGCTCCGGCAGCCATACCTATTCCCAAACCTTTTACAAGTGACATTGTTTTATTTTGCATAAAATTACCTCCTTTAAAGGTAGTATTACCTGAAAAGGAGGTTTAAAACAATTTGTTTTATTTTTTATAATCTTTAAATGCAGGGTGAAGCTTATCTTTATCGGAAAGCTTTATTTCCATACCGTCAGCCAAAGGCCATCTTACACCGATATCGGGATCGTTCCACATAAGGCCGCCCTCATCGTTCGGATGATAGAAATCATCGACCTTATAAACAAATTCCGCCACATCGGAAAGCACGAGGAAACCGTGGGCAAAGTTTTTAGGGATAAAAAACTGCCTTTTATTTTCCTCTGAGAGGATAACGCCCTCCCATTTACCGAAAGTGGGCGATCCCTCTCTTAAATCCACCGCGACATCGAAGACTTCGCCTTTTATGCAGCGCACAAGCTTAGACTGACTGAACTGCTTTTGAAAGTGAAGTCCGCGAAGAACGCCTTTTGTGGACATCGACTGATTATCCTGAACAAAATCAACGGTGATACCGCCCTTTATAAAATCCTCTTTCTGATAGGTTTCCATAAAATAGCCGCGGCTGTCGCCGAAAGCAGTCGGCTCAACGATTAAAACGCCGTCAATGGAAGTTTTTATAAAATTAAACTTACCCAAAGCTCAGATCTCCTTTTTAGCGCTGTACATTTTATCATAATATTTCTGATAATCGCCGTTTACAACATTCTGTATCCATTCTTTATTTTCAAGATACCACTTTAAGGTCTTCTTTATTCCTACTTCAAAGCAGGTTTCGGGATACCAGCCGAGCTCGTCTTTTATCTTCTGCGGATCAATACCGTATCTGCGGTCGTGGCCTTTGCGGTCGGTAACGTGCTTGATCATATGCTCGCCGACCTCGCTGTCAACATTTTCCTTGATATATTCTATAATAGACTTAACTATAAATATATTCGGTTTTTCGTTGTGTCCGCCGACATTGTAGACCTCGCCGAGTCTTCCGTTTCTCAAAACCATATCAATAGCCTTGCAGTGATCTTCCACATAGAGCCAATCCCTTATCTGCATACCGTCGCCGTAAACCGGGAGATCCTTATGCTGCAAAGTATTGTTCATAATAAGCGGAATAAGCTTTTCGGGGAACTGATAAGGACCGTAGTTATTGGAGCAGCGGGTGATATTTACAGGGAATTTATAGGTATCGCCGAACGCTTTAACAAAGAAGTCCGCAGAAGCTTTTGACGCGGAGTAAGGCGAATGGGGATCGAGGGGAGTGGTTTCCATAAAGTAGCCTGTTTCGCCCAAAGAGCCGTAAACCTCGTCTGTAGAAACCTGGAGATATTTAACTCCCTCTTTATACTTATCGTCGCCGACGGTCCAGGCGACCTTTGCGCACTGAAGCATATTTACAGTGCCCTCGACATTTGTTTTAACAAATATCTCGGGGTTTGTGATACTGCGGTCAACATGGCTTTCCGCCGCGAAATTGACAACATAATCGATATCGTTCTCCGCAAAAATTTTGCTTATCGCTTCTCTGTCGCAGATATCAGCCTGAACGAATGTATATCTCGGGTTGTTTTCAACACTCTTTAAGTTTTCGAGATTTCCCGCATAGGTAAGCTTATCGACATTTATAATCTTAACATCGTCATATTTTCCCAACATATACATAACGAAGTTAGAGCCGATAAATCCGGCGCCGCCTGTAACAAGATATGTTTTCATAAAATCAGTCCTCCACTTTGCTTATATATTCATTAAGCGCGGTTTTCCAGTCGCGCATATAATTTCCTACGCTGCATTTAAGCGCGAGATTTTCAAGTGACGAATATTCCGGCCTTTTCGTGGGGCTTTTATATTCCTCGCTTGTGCAGGGCAAGACTTTACCCTCAAATCCCGAAAGTTTGGCTATCTCGCTTGCAAACTCATACCAGGAGCATTCGCCCTCGCCTGTGCAGTGATAAATTCCGTATTCCTCGGTAACGCCGAGCAAAAGAAGATGGTGTGCTAAATCGTTTGCATTGGTGGGGTTGCCCCTCTGATCGTTTACAACCGTAATCGATCCTTTTTCTCTTAACACCCGTCTTACTGTCTTTACAAAATTCTTTCCTATATATCCGTAAAGCCAGGAGGTTCTGACGATAAAGGTTTTATCGTTAAACGCGAGCGCGTATTTTTCTCCTAAAGCCTTTGAAGCTCCGTAAACGCTCTGCGGATCTATCATATCCCATTCTTTATAAGGCTTTTTGCCGTTTCCTGCAAACACATAATCGGTTGAGATATGCACGAATTTTGCATTTGCAAGCTTTGCCGCCATAGCGAGATTTCTGACTCCCGCGGCATTTACCTTATAAGCTGTTTCAAGCATTGTTTCGCACCCGTCGACATTCGTCATAGCGGCGCAGTTAAAAATAATATCGGGGTTTTCATTTAAAACGAATTCTTTGACCGATAGATAATCTGTGATATCAAGAGTATCCACATCGACAGCTGAAACCTCGGCATTTTTATATTCGCCGGGAATATCGCCTATCTCGCTTTTTAATGATTTTAATATGGACTGCAATTCATTTCCGAGCTGACCGTTACAGCCGGTTATCATAATCTTCATAATTAAAAATTACTCACTTTCGCTTGAATAAAAATTTAAATGCCGATGAAAGATGAATTAAAAAATACTTAAGCTTTTTTGCGCTCGACCTGTCCCACATATGGGTGACTTCAAACTGCGGAGCAATAACCGTTCTGCCGTAATACTGTGCTCTTAAAGTAAGGTCCGCGTCTTCCAGGTACATAAAAAACCGCTCGTCAAACCCGCCTAAAGCCTTAAATACCTCGCCTCTTATGCACATAAAGCAGCCGGAGCAAAAATCGATATCCGTTACACTGTCGAATTTATCGTTTTTCCTCGTATACTCATCGCGGATCCGCGCGCAGGATTTAAAAAGGCCTGCAAGCCTGCCTAAAAACAGATATCTTGCCGTGGGTTTTCTTTTAGGCAGATACTGCTCTGTTTTATCAAAATTAAGTATCCTCGGCATTAAAAGCGCAATATCGGGGTTTTCATCCATAAAATCGGCGATACCGCTTAAAACATCCGATGAAATTTCAATATCGGGATTGATTATAAAATGATACTCTCCCAATTCATAATTAAAAATTTTATTATGCGCGGCTCCGAAGCCTATGTTTTTGCCTATTTCGACAAAACTTAAATTTTCGTCTTTTAAAGCTTCCTTAGTGCCGTCATCCGATCCGTTATCAAAAACATAAAGGCTAAGATCTCTGCCGAGAGTGTTTTTTAAGATACTCTCGCACGCTTTTTTGGTGAGCGGAGCGGAATTGTAGCTTACAATAGCCGCAGTTAAACCTTTTTTATCGGAGATTTTTATTCACCTCTTAATTTTAACATACTTAAAAATTATAATCAACGGTTATTTTAAAAATCCGTTAACTATTTCTTCTTCCGCCTCTTTTTCGGTAAGACCGAGAGTCATAAGCTTAATAAGCTGTTCGCCTGCGATCTTGCCTATCGCCGCCTCGTGGATAAGGGAAGCGTCGATATCATTGGCGCTTATCTGCGGAATTGCGGAAACTCTGCCGTTATCCATAATAATAGCGTCGCACTCGGTGTGTCCCGAGCAGAGATTGTTACCGTTTATATTAGACCTAAAAAGCTGAGAGGAATTCTCTTTTGCGACCGATCTTGACACAACGTTGGCGCTGGAATTCTTTCCGTTTAAATCAACGGAAAAATCGGTTTCGGCTTTCTGCGAATTCTCGGTCAGAATTTTTTCGTGGATAACAAGCGTTCCACCGTCGCCGACAGACGCTCTTGTCACTCTCAAAGTATCGTCTATACCGCCGAGCTGGCTTGTTTCCATTTCCATATATGAATTTTCGCCTAAATTGACGACGGTCGTGGGGTTCATTATCCTTGTGCCTTTTCCCTCGCCCTCGCCGAAATGGCGCTCGATATATTTAACCTTTGAATTTTTTCCCACAAAAAAGGTATGCACGCCGTCGTGAGAGGATTTTTTATCGCCGCAGTTGTGAATTCCGCAGCCGGCAACTATCGTAACATCGGAATTTTCGCCTATTATAAAATCGTTGTAAACGAGATCGTCAAGCCCTGTCGCGTCGATAACTACAGGTATATGCACCGTTTCTCCCACAGTGCCGGGTTTTATGATGATATCTATTCCCGGCTTGTCCGTTTTAGTGCGGATATCGATATTTTCAGTCGTCTTTCTGTCTGCAAGCTTACCGTTTGCCCTGATATTAAAGGCGCCCTCGGGCTCGCCCTCCATATCGGCGATTATTTTAAGAAGCTGTTTTTCGGTATTGTTGATCATCATTTAGCTCCTTTCATATTATCTGTAAGCACGCTGCAGGCGGAAGCCGTAGAGCCCAAAAGTTCGGGCAAAATGCTCTCTTTGTTTCCCTGCGCTTTGACTTTGCCCGACGCTATGACTATTACATCGTCCGCAATATTTAAAATTCTTTCCTGGTGAGAAATAATTATTATAGAGCCGCCGAGAGTATCGTGCAGTTTTTCAAAAACATTTATAAGGTTAGAAAAGCTCCAAAGGTCTATTCCCGCCTCAGGCTCGTCAAACAAAGACACTTTAGTTTCCCTTGCAAGCACTGTTGCGATCTCTATTCTCTTAAGTTCTCCTCCCGAAAGCGACGCGTTTACTTCTCTATCGATATAATCGCGCGCGCAAAGACCCACCTGTGAAAGATAATCGCAGGCATCGGAAATGCTGATATCCTTATTTGAAGCAAGCCTTATAAGGTCGTGCACGGTAATACCTTTAAACCTTACGGGCTGCTGAAAAGCAAAGCTTATGCCCCTCTTTGCCCTTTCGGTAACTGAAAGATCGGTTATATCCTCGCCGTCAAGCAAAATGGAGCCGGAATCGGGCTTTATAATTCCCGCGATTATTTTCGCAAGAGTGGATTTGCCTCCGCCGTTAGGCCCCGTCACCGCGGTAAACCCGTCTTTTACAGTAATACTTATATTTTTCAGAATTTCTTTTCTGTCATCACCGTTTTGAGCAGAATAGCAAATATTTTTTAGCTCAAGCATAACTGCCTCCAAAAATTTCAATAAATAAATTATACAATCTTCGGGTAAAAAAATCAATAATATTATTTGAATAATATAAAAGGATATGATACAATATATTTAAGAAATTTACCCGGAGCGAATATATGGATATATTAAAAACTCTTTCCGAGGAATTCGGAGTATCTCAAAAAACCGCGGATAACATTGTTACTCTGCTTGACGATAAGAATACCGTGCCTTTTATCGCAAGGTACAGAAAAGAAATGACCGGCTCTATGAACGATCAGGTGCTCCGCTCTTTTGCGGACCGCCTTTCTTATTTAAGAAACCTTGACGAAATGCGCGAGAAAATCAAAAAAGCCGCAGCCGAATGCTCGAAACTTACCGATGAGCTCACTCTTATTATCGACTCTGCATCAACTTTAAGCGAGCTTGAGGACATTTATCTTCCCTTTAAAAAGAAGAAAAAAACAAGGGCTGATAAAGCGCGCGAATCAGGGCTTTCTCCCCTTGCCGATCTGATATATGATCAGAAATATCCCGGCGAGGACTTAAACAAAGAAGCGCAAAAATACATAAATGAAGAACTTGGCATTTTATCAAATGAAGACGCGCTTTCAGGCGCCTCGGATATTATTGCCGAAAATATTTCCTTTAATGCCGAAATAAGAAAAAGGCTGAGATACGTCGCTTTTAAAAACGCGTTTTTGTGTTCGCAAAAAGCCAAAGAGGATTCGGGCGTTTACTCTTCTTACGAAGATTACCGCGAGCCTGTTTCCAAAATCCCGGGGCATAGAATTTTAGCGATAAACAGGGGAGAAAAAGAGGAATTTTTAAAGGTCGGCATAGACTTCGATAAGGAGCAGGCGCTTTTTATTATTGAAAAAGTGATTTTAAAAGAAAATTCGCCTTATAAAGATTTTCTTTCAAATTGCGCGGCGGACGCTTATTCAAGGCTTATTTTCCCTAGCCTTGAAAGAGAGATAAGAAACGAGCTTACCTTAAAGGCAAGCGAATCGGCAATGAAAGTTTTTGAGGCGAATTTAAGGCAGCTTCTTATGCAGCCGCCCGTAAAAGGAAGAGTGACTGTAGGGCTTGACCCGGGTTACAGAACAGGCTGTAAGGTCGCGGTGGTAGACGAAACGGGCAAGGTGCTGGACACCGCCGTTATTTATCCTGCCCCTCCGCACAATAAGACCGAAGAGGCAAATAAAATCCTTAAATCCTTAATTCTTAAGCACGGCGCTACTCTTCTTGCTATCGGCAACGGAACTGCCGGCAGAGAAACCGAGGCTTTCGCGGCGGAGCTTATAAAAAATCTTGACAGAAGAGATATTTCCTATGCGATAGTAAGCGAAGCCGGAGCGAGCGTTTATTCCGCGTCAAAGCTTGCAGCAGAGGAATTCCCGGAATACGATGTTTCTTTAAGAAGCGCAGTATCTATAGCAAGAAGACTTGAAGATCCCTTAAGCGAGCTTGTTAAAATAGATCCTAAATCGATAGGCGTGGGGCAGTATCAGCACGATATGCCGCAAAAAGAATTAAGCGCCGCGCTTGACGGCGTAGTGGAAGAATGCGTAAACTCGGTGGGAGTCGATCTTAACACAGCCTCCGCTCCCCTGCTTTCAAAAATCGCAGGAATAAATTCCGCGGTTGCCGCAAATATAGTTTCTTTCCGCGAGGAAATCGGAAAATTTTCTTCACGGAAAGAGCTTAAAAAAGTGCCGAAATTAGGCTCTAAAGCCTATGAGCAGTGCGCCGGATTTCTAAGGATAGAAGACGGCAGCGAGCCGCTCGATCAAACCGCCATGCACCCCGAAAGCTACAAAACAGCGGAAAATATCCTAAAACTCTGCGGATTTAAAAAAGACGATATAAAAGAGCGAAAAATAAAAAATATTTCGGAAAAAATCAGGGCTTTGGGCGAAGATGATATCGCCGAAAAATTAGGCGTGGGAAAAATCACGCTAAGCGATATTCTCTCTGAGCTTGAAAAGCCGTGGCGCGATCCGCGCGACGAAATAGAAAAGCCTATGTTAAGGCAGGATGTTCTTACACTTGACGATCTAAAGGCTAATATGGAACTTAATGGAACTGTGCGCAATATCATAGATTTCGGAGCATTCGTGGATATAGGCGTTCACGAAGACGGACTTGTGCATATTTCGCAGATATCCGATAAATTCATCAGGCACCCGCTCGATGTTTTAAAGGTAGGGCAGTCGGTCAAAGTCCGCGTTTTATCCGTAGATAAAGAAAAAAACAGAATATCTCTTACAATGAAAAAGGAAACTTTATAAAATGGAAAAGAAAACAAATAATTTAAAGGGCGGTCTTATTCTCCTTGTCACCGCGTTTATCTGGGGAATTGCGTTCGTCGCTCAGTCGGACGCGGCTTCAAAGATACCCCCTTTTGCTTTTAATGCAATAAGATCGTTTATCGGAGCAATAATGCTTTTATTGCTTATGTGCTTTAGAAAGATCAAATCAGGGGAAAAAATATTCGTTTCAAAAACCGCTCCTAATTCCCTTGTCGCAAAGGGCGGAATAATCTGCGGAATAATGCTTTGGTTATCAGTTAATTTACAGCAGATGGGGCTTACATATTATGAAAAGCACGGTCTTCCCGGAGGCTCTGCAAGAGCAGCTTTCTTAACGGCTTTATATGTTGTAATAGTTCCTATTCTTTCTGTCTTTTTCAAAAGAAAAGTTTCACCGATTATATGGGTATCCACCGTTATTGCCCTTTTGGGTGCATATTTGCTCTGCACTGCAGGCCTCGGAGGCTTTAATAACGGCGATATCCTGATGCTTGCCTGTGCGCTCAGCTTTTCACTGCACGTGCTTTCTGTAGATAAATTCTGCAATGAAGTCGGAGGAATAAGGCTTTCAATGATCCAGTTTTCGGTCTGCGCGGCAGTATCTCTTATAACTTCCCTTATCTTCGAAACCGATCCGTTTAACCCCGAGAATATAATCGCAGCTATAATTCCGATATTGTTTTTAGGAATAATGTCGAGCGGAGTGGCTTATACTCTTCAAATAATAGGTCAAAAATATGCCGAGCCGGCTGTCGCCTCGCTTACTATGAGCCTTGAGAGCGTTTTCGGAGCGCTCGGAGGCTGGATAATATTAGGGCAGACGCTGACGCTTTTGCAAATTATCGGCTGCACTCTTGTATTTATAGCCATAATAATCGCACAGATACCAGAAATCCTTTTTAATAAAAAAGCATAGTTATTTACAATTGAATTTTTCTAAGGAGGTCTATTTATGAAACTCACCTTTTTAGGTGCCGCTCACGAAGTGACGGGCTCCTGCTCTCTGCTTACTGTGAACGGAAAAAACATTCTTATCGACTGCGGAATGGAGCAGGGCGAGGATATTTATGATAACTGCGAACTGCCTTTTTCCGCAAATGAGATCGACACTGTGCTTTTAACACACGCACACATCGATCACTCGGGAATGCTCCCTGCCCTCGCGGCAAAAGGCTTTAAAGGCAGGATTTTCGCAACTGAAGCAACATATAAGCTCTGCGAAATAATGCTCAGAGATTCCGCGCATATTCAGGAATTTGAAGCCGAATGGCGCAACAGAAAGGCAAAAAGAGCGGGAACGCAGGAATATGTCCCCGTTTATACAATAAACGACGCCGAAACGGCAATAAAGCTCTTTTGCCCTGTTTCTTATAAAGAAAGCTTTGAGGTGATAAGCGGAGTTACCGCCTGCTTTACCGACGCGGGCCACCTTTTAGGCTCTTCCTCGATAAATCTCACTGTTTCGGAAGACGGAATCACCCGCACACTGCTTTTTTCGGGAGATATCGGAAATATCGACAGACCTCTTATCCGCGATCCTCAAACGCCCGATAAAGCCGATTATGTTATAATCGAATCGACCTACGGCGATCGGCTCCACGATGAGCGCCCCGATTATGTTTCGGCTCTTGCCGATGTGATAAACGATACCTTTAAAAGAGGCGGAAATGTTGTAATTCCCTCTTTTGCGGTGGGAAGAACGCAGGAGCTTTTATACCTTTTAAGAATTATAAAAGAGCAAAACCTGATTTCCCCCTCGGATTTCCCGGTATTTGTGGACAGTCCGCTCGCAGTGGAAGCAACCGGCATTTATTCAAGCGGTCTTACCGATTATTATGACGAAGAAACACTTGACCTCTTAAGCCGCGGCATAGATCCGATCAAATTCCCCAATCTTAACCTTTCCGTTACTTCAGACGACTCAAAAATGATAAATTTTGATCAAAGACCGAAAGTGATCCTTTCAGCCTCCGGAATGTGCGAGGCAGGAAGAATAAGGCACCATTTAAAACACAATCTCTGGAGAAGCGATTCGACTGTTCTGTTCGTCGGATATCAGGCGGAGGGCACGATAGGAAGAAAGCTTATCGACGGCGAAAAGAGCGTCAAGCTCTTCGGCGAGGAAATAACAGTCAATGCAAAAATCGAAACTCTCCACGGAATAAGCGGCCACGCAGACCGCGATATGCTTTTATCCTGGCTTGAAAAATTAAGCGAAAAGCCGAAACACATTTTTGTAAACCACGGCAACGATACCGTGTGCGACAGCTTTGCGGAGCTTGCCTCAAAAACTTTAGGCGTTTTGGCAACGGCGCCCTACAGCGGCGATGAATTTGATCTTATATCGGATACCTGCACGGCTAAAGGCAAAATAGTAAGGATCGAAAAATCGGTATCTCCCGGAAGAGCGAGATCCGTCACCGTTTATCAAAGACTGCTCGACGCGGCAAAAAGGCTTTTATCTATCGCAAAATCATCTGATGAAATGGCAAATAAGGATATGGCTAAATTTGCGGATCAGATAACCGCGCTTTGCGATAAAATGAACTATAAAAAATAAAATAACCCGGCTCTAAATTTAAAGAGCCGGGTTTTAAATATGATCAAACATTACCGCTTTTATTCTCTTCTTCTTTTTCAAGCTTTGCGGTTTCTATTTCTTCAAGCCCTATCCCCGTCGGAGGTTTAGGGGTGGAAAAGGCTATCTGCGTTTCGGTATGGCCGAAAGCATTGAGCTCGCCGATAAATGTGTCAAGCGCCTCGGTGCTTTCAAAAGCGACCTTTATAAGCTGTGAATACCTGCCCGTAACACAAGAGCATTCTATCACATTCGGGTGCTTTCTTATGAAAGGATAAAAAGAGGGCTTTTGCTCAGGCTCTAAATCAAGGTTGATAAAAGCCGTGATGGGCAGTCCCACGGTTTTTAAGTCGATCTTTGCCTCATAAGAAGAAATTATTCCGTCTTTTTCCAACCGATCTATTCTCGCGGCAGTTGCCGGAGAGGATAAATAAACCTGCTTTGCAAGCTCCTTTAAAGGAGTTCTCGCGTTTTTCTGAAGCAAAGTTATCAGTTTCAAATCTATAGCGTCTATAAAAATCAGCTCCCGCCGCAATAATGTAATTATAATAAATCAAATTCTTTTTAAAGTCAACCGTAAAGTTTAAATTTTATTCATTGAAATAAATTTATTTATATGTTATTATAATAATAATAAATCGTCGCAAAATTATTATTGCAAGAGGTGTATTATGAGCGAAGGGTTTGCCTCCTGTTGCTTCACAGGCTATAGACCTTTTAAGTTCCCTTTCCCGTTTAAAGAAAACAATAAAGAATTCACTAAATTGTCAAACTCCATTCTATCCACTCTATTTGATCTTGCGAATGATAATTGTTTTAATTTTTACTGCGGAATGGCAATGGGCTTCGATATTCTCTGCGGAGAATCGGTGCTGTTGCTTAAAAATGCTTATAAGGACAGGGCGCTTATAAAGCTCACGGCTGTATTGCCGTTTAAAAGCCAGTCTGAAACCTTTACAGGAGAATGGAAACAGAGATATGACCGTCTGCTTGACAATGCCGACGATGCGATTTTAATGTCTGACGTTTATTTTGACCGCTGCTATCAGCGTAGAAATGAGCTGATGGTCCGAATGAGCGACTATGTTCTCACCTGGTACGACGGAAAATCCGGGGGCACGAGGAACACGCTTAACTATGCCGCCGGTCTCGGGCGCGCTATCATCAATCTTAATGAAACGAACGGAGATCTTTTATGGAAATAACCGAAGAGAAGATACGGGAAAATTTTTCCCATAATCTTGCCTGTTACCGCCGCGACCTCGGGCTTACTCAGCTTGAGCTTGCCGCGAAACTCAATTATTCCGATAAATCGGTATCCAAGTGGGAAAGAGGAGAGGGATTGCCCGATCTTTATATTATTGCCTGCATTGCCGATCTTTTCGGTGTAACTGTTGACGATATGATCGGCGAAAAGAAAATAAAAAGACCTATTCTTTACCGCAATAAAATTATTATCACCGCGCTTTCGGCAGGTCTTGTTTGGTTTATCGCAACTATTCTTTATTTTGTTTTCAGCTTAAGCCTTCACAATTTCCCGAGCTGGCAGTTTTTCGTTTATGCTTTCCCGATAAGCTCGATAGTTTTCACGGTGTTTTCCTGCCTTTGGTGGAATAAGCTGTGCAAATTTCTATCTGTATCGGCGATTATATGGTCGGTCGTTTCCTGCATTTATATTATTATCACTTATTTCACGGGCGGAATTCAGTCGCTTAACCTGATTTTCGCCGTGGCAGGCGTTCTCGAAATTTTAACGCTTTTATGGTTTTTAATGAAAAGCGCAAAATAATTTTATTCGGTGCGGTGTGATTTTTCACCGCGCCGAATTTTGTTATTGACATATTCTTGCCGTTTTGGTAGAATTATAAAAATATTTAAAAGGAGTTTTTGAAATGGCTATTTTTATCAACGAACAATCCCACACTTTTAACGAATATCTTCTCATTCCCGGTTACTCTTCAAAAGACTGTGTTCCGGCGAATGTATCTTTGAAAACTCCGCTTGTAAAATTCAAAAAGGGTGAAAAATGCCCGATAGTTATGAATATTCCGCTCGTATCTGCTATAATGCAGTCGGTTTCAGGCGATAAGCTTGCCGTCGCATTGGCAACAGAGGGCGGAGTTTCATTTATTTACGGCTCGCAGTCTATCGAAGACGAGGCGGCAATGGTTAGCCGCGCAAAATCCTATAAAGCAGGTTTTGTTAAAAGTGACTCTAATATCTCGCCCGAGAGCACTCTCGCGGATATTTTAAAGCTTAAAGAAGAAACTGGCCATTCCACGGTTGCGGTAACCAGCGACGGAACGGAAAAAGGCGAGCTTTTAGGCATAGTTACAAGCCGCGACTACAGGGTGAGCCGAATGTCAAGCGATGAAAAGGTAAAAAATTTTATGACTCCCTTTTCAAAGCTCATAACAGCTCCCGAGGGCACCTCGCTTAAAGAGGCAAACGATATTATCTGGGATAATAAGCTTAATTCTCTTCCTATAATCGACGATAAAAACAGGCTTTGCTGCTTTGTTTTCAGAAAAGACTACGATACCCATAAGCAAAACCCGAACGAGCTTTTAGACTCTTCTAAAAGATATGTTGTCGGAGCGGGAATAAACACAAGAGATTATGAGCAGCGCGTACCTGCACTTGTAAGCGCCGGAGCCGATGTGCTTTGCATAGATTCCTCCGAGGGCTTTTCCGATTGGCAGAAATTCACAATTAAATGGATAAGAGATACTTACGGCGAAACCGTAAAGGTCGGAGCAGGAAATGTGGTAGACGCGGAGGGCTTCAGATTCTTAGCCGAATGCGGCGCGGATTTCGTTAAAGTAGGCATAGGCGGAGGCTCTATCTGCATTACCCGCGAAACAAAGGGAATCGGCAGAGGCCAGGCGACTGCGCTTATCGAAGTCTGCAAAGCGAGAGATGAATATTTTAAGGAAACAGGTGTTTATGTCCCCGTCTGCTCTGACGGCGGAATAGTTTACGATCACCATATCACCTTGGCTTTGGCTATGGGCGCCGATTTTATTATGCTCGGAAGATATTTCGCAAGATTTGACGAAAGCCCGACAAATAAGGTAAATATCGGCGGAACCTATTATAAAGAATATTGGGGCGAGGGCTCCAACCGCGCGAGAAACTGGCAGCGCTATGACCTCGGAGGCGATAAAAAGCTTTCTTTTGAAGAGGGCGTTGATTCCTATGTTCCGTATGCCGGCAAGCTTAAGGATAATGTCGAAGTAACGCTCAGCAAGGTAAAATCCACAATGTGCAACTGCGGAGCTTTAAGCATTGAAGAACTGCAGAAAAAAGCAAAATTAACATTGGTCAGCGCAACAAGTATCGTAGAGGGCGGAGCGCACGATGTTATTCAGAAAGAAAGTAAGGCTATAAAATAATGGGTATTATTTTAGCCTCTTTAAGCCCCAGAAGAAAAGAGCTTTTAAAGCTTATAACCGAGGATTTTTCGTGTATATCGGAAAATATTCCGGAAATTATCCCCGATGATCTGGATATTTTAAAAGCTCCCGAATTCCTTGCGCTTAAAAAAGCGGAGGCGGTAGCCGCCTTGCACCCCGAAGATACCGTGATCGGAGCGGACACCGCAGTATTTCTCGATAAAAAACTTCTCGGCAAGCCGAAAGATAAGCGGGAAGCCGAAAAAATGCTCCTCTCCCTTTCGGGAAAAGAGCATTTCGTGATAACAGGTTGTGCGGTGATAAAAGGGGAAATTAAAAAATCATTCAGCGTTAAAACCGCCGTTAAATTCAAAAACTTATCAGTTTCGCAGATTAGAGATTATATCGAAAATTCCGATCCGCTCGATAAGGCGGGAAGTTACGGAATTCAGGATAAGGGCGCGCTTTTCGTTGAGAAAATAAGCGGCGATTATTATAATGTTGTCGGTCTGCCCGTTTCAAAGCTCAGCGATGAATTGAGTTCCTTTTTTTGAAATTTTCGGGCGAGATACCGTTTATCTTTTTAAATACGCGGCTGAAATACAGGCTGTCCGAAAACCCTACGGTGTAAGCCACCTGCGAAATATTGTATCCGCTCTCAACCAAAAGGTTTTCAGCAGTCTTTATCCGCGTCAGATTTCTGTAAGCCGCAGGCGTGGTGCCGGTGCATTTTTTAAATCTCCGCATAAAATGCGAGAGAGATAAGCCGCATTTTTTCGCGTATTCCTCATTCTTCATGTTTTCATAGTAATGAGCGGAAATATAACTTAATAATTTTTCAATCTCTTTATCGGGGCTTTTTTCTTTAAGCCCCGAGTTTTTTATGCCCGCTTCCCCGATAAGCGTGATAAGCTTTGAAGCGCAGAGCATTTGAGATAATCGGTCGTTTAGCTTTAAATTTTTGATTATATAATGTACCGTTTCTTCAAAAGCGGAAAAATCCCCCATATCATACACGCTTTTATAAACTCCTGCGGTATCAAGTATCTCTTTTGCTTTTGAGCCTGAAAAATGAATCCAGAAAACCTTTGTGCCGTTATCGTGGGGATAGCGGTAAATTTGTTTTTCATAAGGCCTGTATAAAAACATCTGCCCCTTTTTAAGCTCAAACGAACCCTCGTCGTTTTCAAAAACTCCGCTGCCCGATTTGATATATAATAACTGATAGTCTTTTCTGCCGTCAGGCCTTATAGTCTGACTGTCGAAATTAAAAACCTTTATATATCCCGCGTTGTTTACAGCAAATTCTTCTTTTGATTCAACATTATCATCGCCATAAAAAGCACTTACAAAAACCGACACTTACATCCCTCTCTTTTCTCATAAATTATACAACAAAATGATATTATTGTCCATAAAATAATTCTTTTTTGTATTGAAAACATTTAAAAAAGAGTTTATAATGGCAGTATAAACCGAGAGGAGAATTTTATTATGCGTTTTTATGAAGATCCTTCAAAAACCAGTGCGAACAGACTCGACCCCAGAAGCTATTACATACCCGGCGGTGTTTCGCAATACATTTTGTTAAACGGCGATTGGAGATTCGCATATTTTAAAGACGAAAGGGATTCAAATAACATCGAATTTTGGAGCAGGACCACAGTTCCGTCATGCTGGCAAAATACGGGAGTCGAAAATCCTAATTATTCCAATATGAGGTATCCTTTCCCGTTTGATCCCCCATTTGTTCCCGATATCAATCCCTGCGCCGTTTATGAAAAAGATTTTGAAATAGAAAAAATCATAGGAAAAACCTATTTCGTTTTAGAAGGCGTTTCTTCCTTAGGCGAGATATATGTAAACGGCAGATATGTCGGCTTTACCCAAGGCAGCCACCTGCCTGCGGAATTTGATATTTCAGAATTTATAAATAAGGGCAAAAATACTATAAGAGTAAAGGTTTATAAATGGTGCTGCGGCAGCTATCTTGAAGATCAGGATCAGTTCAGATGCAACGGAATTTTCAGGGACTGCTATCTGCTTTTAAGGCCGACCGATCATATTGTGGACCCCGAGGTTTATACAAAAGACAATACCGTTTATGTTCATGCAAAAAAAGACTGCGAAATAGAGCTTTTTGATAACATCGATAAGCTTTTGGCGTCAGCAAAAGGCGAAAAGGCGGAATTTAAGATAGAAAATCCTATATTCTGGAACGCCGAAAAGCCTTACAGATATAAAGTGGTTTTGAAAAGGAACGGTGAAGAGATCATTCTTCACACGATTTTCAGAACTATAGAAATATCCAATACCTTTGCTCTTTTGATAAACGGCACAAAGGTCAAGCTCCACGGAGTCAATCACCACGATACAGACCCCAATAAAGGCTGGGCTCAGGATAATGAATCTCTGCTTCGTGACCTTAAGCTTATGAAAAAGCTCAATATCAACTGTATCAGGACCTCCCATTATCCGCCGACGCCATACTTCATAGAAAAATGTGAAGAACTTGGATTTTATGTAATACTTGAAACCGATATTGAAACTCACGGAATAATGAATCGCGTTCCATACAGACCTTGTATATATAATGTAGAAGATCCGGTTTGGCTTTGTATGAATCCCGAGTGGGAAAAAGAATTTGTCGAAAGAATGAAAAGAGCAGCGGAGTATTATAAAAATTACGGCTGTATCATAATGTGGTCAACGGGTAACGAAAGCGGCCACGGAGTAAACCACGAAAAAATGATAAAATATCTTCGCTCGCTAAACGACGGCAGGCTTGTTCACTGCGAAGATGCAAGCAGACGTGCAGAGCTGGAAAAAAATTACGATATTGCACGAAGAGCAGATGTTTTTTCCTGGATGTATCCGAGCATTGAAATTATCGGGGAATTTATAGAAAATGAAGAGATAAATATGCCGGTATTCTTCTGCGAATATGCCCACGCTATGGGCAACGGTCCCGGAGGAATCTGCGATTATGACGACCTTATAGATTCTCATGATAAACTGATCGGGGGCTGCGTATGGGAATGGGCAGACCATACTGCATTTAAAAACGGAGTTCCCTGTTACGGCGGCGACTTTGAAGGAGAACTCACAAATGACGGAAATTTCTGCTGTGACGGAATGGTATTTTACGACCGTTCTTTAAAAGCCGGCTCATTAGAAATTAAAACAGCTTTTCAGCCTTTGAAAACTAAGTTTGAAAACGGAGTTTTGACTGTTTTAAACCGCTTTGACTTTACAAATTTAAGCGAATTTGAGCTTGTTACGGAAATAGGAGCAGATAAAGAAATTCTTGACAGAAAAATCTGCAAAGTTGATGTTGCACCTCACGAAAAAGCAGAAATAAAAATTGAAATTCCCGAAATCGAAGCAAATTTAGGCGCATTTTTGACCGTAAGACTTTTAAAAGACGGTTATGAATATGCAGTAAGTCAGCATCTGCTCGATTTCAAAGAGAATACACCTAAAAAATGTGAAAGCCCTGCAAATTGTTGTGAAAGCAAAAATGAAATAATATTTTCGGGGGAAAACTTTAAATACACCTTTTCAAAAAACCTTGGAAACTTTTCGGATATTGAAATAAACGGTATCAAACAAATCGTCGGCGCTCCCGTTCTTACCTCATTGCGAGCTTATACGGATAACGAAAGAAAAGAAAAAACCCAGTGGTTCTATGGCGGTGAAAGTTTGGAATCGCAATTTTCTAAAATTTACTCGTGTGAACTAAAAGACGGACAAATCTTAATTAAGGGCTCTTTATGCGGAGTATCAAGAATGCCTTATTTCAGATATGAAATGACTTGTTTTGTTGCAAGCGACGGAGAAATCGAATTTTCTTTGAACGGAAAAATCAGAGATACTGTTTCCTGGCTTCAGAGATTCGGTATGGAATTCACTTTACCGTCCTGTTCAAATAAATTCTCATATTTTGGATACGGTCCTCATGAGAACTATTGTGATATGAAAAGAAGCGCAACCCTGGGATATTTTGAAAGCACTGCCGAAAATGAATACGTTAATTATATCAGACCTCAGGAGCACGGAAATCATTATGGCTGTAAAGAACTTAATATCGGGAATTTAAAATTCACCGGCGACAGCGATTTTGAATGCAATGTTTCCGAATATAAAACTTTGGATATTATTAATGCCGGTCATATTGACAAGCTGAAGAAAGATGGAAAAATTCATATAAGAATTGACTATAAAAACAGCGGTTTAGGTTCAAATTCTGCCGGACCTCAACTTCCGGAAAAATATCGCCTGAATGAAAAAGAAATAAAATTCAAGTTTAATATCGCTCCAAATGTTTAATTTTTAATAAAGGGAGGAAAATTTTATGTCCATATTTGATAAATCCGTAATCAAAACTGATCCTAAAGCAAATGAAAAAGCAATAGTAAAAGGTGAAAATTTCAGATTTACAGTCTTAACATCCCGTTTGATAAGAATGGAATATTCCGAAGACGGAATATTTGAGGACAGGCCTACAAAACTCGCTGTATGCAGAAATTTCGATGTTCCCGAATTTGAAGTTATCGAAGATGGAAGTAATCTTGAAATCATAACAGATCATTTGCACGTTTTTTATGATAGAAAACCTTTTTCTCACGATGGCTTAAGAGTCGAGCTTGTTAACAAAAAAAGCGTCACCACTTCCGCAGGAAGAAAAACCGGTAACGAATGGCGATTCGGCGAAGAATTCGAAACTCTTGACGGAACATACAGAACTTTAGACTGTGCTGACGGTGACATTTATACTCATGACTACGACAGCGACAAGAGCTTTAAAATCGATCTCGGAAAAAGTTTGATGAACTTCAGAACCGGATTTGCCGTGATTGATGACAGTCAGACTGTCGCTATTGAAGAAAGCGGCTGGACTGTTCCGGTAAATTCAAAAGGAAGAACAGATATTTATCTTTTTGATTATCAAACCGATTATAAACAATGCCTTAAAGACTTTTACCATTTATCCGGCGAAACGCCGCTGCTTCCCAGATATGCGCTGGGCAACTGGTGGAGCAGATATTATAGATATACAGAAGAAACTTACTGCGAACTTTTAGAAAGATTTGAAAAAGAGGGCTATCCGTTTTCTGTAGGAGTTTTAGATATGGACTGGCATCGCACGGTTGATATCCCCAAAGAATACGGAACAGGTTGGGCAGTAAGGTGGACCGGTTGCTCATGGGACAAAAAAATCTTCCCGGATCCTAAAAGATTTTTAAAATATGTTCATGACAAGGGTTTAAAAATAACGCTCAATCTTCATCCTGCTGACGGAATTCGCGGATTTGAAGACTGCTATGAAAAAATGGCAGATGCCATGGGCGTTGATAAAAAGAATAAAGAACCTGTAGAGTTCGATGTAACATCATCAAAATTTCTTGATAACTATTTTAAAATCGTTATTAATGAATTGGAGGATGATGGTGTTGATTTTTGGTGGATCGACTGGCAGCAAGGCGGTTATGATATAAACGGCTACGATACTTTATGGATGCTTAATCATTATCATTTTATCGATTCTGCCCGCCGCGGCGAACGACCTTTAACATTTTCAAGATATGCAGGGGTTGGCTCTCATCGCTATCCGATCGGATTTTCCGGCGATACCATCGTTTCCTGGAAAAGTCTTGCATATCAGCCTTACTTTACCAATTGTGCAACTAATGTAGGATATGGCTGGTGGAGCCATGATATCGGAGGCCATATGAATGGTGTCCGCGATGGCGATCTTACAAGCCGCTGGGTTCAATACGGAGTTTTTTCTCCTATTAACAGACTTCATGCTACACAATGCACATTCGGTTCAAAAGAGCCCTGGACCTATACAAAAGAAACCGAACTTTCGATGAGAAAGTTCTTAAGACTCAGGCACAAGCTGGTACCTTATCTTTATACTATGAACGAACGCGCTCATTCCGAAGGTTTGCCTTTAATTTTGCCCCTTTATTACGAGGAACCGGATAATAAACTGTTGTACAGATCAACATATAAGAATTCATATCAAAAGGGAATCTGCCCTTATGAAAATCAGTATTATTTCGGATCCGAACTTATGGTTTCTCCCATTGTTACACCGACAGATAAAAGCATTCATCTCGGAAAAGTAGATACTTATCTTCCCGAAGGAAAATGGATCGACTTCTTTACAGGAAGAATTTACAATGGCGGTAAAGCAGTAATTATGCACCGCGCTTTTGATGAAATGCCGGTTTTTGCCAAAGCAGGCTCAATCGTTCCTCTTTCACAAGATGAAGAAATTAAAAATGCCGTTGAAAATCCGAAAAAACTCGAAATCAATGTTTATGCGGGAGCTGACTGCTCATTCACTATGTACGAGGATAACGGAAAAATCGAAAAATACCTTAAAACTGCACGCACAAAGTTTGATTTTAAAAACGGAGAAATTGCAGTCTTTACCATTAACCCCTTTATCGGTGACGCTTCCGTTGTTCCGGAAAAACGAGACTATTTAATCAATGTTTTTGCTATGTCGTGTCCAAAAAAGGTTTCAATAAACGGATCATCGGCAGATTTTAGCTTTGATGAAGAAAAAAATATGACATCGGTAAAAATAGAAAATATTTCTCCCGCAGATCAGATCACGATCTGCTTTGAAAATGACGGAAAAATTCCCGCAAACAACATTCAGCCTTCTTTATACAAACTTGTAAATGCCGCAGAAATAAAACTTGATGAAAAAGAGTCGATTTATAAAAGATCGCTCGCTTTAATTGACGGTGATTTAACCACAATCCCACAATTAGAGAAAATTAAAAATCAGGAAAATTCTCTTCTTATTGATGCAATATTTGAACTTATTTTTGCAGATAAGTAAAATAACTGCGTGTAAAGCATTTAAAATGCTTTACACGCAGTTTCTTATTTCCTTATTCTTTTCTACTATAAAAAAGGAGAATTTAAAATATAATAATTGTAAATATCCGGGCACCTCTTAACATCATAATTTTTTTCAAATGATATATTTCTTATATTATAATTTTCACTCATCGTAATCTTTTACTTTCTTTTTACCGAAAGCATATATTTTTATAAAGATGAATGTTACGGGGCCTCCCGCCATAGCGGCTAAAGCAGTTCCCCAAAACTGACTTAATTTAAACGTGTTTATAGTAAGGAAAGTCACCAAATAAAAGATTACAAAATTAGGGATATATGAAAGTATAAATCTGTAATACCTCTTAAAGGTGGGCTTGTGCTTAAAAATTATCTTGCAGGTTAAAAAGAACGCGATAGTAAGTCCGCAGGCATAACCTATAATTGTGGCTAAATTTTTATGAACAAAAAGGCTTGCTAAAGATGAAAAAAAACTGTCGTTAAAAGTATTTACAATTCCCAGAGCGCAAAATTCAAGAAATTCTCGGCTTAAAAAAGTATTTTTAAGCTTTATCAAAAATTTTTTCAAAATTCCGCCCCCTTTTTATTGTTTAAATATTATATCAAATTTCTTCTCAAAAAACAAGTTATAGTTGACTTTAAAGATAATATAGGTTAAAATTATAATCAGATTTTTGATTTGTTTCCGTAGCTCAGCTGGATAGAGCGACCGCCTCCTAAGAATATGTTATAACGACCGCCTTTCGGGCAAAGGCGATTGACATTGAGTAAGTTTAAGACTAAAATTGAATAGATTTTAAAGATGTTTCCGTAGCTCAGCTGGATAGAGCGACCGCCTCCTAAGCGGTAGGTCGGGTGTTCGAATCACCTCGGGAACGCCAAAAACTCCGCCGGAAAACCCAGTAAAATCAAGGGTTTCCGGCGTTTTTTCATTTTTACGGAAAAAGTGAAAAATCGTAAAAGTCACAGATTTTCATTAGCAAAATCTCCGTCAGCTAATGGAAATTAGGACTAATGTCGTCCGCCTTTCAGGTGGACGGCTTGCTAATAAAAATTAGCAGGATTTTCGCTATTTTGCTAATGAAAATGCCCTCTCTGCTAATTGAAGAAAAAAACGGAAAAAATTTTTGCTAATGGACAAGGCGGTTGTTACCCTGTTAATTCGTTCATTTAGGGGTGGTCAAGCGACAATCGCACACTACCTCTATGTCCTTTATTATTATATAATTGCGGTATATGGGTTGACGGTAAACGCAGAATAAAAAGAGAGAGCTTTGATAAGTGGTACGCTTCGCAAAGCAAATACACAAAGGTTAAAGAAATCGAGGAGGTGGAGGGATATGTCGATTGAAGAAAGAGTTCGTGAATTAAACGGCGGTACATACACAAAAAAGAGCTATTCCGTAGAGGAAGTTCAGGCAATCTTGGGTATTACCCGTCAGACCGTTTATAAGCTCATAAAACAGGGTTGTTTTCAGGCAGTAATGCTCGAAACCGGATACCGCATTATAAAGACCAGCTTCGACAAGTGGCTGGATAACGAATAAGGAGGAACGACTATGGCTTCTATTGTAAAAAGAAAGAACCGATATTCCGTCGTTTATACCTACAAAGATGATGACGGAAACCAACATCAAAAATGGGAAACCTTTGATACAAACGCAGACGCTAAAAAGAGAAAAACTCAAATTGAGTTTGAACAGCAAAGCGGTACATTCATCATTCCTAATGCTACGACAGTTGCGGATTTGCTTGAAGAATACTGCTCCGTGTACGGAGTAAATAACTGGGCAATGTCAACCTACCGTTCAAAGAAAGGGCTTATGTATAATTACATCATTCCGCTTATCGGCGATGTAAAACTTGATGAACTGACTCCGAGACTTATGGATAAATTCTATCAAAGCCTTCTGAAAGTTAAGACCAAAGTGGTACAGAATAAAAAGCCTAAAAATGAGTATCTGACCGTACATACCGTAAGAGAAATCCATAAGTTTTTAAGGAGTGCCTTTAATCAGGCGGTAAAATGGGAGTTGATGACAAGAAACCCGGTTCTCAATGCAACGCTCCCGAAAGAGGAACATCAGAAACGAGAAATATGGACAGCAGAAACTCTTATGCACGCTCTTGAAGTGTGCGATGATGATATTCTCGCATTAGCCATCAATTTATCCTTTGCCTGTTCACTCCGTATGGGTGAAATGCTCGGTCTTACTTGGGATTGCATTGATATATCGGAGGAAAGCCTGAAAGAAAACAACGCTTCCATTTTTGTAGATAAAGAGCTTCAGCGAGTAAACAGAGATGTAATGGAGGTGCTTGATAATAAGGACATTATCCGTGTCTTTCCGAGAACTCTGTCAAATACAAATACCTCCCTTGTTTTGAAAACGCCAAAAACTAAAACAAGTGTGAGAAAAATCTTCTTGCCGTCAACCGTAGCTCAAATGCTGTTAGAGAGAAAAAAGCAGATTGACGAAATGAAAGAGCTTTTCGGTGATGAGTATTTGGATTATGACTTGGTATTCTGCCATTCGTCAGGCAGACCGATGGAAGGTCAGGTAATCAACCGTGCTTTGAAAAAGCTGATACAGGACAACGACTTACCCGATGTGGTATTTCACAGCTTCCGTCACGCAAGTATAACCTACAAGCTGAAATGGAACGGCGGCGATATGAAATCGGTTCAAGGCGACTCAGGACACGCCCGAATGGATATGGTTGCCGATGTTTACAGCCATATCATAGACGAGGACAGACGATACAACGCACAGAAGTTTGAGGAACAGTTCTACAACGCAAAAGGTCTCAAAAATGCGGAAGAAGGTAAAACTGCTCCAATGCCCAAGTTTGAAACTTCGGTTGAACTCCTTGACCCAATGGCAGAGGTTCAAAAAGGGAGCGAAGTTGAAGAAGAAAAGCCTGCTGAAAACAGTGCAGACGAAAACGCTGCCTTGCTCGCAAAACTGTTATCAAATCCGGATACAGCAGCATTATTAAAGGCTTTAGCGAAAACAATTTAATCATACAAAAAAGGCAATCCGTCAGGGTTGCCTTTTGTAATACCTGAAAAACCTTGAAATCAAGACGAAAAACCATTATAATATTTGAACGCAGATTATTTATTTGCATAAAAGAATGCTTAAACTTAAAATGCGTTTCCTGTGATTTATGGGTTACAGATTAACTCAATGATGTTTCCCATATTTCTTTGCATTTGCTAATACCCTGCTAAAAGGAAGGCAAAAAACCACGAAAAATTAGCAGGTTTTGGACGAGAATTTATTGACAGCAAAACCTCGGAAAAGCCAGTAAAATCAAGGACTTTCGGGGATTTGTAGGGAGTCGAAAATGCCCCTCGGGGGCTTCTCCTAAGCGGTAGGTCGGAGGTTCAAATCCTCTCGGGAACGCCAATTTTAAATTCTATCGCAATCCTTGCGATAGAATTTCATTTTTAGGGGGATTATATGGTTAAAACTTCGCTTCTTTTTATTTCAGTGGCAACTTTGTTTTTATTTATGATTCCGGGATTTCTGCTTAGAAAATTCAAGCTTGCAGGCGACGATTTTGCAAAATCATTGTCTGTGCTTGTATTATATGTCGCGCAGTCGGCGCTTTTTATTCACGGATTTATAATTAAGTTTAATAAAGAAACCTTTAAGGGAGTGATATATACCTTTGTTTTTGCGCTGATCACTCACCTTGTCTTCAGTCTTATTTCTCTTTGCCTTTTTAAAAAAGCTCCCGAAAAGAGAAGAAAGGTGTTGCAGTTTGCAGTCGTTTTCTCAAATGCAGGATATATGGGAATTCCTGTTATCGCAGATGTTTTGGGAAATGATTTCGTGATCTATGCCACGGCTTACACCGTTTGGTTCAATGCATTTGCCTATTCTTTCGGCAGGCTTCTTTACACGGGCGATAAAAAATATATGTCCTTAAAAAAGATAATAGTAAACCCGGCAATAATCTCCATTCTTATCGGAATGGCGATATATTTTTCAGGCCTCGGCACGGAGCTTAAAGATATTATGGTGTCAAGTTCGGAGTCGGCGATTAAATCGGCGGTTACTATGTTCTATAATATTTTGACCGTGCTTAAAAATATGGTTGCTCCCGCTTCAATGATGGTTATAGGAGCGAGAATTGCGGATATTGATTTAAGAGGAGTTTTAAAAGACCGCTATCTTTACAGATTTTTGGCCTTAAGGCATTTTGTTTTCCCGTTTATAATGTGGTGCATTATGAGGCCGTTCCTATTCTTCGGCGTGATTGGACAGGAAGTTATATCAATTATTCTTATCCTCTGCTCCACCCCTGCCGCGGCTATGACTTCGATGTTTGCCGAGCTTTACGGCGGCGATTCGCCGTATGCCGGAAAGATTGTAGCTGTAAGCACCATGGTTTCGGTAGCCTCAATGCCGCTCATTTCGCTTTTACTTTATATATAATAAAACCACTTCGAATAATTTTGATATGGAAAAATCCTTTTGCAAATTAAATGAAAATATTTTCTTAAAACAAAAAAGAATGAGTCCGGTATTGTACCGGGCTCATTCACTGAAAATTTGATATTTTATTTTGTCTAAACTTTGGATTCTGATTCAGAAAGCACTAAGCTTAAAATTTAATTATTGATCCTTTTCCTTTTTGCTCTTTTTTGAGAGGAACATATTTGTGAGTATTCCGAGGATAAGAGCGCAGGCGATAGAGGTGATAGTGATCTTTCCGAACGAAACCGTAAGTCCGCCGATACCGCAGATAAGGATAACTGCTACAACGAAGAGGTTTTTGTTATCGTTAAGGTCAACTTCCTGTATCATCTTAAGACCGGATACCGCGATAAATCCGTAGAGCGTTACGCAAACGCCGCCCATTACGCAGTTCGGAATAGTGGAAAGGAATGTTACGAAAGGACCGAAGAATGAGATTACGACTGCCATTAAAGCAGTTGCAAGAATTGTTATTACCGACGCGTTGCCTGTGATAGCGACACAGCCTACAGACTCACCGTATGTAGTGTTAGGGCAGCCGCCGAATACTGCGCCTGCCATAGAGCCTACGCCGTCGCCGAGGAGAGTTCTGTGAAGACCGGGATCTTCAAGAAGATCCTTTTCGATAACCGATGAAAGGTTCTTGTGGTCGGCTATGTGCTCTGCGAATACAACGAATGCTACGGGAACATACGCAACCGCAATTGTTGCTATATAGTGAGCAGAAACTTCTTTAAGGCCCTGAGCCGCTTTAATGAATGTGAAATCGGGAACTGCAAAGAAGCTCATTTCTTTAAATACCGAGAAATCGATTATCTGGAGAGCTTTATTACCTGTCTGAATTCCGATTACCGTGAAAATTGCCGCAGCAGCATATCCTGCGAGAATTCCTATGATGAAAGGAATGAGTTTTACCATTTTCTTGCCGTAAACCGAGCAGATCGTTACGGTAAAGAGGGTTACAAGTCCGCAGACAAGGCAGATAAGCGGATTAGCTGCCGAAACGCCGTCGACCATAACCTTACCCTTTGTAAGATCGCCTATTGCGCTTCCTGCAAGCGAAAGACCGATGATCGCAACTGTGGGGCCGATAACTACTGCCGGCATAAGCTTGTTTATCCATTTTACGCCCGCAATCTTAACTATTATTGCGATTACAACATAAACAAGACCTGCAAGCAAAGCGCCGATTATAAGGCCTGCGTATCCGAGCTGCATCGAAACGCCGCCTGCAAATGCCGCAAGCATTGAGTTAATAAACGCGAACGAAGAGCCTAAGAACACCGGGCTTCTGAATTTAGTGAACAGAAGATAAACGAAAGTTCCCACACCTGCTCCGAAAAGCGCCGCAGCCTGGGACATTCCGTTTCCTACTATCGCCGGAACCGCGATGGTTGCCGCAAGAATGGCAAGAAGCTGCTGAAAAGCGAAAACTATTACCTTGCCGAAACCGGGTTTGTCCTTAACATTGTAGATAAGTTTCATATTCTTTCCTCCATATTTTGCACACGCTGTTGCAAATTAATATATTAAAACGGACTTTTTATAACGCCCGGTTTAATCCCCATATCAATCAAAAAGCTCAACGCATATTCCGTCGTCAAAAGGCGGAAGCTTAACGGAAATTCTCTCCGTTTTGGCGGTGGGCACGTTTTTCCCGACATAATCGCCTCTTATCGGCAGCTCCCTGTGGCCCCTGTCGACAAGCACCGCAAGCTGGATAGCCTCAGGTCTGCCTCTGCTTATCACCGCATCGATAGCGGCGCGGGCTGTTCTTCCCGTGTAGAGCACATCATCGACGATTATTACTCTTTTGCCTGTTATCTCAAACGGGATCTGCGAGCTGTGAAGCACGGGATCCGCGGAAGTATGCACTAAATCATCTCTGTAAAACGTGATATCGAGGTTCCCGCAGGGAACAAGCTTTTTTTCAATATCGGCAATATTTGCGGCAATCATTCCCGCGAGCGGAACGCCTCTTCTTTTAACGCCGATTATACATATATTATCACAGCCGCCGTTTTTTTCGAGGATCTCGTGAGAAATTCTCTTTATTGCCCTCTTTACGGCTTCCTCATCCATAATCGTTGCTTTATACTGGGACATTTTTATATTAACCTCCCGAATTAAAAAAGCACCGTGCTTATGCACGGCGCAGAAATTCAAACGCAATCTTCCCTAAAAAGCGCAGGGAAAACCTATGAATACCTTGCCGGCATCTCTGTACCGATCATTAAAGGAATTTTTTAACCTCAGATAGTATATCATAAAAAGAAATAAATGTAAAGAGTTTTTTAAAAAATTTTGAAAAACCTACATTTAGCGGAGATTTTTAGGCAGACTACTACATATATTATATATGGTGCCGAAATGCCGGGGTCCGCGAAATCGTCGAAATAACCAAAAGAAATGTCAGCGAATGTCAATTTTGACCTTATACAAAAAGGTTACAAGCTTGTAACTTATTGTAACAAACTTGTTTCTTTGTGCAATTTGCACAAAATACCATAGGTTTTTTACCTTGACATATGAAACAAAAGTCAATATAATTGTTTCTGCCGTCAAAAATCACGGCAAAATTTCGAAATTTCCCTGAAATTTAAGGAGATATATATGAAGAAACTGATAAAGCTTGCCCTTAAAAAAACGGGCTGCTTTTTAAGACACCGAATTCCGCTTGCGGTATTGCTTTGCACCGCAACGGTGCTCTGCCTGTCTTTCCTGAACAGCTCGGTTACGACTTTCAGGATATTCGACGGCGAGCAGACGCTGACTGTCCGTTCCCTTTCGGGCGACGCGCAGGACGTTTTAAAGCTTGCAAACTTAAAATCCGATAACTATAATCTTATCGCAAAAAGAGTAAGCGGCAAGATCACGAACCTGTCAATAGAATACACTTTCCCTGTATATGTTACAGTCGGACAGAATATCACGGAGGTTTACACTCCCAAAGCCACAGTCGAGGAAATACTCTCTTCTTTAGGCATTACTCCGGGACAGGACGATATAGTCGAGCCATCTTTGCAGACTGTTATCGAAGAAACCTGCTATATAGACTATTCAAAGGTAGAGTATATCACAGGCAGTTACACAGAGGATATTCCTTTTAAGACCGAAACCGTTATCGGAGAAAATGCGGGCTCGGGCGCTAAAACAACGCTTGTAAGCGGTAAAAACGGACTTTCGCAGGTTAATTACACCGCAAAAGTTGTAAACGGAGTAACAGTAGAAACAATAATAAATTCCACCGTTACCCTTTCAAACCCCGTAAACTGCCGCCAGGTAATAGGTACGACGACGAAGGCCGTAGCCGCGGCAACTTCGAGCAGCGTATCGTGTATCTCCACACTTTCGCCCGCCGCTCCTATCGAGCTTGACGCTAACGGAATTCCTTTAAATTACCTTTCAAAGAAGACCGTTCAGGCTACGGCTTATACTTATACAGGCCATAACTGCGCAACGGGCGTTGCTCCTCAGCCGGGATACATAGCGGTAAACCCGAAAGTTATCCCTTACGGAACAAGAATGTATATAGTATCTTCCGACAAAAGATTTGTTTACGGATATGCCGTTGCGGCTGATACCGGCGGATTTTCGGTTTCAAAGCCTAACAATGTCGACTTATTTATGGCTACCCGCGCCGCCTGCTCCGCATTCGGAAGAAGAAATATCGATATCTACTTCTTACCGTGATAAAACCAAACAAAAGCCCGAGTTTGTAAATACAAACTCGGGCTTTTATTTTTGGGCTTATCCTAAGGCTCCGTTGCAGTACGGAGCCTTAAACAGCCACTGTGAAAATTCAAAGGGTTTTAAGTTTTTTTATTTAAAAAATCTCTTTATTTTTATAATGTGTTATGCTATAATTAATATGAATAGGTTTATAAGAACGGGAGGCGGAAAAATGATAAAAAAATTGCTTGTATTATTGCTTAGTATCAGCATTTGCTTATATCTTTGCTCCTGTGCGCTCTTTTCCGCCGATACCGAAGAGCTTATCGCTCCTCCGCAGCTTTCGGGAGATATGCTTCCTATAAAAGCCGCACTTGAAAAAAGCGCTCCTAAAGGCTATTCCCTTAAATACCCCTCGGAGGGCGAAAAAAGGTCGGCTGTGGTGCTTGAGGATATAAATAACGACGGGCTTAATGAGGCTCTCGCTTTTTACAGCACCGATGAGGACGAGCTTACGAAAATGCATATAAACCTTATTGCTTTTAATTCAAAAGAATGGGAAAGCGTTTGCGAAGCGTCGGTCACGGCAGGCGGCATAGAAAAAGTTGAATTCTGCGATTTAAACGGCGACGGTAAAAAAGAAATAGCCGTGGGCTGGGAAATTTTCGGCTCGGGCGAAAAAAGGCTTTCTGTTTATTCCTATGAAAACAGAGAACTTAAGCTTTTGCTTGACGAATCCTATACTTCATTTTTATGCTGCGACTTAAGCGGCGATAATAAGGACGATATTTTCATTCAGCTTTTATCCGCTTCCGATCAGAACAACAATGCAAAGCTTTTCGGCTTTAAAGATAACTCCGTGATAAGAATAGGCGGCTGCGTTATGGATAAGTCAGTAAAAACCGCTCTTCAGCCTAAGCTTGCCACCCTCTCAACGGGGCAAAACGCGGTGTATATAGACGAGATCAAGGGTATCGGAGCCGTAACGGAGGTTATCTTCTATAAAAAAGGCGAGCTTGTAAACGGTCTTCTTGATAATTCGGGAAGTATGGAAAACACTGTGACTTTAAGGCAGTCCTCTATCCTTTCTCAGGATATCAACGGCGACGGACAGATAGAAATCCCCGTCGCAAGCGCCCTTAAAAATGCGGACATCGAAAGCAAAGAAATAATGTATAACACAAATTGGTGTACATATAACGGTGAGGCGCTGACTGTCAAGCGGTCGACCGTCGTCAACTCGGTGGACGGTTACACGATAGAGCTGCCGGATAAGCTTATGGGTAAAATAGCCGTTAAAAAAAATAACGACGCAAAATCAAGGATAATATATTCCTTTAACCCCGAAACCGATGAAATAGGCGGAATGATCACCGAGTTTTTAACCGTTAAAAGCGAAAAATATGATAAAAAGATTTATAAGGAATATATAAAAATAACTCAAAGCAAAGGATACACCTATCTATATAAAACAGGTGCCGAGGCAGAAAACCAGGGTATTAACGAAGAGCAGATAAAAAATATGTTCAAGCTGTCAGACTGATAAAAAATTTTAAGGAGCCTTATATGAGAAGAATACTTATTGCCGAAGATGAAGAAGCTATCCGCGAGTTTGAAGCCATAAATCTCACAAGAGCAGGCTATACGGTCGTGCAGGCAGGCAGCGGCGAAGAGGCGCTTGAAATTTTCGATAATGATACCGAGGGCTTTGATATCGCACTTTTAGATGTGATAATGCCGGGTATCGACGGATTTGCAGTGTGTAAAAAAATACGCGAAAAGAACGAAACCATAGGCATTATTATGCTCACCGCAAAATCCCAGGAAATGGATAAAATAAGCGGCCTTATGATAGGAGCGGACGATTACGTCACAAAGCCGTTTTCTCCCTCGGAACTGCTTGCGAGAGTGGATTCGCTTTACCGCAGGGTAAGCCAGCAGATAAAGCAGGTCAAGCTTTCAAGCGACGAGATAAGGCTCGGCGAATTCGCCCTTAATATGAGAAAACACACGCTCACGAAAAGCGGAAAAAATATCGAGATCACACAGGTTGAATTTCAGATATTGGAGCACTTTTTCAATCACCCCGATACGCCTGTGGGAAGAACAGAGCTTTTAAAGATAGTTTGGGGAGAAAATTATTTCGGCGAAGAAAAAATCGTCGATGTAAATATAAGAAGACTGCGAATGAAGATAGAGGACAATCCCTCTCTGCCGAAATACCTCGTTACCGTATGGGGTATGGGATATAAGTGGAACAGCATAGTCTGATTTTATAAAAAATTAAGGAAGGAGGAGAAAAATGGAATTCGAGCTGCACTTTAAAAGCATAGCCGTGCGCTGGTTTACCGAGGTGTTCGCAATAAGCGCCGCAGTGGTAATAGTTGCCGTTTCGGCGTTTTCCGTGTTTTTCTCCTCCGTTTATAATGAAAGAGTAGTTTCGCTTGCCTCCGATTATTCCTATGAATTCGAGGCGCTTGCCTCCACAAGCAAGGAGTCCTTTGCGGAATCGGCTGTCACTATTTCCGATTCTTTTGCTTATAAGAATAAGATCGAAGTCCAGGTTATTGACAGCAGCGGAAACATCATAATTTCCACTTCCGGATTTTCGCCCGAAAATTCCGTTGTAACGGAGTTTGAAGCGGCGATGAAAAATCCGGGGAAAACCTTTGTTTTAAAATCCAAAACCGACTCGGGCGAAAAAATAGTTGCCGGTACCTGTGCGCTTATCGGGCATAACGGGGAAAAGCTCGGCGCTTACAGGTGGGTATCTTCTCTTACTGCGGTGAACAGAAAAATCACCGAAACCACGCTTTTTTTAACCCTTATCGGTCTTGTTGCGATAGGTATATCCGCGCTTTCGGGAATTTTCTTTATTAAATCGATAGTACACCCGATAAGAGATGTCAGCACCATAGCAAGAAAAATAGCCGGCGGCGACTTCAAATCGAGAATAGAACTTGAAAAGAACGACGAGATAGGCGAGCTTTGCGATACCATAAATTATATGGCGTGCGAGCTTGACCAGGCGGAAACTATCAAAAATGATTTTATATCCTCCGTATCCCACGAGCTGCGCACTCCGCTCACGGCTATCAGAGGCTGGGGCGAAACAGCCAAAATGTCCGTCGGGACAGACGAGGAGCTTGTAAAAAGAGGGCTTGACGTTGTGTTAAGCGAGGCGGACAGGCTTTCGAACCTGGTGGAAGAACTGCTTGATTTTTCCAGAATGCAGTCGGGCAGACTCAGCGTTAACAATATAGCTCCCGTCAATGTTTCGGAGCTTTTGAAATCAGCTGCCGATATGTACGCCGAGCTTGCCAAAAAGCAGGGTATCGAGGTTACTTATATGCCCCCTGCCGAAGAGGCTGTGGCGAACGGTGATTCGGACAGATTAAAGCAGGTATTTATCAATATTATCGATAATGCGGTAAAATACACCGAAAAAGGCGGTCTTGTCCTTATAACCCAGATAATTGAAGACGGCTGTGTGAGAATAACCGTCAAGGACACAGGCGTGGGAATTCCCGCGCAGGATATCGACCATGTAAAGGAAAAGTTCTTTAAATCAAATAAGCAGGTAAGAGGCAGCGGAATAGGTCTTGCGGTCGCTGATGAAATTATAAAACAGCATAAGGGACTTCTTTTTCTGGAAAGCACCGAGGGCGTAGGCACTTCGGTCACGGTCGTTTTGCCGCTTATAGCAAACGAGCCCGAATCAGAGCAAATTCCGGACCCCGAAACAGAAAAGAGTGAAGAAAATGAATAAATACACTGCGATCGGCGGTCAGGCGCTTATCGAGGGTATAATGATGAAAAGCCCCGAAAAAACGGCTATCGCCGTTAGGACCAAAAGCGGTGAAATAGAAGTCGAAAAGTATAAAACCGAGAGTATCAAGGATAAATATAAAATCCTCTCTCTTCCCGTTATCCGCGGAATAGTTACTTATATCGAATCTATGAAAGAGGGATATAAGGCGATGAATATATCCGTTGATAAATCGGGATTTGCCGATACGGATGATGAAAGCGATAAATCAGAGTCAAATAAATTCACGGCTGTTATCACAGCTGTCGGCTCAGGTTTGGGAGTTATCCTTGCCGCGGTGCTTTTTATTTATCTTCCGAGGCTCATCGAGGGCGGAATAGAAAAAGCGGTCGGAGCAAGTTTTAATGCGGTCGTAAGAGCGCTTATCGAGCAGCTTATAAAGCTTGCGGTGTTTGTAAGCTATATTGCCGCAATTTCTCTTTCTAAAGATATAAAAAGAGTGTTCAGGTATCACGGAGCCGAGCATAAAACTATTTTTTGCTATGAAAAAGGTTTGGAGCTTAATGTTGAAAACGTTAAAATCCAAAGCCGCTTTCACCCCAGGTGCGGAACCTCGTTTTTGATACTTATGATAATCGTGAGTATGGTATTTTCCATTCTTGTGCAGTTTATCTGCGGTCTTTTCGGTTTCGGAATTTATGAAATAAAATGGCTGTGGGTGCTTATAAAACTGCTTTTGATACCGATAATCTGCGGTGCGGGTTATGAGGTGCTGAGAGCCTGCGGAAAATATGATAATGCCTTTACCCGCATTGTTTCCGCCCCCGGCCTTTGGCTTCAGAGGCTCACCACAAAGGAGCCCGACGATTCTATGATCGAGGTTGCGATAAAGGCG
The DNA here is from genome assembly GCA_900547095.1 of uncultured Oscillospiraceae bacterium. Taxonomy (GTDB): domain Bacteria; phylum Bacillota; class Clostridia; order Oscillospirales; family Acutalibacteraceae; genus UBA737. Next base: position 199,326 of record URFG01000001.1, read on the forward strand.
CTTAAAGCCTGCGAGCCGGCTGTTCCCGATGTGGACAGAAGCATTGACCGCGAAATTGAAAAAAGAGATCAATCAGATGAGCAAAACGATATTTGAAAGCTATAACGATACAAAAAATAAGCTTAAGTCTTTCGGCGTGGAGGATTATGTAAGCGAGGCTAAAATTATTATAAAATATGTCACGAATTTATCCTCCGCACAAATTCTTTCGAATTATACTCAAAAGCTTACCGATTATCAGCAGAATTTGCTCACCGCTATAATAAATCAGCGAAAAATAAGATATCCGCTCCAGTATATAACAGGGGTGTGGTCGTTTTTCGGCAGGGATTTTTCGGTAGGCCCCGGAGTTCTTATCCCGAGGTTTGACACGGAAACGCTTGTCGATTTCTGCATAGAAAAATTAAAAGGAAAAAAGGATAAAAAGGTGCTGGACCTCTGCTCCGGCACAGGCTGTATAGGAATTACCGTTGCTCTTGAAACAAAAGCGCAGACTTTTTGCCTTGAAAAATATGACGAGGCGCTAAGGTATCTTAAGAAAAATGCCGAGAAATTAAACAGCGGCGTGAATATCGTAAAAGGCGATGTTTTAAAGGGCGACTGCGGCGGCGATAAATATGATATCATTGTTTCAAATCCTCCTTATATCGATAAGGCCGATATGTCCGTTCTCCAGCCCGAGGTTACATTCGAACCCGAAACCGCGCTTTTCGGCGGTGACGACGGTCTTAATTTTTACAGAGCGATAGCGAGGAATTACCGAAACTCTTTAAAGGAAGACGGTCTTTTGGTATTCGAGATCGGCGCTTATCAGAGAGAAAGCGTAGAAAACATTTTAAGGGAAAACGGGTTTTTAAATATCGGGTCAAAAAAAGACTGCTCCGGTTTTGACAGGGTAGTTTTCGGGACACCCGAAAAGATATAATATCGGAAAACAATTCAGGAGGCAAAACACATATGGCTAAAGCAAAAAATCCGGTGAATAATGAAAAATCAGTTGTCGAAGATAAAGAAAAAGCTCTTTCAACTGCGGTCGAGCAGATAGAGCGCCAGTTCGGAAAAGGCTCGGTTATGCGCCTCGGAGAAAATAAGGCTATGAATGTCGAGCATATCCGCACAGGCTCGCTCGCTCTTGATATCGCGCTCGGTATCGGAGGAATTCCCAAGGGAAGAATTATTGAGATCTACGGCCCCGAGTCATCAGGTAAAACCACCGTTGCGCTCCACTGCGTTGCAGAGGCGCAAAAAGCGGGAGGCACTGCCGCGTTTATCGATGTTGAGCACGCGCTTGATCCTGTTTATGCTTCGCATTTAGGCGTTGATATAGATAACCTTTTGGTTTCACAGCCAAGCTCGGGCGAGCAGGCGCTTGAAATAGCGGAGGCGCTCATCAGATCGGGCGCTATCGATATAATTGTTATTGACTCCGTTGCGGCGCTCGTTACAAGAGCCGAGCTTGAGGGCGATATGGGAGATTCCCACGTGGGTCAGCTTGCAAGACTTATGTCGCAGGCATTAAGGAAGATAACAGGCGCGCTTTCTAAATCGAAGTGCAGCGCAATTTTCATAAATCAGCTCCGCGAGAAGATCGGCGTGCTTTACGGCAACCCCGAAACCACCACCGGCGGCCGCGCGCTTAAATTTTATTCGAGCGTGAGAATAGATGTCAGAAAGATCGAGGCTATTAAAAACGGCAGCGAGCTTATCGGCTCCCGCACAAGGGCAAAAGTGGTTAAAAATAAGGTCGCTCCCCCGTTTAAAGAGGCGGAGTTCGATATAATGTACGGCACAGGTATCTCCCACACGGGTGAGCTTGTGGATATGGGCCTCAATTTCGAGGTATTGAGAAGATCCGGCGCCTGGTTCTATTACGGCGAGGATAGGCTCGGCCAGGGCAGAGATAATGTTAAGCAGCTTTTAAGCGATAATGCCGAGCTTGCAAAAGAGATAGAAGATAAGATAATGGCTAAATATTATGCCGCTTTCTCTGATACTCCGGAAGAAGATCCCGAAGAGGCTTCTATTGAGCCTGTGGATCCCGAAACCATCGAGCCTGAAAGAAAGCCGAGAAAAATAGATATCGATATAGCAGTTGACGATTGATGAAAATTGTTAAAATAAAAAGGGGCAAAAAGCATTCTGCGCTGTTAAGTCTTGACAGCGGCGAAACCCTTGAGATCGACCTTTCGGCAATAGAAGAAAGCCATATTCACGAGGGCGACGAATTATCGGAAGAAGATACACAAAAGCTTAAAGCCCTTTCCGATTATAACAGGGCAAAATCAAGGGCGCTTTGGCTCTTAGATTATGCCGATCAATCTGAAGCCTGCCTGCTTGATAAGCTTAAAAGAGCGGGCTTTGAGGAAGAAACCGCAAAAAAAGCTATTAACAGACTTAAAAGCTTAGATCTTATAAATGACGATAGGTTTGCCGAGCGGTACGCTTTAAAATGCGCGCAGAGCGGCATATCCAAAAATCAAACCTATATAAAGCTTATTTCTAAAAAATTAGACCGCGAAACGGTAAAATCGGCAATTTCAAAGGTCGAATTTGATGAGGAAGCGGCTATAGAAAAGCTGATAGAAAAAAAGTACCTTAAAAATCTTGAATTAAACAACCGCAAAGAAACGCAAAAGGTAATAGCGGCGCTTGCAAGAAAAGGATTTTCTTTTTCGGATATTAAATCGGCTTTGTCTAAATTTACTGACGAAATGTCACAAGAAGAGGAATTTTATTAATGATAAAAGTAAGTATGGTCAGCCTCGGCTGTCCGAAAAACCAGGTCGACGCGGAAATGATGCTCAAAACTCTTTCGGACGAGGGCATTGAGATCTGTCCCGAAGAGGCGGAGGCAGATGCGATAATAATAAACACCTGCGGATTTATCGAAGAGGCTAAAAAAGAAGCGATAGAAAATATTTTAGAGGCCGCAAAGTATAAAAAAAGCGGTAAATGCAAAGCGCTTATAGTCACAGGCTGTTTAGCCGAAAGATATAAAAACGATGTAACGGAAGAAATTCCCGAGGTAGACGTGTGCGTAGGCATAGGCTCTAATAAGGATATCGCGAATATAGTAAGATCCGCAGTGGAAGATAAGGCGGAAAACACTTTCGGCGATAAATTCGATCTTGATTTAAACGGCGGAAGAATTTTAGGCGGCTATCCTTTTTCTACCTATCTTAAAATTGCCGACGGCTGTGATAACTGCTGTACTTACTGCGCTATTCCTATGATTAGGGGAAGAATGAGGAGCCGAAAGATAGAGGACTGCGTAAGCGAGGCTAAAAAGCTTGCGGAGGGCGGAGTTAAAGAGCTGATAGTCGTAGCGCAGGATACCACGGCTTACGGAACGGATATCTACGGCAAGCCTATGCTCACCGAGCTTTTAAAGGAGCTTGTTAAAATAGATAATCTCCACTGGATACGAACTCTTTATACCTACCCCGAAAGAATAACCGACGATCTTTTGGACCTTATGGCAAGCGAGAAAAAACTGCTAAGTTATCTCGATATGCCCATTCAGCATATAAACGGTGAGATTTTAAAGAAAATGAACCGCAGGGGCGATAAAGAGTCCATTAAAAAACTTATAGAAAAAATAAGGACAAAGATACCCGATATAACTTTGAGGACTACGCTTATAACGGGATTCCCCGGAGAAACCGAGGAGCAGTTTGAAGAGCTTGCGGAGTTTGTAAAGGATACAAGGTTTGACAGGCTCGGCTGCTTTACATATTCCGCTGAGGAAAACACCGTTGCCGCAGGTATGCCCGACCAGGTAGACGAGCAGACAAAGGTCGACCGAATGGAAAGCATTATGGATACCCAACTTAGGATAAGCCGCGAAAAGAACGAGGAAAAGCAAGGGAAAACCGCCGAAGTCCTTATAGAGGGGTACGACGATTATATAAGGTGCTATTTCGGCAGATCCGAGGCTGACGCGCCGGATATAGACGGCAAAGTATTCTTTATCTCCGGCAGACCGCTTAAAATCGGAGATTTTGTTAAAGTAAAGATTAATGACACTGTTGAATATGATTTATTGGGAGAACTGATATGAATATACCTAACAGACTCACAGTTGCAAGAATTATAGCTACCCCCGTTTTTATGGCGACTATGCTTATCGATTTTAAATTTCATTATACTGTTTCTCTTATCCTGTTCGCCGCCGCGTCGCTTACGGATATGATAGACGGTAAGCTTGCAAGATCTAAAAACCTTATTACCGATTTCGGAAAATTTTTAGATCCGCTCGCGGATAAAATGCTCACTACCGCGGCATATTTAGGCTTTATCAGTATGTTTGCGGATAAAGAAGCGTTTTTAATGCAGGTTACTGCGATCACATTTTTGGTGCTTTTCCGCGAATTTCTCGTTTCAAGCTTCAGGCTTGTTGCAGTAACGAGCGGAGGAAAGGTTATAGCCGCGAATATTTTCGGAAAGCTTAAAACAGTAAGTCAGATGATAAGCATAGTTTTGGCGCTTTTCTTATATGCAACAGGCGAATTTGTGAGCTTAGGGGAGAGTATAATAAATGCGTTTGATATCGTTATAATCGTACTTTTCTGGATAACCGCCGTTCTCTGTACACTTTCGGGAGCTATCTATCTTATCGATAATAAGGGTATTATCAATACTTCCAAATAAATTTCGGAGCTGATAAATTTTGTTTGAAACTTTAAAAGAAGATATTCAGGCTATAAAGGACCGCGATCCCGCGGCAAGAAGCAGTATAGAAATTTATCTGCTTTATCCCGGCCTTAAAGCGATAAGAGCCTATCGCAGAGCGCATAAGGCATATTTAAAGGGCCATTTTTTCAGAGCACGCCTTATTTCACAGCGCGCCGCAAGGAAAACGGGCATTGAGATTCACCCCGGCGCCACTATCGGCAAAAGGCTCGTTATCGATCACGGCACGGGCATTGTTATAGGAGAAACCGCCGAGATAGGCGACGATGTGCTTATCTATCAGGGTGTAACCTTAGGCGGAACGGGGAAAGACGAGGGCAAAAGGCACCCCACTATCGGCAATAATGTTATGATAAGCGCGGGAGCAAAGGTGTTAGGTCCGATAAAAGTCGGAGATAATGCGAGAATTGCCGCAGGAGCGGTGGTTTTAAAAGAAGTCCCCGAGAATTCCACGGTCGTCGGAGTGCCGGCAAAGGTCGTTAGACAAAACGGAAAGAAAATAGAAAGAAAACCGCTCGATCAGATCCATCTTCCCGATCCTATCGAGCAGGAAATAAAGGCGCTTAAATCGGAAATAAAGTCGCTTAAAGCGCAGATGAATAAAAAAGGTGAGAAATAATGAAAATTTTCAATACTCTGACCAGGAATAAAGACGAATTTGTTCCTATTAAAGAAGGCGAAGTTAAAATTTACGCCTGCGGTCCGACAGTGTATAACTATATTCATATAGGAAACGCAAGACCGCTGTGCGTTTTCGATGTTCTGCGCAGATATCTTATGTGGCGCGGATATAAGGTTACTTTTGTTCAGAATTTTACCGATATCGACGATAAGCTTATAAAAAAAGCCAACGAAGATAATGTCACCGTTCCTCAGGTTGCGGAGAAGTTTATAAAGGAATTCCGTATCGATTCCGACGGGCTCAATGTCTTAAAAGCGGACTTTCACCCGAGAGCCACCGAAAATATCGATAATATCATAAATATTATTTCAAAGCTTTTTGAAAAAGGCTATGCCTACTGCGCCGGCGGCGATGTTTACTATAGAGCAAAGAATTTTTCGGGTTACGGCAAGCTTTCTCATCAGCCGCTTGAAGATCTTGAGGCGGGTGCGAGAATAAGCGTGGGAGAAATAAAGGAAGATCCTATGGATTTCTGTCTTTGGAAAGGCGCAAAACCCGGCGAGCCTTATTGGGAGTCGCCCTGGGGCAAGGGCAGACCCGGCTGGCATATCGAATGCTCTGCTATGGCATGCAGATATCTCGGCGAAACCATTGATATCCACTGCGGCGGTCTTGACCTTATTTTCCCTCACCACGAAAACGAAATTGCCCAGAGCGAGGCGGCTAACGGCTGCGAATTCGCCCACTATTGGATGCATAACGGATTTATAAATGTTGATAATCATAAGATGTCAAAATCCTTGAATAATTTCTTCACTGTCCGCGATGTTGCCGAAAAATTCGGCTATGAGCCTATAAGATACCTTATGATATCTTCTCATTACAGGGGACCGATAAATTATTCTGTGGATATAATCGAGCAGAGTAAAAATGCGCTTGCAAGGCTTTATACCTGCCGCGATAATATCGATTTTGCGCTTAAATCCGCCCTCCCCGGAGGCGAGGCGCCTGATTTCACCAAAAAAAGAAAAGCGGAATTTATCGCCGCTATGGACGATGATCTTAACACTGCCGACGCTCTTGCTGCGATATTCAATTTAGTAAGAGATATAAACTCTCTTATCGCTTCGGGCGCAAAGCAGGATACCCTTAAAGCCTGCGCAGAGTGCTTTGACGAACTGACAAATGTTTTAGGCCTTGTTTATAACAGAAAATCCGAAATTCTTGATTCCGATATCGAGGAGCTTATCAAAAAGCGCACAGAGGCAAGAAAAAATAAGGATTTTAAAACCGCCGATGAAATCCGCGATCAGCTTAAAAATATGGGCATTGTGCTTGAAGATACTCCGCAGGGTGTAAAATGGTCGAAAATTTAAAGGCGCTGCCGATAGGAAAAAATAAATATATCTATGTTTCACCGCATCACACTTTCGGGACAGATGCGGTGATTCTTGCCGATTTTGCTAGCCGTTATAATTTTAAGTCTGCAGTCGATTTAGGTACAGGCTGCGGAATTATCGGAATGCTCCTTTTAAGGGATAATCCCGATATAAAGGTATATGGTGTGGATATATCTTATGAAGCCTGTTTGGCGGCTGAAAAATCAGTCAAAGATTTTTCTTATCCCGGATTTATCCCCATTAATTCAGATCTAAATGTCTTAAAAGGCAAGGTTCCTTTCGGGTGCCACGATCTTGTTGTCTGCAATCCGCCTTATAAGTCGGCTGCAGGAGGAATTAAAAATTCGGATCCTATAACCGAAACTGCACGGCACGAAACAAAATGCTCGCTTGAAGATATAATAAGGGTTTCTTCAAAGCTTTTAAAAACCTCGGGCAAACTCTGCGTCTGCCAGCGCCCCGAGAGGCTCGGCGAACTTATAACCCTTATGAGCAAATATAAAACAGAGCCTAAAAGGCTTCGCATAGTATGTAAAAAGCAAGGCGAGGAGCCGTGGCTCGTGCTGGTTTCGGGCACAAGATGCGCAAAACCAGGAATGAGGATAGATCCTCCGCTTTTCGTTTATAAAAACGGCGAGCTATCCCCCGAAATGCTTGAAATTTACGGTCCATATAAGGAGGAATTTTTATAAATGAGCGGTAAGCTTTATTGCGTAGGCACTCCTATAGGGAATTTAGAGGATTTATCGCCTAGGGCGCAAAGGATTTTAAATTCGGTAGATTTTATAGCCGCCGAGGATACAAGAGTAACTTTGAAACTTTTAAATCATTTTGGAATAAAAAAGGAACTTCTTTCTTATTATGAGCATAATAAAAAGGAAAAGGGCGCGTATCTTATAAGCCGAATGCTGAAAGGCGAAAATATGGCGCTCGTGACCGACGCCGGAATGCCCGCCATCTCCGATCCCGGCGAGGATATCGTGCGCGAGGCTCATAAAAACGGGATAGAAGTGATAGCTGTCCCCGGCCCCGTCGCTTTCGCGACGGCGCTCTGCGTTTCCGGAATGCCTAGCGGAAGATTTTGCTTTGAGGGCTTTTTGTCGGTAAATAAGCCGTCGAGAAAAAAACACCTCGAAGAGATAAAAGATGAAAAAAGAACCCTTATTTTTTATGAGGCTCCCCATAAGCTTGTTTCCACCCTTTCAGATCTTTTAGGTGTTCTCGGAAACCGCGAAATATCCGTAGTTAAAGAGCTTACTAAAATTCACGAATCGGTTTTTAATACCGATCTTGAAAAAGCGCTCCGATATTTCACGGAAAATCCTCCAAAAGGCGAATATGTGCTGATAATAAAAGGAAAAGAAGAAGAAGAGGAAAAAACCTTTACTTTGGATGACGCGGTTAAAATCGCAAAAAAATATATTTCCGAAGGATCGGGTATAAGCGCCGCTTCTAAATCGGCCGCGCAGATCACAGGTATAAAGAAGAGCGATATCTACAGAGAAATATGCTCTTGATTTTTCTTTATTTTGGGTTTAATATAATAGATACTATGGGAAAATAAAATTTAGGTAGTGAATAAATGGCAGACGATAAATTTAACGGTCTTGATTTCAACTTCGGTTCAGATACCGGGTTTAATGAGCCCGAAGAAATATATTCAAGCTCTAAAGGCGCTAAAGGTAAGGAGTTCGAGGATCTTTATTCGAATTCGAAAACCGATCCGCAGGTTTTAGGCAAGCTGACAGACAGCGATTTTATCGCTCTTGACTCTGTTTCCAAGAGAAAATACCGCAAAAAACAGCACGGCGTGATAGGATTTTTCAAAAATATCGGCTATGCCGTTTCCGATTGGTGGTCAAGAAGAAAAACCTGGCAGAAAGCGCTGCTTATCAGCGCCACCGCTATAATCCTTATTTTAGCTATACTTTACGGCTATATCGGCAGAGTTTTCGATAGATCTTTTAACGATGATAAGGATAATCTCGGAATAAATAAGGTCATTGACGATAAGATAATCAACGTCGCCCTTTTCGGCATTGATACAAGAGGTGTAAACTCTTTTTCGGGCAATTCCGACAGTATAATGATCTTAAGTATCAATACCAAGTCGAAAAAAGTCAAGGTAATGTCGGTTATGAGGGACAGCCTTGTTCCGATAGAAAGAAACGGGAAAATAACCTACAGTAAAATTAACGCGGCTTACGGCTGGGGAGGCCCCGAGCTTGCCGTTAAAACGCTTAATCAGAATTTTAATCTCGATATTTCAGATTATGCCACCGTTAATTTCTACGGAATGGTAGATATTATCGACGCCGTCGGAGGAATTGAAGCCACTATCACGGAAGACGAGCTTTATGATAAAGGCCCCGAAAAGCCGGGACTTAACGGCTGTATGGGTGAGATATGCAAGTATCTCGGTCTTAATGTAAATAAATATAAAATAAATAAGGCTGGCACCCAGCACTTAAACGGCGTGCAGGCTGTTGCCTATTCAAGAATAAGATATTGCAAGAGCGTTTGGGACACCTCTAACGACTACGGCCGAACGGACCGTCAGCGCCACGTTATGCAGGAGCTTTTCAATAAGGCAACAAAGCTTAAAAAGAGCCAGTATATCTCCCTCGCAAATGCGCTTATCCCCTGCACTAAAACTTCGATGTCCACTTCGGAAATTTTAAGTATCGCGGCAAGCGTGCTGCTTAATTCTCCGCAATTCGAGCAGTACAGAATTCCGCAGAACGAATTTTTAATGCCGGCGCCCTCGGGCAGCTTCGGCTCGGTGCTCTATTATGATCTTGATTTCGTTTCAAAGCTTATTCACGGAATAATCTATGACGATATGACTGTTGAAAGTTATATCGAAGCAAACGGAATAGGCAAAACCCCCTGGTATAAGGCAGGAAGCTCCGTTAAAAAACCCGGCACGGTTTCGTCGCCGTCTTCTTCGTCGTCAAGCTCGTCGTCTTTGCCGTCGTCAAGCTCGCCTTCGAGCAGTCAGGAAACGGACTCCACGCCGTCTTCAAAGCCAAATGTACCGGAAAATCCCGACCCTGTTGAACCGACGGAGCCTGTTAAACCCACCGATCCGGTTACACCCAATCCCGAAAATCCGGAGGGACTTCAATGAAAAAGAGAGCGACCAACTGCGAAAACTGCTCAAATTATCTTTTTGATGATGAATCGGGCTCCTATTTTTGCGACAGGGATCTCGATGAAGACGAAATGTATAAATTTTTAACATTAAGCAGTTTTAACTGCCCCTACTTTGATTTTTACGATGAATATAAAATCGTGAGAAAACAGAATTAGAGGAAAACAGATATGTTTTATTTTTATGTGATCTTTTCGGCGGCGGTTTTGCTTATTACCGATCGGTTTTTTGTCGGAATTTTTAAAAACCCGAATTCCTTTTATGTTGTGCCGCTTTTATTTATAGGAATTATAATCGCGCTTATTTTATTGCAGTTTTTTATGATCCTGCCGATATTCGCGTTTGTGGATACAAAAAAGCCGAGAAAAAAATGCTCCCGGCTTTTAAGGCGCTATATTTCTTCCACCTTAAAGCTTTTCTTTAAGGTAACAAGGGTAAAAATTCATGCAACGGGCTTTGATAAGATACCTCAAAACGAGGATTTTTTGCTCGTGTGCAATCATATCGATAATTTAGACCCCGCATTTTTCCTTATGATGCTCCCCGAAGTTGATTTAAGATTTATAGCAAAAAAAGAAGTATATTCGGATATGCCTTTTGTAGCAAAGGCGCTTCATAAGCTAGGCGGTCTTCCTATCGACAGGGAAAATAACCGCGAGGGTGCTAAAACTATCATAAAAGCCATAAATATTATAAAGAACGGCGAGGGAACTATCGGTATCTTCCCGGAGGGTTATACTTCAAAAACGGGCGAGCTTCAGAGTATAAGGAACGGTTCGCTTAAAATCGCAACAAAGGCAAACTGCAAGATAGCGGTCTGCACTATTTCGGGCTCAAGAAAGATAGAAAAAAGACTTTTTATCAAAAAGACCGATGTTTACTTAAATGTTGCCGAAATTCTCTCTCCCGAGGATTTCGGGGATAACACAGCCGAGCTCGGCGATAAGGTGCACAGGATTATGAGCAATTCTTTAAAAGGAGTAATGAAGTCGTGACTGAAATCGGTATAAAAGATTTAAAGGAAAATTTTATAAAAGATATTTCCGATGAATGGATGCTTATTGCGGCGGGCGATGAAAAAAAGTATAATATGATGACAGCCTCCTGGGGCTTTGCAGGCGAAATATGGGGAGAAGACGCAATAGCCGTGTTTATCCGCCCTCAAAGGTATACCTATGAATTCGTGGAAAAATCGGATACCTTTTCCGTTTCTTTTTACGGCGATAATAAGGATATCCACAAGCTTTGCGGCCATAAATCGGGCAGAGATACGGATAAAATGAAATTATCAAAACTCACGCCTGAATTTATCTGCGGCGCGCCCTGCTTTAAAGAGGCAAGGCTGAATATCGTCTGCAAAAAGCTTTACAGCGATAATATAAAGCCTGAAAAATTTATCGATAAGAATATTGATAAATGGTATCCGAATAAGGATTATCATATTATGTTTATCGCAAAAATAGAAAAAGCATTTATTGTCTAAAAAAATTCCGGACAGCAAAATTTGCTGTCCGGATAAATTTTTTCTTATTATTTAATTAAAGCGGCTGTAAGCTTTTTATCCTTTTCAAATGCGGGAATAAAGTTTATAAGAGCGGATTTTAAGTGTTCGTTGCAGTTTGAAGCTTCAATAGCCGCGGATTTTAATTTTTCGTCTTTATACACCGCCGCCGCAGTTACCGCAAGGGCAATATCGGAAGTGTCCTTATCACCGTTGATAAATCCCTGCTCGATAAGATCAAAAAGCTTTTTTACCTGTTTTTTGTTCCCGTCTTTAATAGTTGACTTTATAAGCGGAACAAGATTTACAGCAAAGAAATTCATATAAAGGAATTTTCCGTGCTCCGCAACCGACTGCTTATATTCCTCTTTAAGCTGTGGAAAAACATCGAGAACTTTCTTTGTAAATCCCGAAATATCCGAGCAGCCCTTATTCGTGGGAAGTTCTATCTGATCGGCGCCCGTTACTCTTTTTGCTTTGATTCCGCTGATATCGCGCAGGGTATTTAAAAAGTCAATTCCCACTGCCACGGCGTCTTCCTCATTCGAAGATTCGTCAAAAAGATAGGAAGAAGCGATCGAATATTCCAAAGTTTCATTTTCTAAATTGGCGGTAAGCAGATTAAAAAGGTGCTTTTCTTCGTTATACTCTATTTTAACCGCAAGCTTATCGCTTTTAAAGCCGTCTTCACTCTTTTTAAAGCCGTTATCCGCGAAAAAAGAGGAGAGTTCTTTTAAAATTATTTCAAAATATTTGTTATCCAATTTATTCACATCCAAAATCGTTTTAGATTATTATACTATATTTTTTGCGGTTTGTCACCTATAATTTTCTTGAAAAAAAGCAAAATATGTGTTAAACTCTTTAAAGCTTATAAAGGAGATTGGTATGAGTTTTCAAAACGAGCGTTATTTTAAAGAGCTTTTAAGCGGCGAGGGATTCACTTTTAAAAAATCTCTCGGTCAGAATTTTATAATCGATCCGTTTGTCTGCCCTAAAATGGCAGAATTTGCGGCGGACGGTGAAACGGGCGTAATAGAAATAGGCCCCGGTGCCGGCGTGCTTACAAGAAGCCTTAGTGAAACCGCAAAAAAGGTCGTTGCGGTGGAGATTGACGAGCGGCTTAAACCCGTTTTAAAAAAATCGCTTGAGGGCTGTGATAATGTAAAGGTGATTTTCGGCGATATTTTAAAAACCGATATAAACAAGCTGATAAGCGAAGAATTCGCTGGCTTTGAAAAGGTAAATATCTGCGCAAATCTTCCTTATTATATAACCTCGCCTATAATTATGGGCATTTTAAAAATGAAACCCGATATCGGCTCTTTAACTGCAATGGTGCAAAAAGAGGCGGCGCAGAGAATTTGCGCAGAGGTGGGTTCGAGAAATGCCGGAGCGGTCACTGTGGCGGTGGATTATTATTCCGAAGCAAGCGTACTTTTTGAAGTGAGCCGAAATTGCTTTATGCCGGCTCCGAAAGTCGATTCCGCGGTGATTAACCTAAGGATAAGAAAAGAGCCTAAAGTTGAGGTCAAAAGCGAGGAATTTTTCTTCAAAGTTGCAAAATCGCTTTTTGCCCAGAGAAGAAAAACACTTTTAAATTCCGTTTCAAGCACATTAAAAATCGATAAATCGGTTATTTCTTCGGCACTTAAAAATATGGGTCTTGATGAAAGCATAAGAGGCGAAAAATTAACTATCGGGCAAATAGCGGAATTTAGCAATTTGATAAATTAAAGCGCGCGGCGAAAAATCGCCGCGCTTCTTTATTTTCTAAGCATTTTTATCTGCCTTATATCTTCTCCCCAAAATTTCTTCGCACAATAATTCCCGATAAATCTTGATGAAATTCTCGGAGTATATCTTGTTTCGATTTCTTTAATTGTAAGATTTGTGCTTATCACCGTCGGCTTTTTGGATAAAAGCCTGGTGTTTATCACATTGTAAATACAGCTTAATATAAAGGGAGAGGTAAACTCGCTGCCGAGATCGTCGATAACAAGCAGGTCGCAATTAACAGCCGCCTCATAGGTTTCGTTCGAGCGGGAGGAAAAATGATCGTTTTCCATAGCCGAAAAAAGGTTATATGAAGAGGAATAAACGCAGTCATACCCCTTATTTATCAGCTCTTTTACTATCGCGAGCGAAAGATGCGTTTTTCCAAGGCCCGCATTTCCTAAAAACAAAAGATTTTCACTTGTTTTAGGATCGAAAGTTTCAGCATAGGAAACGCATAATTTATAAAGCTTTTCCATTCTCTTTCTCGGGCTTTTATCGGAATTATCATCGGGATAAAAGGAAAGATCGAAATTATCGAATCCGCTTTCATTTATCGGAAGCTCGGCGGATAATTTTTTAAGCATTATATTTTTGGCTTTATTTTTTATGCAGGAGCATATTTTGCCCGAAACATAGCCCGTATCTTTGCAAAGCCTGCATTCATAATCGATAGGCGCAATATTATTTTCCTTTAATTTTTCTTCCTTTAATTTTGAAAGTCTTAAAATTTCCTTGCTTAAATATTCAAGCTCATCAGAATTTCCGCTTAAAGCGGCAGAGGCTATCTTCGCGCCTAAGGATGATATTTTTAAAAGAATATCGGAAAACTCTTTATCGGAGGCTTTAAGGTCTTCGATTTTTTTATAGTGTTCGGCAGTTTTTCTGTCAAGAGCGCTTTTTTGCTCTGCAAATGCTTCAGAGAAACACTTTTGCCTGTTTATCATCAGTCTTCCCTCGCTTATAAATTTATTCGTCGTCAAGCATTTTTTCAAATGCCTTTATATCATAAGCCGCAAAATCGTTTTTCTTATCTATCTGCGGTTTTAATTCGTTTTCTTTTACTTCGGCGGCTGTTTTGTAGCCTTTTTTATGCCAGCTTTCAAGAATTTTTCCGATATAAGCAAAAGAAATTTTTGCGTTTTTATCTATACATCTGTTGTAAGCCTCGCTTATCAATGAGTCGGAAAGCTCCCAATCGTCAAGCCAAAGCGAGCTTAGCTCCATTTCCTTTTCGCTTGGCTTTCTGCGGTCGATACCGAAAAGGCGGTAAATATGATTTGCCGCGATATTTCTCTTTGCGTCGCGCTCTATCTGCGCCTCCGCGTCGGAAATAGTTTCAATTCCGAGGTCGATCCAGGAGGCGGCGGTTTTTTCTATAAAGCTTAAATTTAATTTCCCGTTCGCCGCGGCATATTCGAGCAGCATTAATATGAGCGACACGCTCATTCCCTTGTCGTCATAAAGCCACACGAGCGTTCTCGCTTCGTTGGTCTTTAAATTTCTGCCGAATTTAAGCTGAGCGGCTTGCAGCATCATCATAATTTTCGGATCTTCAAGTCCTCTTTTAGCGACATCTTCTCTCGACGGCTTCTCGTTTTTAACCACCGTTTTTTCCTTTTCTTTTTGTGCGGTTATATTCTCAACATTAAGTATCTCTCTTTGCGCCCAGAAAACAAGCGCGTCTTCAACCTCGCTTAAAGGCAGTGACAAAAGCTTAGAAAGCTCTTCTGTGCTCAAAGGATTTGCGCAGTTTCTTAAAACGCAGAGTATAACTTTAAGCTGAATTTCCGTTGCAAGCTTTAGATATTTATCCGCTATAATGCTCGGGATCGGGAAAGACCCGCTAAGAAACACAGACGGATTGACAGAATAATTCATTTTTCATTCCCCAATAACTTTTGTAGAATAATTTTAACACACCTAAAAGCCGATGTAAATAATATTTTTAAAAGAGAGATGCGAAAATTTGATAAATTTTGCAATTTGCTATTGATTTTAAGTTTAAATTGTGGTATTATACTATGGCACGATAATTTGCGCCGGTAGCTCAGCTGGATAGAGCGTCTGGCTACGGACCAGAAGGTCGGGAGTTCGAATCTTCTCCGGCGCGCCAAAGCGAAAATCCTATCACAGAATTGTGGTAGGATTTTTGCTTTGTATTATTAATTTTTAAGTATTAATTTTTAAGTATTCATTAATCTTGGTGACAGACTCACCTCCAAAGAAAGTAATTTTACATATAAACTCATTTCATAAAAATATTGAGTTTGTAAAAGCTAATACTATATGTTAAAATAACAGTAAAGGGGAGAAAAGAATGGATAAAAAATATCTTTTAAAGATTGCTCTTGAGTCGGCAAGAGAGGGAATGGTGCTTTTAAAGAACCGTGACGGCGCGCTGCCGCTGAAAAGGAACGAAAAAACAGCCGCTTTCGGCAGGACATTCTATTTCTGCTTTTCTTCTGGAGCGGGCTCGGGCGCGGTTTTAGGCAAGCCCGCTATAGACCTTTACGACTGCTTTTTAAAAGAAAACTGCGAGCTTGACCGCGAAATTGCGGACTTTTATCACAGCTTTAATCAAAAAAGATATGAAACGGAGCTTAAATACTTCAACCGCGTTGACCGCAAATGGGTAAACTCTTTATCAGAGGCCCCGATAAACGAAAAAATGATAAAAGACGCGGCAAAAAGGAATTCTACCGCCATAATTAATATTGCCAGGACTTCCGGCGAATGGATAGACGTTAAAAAAGAAGCGGGCGGCTATTATCTTACCGATATTGAAAAAGCAGTGCTTAAAAATGTGAAAAAATACTTTAAAAAGACGGTTTTGCTGCTAAATGTCCACGGCGTGACAGATATGAAATTTATCTCTTCCTTAGATTTTGACGCTATACTTTACACCGCGCTCGGCGGCGAGGAAATGGGCAGAGCGGTTGCCGATATAGTTTTCGGTAATGTTTCGCCCTCGGGCAGACTGACCGATACCTTTGCCGATATTGATGATTTTCCGACAAACGAAGGCTTTGACAGCCTTGAAATTCCCTATAACGAGGGAATTTATGTAGGCTACAGATATTTTGATACCTTTAATAAATCCGTATGCTATCCATTCGGTTTCGGTCTTTCCTATTCCGATTTTATCATCGATACAAAAGATGTTTCGGCTGATAAAACTCAGGTCACTATCACCGCTAATGTGGAAAACTGCGGTAATTTTGCCTCTAAAGAGGTCGTTCAGGTTTATTTAAGCGAGCCTGCGGGCAGACTTGATAAGGCTTATCAACAGCTTGCCGGTTTTGCTAAAACCGACACGTTAAAACCCGGCGAGAGCGAGGAAGTCGCTGTAAGTTTTGACCTTGCAAGCTTTGCCTGTTTCGATACACAGTCAGAGTCCTATATACTTGAAAAGGGCGCGTACACCGTAAGGATAGGTAAAAATTCAAGGAACACCGATATCGCCGCAGTTATAAATCTTACGGATACCGTAACCGTTAAAAAAGTGAAAAATCTTTTTTCTGATTGCGACAGATTAAATATTATCGCACCGATGCGGTCAAAACCCGAAAGAAAAGAAGAGGCTTTAAATTTTAAGCTTATAACTATTTCAAAGAATCAGATAAAAACCGAGAAAACCGTTTATTCAAAAGACCCCGAAGCCGCTTTGACGGAGGGCAGCGGCAAAGCGGATATACTTTTAAGCGATGTTTATAAAGACAAAAGTCTGCTTAAAAAATTCGTTTCGCAGTTTACCGACGGCGAGCTTTCGGATATTTTAAACGGCGTTACTGCCTCCACTTTAAGCGAGGAACTGCATGTCGGAACAATGGCAAGAACGGTAGACGGTGCGGCAGGAGAAACTTTTACTTCGAAAAAATATAAAATTCCGCCCTGCGTCAACGCAGACGGACCTGCGGGAATACGGCTCGGCGGTTTTGTTGGCAAAAATCCCGTTCCGAAAGAAACCGAATATTCCCTTAAAATGACCGCTTTCCCGACCGCTACGACGATAGCCAACAGCTTTAATTTAAAGCTTGCAGAGGAATTCGGCAGATGTGTAGGCTTTGATATGGATACCTGCAAGGTTTCAGGCTGGCTTGCGCCGGGAATGAATATCCACAGAAATCCTCTTTGCGGCAGAAATTTCGAATATTTTTCGGAAGATCCGCTTGTTTCCGGACTGTTCGCGGCAGCAGTTGTTAAAGGCTGCCAGACCGAACCCGACGGCTCTCCTGCCGGCAGATATGCCACTATAAAGCATTTCGCCGCAAATCACGCCGAAAACAACCGCTTTGATTCCGACAGCATTGTAAGCGAAAGGGCATTAAGAGAGATATATTTAAGAGCTTTTGAAACAGCGGTCAAAAAAGGAAAACCGCTTGCCGTTATGAATTCCTATAATAAACTAAACGGCGAATATACTTCCGACAGTATGCGCCTAAACACCTATGTTCTGCGCGACGAGTGGGGGTTTGACGGCTGTGTTATGACCGACTGGTGCGCTAAAAGTTCAGCAAAATATATGGTAAATTCCGGTTGCGATCTTGTTATGCCGGGGCTTAAAAACAAGGAATATTTAAGCCTTATAAAATCCGGTGAAATTTCGCGTGCAAAAGCAAGAATAAGCGCCGAAAGAATTATAAAGCTTATTTTAAGAACAAGCTGTTATAAAAATGAGAAGCCAAAAAGCAACGGTTTGATCTAAAAAAAGCTCCCTGAATTTGAAAAGCACCCCAAAAGTGTCTGACTTTTGGGGTGCTTTTCACTCTTTAAGAGGGGATTTTTATTTTTTTATAATGATTTTTCTTAATTTAAGCGCGAGCAAATAGGCTAAAAATACCGAAACGGCGTCCTTTGGCAAAAACGGAAGACTTATCGATAAAAATGAAGAAAGAAACGGAGTGTGGGTGACGATCGAGAACTGTACCACTCCGAAAAGATGGCAGAGGATAAGACCTATAACGCTTAAAAGAGCGGCAACAGGTCTTGATTTTTTTACGGCTATTCCGCAAAAGAGCGACAGCAAAATGAAGCCGAAAATAAATCCGCCGCTCGGCCCTGCAAGAACTCCCACTCCCGATCTGAATGACGAAAACACCGGCACTCCCACAGCGCCGAGAGCAATATAAACAATTACGCTTATAACCCCTAAAAAGCCTGAAAGGCAGTATCCGCAAAGCGCTGCGGCAAAGGTCTGCAAAGTGAGGCTGACTCCGAAAGGCAGCGGGAAAGCCACCTGCGAAAGCGCCGCCAAAACCGCGGAAAACACCGCTGTGAGAACTATATCTTTAATACTTAATCTTATTTTTTTCATACTCTTTTAACCGATACCTCTCCGGCTTTAAGCACCGTGATCTTTCCGTCTTCTTCCAAAACAAGCCCCGCGTCACAATTAACCCTTAAGGCTTTGGCGCTGTGAAGCCTGCCGTCTTTAATATACATAACATCCTTGTTATCAAGATAGGAATTTTCGATATAATAATTCATAAATTTCCTTTCCGAACTTAAATCCGCGTAATACTCAAAAAATTTCTTATACACGCCCGAGGCTATTTTTGTGTAAAGCGAGGCAGGCACGGTCTTTTCACTGCAAAGACTGCCGGCAGTCAATTTAACATCTTCAGGCAGATTATCGCTTTGATCGGCAAGATTTATCCCGATACCTAAAACCGCAAAATCAAACATCATAGTTTCGGCATTAAAAGAACCCTCCGTCAAAATTCCGCAGACTTTTTTATCCTCGCAGAAAATATCGTTTACCCATTTTATCGGAAACGGTTTATTAAAGACCTCGCTTAAGGTCTTTGAAACCGCTGCCGCCGCGGCAACGGTGATAAAAACGGAGGAATCCGCATTTACCTGCGGCCTTAATATCACGGAAAAATAAATTCCGCCCCTGTTTGACACAAAGGTGCGCCCCAGCCTGCCTTTTCCGCTTGTCTGTTCCAATGCAAACACGGCTGTCCCCTCTTTTGCTCCGCGGACTGCGAGCTCCTTTGCAATATTGTTGGTGGAATCGACGCATTCGAGCAAAATTACCTCATCGGTGCCGAGAGCTTTTTTAAGATCCTCGGAAACAGGGTGCGGATTTTCTCTGCTCAAAACATATCCGCTTTTTGAGCTTTTGATTAGATATCCCTCTTCTTTCATTTTATTAATACTTTTCCAAACGGCGTTTCGGGTGACGCCGAATCTTTCCGCTAATTCGCTGCCGGATATCGGCTCTTCGCTGCTTGATAAGGTTTCAAGCAATTCTTCATATAATTTCATAAGCATCCCTCTTTTTTTACATTTTAACCTTTTGCGGTTTTGTTGTCAACTAAAAATTATATTTTGGTTGACAAAAGTGTCAAAACCGATTTTTTTGAATAGTATATTTATGAAAAAAGACAAAAAGGGGAGTTTTTATGAAAAACAGTATAAAACACGCATTTTTGGCGGCAAATTCCTGCGAGGGCTTCGTTTCGCATTTTTCCGATTTTTTCAGTGTGAAAGACGGATACCGTGTATATATAATCAAGGGCGGCCCGGGCACCGGAAAATCCACCTTTATGAAAAGCATTGCAAATAAAGCTATAGATAAAGGATACAGGATTATAAAATCCCCCTGCTCAAGCGATCCCGATTCTCTTGACGCTGTGATAATAGAAGACACAAACACCGTGATATTAGACGGCACCGCTCCGCACATTGTAGAGCCGAGATACCCGGGAGCCTGCGAAAACATTATAAATCTCGGCGAATTTTTCAATACCCGAAAGCTTTTTGAAAACCGCGAAAAGATAAAAACCTTAACAGACCGCAACACCGTGATCCACGGCATAGCCTCGGGTTATTTATCCGCCGCGGGCGAACTGCTTGAAAAAAGCGTGGAATCCGCAAAACGAAATATCGATTATAAAAAAGCGGAAAATTATGCGCGCTCTGTCATAAAAAAATATTTAAAGCCTAAAAAAGCCGAGGGCAAAATAACCGAAAGATTTTTAAGCGGAATAACACCTAAAGGATTTTATGATTTTTCGCCCGAGCTTTATAAAAGGTGCGATAAAAGAATAATTATTTCGGATAATTCTTTTGCCGTTTCAAGTTTTATTTTAGGTTATATAAAAAATGCGGCTAAAGAAAGAGGATATAATGTCACCGTTTATAAAAATCCGTTTTTGCCTATGATACTTACCGATTCGATAGAAATAGAGGAATTAAAGCTTTGCATTATGAGCGAAAATTCCTTTATAAAGCTTGACGCCGACGATAGGCGCGTGCACGCAAGACGATTTAAAATAAGTGCCTTAAGTTATAACAGAGGGCGCGAAACATTCTCAAAAAGAGTTTTTAAAGAACTGATCTCAAGCGCAGTGAATATTTTAAGAACCGCAAAGGAAGTTCACGATGAACTTGAAAACTATTATATCGGCGCGCAGGATTTTAAAAAGCTAAATATCTATGCCGATAAAAAATCGGAAGAAATTTTGAGGTAACAGTTATGTAAAAACAGTTGCAAGAATTCCTAAAATATGGTATGATAATATGAATTATTATGAGGGGGCGAATATTTTGTCGGATAACAGAGCAATAGGTCTGTTTGATTCAGGGATCGGAGGAGTAACCGTCGCAAAAGAAATTATGAAGCTTCTTCCCCGCGAGAGCATTGTTTACTTCGGCGATACCGGCAGAGTGCCTTACGGAACAAAAAGCTCCGAAACGATAAAAAAATACGCCCTGCAGGACGAAAAATTTTTGCTTAAAAATAATGTTAAGCTGATAGTAGCCGCCTGCGGAACGGTTTCAAGCGTGGCTTACGATACCGCAAAGCAGCTGCCCGTTCCGTTTATCGAGGTCGTTTCGCATTCGGTGAAAGCGGCGGTAAAGGCTACGAAAAATAAAAAAATTGGAATTCTTGCAACCAATGCTACCATTAAAAGCGGCGCTCACAAAAGACAGATATTATCAGCCTTACCTGACGCCGAGGTGGTGGAAACAGCGGCAAGCCTGCTTGTTCCGATAGTCGAAGAGGGCTGGACCGATAAGGACAATATCGTGGCAAGAGAGGCTGTGAAGACCTATCTTGCGCCGATGATAGAGCGCGGCGTTGATACCGTGATACTGGGCTGCACGCATTTTCCCGTGCTCCAGGATATGATAAGCGGGATTTTAGGAAAAAATGTAACGCTTATTAATATGGGAACAGCCACGGCGCACGCGGTAAAAGACCTGCTTTACACCACAAGCTCTCTATGCTGCAAAGATAATATTCCAACGCACAGATTTTATGTGAGCGACGAAACCGAGGCTTTCGCCGAAACCGCACAAAAGCTCATCGGCTGCAAGCTTGACAAAGAATTGATCGAACAGGTGGATATAGAATCGGAATGATTAAAACTGTGATAATAAAAATTTCGGGATCTCAAAGCTCGGCAGACGCGCCGGAGGAAGAGAATATTATAGAATTCACAACCGAGGGAATGCTCGATAAAAAAGAGGATATGATTTCTCTTTTTTATGACGAAAGCGAAATGTTAGGCTGTGAAGAGGCGAGGTCTATGCTGTGCATTCTCGGCGAAAAGCAGGTAGTGCTTGAAAGAACGGGCGATATTGTTTCAAAGCTCGTGATAGAAGCCGGCAAGCGGAACAACTGCTATTATGAAACGCCTTACGGGAATATGACGATAGGAATTCACGGCGATTACATTGAAAACTCTCTTACCGAAAACGGCGGAAAGCTCAAAATGAAATATACCCTTGATTCCGATTTAAGACCGATAAGCACGAATAAGCTTGAAATAACTGTAAACGAGGTGTAAAACAATGTCGTATATCACTCAGATAGCCAGAGATCAGATAAAAAGCGTGATTTTAAGCGCGGCGGAAAAAGCCGCAAATTCGGGCGAATTTATCTGTGTGCCCGAGGCTTCTTTTTCGATAGATATCCCTGAAAACAGAGAGCACGGCGATTATGCGGTAAACGCGGCGCTTGTGTGGGCAAGAAGCCTTAAAAAAGCGCCGAGGATAATAGCCGAATCGATTTTGAAATTCGCAGCACTTGATAATACATATATAGAAAAGTGCGAGATAGCAGGTCCCGGATTTATAAATTTCTTTTTTAAGGACTCCTATTTTTCGGATATAATCGACGACGCGCTCACAAAAGGCGCGGATTACGGAAAAAGCGATTTCGGAAAGAATAAAAGAGTTTTGGTGGAATTCGTTTCCGCTAACCCGACAGGCCCTATGCATATAGGAAACGCGAGAGGCGGAGCGCTCGGCGACTGCCTCGCGGCGGTGCTCGAAATTGCAGGTTTCGAAGTTGAGCGCGAGTTTTATATAAACGACGCGGGCAATCAGATAAACAAATTCGGACTTTCTCTGGATCTAAGATATCAACAGATATATAAAGACGGCATTGAAATGCCCGAAGATTCCTATCACGGCGAGGATATTATCGCCCACGCAAAGGCTTTTTCGGAGATTTACGGAAATTCCTTTATGGACAAGCCCGAAATTGAAAGAAGAAAAGCTCTTATAGACTTTGCTCTTCCGAAAAACATTCAGGGACTTAAAGACGACCTTGCAAAATACAGGATAACTTACGATACCTGGTTTAAAGAAAGTTCGCTTCACTCTTCGGGCGAAACCGAAAGAATTATCGATCTTTTGATAAAGAGCGGCAAGACCTATGAATCGGAGGGAGCACTGTGGTTTAAAGCCACGGATTTCGGCTGCGATAAGGATTTCGTGCTTAAAAGAGCGAACGGCGTGCCGACATACGTTGTCCCCGATATAGCATATCATTACAATAAGCTTGAAGTAAGGAAGTTTGACCGAGCGATAGATATCTTAGGCGCCGATCACCACGGATATGTGCCGAGGCTCAAAGCCGCGCTTACAGCGCTTAATGTTGACGCGGACAGGCTTGACGCAGTGCTTATGCAGATGGTAAGGCTTGTCAGAAACGGCGAGGTGATAAAAGCCTCCAAGCGCTCGGGAAAAGCTATCACGCTTGTTACCCTTTTAGAAGAGGTCCCGATAGACGCGGCAAGATTTTTCTTCAATTTAAGAGAACCTAACAGTCACTTTGATTTCGATCTTGATCTTGCGGTAAGCGAATCGAGCAACAACCCCGTTTATTATGTTCAGTATGCTTATGCCAGAATTTGCTCAATTTTAAGAAACGTGGGCGAGCCCGATACCGCAAAAAAAGCGGACCTCGATCTATTAAAGACACCCGAGGAGCGGGAGCTTATCTCTCATATTTCCGCATTTACCGATGAAATAATAAAAGCCGCCAAAGCCTACGATCCTGCAAGGATCACGCATTATTGCATAGAACTTGCAACGCTTTTCCATAAATTTTATTCTTCCTGCAGGGTAAACTGCGAGGATGAATCCCTTAAAAACGCAAGGCTCTGCCTCTGCAAAGCCACGTCGGCAGTGATAAAAAATATTCTTGACGCATTTAAAATAACCGCGCCCGAAAAAATGTGAGGTAAAAAAATGAATTTTGACAACCGCAACCTT
The DNA here is from genome assembly GCA_900547095.1 of uncultured Oscillospiraceae bacterium. Taxonomy (GTDB): domain Bacteria; phylum Bacillota; class Clostridia; order Oscillospirales; family Acutalibacteraceae; genus UBA737. Next base: position 222,989 of record URFG01000001.1, read on the forward strand.
TCAATGCTCACTGACCTTTACGAAATGACAATGTCAAACGGTATTTTCGATACCGAGCTTGCAAACACGGTTACATATTTCGATATGTTTTTCCGCAGAGTTCCCGATAACGGCGGTTATGCCTTAATGGCAGGCGTCGACCAGCTTATCGAGTATTTCAATAATCTGCATTTTGATAAAGACGATATAGAATATTTAAGGGGCTTAAATCTCTTTTCCGAAGATTATTTAAACTACCTTGCGGACTTTAAATTCTGCTGTGACGTGTGGGCTGTGCCCGAGGGAACGCCTATATTCCCGAAAGAGCCGATAGTCACGGTCAAAGGTCCCGCGGTACAGTGTATGATGGTGGAAACTATGGTGCTTTTAACTATAAACCACCAATCGCTTATCGCAACTAAGGCTAACCGCATCACCCGCGCCGCCCAGGGCAGACCTGTTATGGAATTCGGCGCTCGCCGTGCCCAGGGAGCAGACGCCGCTTATTACGGCGCAAGAGCCGCGGTGATAGGCGGCTGCACAGGCACATCTGTCGTAAAAACGGCAAAGGATTTCGATGTTTCGGCATCGGGAACAATGGCGCACAGCTGGGTTCAGCTTTTTGAAGACGAATATGAGGCGTTTAAAAAATATGCCGAGATGTACCCCGACAGCACCCTTTTGCTTGTGGATACCTACAATGTTTTAAAATCGGGAATTCCGAATGCTATAAGAGTGTTTAACGATGTTTTAAAACCGCTCGGCAAAAGACCGCTCGGAATAAGGATAGACAGCGGCGATATCACCTATTTATCCAAAAAAGTCCGCAAAATGCTTGACGACGCGGGATACGAGGACTGCAAGATCTGCGTTTCAAACTCGCTCGATGAATATCTTATCCGCGATATGATATTCCAGGGCGCTAAAGTGGACAGCTTCGGAGTGGGAGAAAGACTTATAACCGCGTCAAGCGAGGCTGTTTTCGGCGGAGTTTATAAGCTTGCTGCGATAGAGAAAAACGGAAAGATAATTCCTAAGATAAAGGTAAGCGAAAACACCGCTAAAATCACCCTGCCCGGAGTTAAAATTCCGTGGCGCTTATTCGACCGTGCAACAGGCAAGGCTATCGCAGATGTTATCACCTTAAATGATGAAAGAATAGACGATTCCGAGCCTTACGAGATATTCGATCCCGTATTCACCTGGAAAAGAAAGACGGTTACGGACTTTACCGCCGTCAAGCTCCAGAAGAAAATCATCAGCGGCGGAAAAGCCGTGTATGAATCACCGAGCGTTAAGGAAATTTCCGCTTACCGCGAGGCGCAGGTCGGCTCTTTGTGGGATGAGGTTACAAGATTTGAAAAGCCCCACACCTATTATGTCGATCTTTCCGAAAAGCTGTGGAATCAGCAGCAGGAACTTTTAAATGAAATTGCAAAATCAAATGAGATCTAAGAGGTGTTCTTTATGAAAAAATCAGCGGCACTTTTAATGGTTTTTGTTATTGCCTTTTTATTTTGCGCCTGCAAAAAGGATAAAAAGGAAAACACTGTAACGGGTGCGGATATCGAATACTATGCAAAAATCGGACAGATACCCGAAAGCGATATTAAACTTTCCGCCGATCCTGACTCGGTTTTATCAAAGCTTAAAAAATCCCAAGATTCTTCCGCTCTCGAATCTCACGATCACGAGGAGGGCGCAGAGGAAATTGAAATCCCCGTGATAGAATCAGGAGATTATTCGGAAATTTTAGGGAATAGTTTTCAGTATTATTATAAAACAGAGGATAAATCAGCCGGAATTACCGCTATCACCGCTACTGCCGCGGCTTTCGGTTACGATCCGGACACGGTGCTCATAGAGGTAGAAACCGATCTTAAATCCCGTAATATTAAATACGAGGTAACCTCGGGCAAGCTTTCAGACTTTTATTTCTTCTCTTTTTCGGATGATAATTGTAAATTTTTGACCTGCGAATCGGAGAAAAACAGCGTAGTGTTCGCATTTATCGAAAGCAAGCTCAGCGCCGCGGCGGTTTATGCAAAATAAATTTACGGAGTAAATATTTTATGCCAGCAGAAACAAAAAAGACGGAAAATTCTTTTCCCGTGTTAGCTTTAAGAGGACTTGTGGCTTTCCCCTCTATGATTCTTACTTTAGATGTGGGAAGAAAGCGCTCTGTGAACGCGATAAACAGGGCGATGTCCTCAAACCAGCTTATATATTTAGTTACACAGAAAGATATCACGGTGGAAGCGCCGAACTCTTCGGACCTTTACTCTATGGGCTGTCTTTGCAGATTAAGGCAAACCCTTAAAATGCCCGACGGTTCTGTCAAAGCTCTCGTTCAAGGTCTTTACAGGGCAAAGCACACCACGTTTATAAAAGAACCGGATATCTATTCCGCGGTAATAGAAAAATGCGAAGAAAAGCCTATTAAAAACAGGGCTGTTTACAAAGAAAGCATTTTAAGAAGAATAAGAATAGAATTCGAAAAATATGTTGAAGTAAACCGCAATATTGCGCCCGACGTGATATCGACTGTCGCCACCTGCGACGATATCCCTTATCTTTGCGATTATATCGCGTTTAACGTGCCCTCGCCTTTTGACGACAAGCAGTTTATTTTAGAACAGCTTTCGCCCGTTTCAAGAGCGAAAATTCTGCTTGAGCTTTTAAGCAAAGAAAAAGAGATCTGCGAGATAGATAATAAAATAGGCGAAAAAACAAAGCGCAGAATTGACGAAAGCCAGAAAGAATATTATCTTAAAGAGCAGATAAAGGTTTTAAACGACGAGCTTTACGGCGACGACGAGCTTTCCGAAATAGAATCCTATAACGAAAAAGCAGAAAAGCTCGATTGTTCGGATGAAGTGAAAAATAAGATAAGATCCGAAATAAATAAGCTTTCAAAGCTTCCGCCCGGCTCTCACGAGGGAACGGTTGTGCGCTCCTGGCTTGATCTTGCGATATCGCTTCCGTGGAATAAAAAAAGCGGATCTAAAGTAGATATAAAAAAGGCGGAGAAAATTCTCGACCGCGATTTTTACGGCCTTGATAAAGTAAAAGAGCGGATCCTGGAAATGCTCGCAGTATATTCTTTAAACCCCGATATAACAGGGCAGATAATCTGCCTTGCGGGCCCTCCCGGAGTGGGAAAGACCTCTATAGGAAAAACCATAGCCGAATGTATGGGCAGGAAGTATCGCAGAGTAGCACTCGGCGGTATGCACGACGAGGCGGAAATAAGAGGCCACAGAAAAACCTATGTGGGATCAATGCCCGGAAGAATTATCTCGGCGCTCAAATTATCGGGAGTATCCGATCCTCTTATTTTGCTTGACGAGATAGATAAGCTTGCAAGCGATTATAAGGGCGATCCCTCATCCGCGCTTTTGGAGGTTTTGGATCCGGAGCAGAACAGCTCTTTTACCGATAACTTTTTAGAGATACCTTATGATTTAAGCAAAGCGGTGTTTATCACCACGGCGAACGACGTTTCCACCGTTCCGCCCGCTCTTTTGGACCGAATGGAAGTAATCTACATTGACGGCTACACAAGAGAAGAGCGCTTTAATATCGCTAAAAAGCACCTTGTTAAAAAAGAGCTTTCACGCCACGCGCTTTCAGGCAGGACCTGCAGAATAACAGACGGCGCACTCTATGCCATAATCGATTTTTACACCCGCGAGGCAGGAGTGAGAAGCTTGGAGAGAACCATAGCCAAGGTCTTTTCAAAGGTAGCAAAAATTATAGCCGAGGGCGAAGTAAAAAGCGTGACAGTAAAAGAGCAGGATATCTATAAATATTTAGGCACTAAAAAATACCGCCCCGAATCCATACTCGAAACCGACGAGATAGGCATTATAAACGGCCTTGCCTGGACGGCTGTGGGAGGAGAGATAATGCAGCTCGAAGTCGCCGCAACGGAGGGCACGGGCAAAATTATTTTAACGGGCAGCCTCGGCGACATTATGAAAGAATCGGCTTCCGCCGCCGTAACGTTTGTCAGGTTAAACGCGCTTAAATACGGAATTTATCCCGATTTTTACAAAAATCTCGATATCCATATCCACGCAACCGAGGCGGCGGTCAAAAAAGACGGCCCGAGCGCGGGAGTGACTATCGCAACGGCGCTTGTTTCGGCTCTTACAAAAGTGCCTGTAAAGCGCGATATAGCTATGACCGGCGAAATAACGATAACCGGCCGCGTGCTTGCGATAGGCGGACTTAAAGAAAAGTCTATGGCGGCTTACCGCGGAGGAGTAAAACGCGTGTTTATTCCTTATGATAATATTCCCGACCTCGACGAGATAGATAAAACCGTGAAAGAAAACGTTGAGTTTATCCCGGTGAAAAATGCGAGCGAGATAATCCAAGCAGCTTTAAAATTCCCCGAGGAAGAAAAAAGCAAAGAGCTTTTTATCTCGCAAAATTCAGGCGAAAAGGCAGTAAGCAGGTGCTGATATGAATTTTTCGGATGTAACATTTGAGGCGGCTTTCGGCACCGCCTCGCAGCTGCCGCAGTCCGATATTCCGGAAGTTTGCTTCTGCGGAAGATCGAATGTGGGAAAATCTTCGCTTATAAATAAGGTGCTCGGAAGAAAAGCGATCGCGAGAGTAAGCTCCACCCCGGGAAAGACGGTCACGATAAACTTTTATAAGCTAAACGGCCTAAGGCTTGTGGACCTCCCCGGTTACGGCTACGCAAAGGTAGCCACAAAGGAAAAGGAACGCTGGAGCGGCCTTATGGAGCATTATTTCAGATCGGGAAGAAACATAAAGCTTTGCTTTTCGCTTATCGATATGAGAAGACCCGCGACCGAGTTCGATCTTAATATGCTCGGATTTTTAAATCACTTCGGGTTTAACACCGCGATAATTCTCACTAAATCGGATAAGCTCAATAAAACCGAATTTGAAAAAAATCTCAAAGCTTTTAAAGAAACTTTTGGTGAAAATATCCCCATAATTCCCTTTTCCGCGCTTAAAAATACCGGCACCGAGGAAATAAGATCTTTAATAGAAAACATTTTATAAAAAAGAGGTAAAAATACTATGATTTTTGAAAACGGCGACAGAATAGTATTCACCGGCGACTCCGTAACAGATATGGGAAGAGCGCGCCCCGTGGGCGAGGAAATAGGCGATAATTTAGGAACCAGCTATGTGAGAATTATCGATAATATGATAAATGCCTGGTATCCCGACCTTAGAATCAGGATATCAAACACCGGAATAGCGGGCCACACAAGCCGCGACCTTTTAAACAGATTTGACGCAGACGTCTGCGCCCTTAACCCCGACTGGGTTTCAATACTTATCGGAATAAACGATGTGTGGAGATTTTTTGACGCCCCCGCTCTTACCGATATTCAGGTGGGAATTGAAGAATACGAGAAAAACCTCGAGGAAATGATAATAAGGATAAAAGATAAGGTCAAAGGCGTGTTTATCTTATCCCCTTATTATATGGAGCCTAACTGCGAGGATATGATGAGAAAGAAAATGGGCGAGTATTCTGCAGTTGCACGAAAGCTTGCAAAAAAACACGGCTGTGAATATGTCGATTTTCAGTCGGTTTACGATAACTTCTTAAAATACCGCCATTCTTCCTTTATAAACTGGGATAGGGTGCACCCCAATCAGATCGGCGCAACCCTAATGGCAAAGGAATTTTTAAAGCACTGCGGATTTGATTACAATCATAAATATTGATATTGACAAATTTAAATTCCGGTGATATAATTTTTTATATTCAAAGGCTTTGAGAAAGACAAGTAGCATCGTACACGGCGGAACAGTGATCTGCGGGCAGTGGAAACGCAGGCGCACGCACCTTGTGAATAACACTTTTTAGCCGCAATCTGAAAAGCTTTTTGCTTATTAGGTGCGCCGTGAGCTTCGCGTTAAGAAGAAATCGGCTCAATTTTGGCCGTAAAGAGGTCTTTTTGATATAAAAAGGCAATTTAGGTGGCACCGCGGATGATTTTTAAAGCGTCTTATCCGTCCTGAAATTTTAGGGCGGATAACGGCGCTTTTATTATTTTTATATTTAATTTCGGGAGGAAAATTATGAAGCATACTGATATTTATGAAATTATGAAAAACCGTGAATTCGTAGGCAAAAATGTCACTGTCTGCGGATGGGTAAGAACTTCGCGCGATTCTAAAAATATGGCATTTATCGAGCTTAACGACGGTACTACTCTTAAGCACCTGCAAATAGTTATAGATAAAAGCAAGCTTTCGGATATTTCCGAATATTTAAAGCTCGGCACTTCGCTTATGGTAGAGGGGCAGGCAGTCGAATCGGTAGTAGCTAAAGACAGCGTTGAGATAAACGCCGAAAAGATAACCGTTTTAGGCGTATGCCCAGCCGATTACCCCCTGCAGAAAAAAAGGCACACCCTCGAATATTTGAGAACTATCCCCGCTTTAAGGGTCAGAACCAACACTTTTAACGCGGTATTCCGCGTGCGCTCGGTGGTTTCAGCCGCTATTCACGAATTTTTCCAGAGCAGGCATTACACCTATATACACACCCCATTAATAACCGCAAGCGACTGCGAGGGCGCAGGCGAGATGTTCAAGGTCACAACTATAGGTTTTTCAAAAGATTACAAGACAGAGGAAGAATATGAGGCGGCGGATTTCTTCGGAAGAAGAGCGGCGCTTTCGGTTTCCGGTCAGCTTGAGGGCGAGGTCGCCGCTATGGGACTCGGAAAAATTTACACTTTCGGTCCCTCTTTCAGAGCGGAAAAGAGCAATACTCCCCGCCATGTTGCGGAGTTCTGGCATGTTGAGCCGGAAGTCGCTTTTGCGGAGCTCCCCGATATAATCGAAATAGCCGAGGATATGATAAAGTATATCATCAGTTCCGTGCTTGAAAAATGCCCCGATGAGCTTAAATTTTTCGACGCGCATTTTGAAAAAGGTCTTATAGAAAAATTAGAAACCGTTGCAAGCCACAATTTCGCGGTTATGACCTATACCGAGGCGATAGAAAAATTAAAGGCAAGCGGCGAGAATTTCCAATATCCCGTTGAGTGGGGCTGCGATCTTATGACAGAGCACGAAAGATATATCTCGGAGGTTATATGCAAAAAGCCCGTATTTCTTACCGATTATCCGAAAGAGATCAAGTCTTTCTATATGAAGCAGAACCCAGACGGCAAGACGGTCGCCGCAACCGATCTTTTAGTTCCCGGAGTGGGCGAGATAATCGGCTGTTCCGAAAGAGAAGCCGATCTTGATAAGCTGCTTGAGGCTATGAAAGCAAGAAATATGGATCTTGACGATTATAAGGATTATCTCTCGCTCAGAAAATTCGGCTCTGTTCCGCACAGCGGATTCGGCTTGGGCCTTGAAAGAATAATTATGTATGTCACGGGAGTTTCGAATATCCGCGACGTTATTCTTTATCCGAGAACTGTAGGAAACATTTCGTGAGGTAAAAGAAAAATGGAAAAATATGTTTCAAAATTAAACGTGCTTGAAACGCAGAAAGCTATCCGCTCGCTAAGGCATAGATTTGAGGAAAATTTGTGCGACGGTCTTAATTTAAACCGCGCCTCCGCTCCGCTCTTCGTTAAAAAAGGCAGCGGACTTAACGACGATTTAAACGGCGTCGAGCGCCCTGTCAGCTTTGATATTTTAGAAACCGGCGAAGAGGTCGAAGTGGTGCATTCCCTCGCCAAATGGAAAAGGTTTGCGCTTAAGAAGTACGGCTTTAAAATGCACACCGGCCTTTACACGGATATGAACGCTATCAGAAGAGATGAGCACTGCGATAATATTCACTCTCTTTATGTGGATCAGTGGGACTGGGAAAAGGTGATTTCCAAAGAAGACCGGAATATGGATTATCTTAAGGACACGGTCTACCGCATTTACAATGCTATTTTAAACACGGCTGACGGTATTGAAAGGCAGTACCCCGAGCTTGAAAATTATCTGCCGAGAAAGATAAAATTCGTTTCCACTTTCGAGCTTGAAGAAAAATATCCCGAGCTTTCGCCTAAAGAGAGGGAAAATGCGGCGGCAAAGGAATTCGGCGCTCTTTTCTTGACTCAGATAGGCGGCAGACTTAAAAACGGCGAAAAACACGACGGCAGAGCCCCCGATTACGACGATTGGAGCTTAAACGGCGATATTATAGTTTATAATAAGGTAACAGACGCCGCTTTCGAAATTTCTTCAATGGGAATAAGAGTGGATAAAGAAAGCCTTTTAAAGCAATTAGAGGCGGAAAACGCGCTTGACAGGCTGAATTTTCCTTTCCACAAAGCGCTTGTAAACGGCGAATTGCCTTTTACTATCGGCGGAGGTATAGGACAATCGCGCCTTTGTATGCTTCTTCTTCAAAAGGCGCATATCGGCGAGGTGCATGCGTCGGTCTGGCCCGAAGAAGAAATAAAGAAATGCAAAGAAGAGAATATAGAATTGCTGTGATTTATATCGGCTCCCTGTGAACGGGGAGCCTTAAGTTTTTAATTTAAAATATTATTTATTCCTTTTTCAAGATCAGAGATTTTATTATCGCTTTCGGTATTCAGGTTTGAAAATGTTTCATTTAAAGTTATCAAAGCCGCATTTGCGTATTCTTTTAGCTCCGCCGCACTTTTTGCGGCGGATTTTGCCTGTTCTTCACCGCTTTTTGCAAGCTTAATGCAAAGCTCTGATTTTTGAAGCATAATTTGCGCATTTAAAGCTTCTTTTGAATTAATCGATTTTAAAATCTCGCTGTAGTTTTCCTTAGTAAGCTTAATATTTGCTCCGCTTTCTTCTATAAGCTTTTGAGCCTTTGATAATTCGCCTGAAAACCCGCTTTCAAGCTCTTTTCTTAAATTTTCGGCTTTTAAAGCCGAATCAAGCGCGGATTTTTCCTGAGTTTCGGCAAAATCATATAATTCGGTTAATTTTTTTTCGCTTTTTTCACCCTCGGCGTTTAAGTTTTTTAAATATTCGCGTAAAGCCGCGATTAAGTTTTCTTTTAAAGCGGTAACTTTTTTTACAGTGCTTTTCTTTGCCCCGTCAAAAGCGCCGCTTACCGACAGAGCAATAAAGCTTATGTCCGCGCAGTCCTCTTTGATATCCGCCGAAATCGAAAAATCTCCGCTTTTTTCACCGCCCGTGATAAAAAATCCCGCGGTTCCCATCTTCCCGCTTATATCAAAAATTTTTGCGTTTTCCGCTTTTATATTTTCGGTTTCCCCTCCGAGGATCAGCGCATAGGCGATAATATCGCCGCCGGCTGAATTCTCTTTTTCTTTGAGTCTGCAATTAAGCTTAAGCTTGCCGGGCCCCTCCAATTTATCGACAAGAAAACCCTCGCCGTCAATGCTTGCCTCGAATATAAGACTTACGGGGCTTTCTTTTTTATCGTTTAAAAACTCGGCCTTTGTTCCGCTTTTTTGCATTTTAGGCACAAAAAAGTTAATCTTATCGGTATTTTCGCTTGTATTTAAAAATATCACATTAAAAGAGCCCGAATTTTCGTCACTTTCTTTTTGCACATTTAATTTTTGATCGGTGCTTTTTAGCTTTGTTTTTTCCGTTTTTTCTTTTCCGCCTGCAAAAGCGCAGGAAACGGCAGTCAGCGCAACAAACAAAAAAGCAAATATCTTCTTTTTTATAATTCTCACCTTCCCGGGATAATATTATGCCCCCAAACCGAATCGGTTTGGGGGCATAAATAAAATTTTTTATAATTCTTTATAATATCGCGAATTTTTCGAAAGCTCAATTGAGAGTTTTTTAATTCCGTATTTCTCGGCAAGTGTTTTTTCGCCTGAAAAAAGATCGGTTCCTAATCCTAACCTCGCTCCTTTTATCTCACAGCCGAGAGCCGAAAGGACCGTCGGGTACATATCAAGTGTGGTAAAAGTTCGGTTTTTGATATTTGTTTTTTCTTTATCCGAATTTATAATGCAGTTATAAACCCGCCTTGAATAATCTTTATCGACATTTCTTTCAATATATTCGTTTGCCATTGAGGTGTGATCGCCTGTTATCACTATCACCGTGTCCTTATAAAAATCCTGCTCTTTTATCCATTCGATAAATTTATTTACCTGCCTTGAAGAGCACTTAAGCACGGTGTCATATTTCTCTTTGCCGTCGTTTTCACATTCGCTGCACAGGTATCCGTCGCGGTGGTGCGTGTCGGAAGTCAGCATATAAAAGGCAAAAGGCGCGTTTTCTTTTGATTTTTTTAAGAGAACTTCCTTTGCATATTCAAATAGTTTTGAGTCCTCAAATCCCCAGTTTACTTTGTAGCCTTTTTCGATTATACCGTCTTTTAGGGCGGTGTCATAATCGTAAAATTCGTGCACGCCGTGGGTTTCAAAAAGCTTTTGCCTCAGACCGTATTCCATAGGCGAGCCCACCATTACCGACTGCGAATAACCGTTTTCCTTTAAAATATCGTTTATCGTCAGTGTGTTTTTAATCGGAGCGGAAAAATCGACCGAATTATTAATACCTATCTTCATCTGCGCGCCCGAAGTGTAAGCCGTGAGCGCGGCGGTGGTCCAGGTGCAGCCGGGCATTGCGTACCCTCCTCCGAAACCCGGATTATCGGAAAAATTGATATTTTTTAAAGCCTGCTCATAAAGCTCATCGATATCCCCTGTTTCGAGCGCTCCGCCCTGCTTTAAAGAGGCAAAGGTCGTTTCCATTGACTCTAAGAAAATATGTATAAGATTTTTCTTTGTTTCGGGGAAAGTGATATTATTTGTATCGGTTTTAACAAATTCGGTTTCATAGATATCCGAATAGCTTAGCCTATCGATAATAAATCCGGAAAGCCCCGCATAGGTGCAGGCAGAAATCAGCATTACAATACTTAAAATCAGCGATACCGCTTTTATAAGCCTTTGCTTTGTTTTTATCAAGACAGCCGAAATTACAAGCACTGCCGAAATAAGCCCCGCCGGCAAAAAGGCATAAAGAAAATAAAGCTTGAAAAACACAGGATTGGAGCCCTCCGTGCCTGCAATAAGCGTGAACACGACCGAGTCAAACCCCGTTCTGCCGAAAATTTTTATATACCACACCGCGCTGCACAAAACAAGCACGGAAAATGAAAGCAATATCAAAAGAAAAATTTTAGATCGGTTTTTACTTTTTGCCAAAGCAAATTCCTCCTTTTTTAACAACAATAATATTACATCATTTTAATAAAAATTTCAAGTCCGCTAAATTAAAAGCCCTCCCCTTAAAGGGGAGGAACTATGAGTGGCAGGGTTTGATGAATTTCTGCAATTTTTATTCCTTACTGAAATCTTCCAAAACGAGGCCCTCGTTTTTATCGAGCGCCCATTTGATATTCCAATCGCTTGTGAAAATAAGCAGGTCGTTTCCTTTAAAATCCTGCACCCACTTTGTATCGGAGGTGAGATTGAGGTCCTTAACCTCGCAATTTTTTTCTTTTATCCAGCGGATGAAAGAAAAGGGTAAATTATTTCTTATAACATCGACATTGTACTCGTTTTTAAGCCTGTATTCAAGCACTTCAAACTGCAAAACTCCTACAACTCCGACAATTACTCTTTCCATTCCCGAATCCGGCTCGTGAAATATCTGAATAGCGCCCTCCTGCGCAATCTGCTCGACACCTTTTACAAACTGCTTCCTTTTAAGGCTGTCCCTATGCTCTATCACGGCGAAATGCTCGGGTGCAAAAGTGGGGATACCCTCAAATTCCACCTTATGCTTTATTTCGCAGACAGTATCTCCGATAGAAAAAATTCCGGGATCGAAAACTCCGATAATATCGCCTGCATACGCCTCGTTTATAACCTGCCTGTCGGAAGCCATAAGCTGGGTGGGCTGAGAGAGCCTGAGCGACCTTTTGCCCTGGATATGGTAATATTCCTTATCCCTTTCAAATTTTCCCGAGCAGATACGCATAAATGTCATTCTGTCGCGGTGAGCCTTATTCATATTCGCCTGAATTTTGAATACAAACGCCGAAAAATCCTCGCTTACAGGCTCAATTTTGCCCTCTTTGCTCTTTCTTTCAAGCGGAGGAGCGGCAAGATCGATAAAATAATCCAAAAACGGCTCAACTCCGAAATTTGTGAGCGCCGAGCCGAAAAATACGGGTGTGAGCGTTCCGTTTTTAACCTTTTCGATATCGAAATCAAAGCTTGCGCCGTCTAAAAGCTCTATCTGATCTACAAGCTCTTTTCTCTGATATTCGCCTATTAATTCGTCTAAAGTGTCCGTATCGGTAATATCGCAGGAAACGGAACTTATTTTTTCCTGACCTCTGTGGAACTCGTTGAAAGCCATTATCTGCCTTTTGTTCCTGTCAAAAACTCCTTTAAAGCTTACTCCGCAGCCGATAGGCCAGTTCATAGGATAAGTTCCTATGCCGAATTCCTTTTCAAGCTCGTCGATAAGCTCAAAAGGATCCCTTGCCTCGCGGTCGAGCTTATTTATAAAAGTAAATATCGGGATATGGCGCATTGCGGTGACTTTAAAAAGCTTTCTCGTCTGCGGCTCGATACCCTTTGCCGCGTCTATCACCATTACAACGCTATCCGCCGCCATGAGCGTTCTGTAAGTATCCTCGGAAAAGTCCTGATGTCCGGGGGTGTCAAGAATGTTTATACAGCAACCCTTGTATTCAAACTGCATAACGGAAGAGGTAATGGAAATTCCGCGCTGTTTTTCAAGCTCCATCCAGTCCGAAACCGCGTGCTTTGCGGTCGCTTTGCCCTTTACCGAGCCCGCCGTTTTTATCGCTCCGGAGTAAAGCAGGAGCTTTTCAGTCAGCGTGGTTTTACCCGCGTCAGGGTGGGATATTATCGCAAATGTCCGTCTGCGGTTGATTTCTTCTTTTAAAGTCACTTAAAAAAATCCTTCCGTTTTAATTTTAAAAGCTTGCTGTAAATAAATTTGAGAGGGAAAAAAAGGGTGTTTAAAAAAGGATATATCCGTCTTAAATAAAGGGATTTTTCTATTTCTTTATACTTCCCGTTTTTTATAACCGCTTTAAGCTCTCCTATTATATCCGTATTCTTTACGCCGTACTCATAAAAGGCGTTGTTATCGCCGCGCATAATATATTCATCGCCCGAAATTCTGCGGATTCTGTGCAGGATAAGAATACCGTTTTTCTTAAATAAAACCACGGAATTCTTTTTAGGGCTTTTATCCGCTTTTTTAAGGACTGCCAAGTCCTTTTCTGAGTTTATAAGCGGCCGCATACTCGCGCCCTTTGTTTTCACAAAGACCGCGTCTTCATATTTAAGCCTTTCCTCGGCGGTGCTTAGATCGTTTATATTCATTCGAGCAGATCCTCGCGCTTTAAAGCATTTAAAATATCGCTCACTGATTTTGCCGCGTCCGGCTCAGTAACATCATATTCCTTTAAAAGCGAGGATATCAAAGCTTTCTCGTCTGTTTCCTTTAAAAGCGCGCGGAAGATAAAAGCGCCTGTTTCATTTAAGGATATCACCTTATCCTTTGCGCCGTTTTCCTTCCCGACTGCGGCGGCGATATATTCGCCCCCCACTTTATTTACCGTAAATTTATACTTAAGCTTCATATCTTTTCCTCTTTAAAAATAGAATTGTAAGCGCACTTTGCCGAATTTTCATCGGTATTGCAGAAAATATCGTAAAACTCGCTTTTTTCTAAGAATTTATCGAGCAGCGAAAAGGTGAGATTTGAAAGCTCTTCGTTTTGCGGGATATAAATTCTGTTTAAAAGCTCCCTTAAAGCCGCTTTTTTTGATATTTTGAGCGTTTTGTTTTCTTTTGCTCTTTTAATAAAGCAGACAGCACTAAGCTCGCATTTATCAGTGCCTTTAAGCTTTTCTTTTCCGCACCAGGGGGTGGGATAAGCGAAAAATTTTCCGCTTTCAAGCCTTATAAGCGGCTTATCGCCGTTTACGATTCTTACTCTTTTTTTAAAAGCCTTTATCCAGTTTTGCATATGGGTGGTTTTTCCCGTGCCGCTCGAGGCAGTAAAAGCAATTCCCTTGTTATCCGCCTCTATCACCGCCGCGTGCATTAAAAATGCGCCGTACATCGGGGCGATTTCCGATATTTTTCTGTAAAGAGCGGTGATTTCAAGCATTTTGCGGTCAAAACAACCGGAAATTTCCGATTCTCTTTTAAAATCCGCTTCGCTCAACCTTAAAGTTTCTTCAGGCTCCTTATCGGATGAAAAATCCTTTAAAAAAAGCTTTGTGGAATCTAAAATTCCCTCAATTTCAAAGCAGATCCCCGCAAACTCGCAAATCAATTATCTTCACCGCCTAATTTAAAATACATTAAATTATACCATATTTTATCCTTTAAAGCAACTAAAAACACGCGTTTATAAGCGCTTTTAAAATATCAAGGCTGTGATTGTCCGATTTAAATGAAAATTCGGGGTGCCACTGCACTGCAAGCAGGAATTTTTTATCTTTCATAAATGCGGATTCAATAAGTCCGTCTTCACTTACAGCGGCGCTTTTTAGCCTGTCCGATAGTTTTTTTACCGCCTGGTGATGATAGCTGTTAACGCTTAAAGTATCGGTTTTAAGTATATCATAAAGCAAAGAGTCCTTATTTATGCTTACTTTATGCACCGCGCGGTCGTAAGGCGGTGTCATATGGTGCTCAGTTCTGCTTTTATGGAATTTATCAAGATCCTGATACAGCGTGCCGCCGAGCGCCGCATTTATAAATTGCAGACCGCGGCAGATACCGAGAACCGGCTTGTTTTCATCGATCGCGATTTTTAAAAGCGTGGTTTCAATAGTATCTCTAAGCTCGCTTGTTTCTCCGCAGAACTCCGTTTTTTCCTCGCCGTAAATTTTAGGTGATACGTCTTGTCCGCCTGTGAATAAAAAGCCGTCGCAAAGCCCGGAGCATTTTTTGATATCCTCGCTTTCCGAATAAAGCGGAAGAATTATCGGAATTCCTCCGGCGGCGGTTATCCCCTCAAGGTATCCCGGGAGCATCCACACAGAGTCCTTTTCGCTGTCAAATAAAGGCGTTACTCCTATTATTGGTTTCATAACTATTCCTCCAAAATCAAAAACGGCGCTTTACAAAATAAGTAAAGCGCCTTTGCTTCAAAAAAGTATTGTTTTATTAAATTTTAAAACATTTATATGTCTTTGTCAATGGAAAAATTGATTTTGGTATGTTATAATTGATTTATACCGACAGCGGTGATTCACATTACATTATTGTAAAAAGCGTGAGCATACTTCTTATTCTTTCATAAATTTCCCGCGCTTTTCCTATATCGAGCGGATTTTCGCCTAAGCCTGCCTCCACCGTAAATCCGGGGCGGCCGAATTCTTCTATAAACCAATCCTTAAACCCTCCGCCCACAGCCGTGCCCTCGGGAATATCGAGAGCATAATTTGAGGCTGTTGCCATAATCTGTGCCATTTGCTCGGAATTTCGGGGGTTTTTATTCCCGAAAGTGTAGTAGATTACCTCGCCCTGCGTGTGAAGAGCCAAAACCTGTTTAAAATTCACGGTCCTGCAAAGCGAACACAGCGCGGCGGTTTCGGGCTCGCTTTCAGGTCTTGTTCCTCCGAATTTCGTAGGTCCGGGAGATAAAATTCCGTGCCTGCGCTCGGATATTTTCACATTTTGAAAATCCGCCGCAAAATTGTGGTTTATATCTATCCCTCTGGCGTTTGCGTTCCAGTGGAGAGTATCGCCGAGAGAGGCTTTTTTCACAAATCCGGAAAATCCGCCCGCGCAGGCCGCGCCGTTTATGGATATTTCACAGCCGTCCGGGTTTACCCTCGGAATGATTATTACTCCGCAGTTTTTAAAAGCCTCGGTCACCCTTATTCCGCCGAGCGGACTGTCGGTAAAAAGCGCGCTTGCAAGCTCCGATAAAAAATACATAGTGATATTCGTCGTGATATGCTCGCTGCCGTGAAATGCGGCGGCTATTAAAGAGCAGTTTTTAAGCCTGCCTACTTTTAGGGCGAATATTTCTCTTCCCGCACAGCTTTTTGAAAGGGTTATCTTCTTTATAAAGGGATATTTTTTTATAAGAGCGTCGGTAAGCTTTAAAAGTTCGGTATAAGAATAATTTATATTTTCAACC
This sequence comes from uncultured Oscillospiraceae bacterium, assembly GCA_900547095.1. GTDB lineage: Bacteria > Bacillota > Clostridia > Oscillospirales > Acutalibacteraceae > UBA737. Next base: position 239,054 of record URFG01000001.1, read on the forward strand.
ATTTTTGACCTCTTTGCGGTTTTTTAAAAATATATGAAAGGAAATCCTAAAAAATGAATGTGCGAGAAAAACAGCTGAAAAAAGAATATGTTTTTAAAGGCAAAATTATAAATGTGAGAAAAGATCTGGCCCTGCTTCCAAACGGCAAACAGGCTGTAAGAGAAGTGGTCGAGCATAACGGAGGCGTGTGCGTCGCGGCGCTTGACAGCGAGGGCTGTGTTTACACCGTTTCGCAGTTTCGCTATCCTTACGGCGAGGAGATAACGGAAATTCCCGCCGGTAAAAGAGAAAGCTTAAATGAGGATCCTCTCGAATGCGGAAAGCGGGAATTAAGAGAAGAAACGGGGCTTACGGCCGATAATTTCATCTTCTTAGGCAAGCTTTATCCCACTCCGGGATATTGCGGCGAGATAATCTGGATGTATGCCGCAACCTCTCTTCATAAGGGCGAAACCGATTTTGATGACGACGAATTTTTAAACATTAAAAAAATAAAGCTTGAAGATCTCGCCGATATGATACTTTCGGGCGAAATTACCGACGCGAAAACTCAAGCGGCGATCTTAAAGCTTAAAATTTTAAAAGACAACGGTAAAATATGATTTGGATTTAAAAAAACTGCCTTCCGATTTTGAAGAAGGCAGGAAAATCTAACATTTAGTAAGAATTAAAAGAAGTCCTTTTTTTAAAGATATTTCGGCGGTTTCGTCTTTAAAGGCGTTGCTTACGCCTAAGGGAAAAAACGGATCAAGACAGGCGTTTTGCAAATTATATTCAAATCCGCAAAGGTTTAAACCGCCGCACTTTTCAAGCGCAAAAACAGAAACGGTCTTTTTAGGCTCCGGGTTTTTAAAATATAGGCTTTGCCCCGATCGCAAAACGGTGAAATCAAAATCGTTTCCGAAAAACACGGTCTTTATTCCTTTTTTGCAGGCGGCGGCGCAAAGTGAAATATTTGCGATTGTAAGGTCAAGTCTGCCGCCCACAGCGCCGTAAACATAAATTTCTTTTGCGTTAAGCGAAATCGCTTTGTTTATCGCAAATCCAAGGTCGGTATCGTCTTTCCTGACGGGAAGTACCGTTATATTAGAAGCTTCGGGAACATATCCGAGCGAATCGAAATCCCCGATTATCATATCAGGCTCGATATCAAACGACCTGCAGACTTCATATCCTTTATCGCAGGCGATAACAAAATCCGATTTTAACCTTGAAAAGCGCAGTTTATCAGGCATCATAGCGCCGAAAATTATAAATCTTTTATTCACCTAAGAAAAACCTCTTGATTGCCGCAGATTTAACAAATGGGACAGACGCGGCGGCGGTGAGTATGGTTTCGGGCAGCATATAAATTCCGTTATAGCAGACAGAATAAAGCACGGGGCGGTTTACAAAAGTATCTCCGAAAAGCTTGAACTGCTCAAAGTTTGCAAATATAACGACTCCCGAAATAAAGTGCATAACAAATCTCAAAGCGCAGGCTAAAATTATTCCCAGAATAACTCCCAAAGCTCCCTTTTTGCGGAAAATTCCTGCGATAAACAGCGAGCCGTAAGCCAAAATATAGTCAAACATTATGCAGCCGAAAAGCATAACAGGCGATAATCCCCAGCCGAACGGATTGCCGAGGAAAAGCTGAATTGCGCCGTATAAAAAGCAGGGCAAAATCGCGAAAAGCGGACCGTACATCACCGATATCATACAAACGGGCAGCATAGAAAGCAAAGTGACAGAGCCGCCGAGGGGCATATCTACTACTTTGATAAGGCTGAGTACTGTTGAGAGTGCCACAAGCACCGCGGCTGTGCAGATCTTATACACAGGTTTTTTCTTTACATTTTCCATATTCATTCATCCTTTCAAATAAAAAACCGCAGGCGACAACCTGCGGCGAAAAAAGCTATCATTTTTCCTACGGCGGCATTATCCGCATCAGGTTATCGGTCGAAGCAGTCGGCTTCCTCTCAGCCCGAGTCAATCGAGCTCCCGCGTTTTTCTTTTATTATACATCATCTGTTGCTTTTGTCAAGAGCGTTCACTCCGAAAACGTCTAAAATTGCGGAAGAATATTTTTACCCTTAAAATTCGCACTCTCGGCTATTCTCAGTAACAAATAGCCTAAAAACAGGAAAAAAGGGTAAATCTCACACTTAAAAAAACAAGCGGATCGGAAATTTTTAAAGCTTTTTCGGAAAATACGAAGCTTAATCCGAATATAATGTTAGCGGTAGACAATATAATCAGACAAATTTTCCGCTATGAGAAGCGTTGTATCCTGATTGTAATATCTTATCACCGCAAGTATTATACATAAAATTTTTTCTCTTGCAATAAATTTAAAAAAATACTTGACAAAAAATTTAAAGTGTGTTAATATACTTGCAACAAATGAAAAACCTATGATTAAGAGTAAGTAATCAGAGATTTCAGGCTTTTAAGAGAGCCGTCGGCGGTGGAATGGCGGTAAGCAGAGCTTTGATGAATGGGCTTATGAGGGCGGCCGAAAGCAGTTTTTGTGAGTAGCAGCCGACGGGTAACACCCGTTACAGTGTTTTCCGTATGATTGTACGGTGAAGAGCGGATGATTTCATCAATTTGGGTGGTACCGCAGGATTTTTGATTTTTAAAGTCTTGTCCCTTTTACGGGATAGGACTTTTTATTTTTTATATCAGAGGGGTAATAAAGATGAATAAACGATGGCGAATCTTAAATTAAAACTTTAAAAAATCACAAAAATTATTTTAAGGAGAAATTAAAAATGAAAAAAATATTTGCTTTGGTTTTATCACTCGTTCTTTGCCTTTCTTTTGCAGGCTGTAACAAATCCGATAAGAAGTCGGAAAAAGAAAGCTATAAAATAGGTATTATTCAGTATATGAGCCATCCGTCGCTCGATAACTGCTATAAAGGAATAATCGAGGCTTTGGATGAATCGGGTATTAAATATGATGTTGATTATCAGACAGGTTCAAGCAACTCCGCCGATTCGGACTGCGTAAGTTTTGCGAAAAATATGGTATCTTCAAAATGCGATTTGATTTTTGCAATAGCCACTCCTGCCGCTAAAGCCGCATTTGCCGCTACCGATGATACCGATATCCCCGTTATCTTCTGCGCGGTTAACGATCCTGTTGCAAGCGAGCTTGTTGAGAGTATGGAAGAGCCCGATGAAGACTGCACCGGCACAAGCGATGTATTGGATCTTGAGGCGCAGGTCGAATTAATTCAGTCGATGCAGCCCGAGGCTAAGAAAATCGGTATTTTATACACCTCTTCCGAAGATAACTCCATATCAAACCTTAAAAAATTCAAGGCTATCTGCGATAAAAAAGGTCTTACGGTAGTCGATAAGGCAGTTCAGGGGGCGTCTGATGTTCCGGCTGCGGCAGAGGATCTTGCAAGCAAGGTTGACTGCATTAACAACTTTACGGATAACAATGTCGTAAATAACCTCTCGGTCGTTTTATCAGCGGCTGAAAAGAACAACATCCCGGTTTACGGCTCCGAAGAAGAGCAGGTTAAAAACGGCTGCCTTGCCTCAATGTCCATCGATTATAAGGCACTCGGCAAGGTAACGGGTCAGATGGCGGTAGATGTTCTTAACGGAAAAGACGCTTCTGAAATGGCTGTAAGAACAATAAGCGAAGCTACTCCTCTTATTAATACCGATGTTGTTTCGAAATTAGGTCTTACAATTCCCGAGAAGTATTCTCAGGCCGCCACAGTTACAACAAACAAGTAAAAGGATAGATTTTATGTTTGATTTTTTAAGTACTTTTGAGGTCTTCCTCGAAACCGGCCTTGTATTTTCCCTTATCGCAATGGGCTATTATGTTTCTTATTCGGTCCTCGATTTTCCCGATCTTACTGTTGAGGGAACATTCGTAACAGGCGCTGTCACATTCAGCCTTTTTGCGGTAAAAGGGTATAATGTATGGTTAGGTCTTATCTGCGCGTTTATCGCGGGAGCGTTTTTCGGAAGCATTACGGGGTTCTTGAATGTCAGACTTAAAATAAGACCGCTGCTCAGCGGAATTCTCGTATCCACTGCGCTTTTATCAATAAATATTATTGCCACCACCGGCGGAATGTACGGTGATTTCGCAGGCAGGGATTCAAGCACCTCTATCTCTTTCGGAAGAAGAGTCAAAACTCTGCACGACGCCTTTTTCGGCGACGCCATTCCCCCGAAAATCGAAAATATACCCATTAGGGATCTTGTGATATTCTTAGTTGTCGCCGTGGTTTTAAAGCTCGCGCTTGACTTTTATTTCAAGAGTAAAAACGGACTTCTGCTTAGAGCCGCGGGAAACAACGAAAGCTTTGTTAAAATGCTCGGAGTCGATCCCGGAAACAGCAGAATAACCGGTCTTGCTATAGGAAACGGCTATGCTGCCGTTGCAGGCGCGCTTTACACGCATATAAGCGCGGGATCAAACCAGAGTATGGGCATAGGCACTATCGTTATCGGTCTTGCTTCGCTGATCATCGGGCTTTCGATATTTAAAAATGTGCGCTTTTTAAAGCCTACCACAAAGGTTATAATAGGAGCCGTTCTTTATCAGGCTTGCCTCACTCTCGCTCAAAAACTCGGAATTCCGAGCAGTTATAACAAGCTTATAATGTCCGTTATATTCACTTTAGCGCTTATTCTCGGAAACAAGCTTAATATTAAGGGAGGCAATGAAAATGTTAGAGCTTAATAATATTTTTGTTTCCTTTAATAAGGGAACTGTTGACGAAATGCCGCTTTTTGAAGATTTTAATTTTTCGGTTGAAAAAGGCGAATTTGTGTCTGTTGTCGGTTCTAACGGATCGGGTAAAACGACACTTTTAAATCTTATCTGCGGCTCGCTTATGCCGGATTCGGGCAGTGTGTCGCTTATGGATAAAAATATAACCTCTCTTCCCGAATATAAAAGGGCGAAAATGATAGGCAGAGTTTTTCAGGACCCGAAAATGGGCACCTGCTCAAACCTTACCGTGCTTGAAAATTTCGCTCTTGCCGATAATAAGAATAAGCCCTTTTCTTTAACGGGCGCTATTTCAAAAAAGAGAATCGATTATTACAGATCTCTTCTTTCACAGTGCAATATGGGCCTTGAAGACAGGTTAAACTCCAAAGTGGGGCTTTTATCGGGCGGTCAGAGGCAGGCTATAGCGCTTATTATCGCTTGTATGACAAAAGTTGAGCTTTTAATTTTAGACGAGCATACGGCGGCTCTCGATCCCAAATCCTCCGAGAGGATAATGGAGCTTACAGACGAAATGATCAAAAAGCATTCTATGACAGCCGTTATGGTAACGCATAACCTCCGCCATGCCGTGAGTTACGGCAGCCGCCTTATTATGATGGATAAGGGCAATATCGTGCTTGATAAAGCGGGCGAAGAGAAAAAAGCGGTTAAAATAGAAGATATACTTGATGTTTTCAATAAAATAAGCATTGAATGCGGAAATTAAAAAATAATATCCCGTATAAAGGTTTAAACCTTTATACGGGATAATTTGTTTTTATAAGGCTTTTAAAAATCCTTCGAGTCTTGAAGCTATTTTTGCGTTTCCGAATTTGTTCGGGTGAAGACCGTCAGGCATAAAGTGCTCTTTCATAGTTTCAATATTCGGCTGAATTCCGCTTACTCTGAAAAGATCAAGCACGGGAACCGAATAGTTTTTGCAGATCTCGATTATCGCGTCAACATAATCTTCAAGGTCAAAATCAATTCTTATATTTCTCTCATTGAAAATTCTGCCTGTTTCCTCAAGCCTGTGGGTAGGCGTCATAAAGACGATTGCAGCTTCGGGATATTTATTCATAAGCTTCTTAATAAGCACATTTACAGCTCCGCAGAAAGTTTCTGCTGTTTCATCGTCTAACTTGCCGAAAGGAGCGTCGCCGTGGCCGTAATCGTTTGTTCCTCCGAAAACCACGATTATATCGGCTTCATCATCCATTTTATCCGCTCTTGTGCAGAAATTTCCGACCTCTTCGCGGTCATCAGGGATATGCTGGATCGCAATTCTCGTTCCGCCTATTCCATAGCCCTTGCAGACAGCGCCCGTATTTTTTTCAAGCTGTTTCCAATACACATCGTTAATATCCGATACTCCGCAGCCTTCTGTGATACTGTCGCCTAAAAAAAGAATTTTTTTGCCCTTTAATTCCATAATAATTTCCTCCGATTAAATGGTCTAAAGGTATTATATAATAAAGTATTTCAAATTGCAAGAGGAAATTAAACAAATATCTTTTATTCTTAAATTTTTATATTTTTAAGGATTTACTTATAAATATTTGAAAATTAATAATACAAAGCAAAAATCCTACCACATAATGTGATAGGATTTTTGCTTTGGTGACCCGGACGAGATTCGAACTCGTGTTACCGCCGTGAAAGGGCGGTGTCTTAGGCCTCTTGACCACCGGGCCGGAAAATGGTGGCTGTAATTGGATTTGAACCAATGACACTGCGGGTATGAACCGCATGCTCTAGCCAACTGAGCTATACAGCCATATAGTCGCGACTAAATCATTATACGAATTTTATCGTGATTTGTCAAGTATTTTTTAAAAAATAAAAAAATAAGCTCTGTTTTAAATAACAGAGCTTATAAATGCTTTGTTTTACACATTTTCAGACTTCGTAAAAATATCGCTCGATATTATATTATATCCGAATCTCGAATTGGCATTTTTAACAAACACGGTTGAAGCCTTGCAGTTATAGGTTTCGTTTTCGTGGGTGGAAACGGTCACATCGGAAGTTACGGTAAAAGTACCGTCTTCATTTTCCGTAACGCCTATTATCTTATGATTAAACTTTGAGTAACCTCTTGCGATTATATACACATAACCGTCTTTTTTAGGCATATCTTCGTTTATCTGGTTTATATCGGCGATCTCTACGCCGTACATCGATCTGACAAACTCTTTTACAAGCTCTGCCGGGATAAAATCCTCATCCTCGCGGTCGCGGTTATCAAGAAGAGCGATAAGGGAATTATTAACGATATCATTCAAATCGTCAAAATCAGAATCATACACATAATTGTGATTGAGCATATTGAGAAATCTTGCATTGCGCGAATTCTCTTCGCTTGAAGAAATTTCGGCTCCGCTTGCTTTAACAGTTCCTGTTTTGGAAGCTCCCGATGCCGCCGCAAAAATTCCGGCGATTATGATAACAGCAGATATAAGAATAAGTGATATCTTCTTTTTCACATTTATCGCCGTCCTTTCTGTATTTCATTATATACAATAATTATAAAAAATTGCAGTTTCAATCGTGTTACAAGTGATTTCAATTTCGTAACCTTTATGACGCTGATTCTGCTAAAAGTTACAAAAAAGTATATTTTATGACTTTTTCCTAAAATCTTTTTGTAAATTTTAAATAAATTGGTTGTAATTCACAATTCGATATGCTATAATTTTATTATTGAAGATAAGGAGTTGTTTCGCGTTGAAAAACTATTCGGAAAATAATGTAAAAAACATTGCTTTTTTAGGTCACGGAGGCTCGGGCAAGACCACTCTTGCCGACTCGGTGCTTTATTATAAGGGCGCTGCGGACAGGATCGGCAAAACCGACGAAGGAACCGCTTTGATGGACTTTGATCCCGAGGAAAAAAAGCGCGGAGTTTCCGTAAGCACTTCCTGCTTTGCTCTTGAAGATAAGGAAAATAAGATAAATATTATCGACGCTCCCGGTCAGTTCGATTTCGCCGGCGGAGTCTGCGAAGCGCTTGCCGCGGCGGATTCGGTCGTTATAACCGTTTCGGGTAAATCAGGTCTTACGGTAGGGGCAAGGTCCTGCTACAAAAAAGCCAAGGCGCAGAATAAAAGTATTGCATTTTTTGTAGGTAAGCTTGATTCGGTGCACGCTCATTTTTACAGGGTAATTTCTTCGCTTGTCGCAAATTACGGCGCGGCTGTCTGCCCCGTTGTAGTTCCATATATTGAAGATGAAAGCGTTAAATGCTATGTTGATATGATAAATTCCGAAGCCTATTCTTATGACGGCTTTGAAAAAACCGTTTTAAGAATGCCCGAATCAAAAGAGATATCACAAATGCGGGATATGTTTTTAGAGTCGGTCGCAAGCGTCGACGAAGAACTGCTTGAAAAATATCTTAACGGCGAGCAGTTTACAAAAGAAGAAATAATCGCAGGTCTTAAAAAAGGCATAAAATCGGGCGATATCTGCCCGGTATTTTCGGGAGTTCAGCAAAGGGGCGACGCTATCGCGCAGTTTGCCGAAGCGCTTTTTGAAATTATGCCCACAGCACTTGAAGAAGGATTTTCATCATCAGGCGAAACAAAACTGCTTGTATTTAAAACTATCGCCGATCCGTTTGTAGGGAAGCTTTCATATTTTAAGGTAATTTCCGGAACTGTCAAACCCGATTCAAAGCTTAAAATTGCGAGGACGGGCGATGAGGAAAGATTTGCTAAAATTATGATACTCAAAGGCGCTAAACAGGAAGAAGTTTCTTCACTTTGCGCAGGTGATATCGGCTGTGCCGCCAAGCTCGGATTTGCGCTTACAGGCGATGTTTTGAGCGAAAAAGGAAATGATGAGGCAATAGAAATGAATTTCCCGCTGCCTAACCTTTCGCTTGCGGTATATCCGAAAAACAAGGGTGAGGAAGATAAGGTCGCCGCAGGTCTTTCAAGACTTGCCGAGGAAGATCCGACTGTGCTATTAAGAACAGACGGCGAAACCCACGAGCAGATCCTCTCGGCTTTGGGCGAGCAGCACTTAGATGTTATAATTTCAAGACTTAAATCAAAATTCGGGGTAGACGCGGAGCTGAGAAAGCCGAAGATCGCTTACAGGGAAACTATCAAAAAAAGCGTCAAGGCACAGGGCAGGCATAAAAAGCAGTCGGGCGGCCACGGTCAGTTCGGAGATGTGTGGATAGAGTTCGAGCCTTGCGACAGCCACGAGCTTGTATTTGAAGAAAAGGTATTCGGAGGAAGCGTTCCGAAAAACTTCTTCCCGGCGGTCGAAAAGGGACTGAGGGAAAGTATGGCAAACGGAGTTCTTGCAGGATATCCTATGGTAGGAATAAAAGCCACTCTTTATGACGGCTCTTACCACCCGGTGGACTCCTCGGAAATGGCATTCAAAACCGCCGCGGCTTTAGCCTTTAAAGAGGGCGTTTCGAAAGCAAACCCCGTTCTTATGGAGCCTATCGGCACGCTCACGGTAACAGTTCCCGATGAAATGCTCGGCGATGTTATCAGCGATATAAACAAGCGCCGCGGAAGAATTATAGGAATGAACCCCGCGCCGGATAAAATGCAGGAGGTCATAGGCGAAGTTCCTATGGCGCAAATGCAGGATTTTGCAACTGCTATGAGATCCATAACCCAGGGAACGGCCGCTTTCACTCTTGAATTTTCAAGATATGAAGAGGTGCCCTCAAATATCGCGGAAGAGATAATTAAAAACAAAAAATAAATAACAATACCCCTTTAGTTTTATGCTAAAGGGGTATTATTTTAAAATGATTTATCTTTTCCGTCGTCAAGCAATTTTATGCTTTCTTTTCCGCCTTTCGAGATCTGCTTGAAGTTGCCCAAAACCTCGCTTACAGGGTCCATAACAGCAAAAGTACCGGGGTACTTTTTAAGTATTTCGTAAAGAGCGGTTATCTGGCATTTATTTATAATGCAGATCACGGTTTTTGTGTTTTTGCCCGAAAATCCGCCGGTTGCGTTTATCACCGTGGCGGAGTGGTGAAGCTTGCTTATTATCTCGTTTAGAATTTCTTCCGAATGCTCTGTGATTATTTCAAATCTCATTGCGCTCCTGCCCGCGCGCATTGCTTTATCCGCAGTGGTGGAAGAGGCGAACGAGTAAAGAATACAGAGCAAAACCGGCTCTATCTTATAATCGTAAACAAAAAAGCTTAAAAACGCAACGGAGGAATTTATTATAAAAGTGATATAAAAAACAGATTTATCTTTATTATACTTATTTATAATAAGCGAAACAAAATCCATTCCGCCTGTATAAGAACCTGCCCGAATCAGCAGAGAGTAAATGCAGCCCATTATAACTCCTGCGGTGAGCGCGCCTAATATTTTGCTGCTGCCGTCGGCAGTGCGATAATAAAAGGGAAGCTTTATTTTAGAGAGCAGCACCGCCGAAGCCGAGAAGAATACCACGTGCACCATTGTTCTGACAGCTACCGATCTGCTGACTTTAAAGTAAACTATCAGAGCGAGCGGTATATTTATAAGCAGACTCAAATATCCGATATTTATTCCCGAAATTTTCATAAAGATCGTGCAAAGTCCGTTTATCCCCGCAGGGGCAAACGAATTCGGGAAAACAAATATTTCATAATTCAAAGCCGATAAAAAAGCCAAAAAAGCAAGTGTAAAATAAGATAAAAATCTTTTCATTGAAATTTCCGCCTTTTTTGTTTTTCATAATACAGCGAAATAAAATAAAAGTCAATCAGTTTAAATTTTATCAATCAGTTGAATTTAAGAAAAATATTTGATATAATAAAATATATTTATATTGAAAAGAAGTGAAAATTATGTCCTTGCAGGAATCAGGTGAGATGTATCTCGAAACAATATATGTTTTGCAGAAAAAAGCGAATGCCGTGAGATCTTTGGATGTTGCGGAATATATGGGTTTTTCAAAGCCGAGTGTATCAAGAGCGGTCGGTATTTTGAAATCCGGCGGATTTATAAATGTGGATAAAAGCGGATTTTTAACGCTTACCGAAAGCGGAAAAGAAATTGCCTGCAAGATCTATGAAAAGCACACGCTTATTTCAAAATTCCTTGTTTCTTTAGGAGTAAGAGAAAGCGTCGCCGCGGAGGACGCCTGCAAAATGGAGCATTATATAAGCGACGAATCTTTTAATGCCATAAAAAGGCACATAGAGCAAATGAACATAAAAAAAGAAGAGGAATAAATTTCCTCTTCTTTTTATTTTGCTTTAAAAATTATTTTGCAAGCGACTTTTTTGCGCCGAATGTTACAGCTGCAGCGCCGAGCATTACGATTGCGAAAATCATAGCGGTGTTGGAGCCGGTCTTCGGGGAGTCTGCTTTCTTTGCTACGCCTGTAACAGGATCAGTGATCTGATTGTTATAGTTAGCGCAGATGATAAGGCTCGTGAGAGGTCTAATTGTAAGAGTCGAGCTTGTGAGCGATCCGCTTACTAATACATAATCTGTGCCCTCTGTAGCGGCAGAGATGTTAGCAAGAGGAGTAGCGGAAGCTGAAAGAGAAATAACGCCGGTTTCATTTTCGCCGGAAGTTCCGGTAGCGGTTGTTACCTTATAAATGGTCCAGCTGTTGAAAGTTCCCTCGGAAGCGATAGCTGCAGCAGTAACGGTATCGCCGTTGCTGATTATCTGAGCTTCGCCTGCTTTAGAAAGACCGCCTGACGGCGTGCCTCTGAAAAGAGTAACCTCATATTTAACAGGATCTTTCGGGCTTTCTTCCGCACATACGCTGACAGATACGGTAAATGCGCAAACTAAGCAAAGAATGGTTGCGATGATTTTTTTCATTATCAGTTACCTCCAGTGTGCTGAATATTTTGATACATCGTTATTTTATCATATAATTTTTTAAAAGTAAAGCATTTTTTGAAATAAAACAAAAAATTTTATTTGCGACTTAATTTATGGTTGTCTATTAATAGGTTTTATTGTATAATATTATTATCTATATAACTTGGAGATCTAAATGGTATATCTTGATAACAGTTCTACAACGGCGGTGTGCAAAGAGTCGGCAGAAGCGCTTAAGCTTGCTGTCTGCGATAATTTCGGAAATCCCTCCTCTTTGCATTCGCTCGGAATAAAAGCCGAGCTTGCGGTAAGCGAGGTCAGAAAAAAACTAAGCCGGCTGCTTAACTGCCGAGAAGACGAGATTTATTTTATCTCCTGCGCGACGGAGGGGAACAACACCTGCATTGAGGGCGCCGCAAGGAGAAACGGTAAATTAAAAAAGAAAATAGTCACCACAGCCGTTGAGCACCCGTCGGTTTTAAACACTGTAAAAAGGCTGTCACAAGAGGGCTTTGAGGCGGTGTTTGCCGAGCCGGATAAAGCCGGCGGAGCGGTAAGCGCAGAAAATATTTTTTCAAAAACAGATGAAAATACCGTGCTTGTGAGTATGATGGCGGTAAACAACGAAACAGGAGCCGTTATGCCGGTGGCAGAAGCGGCGAAAATGATCAAAAAATCATATCCCGATACGCTTATCCATTGCGACGCCGTGCAGGCTTTCGGAAAAATTCCGCTCGATGTAAAAAAACTCGGAATAGATATGCTCACTTTAAGCGGCCATAAATTCCACGCGCCGAAAGGTATAGGCGCAATGTATATAAAAAAGGGAGTAAAGATAAGACCTCTTATGGCGGGCGGAGGCCAGGAAAGGGATATAAGACCGGGCACCGAGAGCGTGCCTCTTATCTGTGCGCTCGGCGGCGCTTTGGACGCGCTCGCAAACTTTGAAAAAAGGCTTCCTTTGCAAAAAGAGCTTTGGACATATACTAAAGATTTGCTTTTGAAAGAAAACGGCGTGATAATAAATTCGGGGGAAGACTCTCTTCCCTATATTTTAAATATTTCTCTTCCCGGGTTCAGGTCGGAAACACTTTTGCATTTTCTCGACGCCGAGGGAATATTTGTGTCCTCGGGCAGCGCCTGCTCAAAAGGAAAAGGCAGCTATGTGCTTAAAGCCTGCGGAGTTTCGGATATTAATGCCGATTCCGCTCTTCGCATAAGCTTTTCAAGGTATTCAAAAAAGGAAGACGCCGATAAATTATCCGAAGCGCTAAAATCGGCGGCGCAAAGATTAAGAAGGTCTGTTAAATGAAAGAAATTATACTTATTAAAGACGGCGAGCTTTCCTTAAAGGGATTAAACCGCCAGAATTTTGAAGACAGAATGATAAGAAACATCAAGCAGAGGTTAAAACCGCTCGGAAGTTTCAAAGTAAAAAAAGCGCAGTCCGCTATATATATAATTCCCGAAAGCGAGGACTTTGATTTTAACGAGGCGCTTGAAAGAATGAAGACTGTTTTCGGTATTGCGGCATTTTCACGCGCCTGCGTATGCGAAAAAAGTGTTGACGATATTTTCAGTAAAGCGCCGATATATTTGAAAGATACGCTTGAAAGCGTTAAGACTTTTAAAGTCGAAGCCAAAAGAGCCGATAAATCGTTTCCGCTGACTTCTCCCGAGATAAGCAGGGAGCTTGGAGGCGTTCTGCTTAAGAATTTTCATCATTTGAAAGTTGACGTTAAGAATCCCGAAATAACGGTAACCGTTGAAATAAGAGATTTCGGAGCATATATCAGAGCAGGTCAGATAAAAGGCGCGGGAGGTCTGCCCGTGGGCACTTCGGGAAGAGCGGCGGTGCTTATTTCCGGCGGAATTGACAGCCCTGTTGCGGCTTATATGATGGCAAAAAGAGGTCTTGTGCTTAATGCGATCCATTTCGCCTCTCCGCCGTATACGAGCTTAAGAGCCGAGCAAAAGGTGAAAGATCTGCTTTCAAAGGTCGCAGTTTACAGCGGAACTATCAGACTTGCTGTCGTTCCTTTTACCGAAATTCAGGAGGAGATAGGCAAGGTTTGCCCCGAAGATTATTTCACGCTTATAATGCGCAGAATGATGATGAGAATTTCCTGCATAATCGCAAAAGAAGAGGAGTGCTTAGGACTTATAACCGGCGAAAGCCTCGGTCAGGTCGCAAGCCAGACTCTTTTTGCGCTAGGAGCTACCGACAGCGTTTGCGATATCCCGGTTATGCGGCCGCTTATCGGAATGGATAAAGAAGAGATAATAACGATTTCTAAGAAGATAGACGCTTTTGAAACTTCTATCCTGCCTTATGAGGACTGCTGCACGGTATTTACTCCGAAGCACCCCCACACAAGGCCGAAACCCGGTCAGTGCGAGGCGGCGGAAAGCAAGCTCAATATTGAAGAACTTATTAAAAAAGCTGTGGAAAACACGCAGTATTCTTATGTTACATCAGGTATAATATAAATTTTAAAAAAGGAGTGAAATATATGGGCTCGCATTCTTCGGATCCGAAAAGCGGCAACACTTTAAAGACTGCGCTTAAGATCTGCTGTTTTGCGGCGGCGGCCGCGGTTTTGGCGGCGGGTATTTATTTCACTTCGTTTTTTGTGACCGCCAACACTCAAAACGGCAAGGTGGAAGAGGCAAGGAAGATCTTTGAAAACGAAAAGCTTACAAAAAGCGAAAAATTTTCCGAGCTTAAAAAACAAAACTCCGATTTTGCCGCCTGGCTTAAATTTGAGGGAAGGGCTGTTGACAATCCGGTTTACCGCTCCGAAAAAGACGGATTTTATTCAAATCACGATATGACGGGCGAAAAAAGCCGTTACGGCGCCCTGCGCCTGCCTAAATCCGAGAATATTTCACTTTATTCAAAGGATAAAAACACCGTTATTTTCGGAAATAATATAAGCGACGGCGCAATGTTCGGCAGTCTTAAAAATTTCAGAGGCACTAAGTTTTATGAGGAAAATCATATAGTCACGCTCACCACTGAAGACTCGGAATATAAATATTATGCTTTCGCGGTTTGCGTGTTTGACAGTTCTTCAAACGATATAAATTTTGAATTAAGCAATTATGACGAGGATCTTTTTTCAGCATTTAAAAAGAAAATTCTTGAAAGAAGCCTTATAAAAACAGGGGCTAAGGTCAACAGCGGCGACAGGCTTTTAACTCTTATAACCGATCTTGACGATTTTGAGGGAGCGAGGCTTGCAGTGGTTTTTAAGCGTGTGAACGACGCGCAGATAAAGGAATACGACAGCATAAAAGTGACGGTAAACGCTGACGCTTTATACCCCGATAAATGGTATAAAGTTCATACGGGAGGATAAGGCAAAATGATAGGGAATATTAAAGTGGATGTGGTTTATTTTTCAAAATCATCCGATTTTGAAATGGAGTTCAATCTGTGCGGCTGCTGCAGAATGCGCCTGCTTACCGAAAAAGGCGACTCGACAAAGAAGACCTTTGTTGAAAATCTTGCCGTTGCGGCTAACCGCAGCAGAATAATTATTGCCTGCGGTCCTGTAGAGGGAGATGGCAATATTATCGAAACGACTGCCACGGCCATTAAAGCGCCTATAACCCAAGTTAATAACAAAGATTTCGGTATAGCGTCAGAAACTCCGGCTGAAATTATCACAGGCGCTTTGCCGCTTGTTTCCTCTTCGGGAGTTTTCGGCGGCTGCGTTATAGAGAGCGGTCCGCAGTCTATCATTCTTATATCAGATGATAAAGCCGTGAGAAAAAATCTTATGAAAAATCTCATTCATCCTTATATTGAAGAGTTAAGCATTTTGCCGATACCTGGAATTGAAGATTCGGCAGCAATCACAGAAACCGAGGAGCTTGCAAAAGAGATAACCGAACAGTTAAACGAGGAGGAAAAGGCAGAAAAGCCCGAAATTTCCGAAGAAAAGCCCGAAGAAATTAAGGAAACTTCTATAGAGTCTGAAATAAAGGAAGAAAAGGCAAAAGAGCCCGGTTTGACCGATGAAAACACGGCTGTTCAGAGCGTGCTGCCGATATTCGATCAGGCAGAGTTTGAGCCTGTTTTGGCTAAGCTTGAAGAAATGGAGGGCGGAACCGCTGTAAATCCGGAGGTAAAGCTCCCTTCTTTATCGGAAGTTAAAGAAGAAAAACCGAAAGAGAATGATAAAAAAGAATTTATAATGGACAAGCCCGAACCCGAAAAAGAGGATAAAAACCCGTTTGTTACAGAAGAAGACGAATATGATATCGAGAAAAATCATATCTTTGAAAAAAACAATACCGACGGATTTATCTCTTTAGATGCTCCAAAAGCTGCACAAAAGCCTCAAAAGAAGCAAGGCGGGAAAATCAATGTGACTATTCTTGTTATCTGTGTGATATTAGCGCTTTGCCTTGTTATGACGGCGGTACTGCTTATAGGAGTTCCCGCTTATAAAAACCGTGATATTCTTGAATACATAAAAGAGATCTTCACACAGTCCCGGAGTGCGGGAACTCTTTTTATAAAATAATTCCAACCTATTATGTGAATATTCCGTATAAGATATATAATGTTTGAGAGTGAGTGTGGCTTTTGTCTTCTTTACCGATATTTATAAAATATATTATTGTATTTTTCGTTTCAATGGTGCCTATCGTGGAGCTTCGGGGCGCAATTCCGATAGCGGAAAGCTTAAAGCTTGATATTTTCCTTTATTATCCGATATCCATTATAGGAAATATGCTTCCCGTGCCAATCATTTATCTTTTTGCGAGAAAGGTGCTTTTGTGGGGAAAGGATAAAAAAGTTATCGGTAAATTTTTCACCTGGTGCCTGCAAAAAGGCGAAAAGGGAGGAGAAAAGCTCAAAGAATCCGCGGGAAACAAAGGAATTTTCCTCGCGCTTATGATATTCGTGGGAATTCCGCTCCCCGGAACAGGCGCCTGGACGGGAACTTTGGCGGCAAGCTTTTTAAATCTCGATTTCAAAACAAGTATCTGCGCCGTATCGCTCGGAGTTGTGCTCGCGGGAATCATTATGTCGCTCGGAAGCAAAATAGTGGCAATTTTAGGCTGGATAGGTGTTATTGCCATAATCGCGGCAATACTTTTGATATCGGTTCTTTGGGTAATACTTTCAAAAAGTAAAAAATCCCGTTAAAATTCACTGAAATTGAGCTTTAAATTATAAAATATTACCGCAATTTGCAAAAATTTTAAAAAAACACTTGATTTTTTAAAATAAGATAGTATAATGTAGTCAATAAAATTGAACAGTCGATAACGAATTGTTAGAGGCGCAAAAGTAAAGAGTAGTTAGCTTTTGGCACTCATTTGCCCATAAAAGCGAAACAAAAGGTGCTTTTGCCGAAACCGGACCGTTAATGAGGCGGAGAGGTTGGGAGCAAGAATAATATTCTTGCTACTGTCGCAACACTTTTGCGGAGTGCTACAAATCGTATTCATAGTTTTAGTTTATGAAAACGGTCAAAGCATTCGGTTTTGACCGTTCTTTTTTATACATTATTTTCGGAGGTATAAAAAAATGAAAAGATTACTTGCAATTTTAACAGCCGTTGTTCTCACCGCGTCGCTTATGACCGCGTGCGGAGGAACAAAAAAAGCTAAGACAGGTGTTGAGGACGGAGTTCTCACTGTCGCAATGGAGTGCGCTTATGCGCCTTACAACTGGACTCAGGCAGACGATGCTAACGGCGCCGTTCCGATAAAGGACTCGAAAGAGTACGCTAACGGTTACGATATTATGATGGCCAAGAAGATCTGCGAGGCAAATAATTGGAAACTTGAAGTTGTCCGCCTTGACTGGGATTCATTGGTTCCCGCTGTTCAGACAGGCAAGGTCGACGCGGTAATCGCAGGTCAGTCTATGACAGAAGAAAGAAAGAAGCAGGTTGATTTCGCAGGACCTTATATTTATGCGAGCATCGTTTGTATGACCAAAAAGGATTCCAAGTTTGCAAATGCAACAAAGCTTTCCGATCTTTCGGGCGGCAAGTGCACTTCTCAGCTCGGCACCATTTGGTATGATACCTGCCTGCCGCAGATAAATGGCGCTGATATTCAGACCGCTCAGGAAACCGCTCCTTCTATGCTTATGGCTCTTGAAACAGGCGCTGTTGATTTCATCTGCACCGATATGCCGACAGCTCAGGGCGCGCTTATAGCCTACAGCGATCTTAAGATCCTCGATCTTGAAGAGAATTCTTTCGATGTTGACGAAGGCGATATCAACATCGGTGTATCCGTTAAGAAAGGTAACACCGAACTTAAGGATAAAATAGACAGCGTTTTAAAGAAAATGACTGCCGACGATTTCAATAAGATTATGGCAGAGGCTACAAAAATTCAGCCTCTTGCAGAGAAATAATACGGGAGAATTTATATGAATAAGCTTGCAGAGCTTTGGAAAGATATTGTCGAATGCTGGTCAAGCAGCTCCTCGCAGTATCTTACCGGCGCTCTTAAAACGATAGAGCTTGCCCTGGTTGCGACCGCTATAGGCTGCATTATAGGACTTGCCTGCGGAATAATTCAGACTATTCCGTGCGCTAAAAAGGATAATATCGTAAAGAAGATAATTTTAGGTATCGTTAAAGCGATAGTCCGCATATATGTTGAGGTGTTCAGAGGAACGCCGATGATAATTCAGGCGATATTTATTTTCTATGCACTTCCCTATTTTACGGACGGCGCGATAAATTTAGAGGTCACGCTCGCGGCTTACCTCGTTGTTTCGATAAACACGGGCGCTTATATGGCGGAAACAGTGCGCGGAGGAATTATGTCTATCGATATCGGGCAGACAGAGGGCGCAAAGTCTATCGGAATGAACCATTTCAAGACAATGCTCTATGTTATCCTGCCGCAGACTATCCGCAACATTATCCCTCAGATAGGCAACAACCTTATTATAAACATTAAGGATACTTCGGTTATGTTCGTTATAGGTTATGCCGAGCTGTTTGCGGCGCATAAGGCGATCGTCGGAGCAAAATATGTTTATTTCCCGAGCGCGGTTATAACCCTTACAATCTATCTCATTATGACTGTTATCTGCTCGCTTATTTTAAGACTGTGGGAGAAGAAGATGGACGGTCCGGCTAACTTCGATGTTGCTACGACCGACACTCTCGCTCACACCAGCGGAACAATTTCTTATGTAAAAAAGCATAAAAAGGAGGTAAGATGATGTCGGAACCGATTTTAGAGGTAAAGCATTTATCAAAAACCTTCGGTAAGCACGAGGTGCTTAAGGATATCGATTTTTCCGTGGAAAAAGGCGAAGTCATAAGTATTATAGGCGCGTCGGGATCGGGCAAATCGACCTTGCTTCGATGCATAAATCTTCTTGAAACTCCGTCTTCGGGCGAGGTTATGTATCACGGAGAAAACATTGAAAAGCTTAAAGGCGGCGAAAGCGCTTACCGCTCGCACGTGGGAATGGTGTTTCAGTCCTTTAATCTTTTTAATAATATGACCGCTCTTAAAAACTGTATGGTCGGTCAGATAAAGGTGCTTAAAAGATCCAAAGCCGAGGCTAAGGAAACGGCGCTTAAATATCTCGAAAAGGTGGGAATGGCGCCTTATATCAACGCCAAGCCCTCGCAGCTTTCGGGAGGTCAGAAGCAGAGGGTGGCAATAGCAAGAGCGCTTGCTATGAACCCCGAAGTCCTGCTTTTTGACGAGCCGACAAGCGCGCTTGATCCGCAAATGGTAGGCGAAGTTCTCGATGTTATGAGAAATCTCGCAAAAGAGGGGCTCACGATGATAGTCGTGACCCACGAAATGGCTTTTGCAAAGGATGTTTCGTCAAGAGTGGTATTTATGGCTGACGGCGTTATCTGCGAAGAGGGAACTCCGGCGGACATATTCGAAAACCCAAAAACGGAAAAAACAAAAGAATTTTTATCCCGCTATCTTTCAAGATAAAACAAACTTAAAAATTCTGACAAAATAAAACATCAAACAGTCAGTAAATGAGTCCGGTATTATACCGGACTCATTGCTTTTAGCTGTTTAAAACAAAATATGCTTACAAAAAGATTCTAACTCTTGTGATGAATATCAGGCAGGATAGGATTATTTATTTCTTCCGATTTTATTCCGAAAAGTTCTCTCGAAAAGAACACATCTTTTACGCAAAAGGTCTTTTTGTCAAGATAAGAAAGAATTCCCGCATCGGTCTTAAAATCAAAGGTAAGCTTATAAGAATAAAGTGCCTGCTTGTTATAGCCTATCTTTTTATCTTCTTTAATGCTTCCGTATTTCCCGTCCCCTAAAAGCGGGTGCCCGATACTTGCAAACTGCGCTCTTATCTGGTGGGTCCGCCCGGTATAGAGCTTTATTTCAAGAAGAGAAAGCCCTGATTTATAGGCTAATGTTCTGTAGCCTGTTTTGACAGAAAGATTATTGTCGGTTTTTTTTCGGCTTAAATAGACCTTGTTTTTCTCACTGTTTTTCTCTAAAAACGCCTCCAAAATTCCCGACTCTTTTTTTAATTTTCCGTGTACAGCCGCAAGATAAAGCTTATCTATCTCGCGGTTTTTTATCTTTTCACACAAAATTTTAAGCGCCTGCGCGTTTTTAGCGGCTATTACGATTCCCGCGGTGTTGCGGTCTATCCTGTTTGCAAGAGCGGGAGCAAAGCTGTTTTCTTTTTCGGGGTCATACTCGCCCTTATTATAAAGATAATGCTGAATTCTGCCGATAAGGGTATCGCGGTACTCATTTTTATCCGGGTGAACTATAAGTCCCTGCGGCTTGTCCGCAAGCAGGATATTTTCATCTTCATAAACCACCGTGATATTATCCTTAGAGCTTAAAAAATCATAGGTTTTGGGCTTTTGCTCAAAAAACTCGTCGCTTATATAAGCCTCGACCGTATCGCCCGATCTCAGCCTCGTGCCGATCTGGGCCCGCTTTGAATTTACTTTTATCCTCTTTATCCTTATATACTTATAAAGAAGAGCTTTGGGCATTGTCGGGCAGACGCGCGCCATAAAGGAATCAAGGCGCTTGCCCTCATCATTGATTTTAATTTCAAATTTTTTCATTTTGAGTATCACACTTTATTGATTTATTTTGAAAAATGAGTTATAATAGAAAAAATATTCAGTATTGAGGAGAAAAAAGAAATTGGAAGAACCGGACATACACAGCGGCCATAGAAACCGGATCAAACAAGAATTTCTTAAATACGGATATGATGAAACCACTTCCGACGAAAAAGTTCTTGAACATCTACTGTTTTATTGCGTCACAAGGAAAGACACTGTCCCGATAGTGAACGAATTGCTTTTAAGATTCAGAAATATCGCAGGAGTTATAGACGCACCGATAAGCGAACTTATCGCCGTTTCGGGAATAACCGAAAATGCGGCGATACTGTTAAAGCTTGTTTTGCCGATTGCAAGAATTTATAATTACCAAAAGGGCAAAACCACTGCTGAATTTAACTCCTTAGAGCAGATCGGCAACTATATTCTTAATAAATACACCGGGTGTAAAACCGAGCGGTTAAGCGCACTCGGAATGGATGCTTTGGGAAGAAAACTCTTTTTCGAGTTTCTTTCCGACGGGAGCATTGAATCCGTGGGACTTTCTATTAGAACAGTCTTAAAAGTTATGCTTGAAAAAAACGCGTCAGCCGTGGTGCTTGCGCACAATCATCCGGGCGGAGTTGCTATTCCGAGCACGGAGGATATTTTCTCAACCTTTGAGCTTGCAAGCGCCTTAAGAAAGGTGGGGCTGAAACTGCTCGACCATATCATAATTGCCGACGGCGACTATGTTTCTATGCGGCAGAGCAAAAACCTCTGCGAAATATTCACAAATCCGAATCTTACCGCAGAAGATATATTACATTTCAAGCTTTAAAATATTATATTACAGATATTATCTATTTTCAAGCATTTTGATTTTTTGAAAGAATGCCGATCAAAAAATAAATAAGAAGAATTAAAAATCGGTAATCGGTCTTATGAGAAAGAACGGATAAAACCAGCATAAAAAGCGAACCCGCGGCAAAGATGCCCGTGAGAATATCAACCGCCGCCGCACCGAACGACAGCGAGTGCTTACGTGACAAAAAAATATATAAAAGATCGCCGCCGTCAAGCCCATTTGCGGGAATGAGATTAAAAAGACCGTAAATAAGACTGCAAAAAGAGAAATTAAGCAGCATTTCAGAATTTAAAAGCTTATAAAAAACAAAAAACACGGCGAAAAAAACAATATTAAATAAAGGTCCCGCCGCCTGGATAAAAGCCTGTCCGCCGTAAGAAAAGCAAACGGACCTCACTATCTCAACAGAGCCTAAAGAAATTCTTATTTCGGAGGGCTTGTTTTTAAGTGCGGACATAGCAAAAATGTGTCCTCCCTCGTGAACTGCCGCCGCGAAAAAAGCAGGCATTAAAAGTCCTGTCCTGTCAAAAAGCAACAAAAGCGCAAAGAAAGCAACGAAGAGAAAAGAAATATAAATATCTGTTTTAAATACCCGAAATCTCACTTTTTAAGCACCTCGGAAACCGATGTGTCGTTTAAAAAATATTTTTTATAAAAATTTTGCGCCTTTTTAAATTCGGGTTTAAAAAAATATTTTAAAGTTATTACCGATAAGAGTATAAGCGATATAACGACCGCCTCGCAGATAACGATACGGCAAAAGGCAGGCATTCTTTTTATCTCTTTCTTTTCTTCTTCCATAAACATATTCCTCTCATATTATTGATAATATATATTAGATTTTAAAAAATTTTAGAACTTATAAAAAAGGAGCGGGTTTTATGAATTTCGAAAAATATATTAAGGCTCTTGAAGAAAACAATATGAATGCCGTTTTCTGCGAAACGAAAGAAGATGTTTTAAAAGAGGTTAAAAAGTCACTTAAAAAAGGCGACAGTGTAGCATTCGGCGGAAGCGTAACCTTATCCGAATGCGGAGTGGATAGCCTCTTAAAAAACGGAGATTATGAATTTTTGGACCGCTTTAAACCGGGACTTACAGACGAAGAGAAAAAGGAAATATTTGCAAAAATTCTTAATTGCGATCACTATTTTTGCTCGGCTAACGCAATTACGCAAAACGGCGAGCTTGTAAATGTCGACGGGTTTTCAAACCGCGTGACCGCTCTTTGCTTCGGCCCGGAAAAGGTTACTGTGATAGCAGGTAAAAACAAGCTTGCGGGCGATTTAAAAGAGGCGTTTTTAAGGATAAAGACCGTCGCCGCGCCGAAAAACTGCGTAAGGCTTAAAAGAAACACCCCCTGCGCCGCAACCGGCAGGTGCGTTTCGCTTGAAAACAGTTCGGCTCCCGAAATCACAGACGGCTGCAAAAGCCCCGACCGCATTTGCAGAGATTATGTTATCTGCGGACCGCAGATGATAAAGGGCAGAATAACCGTGATTCTTTGCGGTGAGGATCTCGGATATTAAAATTTAAGAAAACTTCTATTGAAAAAATGACTCTGTGAGAGTATAATTAATAGGAAATATATTATGGGGGAAGTATAAAAATGAAAAAGATTTTATCTTTGTCGCTCGCAGCTCTGCTTGTATGCTCGTTTGCGGGATGCAAAGCCAAAAAAGAAGCAGGCACTAAGGTTGAAAGCGAGCCCGCCTCTACACAGACGGTCGATAAAGAACACACTGTAAATCCGCTCACGGGAACAAACGATTTAGCGGTATCCGCAAAATCCAAAAGACCTGTAGCGGTTATGATAAACAACATTTATCAGGCGCAAAAGGTACAGACGGGATTATCTAAAGCCGATATTATATTCGAAACAGAGGTAGAGGGCGGAATTACCCGTCTTATGGCAGTTTACAAGGATATAACGGCAGTCGAAAAATTCGGCACGGTAAGATCGGCAAGATATCCTTATGTTGATCTCGCACTCGGACTTGACGCAATATATGTCCACCACGGTCAGGACCCGACCTACTGCGCTCCGCACCTTAAAGATATTGATCATTTCACAATTTCTGAAAACAACAGCGGTCAGCGCATTAAAAACGGTCTTTCTTCCGAGCATACACTTTACGGCTTCGGCCCTAAAACCTGGGACGCTCTTTCTAAAGCGATAAAGCGCACCACCGTTAAATCAGACGATACATTTATGAACTTCGCAAGAGAAGATAAAACGGTTACTCTTTCGGGAGGTACAGTTAGCAGCGTAACAGTTCCTTTCTCAACAAGCTATAAGACTGCTTTTACATACGACGCTCAGACAGGTCTTTATACAAGACTTTCGGGCACCGAAGTCAGAGCCGACTATGTAACGGGGGAAACTACCCAGGTTAAAAACGTTTTCGTATTGCTGACTACCATTTCCGATTATCCCGACGGCAAGCACCGTAAGGTTGACCTTACCGGCGGAGAGGGATATTATATCACAAACGGCACTTACACACCTGTTCGCTGGACAAAGGGCAGTGCAAACAGCTCAATTAAGATATCCGATGATTCGGGAAAAGCTATCGAAGTAAGCGCGGGCAAGTCGTATGTCTGCATAGCGGATAAAACAACTTCTCGCCCCACATTCCAATAATGTGACAGGAGAATAATATGATTGATAATTCTGTTAGAAAACTTGTTTGCTACGGTTTATCAAACGGACTTTTGACCGGGCGTGACGAAATTTTCGTTACTAACCGTCTTCTTGAAATTTTGCACCTTGATCAGATTTCCGATTTCGAGAATTACTCCGTGACCGATCTTGAGCCGGTTTTAAGAGAACTTCTAGATTATGCCGTCAGCGAGAATTTAATCGAAGACTCTGTGACCGAAAGAGATCTTTTCGATACAAAACTTATGGGCGCACTGCTTCCGAGGCCCTCGGAGGTGACCGAAAAATTCTTTGAGGATTATAAGGTATCTCCCCGGCTTGCCACGGATAACTACTTTAAATTTTCCTGCGACAGCGATTATATCCGCAGATACAGAATTAAAAAAGACTTAAAATGGACCGCTCCTACCGAGTACGGCAATCTTGATATCACGATAAATCTTTCAAAACCCGAAAAGGACCCGAAAGCTATCGCCGCCGCGAAAAACGCGCCGCAGTCGGGATATCCCAAATGCCTGCTTTGCAAAGAATGCGAGGGGTATGCAGGAAGACTTAATTTCCCGGCAAGGCAGAACCACAGAGTTATTCCGATAACTCTTGCGAATGATAGCTTCTTTATGCAGTATTCGCCCTATGTTTATTATAACGAGCACTGCATTGTGTTTAATTCCGAGCACACGCCTATGAAAGTCGATATAAAAGCGGTTGAAAAGCTATTGGATTTTATCGACCTTTTCCCGCATTATTTCATAGGCTCAAATGCCGGTCTGCCGATAGTCGGCGGCTCGATACTCAGCCACGAGCATTTCCAGGGCGGAAGATACACTTTTGCAATGGAAAAAGCCGAAATCGAAGAGGAATTTAAAATAAGCGGTATTGATGACCTTAAGGCGGGCAGGGTTAAATGGCCGATGTCGGTTATAAGGCTCTCTTCAGAAAACAAAGAAAGCGTCGTGATAGCCGCAAAAAGAGTTTTTGACGCGTGGGATAATTATTCCGATGAAACAGTCGGTATCTTCGCTTTTTCAGGCGGCGAGCCGCACAATGCCATAACGCCTATCGCAAGGAAAAAAGACGGCGCTTATGAGCTTGACCTCGTTTTAAGAAATAATATAACGACCGAAGAATTTCCGCTCGGAGTGTTTCATCCGCACCCGGAGCTCCACCACATTAAAAAGGAAAATATCGGTCTTATCGAGGTTATGGGACTTGCGGTTTTGCCTGCAAGACTTAAAGGTGAAATTTCAAAGCTTGCCTCAATTCTCGTATCAGGCGGCGATTGCAGAACAGACGAAGAACTTGTAAAGCACGCGGACTGGGTGGATGAACTAAAGCGGAAATACGGCTCTTTTAACGAAATGACCGTTCATAACATTTTAAAGGATGAGATCGGCATTGTGTTTAAAAAGGTGCTTGAAGACGCGGGCGTTTTCAAGCGCGACGAGCAAGGAATTGCCGCATTTAAAAAATTCACAGAAACATTATAAGAAAAAGGAGCAGAAAATCTGCTCCTTTTTTATTATTGGCTCCCTCATCAGACGGAGCTTTGTTGCTAATTTCTTGCGAGCCGGCCTGTAAGCCGAGTTCTGTTGAATACGGTCATCTATCTCGACGGAAAATCGCTTTTCCGCTCAAGCCGCTTTTCGCAGCACACCGGGCAAGTGTATCGCTGCAGTCAGCGTTGCTCCGAATAGGGTTTACAGGCGTCTGAAGTTACCAGCAGACGCGGTGAGCTCTTACCTCGCCTTTCCACCCTTACCGATAATTTCTTATCGGCGGTATATCTCTGTTGCACTCTCCCTGAGGTCACCCTCGGCAGCCGTTAGCTGTTATTCTGCCCTGCGGGGCTCGGACTTTCCTCACGGCAAAGCCGCGCGACCGTACAGCCGACTCGCAGAGTAATTATAACATATATTTCTTTAAAAAAAAAGATTTTTTTAACTTTATTTCACTTTGTAAATATGATAGAATATATAAGGTGATGAATATGAAAAAAACAGGAAGCCTGATTCTTTGCTTATTGCTTATCTTTTCGCTTTGCGCCTGCAAAGGGAAAACCGCCGATACCTCTTCGGATGTTTCAGGTAGCCTAAAAGCCGGGAAACCCGTCGAAACCGAGGTTAAGGTAAAAGAGCCGGCCGAGAGCGCAACAGAGCCAGTAAAAGAATATGTAAAAGTTGAGTCAATGTCTTTAAGCTGTTATGAAAAAACCATAAATATCGGCGAAAACTTTATGCCCATAGTCACAATGCTCCCGAAAAATGCCGGTAACAAAGCGGAGATATGGAAATCGGATAACAAGAGCGTGGCCACTGTAAGCGCTCACGGCAGAGTTTACGCAAAAGGCGAGGGCAGCTGTAACATCACCGTAACTTCCGCTGATAATAATGCCGTAAGCGCGGTTTTTAAATGCACTGTTGTAAAGCCGAAAGAAATAGAGCTTACTTATATTGACGGAATTCTTATAGCTAATAAATCCTATCCTCTGCCGAGCAATTATAACCCCGGTGTAAACCCCGAGGCAAAAGCAGCGCTCGATAATATGTTTGCCGCTGCCGCCGCGGAGGGCTGCTCAATGAGAGTATGCTCGGGATTCAGGAGCTATTCGACTCAAAAGTCGCTTTATCAGAAATATGTTAAAAGAGACGGTCAGGCAGTTGCTGACACCTACTCTGCAAGACCCGGATATTCCGAGCACCAAACAGGCTTTGCTTTTGATATAAACCGGGCTTCTATGAGCTTTGAGGGAACAAAAGAGGCTGTTTGGCTCGAGCAAAACGCTTATAAGTACGGTTTTATAATGCGATATCCGAAAGGCAAAGAAAGCATAACGGGATATCAGTATGAGCCGTGGCATTATAGATATGTCGGAGTGGAAAGAGCACAAAAGCTGTTTAGCTCCGGACTTACTATTGAAGAATACTACGGTATCACTTCGGTCTACGCTAATTAAAATTTACGAAAAAAGCCAAAGGCTCCCTGAATTCAGGGAGCCTTTATGTTTACAGCGACTTTAAAAATTCGTCTATCCTTGATATTGCTTCTATCAAATGCTCGGCGGAGTAGCAGTAAGACGCTCTTACAAACCCCTCGCCGCCTTTTCCGAACGCTGTGCCCGGAACTATCGCCACGTGCTTTTCCTTTAAAAGTCTTTCGCAGAATTCATCGCAGCTAAGTCCGCTTTTTTGTATCGAAGGGAAAGCATAAAACGCGCCTTTAGGCTCTCTGCAGGTAAGCCCTATTTCATTAAAAGATGAAACCGTGAGTTTTCTTCTTCTGTTATATTCCTCTTTCATTGAGGCTATCGCCTCGTCGCCGTGGCGGAGCGCCTCGACGGCGGCATACTGGCTCACTGTGGGAGCGCACATAATCGCAAACTGATGAATTTTAGTCATCTGACTTAAAATTTCTCTCGGAGCGCAGGCATAGCCTAAGCGCCAGCCGGTCATAGAAAAGGTCTTTGAAAAACCGTTTACCGTAACAGTGCGCTCTTTCATCCCCTCAATAGAGGCAAAGCTTACGTGATCCGAGCCGAAAGTAAGCTCGGAATAAATTTCATCCGAAAGGACTACTATGTTCGTATCTTTAAGGACCTTTGCTATCTCTTCTAAATCCTTTTTCTCCATTATAGCGCCCGTCGGGTTGCAGGGATAAGGAAGAATAAGGGCTTTTGTTTTAGGAGATATGGCGGCTTTAAGGTCGTGCGCGGTGAGCTTAAAATCATCCTCCGCTTTGGTTTCTATTATAACGGGCACGCCTTTTGCAAGCCTTGTTATAGGCTCGTAACATACATAGCTCGGCTGAGGGATAATAACCTCGTCGCCCTCGCTTACGACGGCTCTTATTGCGGCGTCTATCGCCTCGCTGCCGCCGACAGTTATCAGCACCTCTTTTTCGGGGTCGTATGAAAGGCGGTATTTCCTCTCCAAAAACTCGGTAACGGCTTTTCTTAACTCCATAAGACCTGAATTAGAGGTATATTTCGTTTTGCCGCCCTCAAAAGCGGCAATGCCCGCTTTTCTTATAAGCCAGGGCGTCTGAAAGTCAGGCTCGCCCACGCCTAAAGATATAACGTCTTCCATAGAAGCCGCGATATCGAAGAATTTTCTTATTCCCGAGGGCTTTATTTCAGTGACCTCGCGGTTTAATACCGATGAGTAATCTATCATAGGAGAAACTGCCCCCTGTCGTCAGTCTTTTTATCGAAAAGGGAAACATCAAGCTCCTTATACCTACGCATAAGAAAATGCGTGGTGGTGGAAGTGACGGACTCGATAGTTGCAAGCTCTTTCGCAACAAAACGCGCTACATCCTGCAGAGTTTTGCCTTTTACTACTACATTCAGGTCATAAACCCCCGACATAAGATATACCGATTCAACCTGCTCAAAAGACGCAACCTTTTCTGCCACCTCTTCAAATCCAAGGTCGGCTTTCGGCACTACATTAAGCTCTACTATCGCCGATACGGGGGGATTTTCAAGCTTTTCAAGGTCTATAACGGCTTTATATCCGCAGATAATTCCTCTCTTTTCAAGCTCTTTTATTTCTTTTTTAACTTCTTCCTCTGTCATACCCGTCATTTTGGCGAGCTGAGAATAAGTGTATCTCGCGTTTGCCGATAAAAGCTTTAAAATTTCACTGTTCATAAAAAATTTCCTCCGTATAAAAAATTAAGCCCCGAAAAGCTTTCGCTTTTCAGGGCGGGATTTAAGTTTCCCGTGTTACCACCTGAATTCAAAAGAGAACTTCCCTTTTGCACTCGAAACCGATAACGGCGGCTGACCGGCTTTCCCTTTCGGGCGCGGCTGATAGGAGAGCTTCGCAAAAAATCGCTTGTAAAGGCTCGCACCAACCGCCTCTTCTCTTAAAAAGCATATTATTTTTGCTACTTATTCCCGTCATAGCTTTTTTTATATAATAATACACTTTTTAAAAATTGTCAAGTCAATTTATTGCCTAAAGCCTCGCAGGAAGCAAGGGCGTCGTCGTCGGGAAACTCGTTGCAGATAACGAAATCGGATACAAGCACCGCGCCGTCGGCAACGCAGGTTTCCTCCCAATTTCTCATCCATTCGCCGTCGCCCCAGCCGTAAGACCCGAAAAGGGCGATCCTTTTGCCTTTAAGTTTGCTTTCGCAGGACTCGAACATCGGAGCGAATTCATCCTCTTCGAGCACCTCCGCTCCCATTGCAGGGCAGCCGAAAGCTACGGCGTCAAACTGATCCATTTTATCCGCGCTGAATTCGGCAGAAGTGAATATCTCCGCCTCGCTTCCCGCCTCCTTTGCACCTTTTAAAACCGCCTGTGCCATTGCCTCGGTGTTGCCCGTAGAGCTGAAATATACAACTGCAATTTTACTCATTTTTATCTTTCCTTTCAAATTAATTATTTATACCGACGGCTGCTGTGAGCCGTTCAACGGTTTCCCCTGAAAAATAGCGCGCCGTGAAGATATCGGTGCAAAGTTTGTACTTCGCAAAAGTCTTTTTGGCTTTTTGCTTGTTGCTGTAAACCTTCCAATACCCCACAAAAAGACAGTTTTTTGATTTATTATCCATAAACCCTTTTACATCTTCCGGCGGATATCCCAAAAATAAGCCTATCTCGTGCGGAAAATCCGCGCCTTTTTCCATTCTTTTTATCAGCCTTGCAAGACTTTGGTCCGCCGAGCATTTTTTATATCCGCAGAGGCTTAATATTTTGCAGGCTTTTTTGTCCTGCAGGTCTTTTTTAAGCTTTATCGGGCGGTAAATATAAATAAGAGCCGAATTTCCGCTGAATTTAAGCGGAATAACTCTGAGTCCCTTGCTTAAAAGCCTTTTGTTCCAAAATCTTACCGAGCTTTTTAATTCTTCGGAGCTTTTAAAGGGGCAGGAAAACATACTTCCCGTTTTAATTCCCGCGAGAGTCGGAGCGCAGTTTCTTATAATCATTTCTTCAGACATATGATTTCCTCCTTTACTTTATTGTGCCCGAAATTTCGGCAGTTTTGTTTAGTTAGCGTATGCTAACTAAAAGTTTTATTTAAAGCCGTGCTTTTTAGTTAGGCACGGCTAAATGCTTTTTATTATACTTATTATTACCGTTTTGTCAATATGTTTTTAAGAGAAAAACTGTATTTTATATTACTACTTCGTCAGCGGAGCCGACACCGAACTTATTCACTTTTCACTATTACTTATTACTTCCAAAGCCACAAAGGCGTTTTTTAGTGAAGAGTGAATAGTGAAAAGGTAAAAGTTAAAGTCCCAAAGACTTT
>URFG01000002.1 GCA_900547095.1 uncultured Oscillospiraceae bacterium
ATTAATCAATTACAAATTGGTTATATTCCTACTGAAAAATCTAATTATGTTATTAACTGTTTAAATATAGTTAGAAACGCAATTTCTATAAATAAAATATTAACAAATAAACAACAACAAAATATTATTAATATTTATCATAAATTAATGTATGTCGGAAACTAATTTCTCACAAGTTTTTACTAATTCTGAAGAACTTGTTGAAACTAATCCTGATTTTGTATATATGGTTATTCCTGCAAAGTATATTTGTACATATCACAAATTATTAGTTATGCTTGCTGATGTAGGTATAGAGATGTTAAATGATTGTACCGCTAATTGCAAAGGAAATAATAAAAATATTATTACTTGTTGGAATATGTTTCAAACAGCTTGTGCTGCGTATCAAATTAATAAAACTAAAGAAGCTGATACTATAATAAAATATATAAATGCTCAAATAAAATTAATATATAAAGATTATTTTAAAAAAAATTCTTTTTTATATCTAATAAACAGCAAAAATTGACAAAAAACTCTTTTCAAAAAAAAGGTTTTATGTTATAATATCAAAGTGTGTAAGATGTGAGTATTCTAACCTGTGAGGATTTTGAATATTCGCGTTTGATACATATCATTATAGAGGAGGATATGTTAATGAAGAAAAAAATCAGCAAGCTTTCCTTCAGGGGAACTGCCGAGCAGGAAGCTCAGCTTATGCAGGTCATTGACGAAAACAAGCATGATAAGAGCAACCTAATGGTAGTTATGCAAAAGGCACAGGATATTTACGGATACCTGCCTTTGGAAGTGCAGGAAATGATTGCAGACGGTATGGAAGTACCGCTCGAAAAGGTTTACGGGGTTTCAACCTTTTATGCTCAGTTCTCACTTTCACCTAAGGGTAAGTACAACATCTCGGTATGTCTTGGAACGGCGTGCTATGTCAAGGGCTCGGGAGAGATATTCGATAAGCTTTCCGAAAAGCTCGGTATAGGCGCTGACGAATGTACTGCTGACGGAAAATTTTCACTCACCGCATGCCGCTGTATAGGTGCTTGCGGTTTGGCGCCGGTACTGACCGTTAACGATGATGTTTACGGCAGACTTACAGCCGACGATGTTGACGGCATACTTGAAAAGTACGTCGACTGATTTCCTGAATAAATTAAAAGGAAAGAATCTTTATGAAAATAAGCACAATGCAAGATTTGCTTGACGCAAAAATACTCTGTTGTGAAGAAAACATCGGCAGGCACGTTTATTCAGCCTGCGGCTGCGATCTGATGAGCGATGTTCTGGCATATGTAAAAGATCAGGCGGTGCTTTTAACAGGGCTTGTAAATCCACAGGTCGTTCGCACAGCGGAAATGATGGATATGATCTGCATAGTATTTGTCCGCTCTAAAATGCCGACTGATGAAATGCTTGAGCTTGCAAAAGACGCAGGTATCGTGGTACTTTCAACCGACAAGAGAATGTATGAAGCTTGCGGGCTTTTGTATTCTAACGGCCTTGTCGGAAATAAGGTAAAAAAATGAGTGAGGAATTGATTTTTAATTTCGATGTTGACGGCGAGGATTTCACTTCCGCCGGTCAGGCTTCCGTTCAGGTCAAGAAAAATTTAAGACAGCTCGGAATTCCGACCGAGGTTATAAGACGGGTATCGATCGCTATGTATGAGGGCGAGATAAATATGGTCATTCACGCCAAGGGCGGGAAAGCCACCGTCAAGGTAAGCGAAGAAAAAATAGAAATCATATTGGAAGATCACGGACCGGGTATCAAGGATATCGATCAGGCAATGCAGGAGGGCTTTTCCACTGCACCCGACAGAATAAGATCTTTGGGATTCGGAGCCGGAATGGGACTTCCGAATATGAAAAGATACACCGATTCAATGGAGATCGCTTCAAAACTCAATGTCGGAACCACCGTTAAAATGACAGTTAATATCCATTAGCTTAAAATAAGGGTGATTTTATGCACAGATACGAGCATTCGGTTTTTCTCGATGAGTATAAATGCAACGGCTGCACCACTTGCTTAAAGCATTGCCCGACAGAGGCGATACGCGTTAAAAACGGACACGCCGCGATAGATCCCGACAGGTGTATCGATTGCGGTGAATGTATAAGAGTCTGTCCGCAGAAAGCGAAAAAGGCGGTTTGCGGCAATCTTGAAAATATGGAGCGCTTCAAATGGAAGATAGCTTTGCCGGCTCCCACTCTTTACGGGCAGTTTGATAATCTTGAAGATATAGATTATGTTCTTGACGGACTTTTGAAGATCGGGTTTGACGATGTTTTTGAAGTTTCAAAAGCGGCAGAGCTTGTAAGCGCATATACGAGGGTATATCTTAAAACCCATGGAATAAAAAAACCTGCGATAAGCTCGGCTTGTCCGGTCGTTGTAAGGCTTATCGGTTTAAGATTTCCCGCGCTTAATGAAAATATTATCCATATGCTGCCGCCAATGGAAATTGCCGCTAAACTTGCGAAAAAGCGCGCGCTTTTAAATCATCCGGAATTTTCTGAAGATGATATAGGAGTATGTTTTATTTCTCCTTGTCCCGCTAAAATCAGCTACATAAAAAACGGATTTGCCGATTATAAAAGCTATGTTGATGAAGCGGTATCGATAAAAGACATATACTTTATGCTTATAAGCAAAATGCGCGGCGACAGCAATATAAAAGCGCTTTCCGAATCGGGGATGATAGGCCTCGGCTGGGCAAGAACAGGCGGAGAGGCCTCGGCAATATTAAACGACAGT
The DNA here is from genome assembly GCA_900547095.1 of uncultured Oscillospiraceae bacterium. Taxonomy (GTDB): domain Bacteria; phylum Bacillota; class Clostridia; order Oscillospirales; family Acutalibacteraceae; genus UBA737. The sequence goes on from URFG01000002.1 coordinate 2,758, forward strand.
TATCTCGCAGCTGACGGTATCGATAATGTTATACACGTGCTAGACCAGATTGAAAACGGGAATATCCCGCCGCTTGAATTCATAGAGCTAAATGCCTGCACGGGCGGATGCGTCGGCGGAGTGCTTACGATGCAAAATCCGTTTATCGCAAAAGCAAGAATTCAGACGCTGAGAAGATACCTGCCGGTTTCACAGAACAATCTCTCGAAAAAAGAGCTTGAATATATTCCCGAATATTATCTGTTTGACGATCTGCCCGAGTATCATCCTATTTCTCAGCTATCGGACAGTATGGCGGAGTCGATGAGAATGATGGCGGATATTCAGAAGATAAGGGATATTTTGCCCGGGATAGACTGCGGCTCGTGCGGAGCGCCTACTTGCAGAGCATTTGCGGAAGATGTTGCAAAATCAAATGCCGATCTTAACGACTGCCTTATAAAAAATGCCTATGCCGCAAGAGAAAGGGAAGAGCAAAATGACGGTTAGAGATCTTATTGACTGCACGGCATTTAAAGCGGTAAATTTAAGCGAGCCGGAAAGAGAGATCGGCGGAGTTTATATCGGCGATCTTTTAAGCTGGGTTATGGGCAGAGCAAAGGAAAACGACGCCTGGATAACAATTATGTCTAATATAAATGTTGCTGCAGTTGCGTCGCTTGCGGATGTTGCCTGCGTGGTTTTAGCGGAAAATGTAAATCTTGAAGAAGATGTTATAAAAGTCGTAAAAGAAAAGAATATAAATATAATTTCTTCTTCTCTTCCGGCTTATGAAACGGCTATTGAGATATTTAAAAAATTATGAAAGATTTTTATTATGATCTTCATATTCATTCTTGCCTTTCGCCCTGTGCGGATAACGATAACACGCCGAACAATATCGCCGGTATGGCTTCGCTTTGTGAGCTTGATATTGTGGCTTTAACGGATCATAATTCCGTTTTAAATTGTCCCGCGTTTTTTGAGGCGGCAAGGAAATACGGAATTATTCCCATAGCCGGAATGGAGCTTACCACTTCGGAGGATATCCACATGATCTGTCTGTTCGAAAGCTTAAGCGGAGCTTTGGAATTTTCAAGAGCTGTGGATAAGCACCGCGTCAAAATAAAAAACAGACCCGAAATTTTCGGTGATCAGCTTATTTTGGATAAAGATGATAATTTAATTTCTTCGGAAGAAAATTTACTTCCGAACGCTACAACGCTTGATTTAGTCAGCGGAGCAAGACTTGTAAATGAATTTAAGGGGATTTGCTATCCTGCTCATGTTGACAGACAGGCGAACGGGATAATCTCCGTTTTAGGAGCATTTCCCGAAAATCCGGAATTTTTATTTGCGGAGTTTAATTTAGGAGAGAATGTTAATTTATACAAAGAAAAATACGGTCTTGAAGATAAAAAGATCTTAGTCAGTTCCGACGCTCATTATCTTACCGATTTTAAGGACAAAGAAAATAAAATTGCCTTAAATACGGAAAGCAGTGATGAAGGGGAAGTCATAAAAGAGCTTTTTAAGATGTTTCGGGGTGAAATATGAAAGAACTTTCTTTAAACATACTTGACATTGCCGAAAATTCGGTAAAAGCCGGAGCTTCCTTAATTGAGATCGATTTAAGCGAAACAGACGAAAAGCTTATAATTTCGATAAAGGATAACGGCTGCGGAATGAGCGAGGAAACTTTAAAGTCTGTAACCGATCCGTTTTACACAACAAGGACCACGAGAAAAGTAGGCCTCGGAATTCCGTTTTTTAAAATGGAGGCAGAGCAGACGGGCGGAAAATTCGAAATCATTTCAAAGCAATCGGTTAATTCCGATGATCTTCACGGAACTTGCGTTACAGCGGAATTTATAAAGGAAAGCATTGATTTTATTCCGCTCGGAAATATTTCGGAAACAGTCGTGACCTTGATACAGGGTCACCCCGACAGAGATTTTTTATTAAGACATAAAAAAGCGGATAAGACCGTTTTACTTGACACGCGAGAAATGAGAAATATACTTGAAAATATTCCTCTTGATTCGTATGAAGTCATAAAATTCATAAAAGATTATCTTTTAGAGCAATACAGCGAATTTTAATCAGTCTATTTTAGAAAGGAAGATACAAATGAAATCATTGGCTGAGCTTCAGGCAATAAAGGACAAAATGAAGAATAAAGTTATTCTTCGCGAGGGCTCGGGAGAGATACGCGTAGTAGTCGGAATGGCAACCTGCGGAATAGCCGCCGGCGCGCGCCCTGTGCTTAACGCATTTGTCGATGAGGTCAACTCTTTAGGTCTTTCGGATAAAGTTACCGTTTCTCAGACAGGATGTATCGGTATTTGCCAGTTTGAGCCTGTTGTTGAGATTTTCGAAGCAGGAAAAGAAAAGGTAACCTATGTTAAAATGAATGCCGAAAAAGCAAAAGAGGTTGCGCTTAAACACCTCAAAGACGGCAATGTTGTAGCCGAATACACCATTGCGAACGCTAAAATTTAATTGGAGGTAAAAAAATGATTCGTGCACACGTACTTATATGCGGCGGAACGGGATGTACTTCATCGGGCAGTAAAGCCATTCAGCAGTCGTTTGCGGAAAATATCGCGGCAAACGGACTTTCCGATGAAGTAAAAATCGTTCAGACAGGATGTTTCGGTCTTTGCGCTCTCGGTCCCGTTGTTATAGTTTATCCCGACGGCACCTTTTACAGCAGAGTAACTCCTGAAGACGCTAAGGAAATCGTTGAAGAACACCTTTTAAAGGGAAGAATAGTTGAGCGCCTTGTTTATAATGACACAGGTAATACAGCAGATGAAATTGAGGGCAATGTTTCTCTCGGCGACACTGCGTTTTATAAATCGCAAAACCGCGTAGTTCTTCGTAACTGCGGCGTTATCGATCCTGAAAATATCGAAGAATATATCGCAATGGATGGCTATGCCGCTCTCGGCAAGGTCTTAACTGAAATGACACCCGAAGAGGTAATTAAGGTCGTAACCGATTCCGGTCTTCGCGGAAGAGGCGGCGGCGGATTCCCGACAGGAAGAAAATGGTCGCTCTGCGCACCGAATAAAGCTCCTCAGAAATATGTTGTATGTAATGCCGACGAGGGCGATCCGGGCGCATTTATGGACCGTTCAGTTTTAGAGGGCGATCCGCACAGCGTTATCGAAGCAATGGCAATAGCAGGCTATGCTATCGGCGCAACACAGGGTTATGTATATGTCAGAGCTGAATATCCGATAGCTGTTAAAAGACTTCAGATAGCTATCGATCAGGCTCACGAATACGGTCTTTTAGGTAAAGATATATTCGGCTCGGGCTTCGATTTTGATCTTCATATCCGCCTTGGTGCCGGAGCTTTCGTATGCGGAGAGGAAACCGCTCTTATGACCTCTATCGAGGGCAACCGCGGCGAGCCGCGTCCGAGACCTCCGTATCCTGCAGTTAAAGGCCTTTACAATTCTCCGACAGTTGAAAACAACGTTGAAACCTTTGCAAATATTCCTCAGATCATTCTCCGCGGAGCAGATTGGTTTGCTTCTATGGGTACAGAGAGATCAAAGGGTACAAAGGTATTCGCATTAGGCGGCAAAATAAAGCACACAGGTCTTGTTGAAATTCCTATGGGAACCACTCTTCGCCACATTATCGAAGATATCGGCGGCGGTATTCCTAACGGCAAAAAATTCAAAGCCGCTCAGACAGGCGGACCTTCGGGCGGATGTATTCCTGCAAGCCTTATCGATACAGAGGTTGATTATGATAACCTCACCGCGATCGGATGTATGATGGGCTCAGGCGGACTTATTGTTATGGACGAGGATAACTGTATGGTCGATATGGCTAAATTCTTCCTTGAATTTACCGTTGACGAGTCTTGCGGAAAATGTACGCCCTGCAGAGTCGGAACTAAAAGACTTCTCGAAATGCTCGATAAGATAACAAGCGGAAAAGGAACTCTTGAAGACCTCGATAAGCTTGAAGAGCTTTGCCTCTACATAAAGCAGAATTCTCTCTGCGGTCTGGGTCAGACTGCTCCTAACCCCGTGCTTGCAACGCTCAAGTTCTTCCGTGATGAGTATGTTGCTCACGTTGTCGATAAAAAGTGCCCCGCGGGCGTATGTAAAAACCTCCTCAAATTTGAGATCGATCCCGATAAATGTATCGGATGCGGAATGTGCGCAAGAAACTGCCCCGCTTCCACAATCGTTAAAACTTCTTACATTGCTCCCGGTCATAAGCTTCCGTCTTACTCTATCGATCCTGATAAGTGCGTTAAATGCGGAGTATGTATGAGCAACTGTAAGTTTAAAGCAATAAGCAAGGTTTAAGAAAGGAGCCGTAAATATTATGGATATGATTAATGTTAAAATTAACGGCATTGATGTAAGCGTGCCGAAAGGCTCCACTATTTTGGAGGCCGCGCGCAAAGCCGGAGTTGAAATCCCGACGCTTTGCTTTATGAAAGAAAAAAATGAGATTGGCGCCTGCCGAATCTGCGTTGTCGAAGCAAACGAGGGAAGAGGATTCAGAATCGTAACTGCCTGCGTTTATCCGGTAAGCGAGGGCATGGAAGTTCTCACAAATTCCGAAAAAATTCAGAAAGCAAGAAGAACAACTCTTGAGCTTATTCTTTCTACTCACGAAAAGAAATGCCTTTCCTGCGTCAGGTCCACAAACTGCGAGCTTCAGAAGCTTTGCCGCGATTACGGCGTTGAAGAAAGCGCTTTTGAGGGCTTTAAGCCGCACTATGAGATTGACGAGTCAACTCCGCACCTTGTAAGGGATAATAATAAATGTATTCTCTGCCGCAGATGTGTAGCCGCTTGTAAAGAGCAGTTTGTAAGCGTAATAGGAGCTAACGACCGCGGAATAGATACTAATATAGGTCAGGCTTTCAATCTTTCGCTTTCACAGGTTCCCTGCATCTCCTGCGGACAGTGCACCGTTGTATGTCCCACAGGCGCACTCACCGAAAAGGATGATACCGATAAAATCTGGGAGGCTCTTGCCGATCCTAATAAAACAGTTATCGTTCAGACTGCTCCGTCAGTCAGAGTTACTCTAGGCGAATGCTTTAATATGCCTATCGGCACAAATGTTGAGGGTAAAATGGTAGCCGCGCTTAAAAGGCTTGGCTTTAATAAAGTTTTCGATACAGACTTTGCCGCCGACCTTACAATAGTTGAAGAGGCAAGCGAGCTTGTTGAAAGAATTAAAAATAAAGGCACTCTGCCGATGATCACTTCCTGCTCGCCCGGATGGGTTAAGTTCTGCGAGCTTTATTATCCCGATCTTTTAGAACATCTTTCTTCCTGCAAATCTCCTCAGCAGATGGCAGGCGCTGTTATAAAAACCTATTGGGCCGAAAAAGAGGGAATCGATCCTAAAGATATCGTTTCGGTTTCGGTAATGCCCTGCACAGCAAAGAAATTTGAGATAGGCCGCGAAGATCAGTCTGCGGCAGGAGTCCCCGATGTGGATATAGCTATCACAACAAGAGAACTCGGTAGAATGATCGAAAGAGCAGGAATTAATTTTGCTTATCTTTCCGATGAAGAATTTGATAATCCTCTCGGCGATGATACAGGCGCCGCAGTTATATTCGGTGCAACCGGCGGAGTTATGGAAGCCGCTGTCAGAACTGCGAATGCTTGGCTTAACGGCGCGACAGAGCCTGTTGAGCTTGACACGGTAAGAGGAACTCAGGGCCTTAAGGAAGCCACAGTAAATGTCGGCGGAAATGATCTTAAGCTCGCCGTAGCATCCGGTGCTGCCGCTGCTAAATATGTTATGGATCAGCTTAAAGCCGGTAATCCTAACGGCTGGGGCTTTATCGAAATAATGGGTTGCCCCGGCGGATGTGTAAACGGCGGCGGTCAGCCGATCCAGCCGCAGTATATCAGAGATACTGTTGACTTAAAAGCGATAAGAGCAAAAGCTCTTTATGATCAGGATGCTTCAATGCCGCTTCGTATGTCGCACGAATCGCCTGTTATCAAAACGCTTTACAGTGAGTGGTATGACGGTTTCGGAGGCCATAAGGCTCACCACGACCTGCATACTTCCTATAAAGCAAGAAAGAGATTTATAAAAGACTAAATCTTAAAATAAAAAAACTCACCGCTTTTAAAAGCGGTGAGTTTTTTTATTCTTTATCCTTTATTCTATAATAGAAACTCCGGTCATTTCTTCAGGCTGATTTAAACCTAAAAGCTTGATAATAGTGGGGGAGATGTCGCAAAGTCTGCCGCCCTCTCTTAACTTGCATTCCTTTCCTATTACAGCAAAAGGAACAGGATTGGTAGTATGAGCGGTAAACGGTGATCCGTCAGTATCAATCATTCTGTCGGCGTTTCCGTGATCGGCGGTAAGGAGCATAACTCCGCCCATTTTAAGAGTGGAATCTGCAACTCTTCCGACGCAGTTATCAACTGTTTCAACAGCCTTTACAGCCGCCTCAAATATACCTGTGTGACCTACCATATCGCAGTTTGCAAAGTTGAGGATAACAACATCGTATTTTCCGCTTTCAATGGCCCCGCAAACCTTATCGCAAACTTCATTTGCGCTCATTTCAGGCTGAAGATCGTAGGTTGCAACCTTAGGAGAGTTTACAAGAATTCTGTCCTCGCCGTCAAATTTGACTTCTCTGCCGCCGTTGAAAAAGAAAGTTACATGAGCGTATTTTTCGGTTTCGGCAATTCTAAGCTGTGTAAGGCCTTTTTTCGAAATGAATTCGCCTAAAGTGTTTTCAAGGCTTTCGGGCTTGAATGCAACTTCAACATTCGGCATAGAAGCGTCATACTGAGTCATACAAACATAAAATACCTTTTGCCTGCCGCCTTTTCTCTCGAAGCCTGCAAAATCGTCGTCAACAAAGGTTCTTGTTATTTCTCTTGCGCGGTCGGGGCGGAAATTAAAGAATATAACGCTGTCACCGGTTTTAATTCTCTCGGTTCCCGCTACAACGGTAGGAATAACAAATTCGTCTGTAATAAATTTGCCCTCTTCGTCTTTAACGGTATATGATTTTTTAACTGCCGCCGCGGCGTCCTCGGTGATAATACCCTCGCCGTAAACTAAAGCGGCATAAGCTTTTTCAACCCTTGCCCAACGGTTATCTCTGTCCATTCCGTAAAATCTTCCCATCACGGTGGCAAGCTTTCCGCAGCCTATCTCGGCGCATTTTGCGGCTATCTCGTCGATAAACTCAACAGCCGAGGCAGGGGGGACGTCGCGCCCGTCAAGCAGAGCGTGGATATAAACTCTCTCAAGACCGTTCATTTTAGCAAGCTTAAGAAGACCTATAAGGTGGTCTATGTGGCTGTGAACTCCGCCGTTTGAAAGAAGACCCATAAGGTGAAGAGCGCTGTCGTTTTTCTTACAGTTTTCAACCGCTTTTAAAAACGCCTCGTTTTTGAAGAAATCACCGTCTGAGATAGACTTGGTTATTCTCGTAAGCTCCTGATAAACAATTCTTCCGGCACCGATATTTGTATGGCCAACTTCGCTGTTACCCATCTGTCCGTCGGGAAGACCGACATCAAGACCGGAAGCACCTATCTGGGTTACAGGCCATTTTTTTAATATTTCGTCAAGCCTGGGCGTATTTGCCGCCTCAATGGCATTGCCTTTGGCTCCGGGACTGATTCCGAAACCGTCCATAATTGTTAAAACAACAGGTTTTTTCATAAAATATTCCTCACTTGCTTGCGGCTTTAACTATTATTGAGAAATCTTCCGCTTTAAGGGAAGCTCCGCCGATAAGTCCGCCGTCAACATTAACTTTTGAAACAAGCTCGTCGCAGTTTTTGGCGTTCATCGATCCGCCGTACTGAATTGTAACGGTTTCGGCGGCGTCTTTTCCGTAAACCTCGGCGATGGCCTCGCGAACATAGCCGTTGCCCTCGTCTGCCTGGTCGGCTGTAGCGGTAACGCCGGTGCCGATAGCCCAAACAGGCTCGTAAGCTATAATAATATTTTTAAGCTGGTCTTTTGAAATGTTTGTAAGAGCCATTTTAGTCTGGAATTTAAGCAGAGTTTCTGTATATCCAAGTTCGCGCTGCTCCAAAGTTTCGCCTACGCAGACGATAGCGGTGAGTCCTGCGTTTACAGCGGCAAGGGTGCGCAAGTTTACAGTCTGATCGGTTTCTCCGAAATACTGTCTTCTCTCGCTGTGGCCTACAACAACATATTTTACTCCGCTTTCAACGAGCATTTTTGCCGAAACTTCGCCGGTGTATGCTCCGCTCTCTTTAAAGTGAACATTTTCAGCGCCTATTTCGATATTTGAGTCCTTTGCTGCTTCAACTGCCGCGGCGATATCTACATAAGGAACGCAAAGAACAACTTTGCAGTCAGCGTCTTTTACAAGCGGCTTCATTTCGTTAATAAGCGCTGTGGTTTCAGAGGGAGTTTTGTTCATTTTCCAGTTGCCGGCTATAACTGCGGCTCTTGATTCTTTTTTCATATTATTCACAATCCTTTTTAAAAATATGAGCGGCTTGCTTAAAACAAGCCGCTTGATTTGATAAATTATTTATCGTTGAGTGCGGCAATTCCGGGAAGTTCCTTACCCTCAAGGAATTCAAGGGAAGCTCCGCCGCCGGTAGAAATATGAGTCATTTTGTCGCCGAATCCGAGAGTATTAACGGCTGCTGCGGAATCTCCGCCGCCGATTATAGTAACGGCATCTGTTTCTGCAAGACTCTTAGCTACAGCTATTGTGCCTTTAGCAAGAGTCGGGTTTTCGAATACGCCCATCGGACCGTTCCATACAACGGTCTTTGCGTTCTTAACTTCGTTTGCAAAAAGCTCTGCGGTCTTCGGTCCGATATCAAGGCCCTCAAATTCAGCAGGGATCTTATCCGCGTCAACAGTTTTAACATCGATAGGTCCGTCTATAGGATCGGGGAAGTGATCTGCTATTGTGCAGTCAACAGGCAGAAGAATCTTAACGCCTTTTTCGTCTGCTTTCTTAAGCATATCTTTGCAGTAATCGATTTTTTCGGTATCGAGAAGGGATTTACCTACGCTGTAGCCCTTAGCCGCTAAGAATGTATAAGCCATACCGCCGCCGATAATAAGAGTATCAGCTTTATTTAAAAGGTTTTCAATAACTGAAAGCTTATCTGCAACTTTTGCTCCGCCGAGAATGGTAACAAAAGGTCTTACAGGATCGTTAACGGCATTGCCGAGATATTTAAGCTCTTTGCCGATAAGATAACCGGCAACAGCTTCTTTTACATAGGAAACAACGCCTACAGTTGAGCAGTGGGCTCTGTGAGCGGTGCCGAATGCGTCGTTAACAAAAATATCGGCAAGGCTTCCGAGTTCTTTTGAAAACTCTTCGCCGTTCTTGGTTTCTTCTATGCGGTAACGGGTGTTCTGTAAAAGAACAACGTCGCCGTCTTTCATAGCGCTGACAGCCGCTTTGGCATTTTCGCCGACAACGTTATCATCAGCCGCGAAAACAACTTCTTTGCCTAAAAGCTCTGAAAGTCTTTTAGCAACGGGTGCTAAAGAAAGCTCGGGCTTAGGCTCGCCCTTCGGTTTGCCGAGGTGAGAGCAGAGGATAACCTTTCCGCCGTCAGCAATAAGCTTCTTGATAGTCGGAAGAGCGGCTATGATTCTGTTTTCGTCGGTAATGACGCCGTTTTTGAGCGGAACATTAAAATCGCAGCGGACAAGCACATTCTGTCCTTTGACATTAATGTCGTCAACGGTTTTTTTGTTGAGTGCGTTCATAAATTCTACATCCTTTCGATACTTTTAAAACTTACAATATTATTTTACCACATTTTGAAAATTTTTCAATATTATTTTGTAATTTATTCGGCGTCTTCCCAATTATATTCGTGAAGTTTTCCGAAATTTTCGAGAGAGGGGTAATTCCACTGTCTTAAAACCTCATAAACTCCTATTGCAACGGAATTTGAGAGGTTTAAGCTCCGGATATCTCCCGCCATCGGAATTCTCACGCAATTTTCTTTATTTTTAAGCAAAAGCTTTTCGGGAAGTCCTTTTGTTTCTTTACCGAAGAAAAGATAACAGCCGTCGGGATAAGAAATATCCGAATGAGCTTTAAGTGCCTTAGTTGTAAAAAAGTAAAAATCTCCGCTGTTTTTTGAAAAGAAATCATCAAGATCATCATAATAGGTTATGTCTAAAAAATGCCAATAATCAAGACCTGCTCTTTTAAGCTTTTTATCGTCAATTTTAAATCCCATAGGACCTACGAGATGCAGTCTTGCTCCGGTTGCGGCACAGGTGCGCGCAACATTGCCGGTGTTCTGTGGAATTTCAGGCTCGACCATAACTATATTTACAAGCGCCATTTTTATCACCCGTATAATTATATTAGCCTTAAAAATACTTGTCAAGAAAAATAAGATATGTTATACTGATAATCGGTGATATAATGGAAAAAAATTCAAAGATTTTGGATAGGATCAAATATCTTGATTTTAAATTCGGCAGGAATTATGCCGATACCGACGGGGAGCTTTTCAAAGTTCTTAAAATCTTATATATAGTTTTCTTTGCGTATTATTCTTTTATTTCAGCGGTTATCACGATTTTGATGTGTTTTCACTTATCCGACGGCGGAAATATCAGCTCGGAAAAATTAGAGTCCTATTTGAGCTATGAAAAGACCGTTGCGTTTTTCTTTGCTTTTGCAGTACTCGGATTTGTATTGTATTTTTTAAAGCTTAAAATTGCAGGGTTTGCGGTAAATATTGTTTCTATGCCGATAGGAATTATCGTGATTTCAAAGTTTTTTGACGACGGCGGTCTTTCATCGATCGGCTTTTATCCGGATTTTTATTGGAAACATCTTATTCCTGCTTTGCTTGTGTTTGCGGTGAGCGTTTGGATGTTCGTTATAGTTTTAAGAGAAAAAATAAGAATAGAAAAAGCATATAAAAAATTCACGGGAATTTTATATGAAAGATACAATAAAAAGTTCGATACTTTGAGCGATGGCGAATGGGAAGATTTTCTTAAAAATTACGATCCCGCGTCAAACAGCGATTTCTTCAGTTGATAAATAATATAGAATAAATCGGGTTAAAATAATAAAAACTTCTAAAAAGGAGATTTTATTATGCTTCCCGATAAAAATAGCTATGATGAAATGGTAAAAAAGGCTTCAAAGCCTTCAAACAAGAAAAAGGATTGCTGTGCCGCTTTTTTGGTGGGCGGACTTATCTGCACGATAGGTCAGTTGATATTCGAAGGTCTTAAAAATCTCGGAGTTAAAGAAGATACGGTTCGCTCGGCGGTGCCTATGATCCTGATATTTTTTGCCGCAGTGCTTACGGGTTTCGGTGTGTTTGATAAAATAGCAAAATTTGCCGGTGCCGGAACGCTTGTTCCTATAACTGGGTTTTCTAACGCGGTGGTATCTCCGGCAATAGAGTATAAAAATGAAGGCCACATTTTAGGGATAGGAACGAAGATTTTTTCCGTTGCAGGCCCTGTTATACTTTTCGGAACTTATGCAAGTGTGGTTTACGGTCTTATTTATTATGTTTTTATGTGTCTTAAGGGATAAATCTCAAAGCAAAGGAATGATAAAATAATTGAATAAACTTATTTCAAGGATAGCGGATTTTATCCGCGAAACCGATAAAGTATTGCTTTTGCTTTGCTTTTTTGCGTCGTCTTACGGCTGCCTTGCCGTATTTTCAGCAACAAGATATCTTGAAACTTTAAGACCTGTTTTGGTGCAGGGAATTTCGCTTTTGTTAGGTCTTGCGGCGGCAGTTATAATATCATCTTTCGATTTCGAGCGATTTACCGAAAGATGGTACATATTTGCGGTTATCGGTGTGATACCCGTTATTTTAACATTTTTCTTCGGCTTTGCTCCCGAGGGAACTGACGATAAAGCCTGGCTCAATCTCGGAATCACCACTTTTCAGCCGTCGGAGCTTTTAAAAATTTGCTTTATTATCACATTTGCAAAGCATATTTCATCTGTTAAAAAAGATGAGATAAATAAATTAAAAGTTTTGATCCCACTTTGTCTTCACGGAGCTTTTCCCGTGCTGCTTATTCATTTTCAGGGAGATGACGGTACAGCGCTTGTGTTTGCGGTAATGGTTTTATGTATGCTCTGCGCGGCAGGTGTATCCTGGAAATATTATCTTGCGGCAGGAGCGGCGGCACTCATATCCTCGCCGATAGTTTATTTCTTTATAATGAATGACGATCAGCGTTCAAGACTCATAAATCTCTTTGACATCGAGGGCGATATCCAGGGCGCCACATTTCAGGCGTATTACGGCAGGCGCGCTCTTGCAAACGGCGGATTTTTCGGTCAGGGACTTTTAAAGGGCACGCTCACAAAGGTGGGTTATGTGCCTGAGGGGCAGAACGATTTTATATTCGTAAGCATAGGGGAGCAGCTTGGATTTTTGGGCTGTATGGCTGTGCTTATTCTGCTTTGCGCTATAGCTTTAAGAACAGTTCATATTGCAAAAATATGCCGAAAGCAAAGCGGTAAAATAATCTGCGTGGGCTTTTTCGGAATGCTTTTGGCGCAGGTTACCATAAATATAGGAATGTGTATAGGAATTTTGCCGGTAATAGGAATAACTCTTCCGTTTTTCAGCGCGGGAGGCACTTCGCTTTTATGCTTGTATCTCGGAGTAGGACTTGTTATGAGCGTTTATATGCACAGGAATTCACGAACGATTTATTTGCACGACTGACAATTTGAAAGGGAAATAAATATGATAAAAATTTCACCGTCTGTTTTAACTGCGGATTTTTTAACGCTTTCCGGGTATCTTAAAGAATTTGAAAAATCCGGAGTCGATATGGTACATCTTGATGTTATGGACGGACAGTTTGTTCCGAATATTTCATTCGGAGTGCCTGTTATAAAATCCATAAAGCAGCATACAAATCTTCCGCTTGATATTCATTTGATGATTGACAGACCTCATAGGTATCTTGACGATTTCTTAAAATATGCCGATATTTTGAGTTTTCATTATGAGGCAGGCTCCGATAACGAAGAAACCTTAAAGAGAATAAGAAGAGCAGGCGTGAGGTCCTGTGTAACGATAAAACCCGCAACAAAGGCGGAAGAGATATTCGATCTTCTCGATTTTTGCGATATGGTGCTTGTAATGTCAGTTGAGCCGGGATTCGGCGGACAGAAATTTATGCCGGAGGCTCTCGAAAAATTAAGTGCTCTTAAAGAAGAAATCAAAAGAAGATACCTTGATATCGATTTAGAGGTTGACGGCGGAATTAATGCCGAAACCGCTAAATCGGCAGTTTCGGCAGGAGCAAATGTTCTGGTTGCAGGAAGCTTTATATTTTCTTCGGAAGATACTGAAAAAACCGTAAAGTATTTAAAATCACTTTAATTTTATCTTTTCTATTGCATTTTCATCACATAAAAGCGTGCCGTATTCTTTAACCGCCGATATTTTCTTTAAATCTTTAAAGGCTTTTCCGCAAAACTCGGAGCTAAAACAAATTATTTTGTCGGCGGAGGTTTCGGTAGAAAAAATAAGATAAAAGTTATTTTTGATTTTATATAACGAGCTGCTTGAACATTTGTAAAAAAGATTTAAAACAAATAATTCAAGATTTTTAAAATTATTAAAAATCAGCAGATATTCTTTTTGATTTTTACGCGGCTTTAAAGTTCTTTTTTGCAGAAGAATAAAATAATTATTTCCTAATTCTCCGAAGGAAAAGAAAAATTTTCCCGAAAGATCGGGAACTATTTTTTTAAAAGCCTTGTTTTTTAAAATCGCTTTTACGGCGATTAAGATATCTTTTTTATCCGAAAGATCGGTTTTTTCAAATCTATCGGAAAATTCTTTTTTGGAAAGAGTGATTAAAACCTGGTTTTTATCCGGATTTGAAAATTTCATATTTTCTCCTGGTGATAAAATGTTTTGAGCCCTGCTTTTGCAGGGCTCTTTTTAGTTTTATAGGCGTCAGTTGCCGCTTTGACAGCCGCAGCCGCTTTTGCCTGAGCAGGTCTTCGGGGGGAAGAAATCGTCGGTAGGGAATTTGATCTTGCGGAAGATATCGCAGGGCTGATCCGTTGAATCCTCGCACTGCTTTTCGGGAATACAGAAATCGTAAACAGGTATAAGCATCTGAACGTTTCTTACAAGCTGTACAATAGTGAAAAGTCCGAGAGTGGCATATACTGTGGTCGTGCCCGTCGGGAGATTGGTTTCAAGCGGAGTGCCGAAATAATTTATAATGCTTTGCGGGAAGTATCTTACGCAGTCGTAAGTATCATTTATCTGGCAGAGTCTTGCGCTTAAAGATACCGGCTCAACGCACTGAACAACGCATTTTGGATTGTTTGATGTGCCAATGGTCTGCGAATCGCAGGAATTTGATTCCTGTAGTGAGCTTGAATAAACCTTAACATTTCCTTCGCTGCCGAAAAGAATTACTTTCTTGCCGAATGCAGTGATACCCTGAACTTCAGTGGGGCAGGTGTTCGGTGCGGTATAGCAGTCAAGAGTCATAAGGAAAAAGAAAGTTAAGTCACAGGAATAAAAGCCTTTATTGAAATTAACAGGTTCAACATCGATATAAACATTAAGTACTTCTGCTTTTTTAAGCCTTACGCTTACCGCCTGATTAATAATTGTTTGCGTTTCGGCGGTGAAAAAACAGCGCAAATCTTCGAGGCAGTCCCGGTCACAGCAAGAATCATAGACTCTGCCGACATCTACGCATACAGCTTCTTTGAAGCTTCCGACATCGCTGTTTAGGTTTGTTTTGTTATCAGCCATTAAAAATTTCCTCCTAAAATATATTGAAGACAGACTTCAATATATAATATGAAAAACCGTGCAGTTTGTTAAAACTGCACGACTGATCGTGTCAAAAAATTGACACGATCTTGGTCGGGAATGCCGATCGCAAGAAAATCAGAGATTTTCTTGACTGCACTCTATTCCCGCCAATACCACCCCCGTATTCTTGAAAAACCGCTAAAAATACGCGGTTTTTCGCTTAAAAGGTGTTTTATGCCGCACCTGTCAGCGAAAAAACGAAATTATGGAAATGTAAGTGCCGGGACTTATAAAAATAAAATCCCTTGCAGTTTGTTAAAACTGCAAGGGATAAATGTTGATATTAGAGAACTTTGCTTAAAAAGTCTTTAAGTCTTGCGCTTTTGGGATTTTCAAAAACTTCTTTTGGAGAGCCCTCTTCGCAGATAACACCCTCGTCGATAAATAACACTCTGTCGGCTACTTCTTTTGCAAATCCCATTTCGTGGGTTACTATAACCATTGTCATTCCGCTTTTCGCGAGATCTTTCATAACGCTTAGAACTTCTCCGACCATTTCGGGATCCAAAGCGGAAGTCGGCTCGTCAAAAAGCATTACGTCGGGATTCATCGCAAGCGCTCTGACTATCGCCACCCTTTGTTTCTGACCTCCCGAAAGCTGTGAGGGATACGCCTCGGCTCTGTCTTTAAGACCAACCTTATCGAGGAGTTCAAGCGCGTTTTTCTCCGCCTCTTCCTTTGAAAGGTTTAAAAGCTTAATAGGAGCAATACTCATATTCTTAAGAATATTCATATGCGGAAAAAGGTTAAACTGCTGAAAAACCATTCCCATTTTTCTTCTGTGAAGATTAATATTTACTTTAGGATCGGTTATATCCGTTCCCTCAAAGTAGATATTTCCGCCAGTGGGCGCTTCGAGAAGATTAAGAGCTCTTAAAAATGTCGATTTACCCGAGCCTGAAGGCCCGATAACAACTACGACTTCGCCTTTTTTTATATCAGTATTTATTCCTTTTAAAACTTCGATTTCTCCGAAAGATTTTTCAAGGTTTTTAACTTTGATCAAAACTTTGCTGTCAGCGGTCACTCTTACGCAGCCTCCTTTCGAATATTCCGAGAAGTTTTGTGAGAATAATAACTATTACAAGATAAATCACTGCAAGACTTACATAGGGAACATAAGCCTGATATGTTTTACTTACAATATTTTGCGCCTGTTTAGTAACATCGCGCAGAGCGATAACGGAAACAAGCGAAGTGTCCTTTAATAGCGTGATCATTTCGTTTCCGAGGGCAGGGAGGATATTTTTTATAGCCTGGGGAATAACTATGTACCACATAGTCTGAATATAATTAAAGCCTAAGCTTCTTCCTGCCTCTGTCTGACCTACCGCTACGCTCATAAGACCTGAACGCGCGATTTCCGCAACATAAGCGCCGGAGTTTATTCCGAGGGTTATAATACCGCAGAGTATCATACCCGTATCGCTTTTAGGCACCATAATTACAAATCCCATAATAAGGAGCTGAACCATCATAGGTGTGCCGCGGATAACCGTAAGATAAAGCTGACAGAGCCAGTTTATAAAATTAAGGCCGATATGCTTTTTATTTGAATTTGAGGAAACCGTGTCGTGCGTTGTTCTGATAATAGCGATTATAAGACCTAATATAATTCCTAATATCAAAGCGCCGATTGTTACAATAAATGTGATTTTAAGACCGTCGGTAAAAAACTTCCACCTGTCTTGATAAACAAATGTCTGATAAAGCTGAAATAACAACTGCTGGACCCATTCGGGACTTTTGCCTATCCAGGAGGGGGCGTCTGACAGCCAAGTCGCAAAATTTAATACTCCCATTTTTACTTCCTTTACAATAGTACTATAAGGGCGGCAGTCCGCCGCCCTTAATATTAAGGTTAGATTTTAAATTATTCAGCTTTTATGTATTTGCCGACGATTTCATTGATCTTGCCTGCTTCTTTAAGTTCTTTAAGAGCAGTGTTGATTTTCTTAAGAAGATCCGGATTGTCTTTGGAAACTGCTATTGCATAATCCTCGGTTACATACTCTGTATCAAGTATCTTAAGACCTGTGTTTGCTGCAACATAGTTTTTAGCGGGCTCGTTATCGATTACAACGCAGTCTACCTGACCGTTAGCAAGAGCGGCTACTGCAAGAGAACCGTTAGAGAACTGCTTTACATTTTCCTGACCGAAGTCGGTGGTGCAGTAAGAGTCGCCTGTAGTACCTGACTGAACGCCTATTTTCTTACCCTTAAGATCATCGGCGCTCTTTATATCAGAGCCTTCTTTAACGATGATTACCTGAACACCTGTTGAATAGCTGTCAGAAAAATCAACCGACTGCTTTCTCTCATCGGTAACTGTCATACCTGCAAGAACAACGTCAATAGAATCGGATTTAACAGCGGGGATAAGTGAATCAAATTCCATATCCTTGATTTCAAGCTTCATCCCAAGCTTATCGGCGATAGCCTGTGCGATCTCAGCGTCAATTCCTACAATCTTGTTGTTGTCGTCAACATACTCATAAGGAGGGAATGTTGCGTTTGTTCCCATAACGAGAGTTTCGGTTTTGTCGGATGAGCTTTTGCCTGAGTCTTTTTTTGCTCCGCAACCTGCAAGAGCGACTACGATGGCGGCAGATAAAATTAATGCCGCAATTTTCTTTAAGTTTTTCATTTTCGTTTCCTCATTTCTTTAATTGTGACTTGCGGCCTTTGAAAACCGCGTGTTTAAATTTGATGTTTGTATTATAGCACCCATTATGCAGAATGTCAAGCATAAATATGAATAAATATTACACAAATATGCAGTTTTATTCAATTTAGAAAGTATAAATATTGCACAAAAAGCCTATAAAATGCATTGAAAACCGATTGAATATGTATTCATAAAATAGCACTTAATGCATAATATGCAATTAAAAATGCATAAAAGCGGAAAGAAATATTCCTTTCCGCTTTATTTAAAAGAAAGTTATTAAGCTTAAAGATTGTTCTTCGATTATATCGTCTATTATAACCTTTAGTTTGGCGCAAGCCTCGTCAAATTCATCACGGGAGTCGGTGTATTTTTTTAAGGTCTGTATATTGCCCGAAACCTGATCAAGCTTTTCGCGGTTTACAAACAGCGACATAACATTCATATTTTTCTTCCATTCGGTTTCAAGCTTTTTGATTTTTTTCTCGGAGTCCTTTTTATCGTTTTCTATCGATTCAAGGCATTCCTTAATATTTGCGTTTGTTTCTTTGCCGACTCTGTCAACGGTGGTTTTTGAAAAAACGCAAAGAATTATCAGAATAATTGTCAGAACTGCCGCAGGTATAAGTCTTTTCATTAATTATCCCAACTCCTTTTTTACGATATTTTCGTTTCCGTTTCTGTCCAAAGTCATAAGGAAAACGTTTTCGGGCTTTAGCTTTTGCTTTTTAAGCCTGTCGGAAATATTTTTATTGCTTATTTCAAGAGCCTTTAAAGATTCCGTTACGATTTTTCCGTCGGTAATAACGGGCAGAGGAAGACCGTCTTTTTCTTTAGGGAGATTTGCGTCTTTTTTAGTGTAGGGTTGTTCTTCGGTTTTAAGTAGCACGCTTAATTCGCCGTTTACTTCGAGCACTGCGAATGCAACCTGCGAAATATCGAAAACATCCTGACCTCTCAATAACTCCACGAGGTCAAGCACGGTCATTCTGACATTTTGCATAGCCTTCTGATCTATCGAACCGTTTTTGATTATCACAACGGATTTTCCGTTTAAAAGCTTTCTCATAAAAAAGCTTTTAAGAGAAGCTATAGAAATGAGAATTTCTATTATAACAAGAAACAGAATTGCGGTTATGCCCGAAAGAATAGGCTGATTGAGATCCTGAAGAGGAATTGCGGCAAGCTCTGATATAAGCAAGGTCACAACAAGCTCATTCGGCTGCATATCACCTATCTGCCTTTTTCCCATAAGTCTTATTGCCACGGTTATAACAAGATAAAAAAGCAAGGTCCTTATCAAAGCTGTGAACACTTTTCATTTCTCCGATCTAATTTAATTATTATTATTGTGTTTATTTACAAACGAATTATTCGTGATATAATATCTAATATGAATATTAAGTTTATCAGATCAAAAAGAAAAACAATGGCTATAGAGGTAAACTCAAAAGCCGAGGTAATAGTAAGAATTCCTTTTTATGCGGCGAAAAAAGAGGCGGATAAATTTGTTGCGGAACATTATGATTGGATATCAAAGCACTATGAATCCGCCGTGAAGAAAAGGGAACTCTTTGAATTTACCGATGAAGAGATAGCTTTTCTTAAATCGAGCGCCGATAATTATATAAAAAAAAGAACAAAAGAATTTTCGGAAATTATGGATCTCTATCCTAAAAGCATAAAAATAACCTCGGCTAAAACGAGGTTTGGTTCCTGCTCGGGGGATAACAGGCTGTGCTTTTCATATTTATTAATGCTTTATCCGAAAGAAGCGGTGGATTATGTAATAGTCCACGAACTCGCGCATATAAAGGAACATAATCATTCTAAAAGGTTTTATAAATTGATCGAAAAATATATGCCGGATTATAAGGAAAAAATTAAACTTCTTAAGATAAATCCCGATATTGACAATAATTTAACAAACTTTAAATAAAACAACAAAATATTTTTAAAAATATTGTTAAAAACATAACGAACTTATTGACTTTAAATATATACGCAAATATAATGTTATTAAACTACAATTTACTTCGGAGGTAATTTTAATGTCAAGAGTTTATAATTTCAGCGCTGGTCCCTCAATGCTTCCAGAAGAGGTTTTGAAAACAGCGGCGGATGAAATGTTGGAATATGGTAAAACCGGTCAGTCGGTTATGGAAATGTCACACAGATCAAAGGAATATGACGAGATAATAAAAACTGCCGAAAAAGATTTAAGAGAGCTTATGAATATTCCCGACAATTATGAGGTGCTTTTCCTCCAGGGCGGCGCTTCCACGCAGTTTGCAATGGTTCCGCTAAATCTTATGAATAAAAATCATAAGGCTGATTATATCATCACAGGTCAGTGGGCAAACAAAGCCTATAAAGAGGCTGCAAGGTATGGCGAGGCAAGAATAGTTGCGTCTTCAAAAGATAAGACCTTTTCTTATATCCCAAAGGTAAAAGCCGAGGAATTTGATAAGGATGCGGACTATGTCCATATTTGCTTTAATAATACTATTTACGGAACGAAGTACAATTATATCCCCGATACCGGTGATGTTCCGCTGATCGCGGATATTTCAAGCTGCATTTTATCAGAGCCTATTGATGTTAGAAAATTCGGCGTTTTATACGCAGGCGCCCAGAAGAATGTCGCTCCGGCAGGCGTTACGATAGTTATTATCCGCAAGGATCTTATCGGCAATGCTATGGATATCACTCCCACAATGCTTAATTATGCAACTCACGCTGAAAGCGCTTCTCTTTTCAATACTCCTCCTTGCTACAATATATATATAGCAGGTCTTGTTTTCAAATGGCTTAAGAAGCTCGGCGGTCTTGAAGTAATGAAAAAGAGAAATGAGGAAAAAGCAAAAATTCTTTATGATTTCCTCGATTCTAGCAAGCTCTTTAAGGGCACAGTCGTTAAAGAGGACCGCTCATTAATGAATGTTCCTTTTGTTACGGGCAGCGACGAGCTTGACGCGAAATTTATCGCGGCGGCTAAGGAAAACGGATTTGTTAATATCAAGGGCCACAGATCTGTCGGCGGTATGAGAGCCTCCATTTATAATGCAATGCCTAAAGAGGGCGTAGAGAAATTAGTTGCATTTATGAAAAAATTTGAAGAGGAAAATGCGTAATGTATAAAATTAAAACCTATAATAAGATATCAAAGTCCGGTCTTGAAGTATTTGACGATAAATATACTATAGGCGACGAGGTGGAAAATGCCGACGGCGCAATTGTAAGATCCGCGTCTTTGCACGATACACAGTTTCCGAAATCTCTTCTCGCAATCGCAAGAGCGGGTGCCGGAACGAACAATATTCCTATAGATGACTGCACAAGTAAAGGAATAGTAGTATTCAATACTCCGGGAGCCAATGCAAACGCTGTTAAAGAGCTTGTGATCGTAGGAATGCTTATCGGATCAAGAAGAGTTATTTCGGCTATTGAGTGGGCTAAAACCTTAAAAGGCGAGGGCGAAAATGTTTCTAAGCTTGTTGAAAAAGGCAAGAGCGCTTTCACAGGCCCCGAGCTTAAAGGCAAAAAACTCGGCGTTATCGGTCTTGGTGCGATAGGCGTTTTGGTAGCAAACGCCGCAAATCACCTCGGAATGAAGGTTTACGGTTACGATCCTTATCTTTCTGTAAATTCAGCCTGGAATCTTACTCATAATGCAGTCCATATTTATGATATAAAGGATATTTTCGAAAAGTGCGATTATATCACACTTCACGTTCCGCTCACGGATTCCACCAAAAACCTCATAAATGCAGACGCTATTGCTAAGATGAAAGACGGCGTGAGAATAATGAACTTCGCACGCGGCGGTCTTGTAAATTCAGCTGATGTTATAGCGGCTCTGCAGTCGGGCAAGATTGCTTCTTATGTTACCGATTTCCCGTCAGACGATCTTTTGGGGGTTGACGGTGTTGTGGCAATTCCGCACCTCGGCGCTTCCACTCCCGAATCGGAAGATAACTGTGCGCAGATGGCGGCAAGCGAGCTGATTGATTATATTGAAAACGGAAATATAACAAATTCCGTAAATCTTCCCGAGATCACTCTTCCCCGCAGCGGAAAGTACAGAATATGCGTTATTCATAAAAACATTCCGAATATGATAACTTCAATCACCGGAATCGTTGCTACAAATAATATAAACATTGAAAATATGCTTAATAAATCGCGCGGCGATTATGCTTATACAATGGTCGATGTTTCGGATGTTGACGCTGATCACATCATTGAAAAGCTTGAAGAGATCGACGGCGTAATAAAAGCAAGAGTAATATAAATAAAAAAGAGCTTAATTTCAGCTCTTTTTTTATTCCGTTATGTTGTCTATAAAAAGGGAATAGATCTTAGCGGGATCGTCTAAAAATTTCTCTTTGATTATCTTTGCCTGATCCTCATCGGTTATCTGTAAAGTTACGGAGAAAAAGGGAATATTCCTGTCTAAAATCGAGCAGGTATAATATAATTTTCCGTTTTCTTTTTTAAGCTCAAAGCTTGTGTCTTTTGCGTTTTTAAATCTTGAAAGCATTTTGATAGCCGCTGCATAAGCCCTGTCTTTTACCGAATAAGAAATCGAGGTCTTTAAGGTTTCGGCGGTGTTTTTGCCGGACTCCGTTATTATATATGTATCTTCTTTTTCGTCGTACTGCTCGATCTGTCCGTTTCTTGCAAGCGTTACTATAGCGTCGCTCACTTCAAAGGCGTTTGCAATTCCCTCGTAATGCAGAAGATTTGCAAGCATATTCGCGGGTATCGGCTCGTTGATAGTAGCAAGAAGATAGCATATAAGAATTTTTATATCCGTAGTGTTAAAAAGTCCGCCGAGTTTTACTCCGGCTCCGGAAGCATTGTTTTCCAATTCCGATTACTCCTTATAATATATTACATTTATATATTATAAGGAATTTTTTTAATTCTTTCAAGTGTTTATTATTATCCGTCGTAATTTTCTATGAATTTTTCAGCCTCTTCGGGATTTTTTATACTGATACCGTTTTCAAGATCGGCTCTGTCCTTTAAAGGGAGAGTGTCAAAAACTATTTCGTTATAGGTAAGGATCACTTTTTCGTTTTCCGTAAGCACAACTTTATTGCCGATTTCCTTTAAAACATACTTTTTTTGATCTATCTTGTTTTCTTTTTCAAGCAAAATAGCGCAGGAAAGAGAAAAAAAGGCAATCATAACTATTGTTACAAATAAAAAATAAAACTTTTTACCAACCATTTTTATCACCGAATTTATTTTGCACAATTTTTAAAAAGTTTATACACTGGACAATATAAGAAAAATATGGTACACTAATCGTGTATCTTTTTTAAAGGAGTATTTAATTAAATGAGCGATAAGGATTTTTTCAGCTACAGCTCTTTCGGAGAAGAGAATAATAATGAAAATAAATCTCTTGATCTCAACAGCTTTTCTACAGAAGAACCGGAGCCTGAGAAAAAAGGTAAATTCAATTTCTTTAAGAAGAAATCAAAAAAAGAAATAATTAAAACCGTCATCACCGTTTGTCTGATAGCGGTTATTTCGGTCAGCCTTTTAATAGGCGGATTTGTTGCTTATGTATTTACCACGGTTGACGGTAAGATTGACCAGGACCTCAACGATCTGAAGCTGAATTTCACTACCACCGTTTTTGCTAAAGGCGAAAGCGGGAATTGGCAGGAATATCAGCGCCTGCACGGCGAGTTTAATAGAATTTGGGTGCCTTATAACCAGGAATCCGCTCAGGCGGAGGATAAGGAGTATACGGGTATTCCGCAAAACCTCGTTAATGCTTTCGTTGCTATAGAGGACAAGCGTTTTTTCTCTCACCCGGGTGTTGACTGGAAGCGTACAACCAAAGCTTTTCTTAATATGGCGCTCCATTCTTCCACAAGTTACGGCGGATCGACTATCACTCAGCAGCTCGTTAAAAATATAATGAGCGATAAGGAAAAGACCGCCAGCAGAAAAATAAGAGAAATTATGCGTGCAAGGTATGTTGAAAGTACCTATTCCAAGGAAACTATTATGGAATGTTACTTAAATACCATTGCGCTCGGCCACGGAATGTACGGCGTAGAGGTCGCCTCCAACTATTATTTCGGAAAATCCGTTAAGGATCTTTCTGTTTTAGAGTGCGCAACGCTTGCGTCTATCACAAAAAGCCCCTCCGCTTATTCGCCCGACGATAATCCCGAGAATAATAAGCAGCGCAGGGAAGTCGTGCTTAAAGAAATGCTTAAGCAGGACTATATAACCGAGAAAGAATATAAAGAGGCGCTTAAGGAAGAAGTTAAAATAGTTGCCTCTAAAGAGGCTATAAGCGAATCCGATGTAAATTCATATTATGTTGAGGCGCTTATAAGAGAAATTGCAAAAGATCTTTCTAAAGAGCTTGACTGCACCGTTGAAGAGGCTACAACTAAATTTTATAACGGCGGATATAAGGTCTATTCAAACCTTGATATGCGTATCCAAAATAGTATCGACAGCGTATTCACAGATACCTCTTATGCATTAAAGGGAAAAGACGGACAGACCTTGCAGGGCTCTTTTACGATCATAGATTATAAAGGTAATGTCGTAGGTCTTTCGGGCGGTATCGGCAAGAAAACCACTAACCTCGGCAGTAAAGGCCTTAACCGCGCGACCGACGCCAAGCGCCAGCCTGGCTCTACAATGAAGCCGATAGCGGCGTACGCTCCCGCTTTGGAAAACGGTCTTATAACCTATTCTACAATGCTTGAAGATAAATCGACCGTTTATAACAACGGGTGGACTCCTAAAAACTGGTATAATTATTACAGTGGCAAAACCACCGTTAAATTTGCGCTTGAAAGATCAATGAATACAATACCTGTATATCTCGTAAATAAGCTTACTCCGCAGGTGTGCTATGATTTCCTCACGCAAAAGCTCGGTATTACAACGCTAAATGCCCCCGATGATATAAACTTATCACCTCTCGGAATGGGCGGTACAAACGGCGGTATAAATACCTATGAGTCCGCCGCGGCATTTGCCGTGTTCGGAAATAAGGGACTTTATTATAAACCGACTTTTTATACTAAGGTCTGCGATCAGTACGGCGAAGTGATCCTCGAAAAGAAAGTTAAGCCCACCGTTGCGATCGGCGAAGATACCGCAACGATTATGAATAAGCTTCTTCAGAATGTCGTTTACGGCGCGCAGGGAACGGGCGCGCAGGCGAAGAATTATATCAAGAATATGAAATTTTACGCAAAAACAGGTACTACCAATGATCAGAACGACCTTTGGTTTGTCGGCGGAACGCCTTATTATGTCGCCTCATGCTGGTGCGGTTACGATCAGCAGCAGGGCATATCCACAAGCACGATAGCTCTGAGAATGTGGGGAGCGGTAATGCAAAAAGTACACGAGGGCCTCGAGCCTAAGGAATTTACGGACAGCACCTATGTTCATAAGCGCTATTACTGCACTTCCACCGGCTTGCTCGCAACGAATGCCTGCCCCTCAAAGGATATAGGATATTATACGGATAATAATTCCCCCGAGGCATGCACAACCCACGGCGGAGAACTGCTAGACGCTCCTCAGCCCGAAAAAACCGAAGAAACTAAAACTGAATAAAATAAAGGGTTTCCATTAAATATGGAAACCCTTTATTTTTATTCACTTCTCAAAGCTGTTACGGGATCGCGCTTAGCAGCCATTCTTGACGGGATAAGTCCAGCTATAAAGGTTAAGAACATACTTATCAAAATTAAGATTATCGCGCCCTGAGCAGGGAGAATTGCCGCGAGTTCCTCTATATTTGTAAGGTGCCTTATAACAGCGTTTATCGGGATCAGCAAAAGCAGTGTAATGCCTATTCCTAAAATTCCTGAGGTGAAGCCCTCGATTAAAGTTTCGGCATTGAATACTCTTGAAACATCATGCTTTGAGGCGCCCATTGCGCGTAAGATTCCGATTTCCTTTGTTCTTTCAAGCACTGAAATATAGGTTATAATTCCTATCATTATTGAAGAAACAACAAGCGAAATGCTTACAAATGCGATCAAAACATAACTTATAGCGTTAATTATTTTGGTTACAGAGGAAAGAAGAAGTCCGATATAATCGGTGTAGGTTATCTGCTCGGATTCTTTGACCGATTTATTATAATCACTTATAATATCGCTGATTTTTTCCTTTGACTCAAAATCCTTAGGGTAAATATTAATCGTTGAGGGAGAGTCGATATCCGAAACGCCGAGCTTTGCCATATTTTCGTCATAAGACGAGCCGCTGAAAGCCTGCGCAAGATAAGAAGAAAACTTATCTACTATCTGACTGTCGGTCTGGCCCTGCGCTTTTAACTGCGTGATATATCCTGTAAACTGCGCCTGCTGATCGGCGGGGAGAGTTGCGATATACGCGTTTAATTCTTCCATTGTGTAACCGTCTGACTTAGGAAACTGCATACCTGTGAAAATATCGGTCTGTTTATTTTCCTTTTGTGCCTTGACGATCTCGGTATCGTTTATCTCATTTATTAAATGCTCTGTAAGAGAACTTAAATATCCTACGGTGCTTCCGCTTGACTGCGCCGCCGATTTACTCTTTGAGCGCAGAATTCCGACTAGCTTTATTTCCTGCGAATTTTTAAGTTTATCTAAAATATAAAGTTCATCGGAAGAATTGTCCGAATAAGTGCCGTCGGGATTTTTGGAATAATAATCGGTATTTAAAAGAAGCTTGAATTTTAGGGATAAAATTTCATCATAGGTATAAGAAGTGGTTTTTTGTTTTTTTACCTTTTGAGTTTTGCCCTCCATAGCGTTTTTAAGAATTTCTTTAAGCTCGGAGGAGTCTTTTAAGCCTAAAGTATAAAGAGTGTAATCGCTTATCTGATCGTTTTCGTCTACTATTACGACCGCTTCATCATAATTTTTCGGCTTTCTTCCGGTTATCACTTCATACTGTCTGTCCATAAGCTCGTCGTTATCGATAAGCTCTTTCCAGACATTTGAATTATAAAATCCGTTCATTGAAGAATGAGAGGTCTGCGTTGTTTCGGGCTTAAAGCCGAGATCTTCAAAAACTGTGGACGGATTTACTTTATAGCCGCTTTCGGTATAGATATTCATAACGGTCGAATAACCGTATTTTATATCCGAAGTGTAATCTTTTAAGTCGCTTTTTCCGCTTTCGGCAAACTTTTTAAATGCGGCGAGGTCGTTATTGCTCGTTCCGTTTACCATCGAGGTAATCATATCGCCCATTATATCGTTAGAATAGATCTTGCCGTTTTGCTTTTTGATATCCGATTTATTATCGCCCATAAGCGATTGAGCAAGTTCGCTTATATCGGTGCCGGTCTGCTCTATAGAAATAGGATAGCTTGAAAGAGTATCTTCTTCAACGCGGTTAATATATATCTGAACTCCGCTTGACAGTGATAAGATCAGTGCAATACCGATAATTCCGATAGAGCCTGCAAAAGAGGTAAGGATAGTGCGCGCCTTTTTAGTAAACAAGTTATTAATTGAGAGCGAAAGCGCGGTGAAAACGGACATTGACGGCTTTTTCTGCTTTTTATTATCCTTTTCTTCGATAATTTCTTCTTTTATTGGATCGGAGTCGCCGACCACTTTTCCGTCAAAAAGCTTTATAATTCTTGTTGAATATTTTTCGGCAAGTTCAGGGTTATGGGTAACCATTATAACGAGCCTGTCTTTTGCGACTTCTTTTAAAATATCCATTATCTGAACGCTTGTTTCACTGTCAAGCGCGCCTGTAGGCTCATCGGCAAGTAGAATTTCAGGATTATTAACAAGCGCTCTTGCAATGGCTACTCTCTGCATCTGACCGCCCGACATCTGATTTGGCTTTTTATCAAGCTGATCGCCGAGTCCCACTTTAATAAGCGCCTCCTGCGCGCGCTTTTTGCGCTCGGATTTTCTTACGCCCGAAAGAGTGAGTGCAAGCTCAACATTTGACAAAACGCTTTGGTGGGGAATAAGATTATAGCTTTGAAAAACAAAGCCTATAGTGTGATTTCTGTAAGTATCCCAATCGGAGTCCTTATATTCTTTTGTGGATTTTCCGCTGATGATAAGATCGCCGCTTGAATATCTGTCAAGTCCGCCGATAATATTGAGCAGAGTGGTTTTTCCGCAGCCTGACGGGCCGAGGATAGAAACAAATTCGTTTTTCCGAAATTCGATATCAATTCCCTTTAGAGCGGTGACCTTTTGACCGCCGACATCGTAATTTTTAACTATATTTATAAGGTTGAGCATAATTTCCTCCAATCCTTTTATAAGATTTTAGACTGAAATTATAACAAAATTGTGAATTTTTTTTAAAAAAATTGATAATTCTTTAAAAAGGTGCTATAATGGGCAGGGTTAAACAAAATCAAAATTTTCGGAGGATAAATTCTTGAAGCGATTTTTTAAATTTTCCTGTATAGTGATGTCGGCGTTGCTTTTAGTATCGTCTGTAATGCTTATGTTTACTATAGCGGGAAAGGGGAAAAGCACATCTAAGCTTGACCCGTTTAACAGCAGCGATATCGTTGAAAATATAAAAAATCTCGAGATCAATATGACTTCCATTATATATGTGAAAGACAAAAACGGGAAATGGCAGGAATATCAGCGCTTGCACGGCAATGAAAACCGAATTTGGGTGCCGATAGAAAATGTTCCGCAAAACCTTATTGACGCTTTTGTTTCTATTGAAGACGAGCGCTTTTATACCCACACGGGAGTTGACTGGAAAAGGACCACAGGCGCTTTTTTAAACTCTATACCCGGAGTTGAGCTTTATTCGACGCGCCAGGGCGGCTCCACGATAACTCAGCAGCTTATAAAAAATTTGACCAATGATAAGGAAAAAAGTGCAACAAGAAAATTAAGGGAAATAACAAGAGCTTTAAGTATCGAAAAAATGCTCAGCAAAGATGAAATTTTAGAAGCATATCTTAACACTATTTCGCTCGGAAGCGATATTTGCGGAGTGCAGGTTGCCTCAAATTATTATTTCAATAAGGATGTAAGCGAGCTTAGTCTGGTTGAGTGCGCGGCTCTTGCCGCAATAACTAAAAATCCATCACTTTATAATCCTGACAGGTATCCCGAAAAAAACAAGGAAAGACGGCTTAATGTTCTTAAAAAAATGCTTGAGCTCGGCAAAATAACAATGCAGGAATACGGCGATAATTACGATAAGGATATAGTTATCGATAAATCGCAGGAAAGCAATTTTGAAATTCCGATTAATAATTATTTTGTCGATACGCTTATCGATCAGATTATTGAAGAGTTTGCCGAAAAGTATAAATGCAGCATGGAAACCGCGTCTTCAATGCTTTATAACGGCGGTTATAAGATATATTCAAGCCTTAATACCCATGTTCAGGATATTATGGAAGATGTTTACGGCAATGTAAATAAATACTTTTCTCAAAGGTCAAAGCTGAATAAAAGCAAGCACGTTGAAAGCGCTATGACTATTATGGATTATTCGGGACATATAGTTGGTCTTGTCGGCGGCACGGGCAAAAAGACAATAAACAGGGGAATAAATTTTGCCACTTCTCCGCGTCAGCCGGGATCGACTATGAAACCCCTCGGCGTTTACAGTCAGCTTATAGATAAGGGTACTATAAATTATTCTTCTATTTATACCGACACTCCGCTTGATAATTATTACGGAAACGGCAAAAAAGGCCCTAAAGAATGGTATGGCTATTATGCGGGCAAAATGACTGTGAAAGACGCGCTAGAGCATTCTGTCAATACTATTCCGTGCTGGCTTTTGCGCGATCAGCTCGGAATTGACACATCATTTAATTTTTTAAGGGAAAAATATCATCTTACCCATCTTAATAAAGAAGATAAGAATTTGTCGTCTTTGGCTCTCGGCGGCTGCAGCAGGGGAATTACGACGGTGCAGTCGGCGGCAGCGTACGCTGTTTTCGGTAACGGCGGAAAATATCATCAGCCGAAAACCTACTATAAAGTTGTAAAAGCAGGAAATAACGAAACAATTTTAAAAGACGACAGCAGCGGAACGCAGATCATCAAATCCACCTCTGCCACTGTTATGAACAGGCTTTTGCAAAACGTTGTTTACGGCAGGCGCGGTACAGGTACTTCCATTGCGGGATTTTCAAAAATGAAAGCCTATGCAAAAACAGGTACTACAAGTGAGCAGAACGACCTTTGGATGGTTGCTGGATCGCCTTATTATATAGGCTCCGTTTGGTTTGGATTTGATAAGAAAGAATATGTAAACAACTCAAATTCCGCGGCGAACATCTGGAAAGATGTTATGACAAAGGTCCACAAGGATCTTGAAAAAAAAGATTTTGAATATGATGAGGAAGTTGTGGAAGAATTTTATTGTCCTTATACAGGATATTTAAGCGGAGCAGGCTGTCAGAGAGTAAAGGGCTATTATGTTCCCGGTTATGTGCCAACCGCTAAATGTAACGGTCAGCACAGTTCTGCAAAAACAGAGGATACTTCGAGCAAGGAAAGCTCTTCTGATTCTGTTTCTGCTTCCAGTGCTTCAAGCTCCTCTTCGGAGCAGTCGTCTTCTTCTGAAAACTCTTCTTCGAGTTCATCAGAGGTTTCTTCTTCGGAAGAATCGTCTTCTTCAGATACTGTGAGCAAAACGGAATCAAGTTCAAGATAAAAAATTAATTTTATATAAAGTTTGGTGGAATTTTGAAAAAATTCAGAATAACGGGTATGAGCTGTGCGGCTTGCAGTGCGAGGGTTCAAAAAGCGGTTTCAAATTTAAGCGGTATTGAAAACTGTGAAGTAAATCTGCTTACGAACACAATGACAACTGTAGGCACAGCCTCTGATGAGGAGATTATTAATGCCGTAAAAAAAGCAGGATACGGTGCGGAAATTTACAACGAATTCGATTCTTTAGGCAAAGGAAACAAATTTTCAGAGCTTAAAAAAAGGCTCGTTTATTCGGTTTGTTTCTTAATTCTTCTTATGTATATCTCTATGGGATATATAATGTGGGATTTTCCTGTCCCTTCGGTTATCAGTAATAATCTTTGGTCGGTAGCGGCGATAGAATTTGTTTTGACGGTTATAATTATGATAATAAACCGCAACTTCTTTATAAGCGGATTTAAAAATCTCTTTAAGCTGTCGCCGAATATGGATTCTCTTGTAGCGATAGGATCGGGCACAGCATTTATTTACAGCACGGTAATTTCCGTTAAAATGATTATAAACGGAAATATTATGCATAAAGATCTTCACGGCCTGTATTTTGAATCCGCAGCTATGATATTAACTCTTATCACGGTCGGAAAAATGTTAGAGGCGTATTCAAAAGGCAAGACCACGTCAGAGCTTAACAGGCTTATGAATTTCGCTCCCAAAACCGCCACCGTGATTAAAGACGGCGAAGAAAAAACGGTATCCGTTTCGGAAATAAAAGCAGGCGATATTATTGTCACAAAGCCCGGAGAAAGCTTCGCAGTCGACGGCGAGATAATCAGCGGAACCTGTTCTGCCGATGAATCCGCCGTTACGGGGGAGAGTCTGCCTGTTGATAAAACCGTCGGGGATAAAGTCACCGGTGCGACGCTCAATCTTTCCGGAATAATAAAATTCAAAGCCGAGGCGGTCGGAGAAGACACGGTATTTTCGCAGATAATCAAAACTGTAAACGAGGCTTCCTCTTCAAAAGCTCCTATTGCAAGGATTGCGGATAAGGTTTCGGGAATTTTCGTTCCTGTGGTTTTAGGAATTGCAATTATCACTTTGGCTGTATGGCTGATAATAGGCGCAGAAGTTTCGACGGCGCTTTCGCACTGCATAGCTGTTATAGTTATAAGCTGCCCCTGCGCGCTCGGTCTTGCCACACCTGTTGCAATAATGGTATCGAGCGGAGTAGGCGCTAAAAACGGAATTCTCTATAAAAACGCGTCGGCTATAGAAATGTCGGGCAAAATAAAAACAGTTATACTGGATAAAACGGGTACTGTTACAACAGGTAAACCGTCTGTTATAAATTTTGTTGCCGCCGATAATATCGACGCCGACACCTTTTCAAAAATCGCTTTTTCGCTCGAAAGCTGCAGTTCGCATCCTTTGGCGGCGGCTGTAAGCGGGTATTTTTCATCTAAAGGTTTAAAATCGGAAGAAGTTAAAGATTTTAAAGAAGAGCCGGGAGTAGGAGTTTTCGGTATTTATAAAGAAAAAAGTATTTTTGCCGGAAACCTTAGATCAGCTCAAAAATTATGCGATATTTCAAACGATATTATAGAAAAATCAGCGGCAGACGCCGATAATGGCGCTACTCCCGTATTTTTCGTTTCCGATAAAACCCTGCTCGGCTATATCGCTATAGCGGACACGGTTAAACCCGACAGTGCTCAGGCTGTTAAAAAATTCCGCGAAATGGGTATCAAAACAGTTATGCTCACGGGTGATAATGCAAGATCTGCTTCGGCTATTGCAAAACAGGTGGGAATCGATAAAGTCGTTTCGGATGTTTTGCCTAATGAGAAAGCAAATGTCGTAGCGGAATATAAGCAAGGCGGCAGAGTCGCAATGGTTGGCGACGGAATAAACGACGCTCCCGCGCTCGCCACTGCCGATCTCGGTATCGCGATAGGAGCAGGCAAGGATATAGCGATAGATGTTGCCGATGTTGTTCTTATCAAAAACAGCATACTTGACGCTGTAAATGCCGTAGCACTCGGCAGAAAAACTCTTTTAAATATCAAAGAAAATCTTTTCTGGGCATTTATTTATAACATTATCGGTATTCCTTTAGCCGCGGGACTTTTCGGGTTTAATTTAAACCCGATGTTTGCGGCGGCGGCAATGTCGCTTTCAAGCTTTTGCGTTGTAACAAATGCGCTTAGGATCAATACCTTTAAACCCTTTAAATCAAAAGAGGTGAATGCTATGAAAAAAACTGTTATGATCTCGGGAATGCAGTGCGGTCACTGCGAAGCGAGAGTGAAAGAAGCTCTTTCAAAACTCGGCGGAGTTGAATCGGTGAGCGTTGATCACAAGACTAACAAAGCAGAGATCGTTTGTAAGGCGGAAATTGATGATAGTTCGATAATAAACTGCGTCGAATCAGCAGGATACAAGGTAACCGAAATAAGATAAAACGGAATATTCACCGGATATAGGATAATACTATATCCGGTGATATTTTTATGATTAAAAGAATAGGTAATAGAACCCTGATGTTTGAAAACGGACCGAGCATAATAGGTTACGGCTCGGTTGTAGGTAAAAAAGAAAAAGAAGGTCCGTTAGGAGAAGAATTTGACGCTTTTTTTGACGACTGCCGATTTGCGGAAGAAACTTATGAAAAAGCAGAGAGCAGAATGCAGAAAATAGCTGTGGAAACAGCTTTAAAAAAATGCGGATTATCCGAAAATGATATGGATTATATTTTTGCGGGCGATCTTCTTAATCAGTGCATAGGCAGTTCGTTTTCTATAAGGAATATGCAGATTCCTTTTATCGGGCTTTACGGTGCCTGCTCCACTATGACCTTGGCGCTTTCAGCAGCGGCAGTGTTTATAGAAAGCGGAGCTGCAGAGCATACCGCCGCTGTTACTTCTTCGCACTTTTGCACAGCCGAGCGGCAATACAGGTTTCCTCTTGAATACGGCTCACAGAGAACGCCTACTTCTCAGTGGACTGCTACTGCCGCAGGTGCAAGCATTTTAGGAAAAGAAGAAAATAAGCCTTATATTGCTTATTCCACCATAGGAAAAATAGTCGATCTCGGAGTAAAAGACGCGAATAATATGGGAGCCGCAATGGCGCCTGCCGCGGCAGACACCATAAAAGCGTTTTTAAAGGATACTTCTTCAAAGCCTGATGATTACGATCTTATTTTTACAGGGGACTTAGGGCAGGTCGGCTCGGATCTTTTATATGAGCTGCTTGAAAAAGAAAATATCGATTTAAGGTGCAGGCATTCAGATTGCGGACTTATACTTTTTGACAGAGTTTCACAGGATGTTCACGCTGGAGCTTCCGGGTGCGGCTGCTCTGCGGCGGTGCTTAATTCCTATATTCTTCATAAAATGGAGGAAGGCTCGCTTAAAAATATTCTGTTTGTTTCAACAGGCGCATTGCTTTCTCCTACTTCAACTTTACAAGGCGAGAGTATACCCTCGATCGCTCATCTTATAAATATTAAGATTTAAAATAATTTAACATTTATTTTATTGACTTTTTTTCTATATAAAGTATAATATTAAATGGATGCTTGTTAATATAACACGGGATGTAAAGCGAAGTGCAATTCTTAAGCATTTTGTTTGAATACCGCGTTATATTAGCAAGGTTTTATTATTAAAAAGAGGGTGATTTTTTGGAAGAAAAAATTCTTGAGCTTTTCGAAGAAAAAAAATTCAGCCAGCTAAAAAATCTCCTTTCTGAAATCAACCCTGCCGACCTTGCTGTAATATTCGAAGAAATTCCCGATAAGGATCTTCCCGTTATTTTCAGAATTCTTCCGAAAGAGCTTGCGGCCGAAGTGTTCGTTGAAATGGATTCGGATATGCAGCAGCTCCTTATAGAGGCTTTCAGTGATAAAGAACTCCGAGAAGTTATGGACGAGCTTTTTATGGACGATACTGTTGATATCATCGATGAAATGCCGGCTTCGGTTGCAAAAAGAATTCTCCGCCAGACCGATTCTGCAAGGCGGAGAATGATAAATAAGCTTTTAGCTTATCCTGACGACAGTGCCGGCAGCATTATGACTACCGAGTATATCGATCTAAAAAAGGATATGACGATCGATGAAGCTCTCGACAGAATCCGCAGGATCGGATTTGACAGTGAAACGATCTACAGCTGCTATGTTATAAGCAAAAGCAGAAAGCTTTTAGGCATTGTTTCGATAAAGGATCTTTTACTTAATAAAAAAGAGTGCGTTATCGGCGATATTATGGATGAAAACATAATTTATGCCAACACTCTTGACGATAAAGAGGAAGTCGCCGCAAGGATCAATAAATACGATCTTCTTGCTATTCCTGTGGTGGATAAAGAAAACAGGCTTGTCGGTATCGTTACTTTCGACGACGCTATCGACGTTATGCAGGACGAGGCCACCGAGGATATCGAAAAAATGGCGGCTATTCTTCCGAGTGAACACAGCTATTTTAAAACGGGAATAATCGATACCTTTAAGGCAAGAATTCCCTGGCTTATGCTTCTTATGATCTCGGCAACATTTACGGGCGCCATTATTTCAAGCTTTGAAAATAAGCTTGCGACGATTCCGGCTCTTATCGCGTTTATCCCTATGCTTATGGACACGGGCGGAAACAGCGGAAGCCAGTCTTCGGTAACTGTTATCCGCGCTATTTCTCTCGGCGATATAGAATTTAAAGATTTATTAAAGGTTATATGGAAAGAAATAAGAGTTTCTGTTATCTGCAGCGCGGCTTTGGCTGTTGTTAATGCCGTAAAGCTGTTTGCGGTCGATTATTTGCTTTTAAATACTTTCGGCAATGCAAAATTAAGCTCCGTGCTGTTATTGATAGCGGTAGTCTGTCTGACGCTGTTTTGCACCGTCGTGGTAGCAATGCTTGTGGGCTGCACTTTGCCTATACTCGCTAAAAAGGTCGGGTTTGACCCGGCGGTTATGGCAAGCCCGTTTATTACCACTATTGTTGACGCGATTTCGCTTGCTATTTATTTCGGAATGGCAACTTTGCTTATTGTAAGCATATGAATATAGTTTATTTCGATGATTTTGTCGTTGTCGCCGTTAAGCCTTACGGGGTGTTGTCCGCAAGCGGGAATTCAAATGACGATATGATATCTCTTTTAAAAAAAGAAACCTCTAAGGAAATTTATCCTGTGCATAGACTCGACAGAACGACCGGCGGATTAATGGTATTTGCCAGCACCAAAGAGTCTGCGGCGGAGCTTTCTAAACAGATTTCCGAGCATTCTTTTTGTAAAGAATATCTCGCTGCGGCAAAAGGCGAAACGGAAGATATAAAAGGACAAATGAACGATATCCTATTTTTTGACCGCTTTAAGAACAAATCTTATACGGTGAAAAAAGAAAGGAAAGGTGCAAAGCCTGCTTCGCTTGAGTTTGAAAAGCTCGAAAGTGAGGATACCGGCGGTTATAAAGCCTCGCTTTACAGAATAAAGCTTTATACGGGAAGAACTCATCAGATAAGAGTGCAGTTTGCTTCAAGAGGTATGCCTCTTTTAGGCGACAGGCGATATGGCTCGGATTTTAAAGCCGATAATATCGCGCTTTGGTCTTATAAAATAGGATTTATAAATCCGGGGAATAAAAGCTATTCGGAATTTGAATCAAAACCGGAAAATGATGTTTTTTTGCGGTTTAACAGGTTAATATAAAGGTATAAGCGGTGGAGTCTGTCATAGAGCAAAAGCTCTATTTATACCAATTCTCTATAGATTTAAAATGGAGATTTTTTGGCAGAACGACACTGTTGTTCTGCCTTTTTTATAAAATATAGGAGAATTTATTATGAGAAAAACAAAAATTGTTTGTACTATCGGTCCGTCTTGTTCGGATGAAAATACACTTATTAAAATGTGCGAAGCGGGAATGAATGTTGCGCGCCTTAATTTCTCTCACGGAACCTTTGAGGAGCATTTAAAAAGGATCAATGCTGTTAAAAAAGTGAGGGACGATCTTAATCTGCCTATAGCTATTATGCTTGATACAAAAGGCCCTGAATATAGAATAGGGCTTTTTGAAAACGGCAAGGAAGAGCTTAAAGAGGGCGATATTTTCACTTTTACCACCGATGATGTTATGGGAGATAAAGATAAGGTATCCGTTAGCTATAAAAACTTAAATAAAGACTTAAAATCCGGGGATAAAATACTTGTAAATAACGGACTTTTATCCTTTGAGGTTTTAAAAATAGAAAATTCGGATATCGTGTGCAAGGTAATAACAGGCGGCATTATTTCCGACAGAAAAAGTATGAGCTTTCCTAATAAGGTATTAAAACAGATCTATCTTTCGGAGCAGGATAAGCAGGATATACTTTTCGGAATTGAAAACGGTATCGATTATGTTGCCTGTTCATTTGTTTCCTGCGTTCAGGATATTCTCGATGTAAAGAAATTTATTTTTTCTCAAACTGCCGTGAGTATAGGAATAATAGCAAAAATCGAAAATCAGTCGGGTATAGATAATATCGAAGAAATATGCTCCGAGTGCGACGGAATAATGATAGGCAGAGGGGATATGGGTGTTGAAATTCCGTTTGAGGAGCTGCCCGCAATTCAAAAAAGACTTATCACTAAGTGCAGACTTCTCGGCAAAAGAGTAATAACTGCAACCGAAATGCTCGAATCGATGATATATAATCCCCGCCCAACAAGAGCGGAGGTTTCCGATGTTGCAAACGCTGTTTATGACGGCACGAGTGCAATTATGCTTTCGGGTGAAACTGCCGCCGGAAAATATCCCGTTGAGGCAGTAAAAACAATGGCTAAAATAGCAGAGCGCACGGAGCAGGGAATACATTATAAAAAGAGATTTTACAAAAGCGATTTCCAAATCAAAAACGATATGGACGCAATTTCCCACTCTATCTGCGGAATGTCTATCGATCTTGATGTAAAAGGAATAGTCGTATGCTCACTGTCGGGAATGACGGCGAGAATGGTTTCAAGATTCAGGTCACCCGTAGATATTATAGGTCTTTGCGTAAATAAAAGAACCTGGCGCCAGCTTTCTCTATCCTGGGGTGTAACTCCCGTTATGTGCGAGGTTTACCCCTCTATCGAAGTGCTGTTTTATAACGCTAAAAAAACAGCAAAAAGAATTTTCGGATTGAAACCCGATGATAAGATCATTATAACCGGCGGAGCCACAACAGGGCAGTCGGGCAACACCAATACGATAAGAATTGAAACAATATAAATAATTTTAAAATAAAAAAGGAGGTGGGAGTAATGAGTAAAAAATCTTCCGTTAAAATGTTCAAATCAAACACAAACTTAAAAGAAGATCTTAGGATGTCCGTAAGCTTCAGAAACGATAAAAAGGTTTTCTGCGACCTTCATAAACACCAATATATCGAAACGGAGCTGATTTTAAGCGGAACGTGTAAAAACACGATTAACGGCGTGGAATATAATTTCAAAAGGGGAGATGTTTATTTAATGCTCCCCTCCGATATGCATATAGTTTACAGCGCGGAGCCTGTAAGATATGTAAATTTATCCTTCGGCGAAGATATGCTTAAAGCATCTATGCTTAATCAGATCGCTCTTAAAGGCTCTAATATAATAGCTGCGCTAAACGAAGAAGAAATTGAAACCGCAGAAAATATTCTTAAGGCAATAAGCTGCGAATTTAATTCAAAAAAGCCTTCGAAAACTTTGCTTAAAATGCTGATCGAATGTTTTATGGTGCTTTCTTTCGGAAAAAATGAAAAAACTTCTGCCGAAACAAGAAGCACAGTCGCTTTAAAGCGGGTATTAGGATTTTTGAATATGCATTTTACCGAAAATCCCTCTCTTAAAGCGGCGGCAGAGGTCGCGCACTATAATGTGAGTCATTTTTCAAACTATTTTCATAATCAGATGCAGGTTACATATTCGGAATATTTAAATAATCTGAAAGTCAACAGGGCAAAGGATCTGCTTATGTCCACCGACCTTAAGATCTATGAGATCGCCCTTAAAAGCGGATTTTCCACACAGGTGAATTTTCAGAGAGTATTCAAGAAAAAAACAGGACTTACTCCTTTGCAGTTTCGAGCAGAGAATAAACAAAAAAATACTGCCGCGGATTAAAATTTATCCGCAGCAGTATTTTTGCTTTATTGTTCGGCTGAAACAACTTTGTCGCTGTCGCTTCTGAAAAGCAAAGAAATGCACCATATTCCCGCGAGGGCTATAACGGTATATATAATTCGGCTTAATATTGCGTCGCTTCCGCCGAATATCCACGCCACAAGGTCAAAGCTGAAAATTCCGACGAGCCCCCAGTTGAGAGTACCTATTATTGCAAGTATAAGGCAAATTTTATCAAACATTTTCTGAGCACCTCCAAAAAATGATCTTATCGGCCGACTTCTTCGGCTCATATTTATTTTGTGTAGTTTTTCAGCTTTTATACTTTACTGTTTAAGGTTTTTCTGATAAGACTCTATGATCTTTCTTATAACCTTTCCGGTTTCCGCTTCCTCGTTTAGGTGCTTTGGTTTGTATTCTTCTGTTTTGCTTTCGGTTTTGAAATTTTTGAATGGATCATTATTGTTTTTTGTATTCATTTTTTATCACTCCTGTAATTCTATTATTGACATTTTTTAAAAGTAATAAACAAAATTTTAGTTGAAGAAAAATGCACTATGTGGTATAATAAATTGATTACAAAATTAGTGCGTCAGGGTTGATAAAATGCGTGTTTTGGGAATAGATCCGGGATATGCGATAATAGGTTACGGGGCTGTGGATTACGACGGCGTAAAATTTAAAATCGCGGGTTACGGTGCTGTTACTACTAAAGCCGGTATTCCTTTTGAAAAAAGACTTGAAATTATTTTTGAAGATATAAAAACCGTCATTTCAAATCTAAAGCCCGACTGTCTGTCTATTGAAAAGCTTTATTTTAATACAAACACCACTACCGCGATCGACGTGGCACAGGCGAGAGGCTGTATAATTTTAGCGGCGCAGTTAAGCGGTATAGAAATTTATGAGTATACGCCTCTTCAGGTCAAACAGTCCGTAACAGGTTACGGAAAGGCTGAAAAAAGGCAGGTTATGGAAATGACGAAAAATCTTCTTTCACTTCCCGCCGTTCCTAAACCTGACGACACGGCAGACGCTTTAGCGCTTGCCCTTTGCCATGCCCACAGTTCTTTCAGCCGCTATCAGAAATTAAATCGGGAGATAAGAAAATGATCGCTTCGCTTAACGGAAAAATTCTTGCAAAAGATTCGGGATACATAATCGTCGAATGTTCAAATATCGGATTTAAATGTTTCGTAACGCAAACTGTTTTAGCGTCTTGCGGCCAGATAGGAGATAATGTTTTTCTCTATACTTATATGTCCGTAAAAGAAGACGCTATTGATCTTTACGGTTTTTCTTCCGCTTCTGAGCTTGAGGCATTCAGACTGATAACCACTGTCAGCGGAGTAGGTCCGAAAGTAGGTCTTGCGCTGCTGTCGCAGTTTACTGCGGATCATCTTCTTTTGTGTATCGCCTCGTCTGACGCAAAAGCGCTCACTTCCGCCTCGGGTGTGGGAATAAAGCTTGCTCAAAGAATCGTTCTTGAACTTAAAGATAAAGTCGGCTCTGTTTCTTTGCCGGAGGGCTTATCGGAAAATATATCGGCCGTGGGAAATGCTGCGGGAAATACTTCATCAAAAGAAGCAATAGAGGCACTTGTATCTTTAGGCTATTCTCAAAGCGAGGCTTCATTGGCAGTAGGAAAACTTGATCCTGCGCTTAAAGCCGAGGATCTTATAAAAGGCGCTCTTAAAAATTTGGCGGGGAGGTTTTAAAAATTGATCGAACAGGAAATGGATTTTGAAAACAGAATAGTTTCCCCGGAATACAATTATTCCGATGAAGACAGCGAGATAACGCTCCGCCCTAAATCTTTAGACGAATATATAGGCCAGGATAAAGTAAAAGATAATTTATCTATTTATATCAAAGCCGCAAAGATGAGGAATGAATCTTTGGATCACGTTTTGCTTTATGGTCCTCCCGGTCTTGGGAAAACCACGCTTTCAAGCATTATCGCAAGAGAAATGGGAGTGAATTTAAGAGTCACTTCGGGACCCGCTATAGAAAAGCAGGGCGACCTTGTGGCGATCCTCACTTCTCTTAACGACGGTGATGTGCTTTTTATAGACGAAATTCACAGGCTTTCAAGAAATATTGAAGAAATTCTCTATCCTGCTATGGAGGATTTTTCGCTTGATATTATTTTGGGCAAAGGCCCCTCGGCAAGATCTATAAGACTTGATGTTCCGAAATTCACATTGGTGGGCGCAACGACGAGGTCCGGTCAGCTTACTGCTCCTTTGCGCGATAGATTCGGAGTTTTATTAAGGCTTGAGCTTTACACGCCGGAGCAGCTTAAATCGATAGTCAAGCGTTCCGCAGGAATTTTAGGTATCGAAATTGAAGACGGCGGAGCCTTTGAGATCGCCTCAAGATCCAGAGGAACTCCGAGAATTGCAAACAGACTTTTAAAAAGAGTAAGGGATATAGCACAGGTCGAGTATGACGGAAAAATAACCAAAAGCGTAGCAAGAGCCGCTCTTGCAAGGTTTGAAATAGACGAGCTGGGGCTTGATGATTTTGACCGCAGAATGTTAAGCGCAATAATCACGCATTATTCGGGCGGACCTGTAGGTCTTGAAACGCTTGCGGCAGCTGTGGGAGAAGAAGCCGTTACTATTGAAGATGTTTATGAGCCGTATCTGATGCAGATAGGATTTTTAAGCAGAACTCCGAGAGGAAGATGCGTAACACCTTCGGCATATGAGCATTTAGGCTATAAGCCCGATTCTGCACAAAAATCATTTTTTAAAGATTAGGAGAGAATTCTATGGGAAGATTATTCGGAACCGACGGTGCAAGAGGGATAGCAAATAAAGAGCTTACCTGCGAGCTTGCAATGAATATCGGAAGAGCGGCGGCTTATGTTTTAACAGAGAAAACTACGGAAAAGCCGAAAGTCTTAATAGGAAAAGATACACGAGTTTCATCGAATATGCTTGAAATGGCGCTTGCGGCAGGTCTTTGCTCTGTGGGAGCGGATGTTGTGCTTGTAGGATTTGTTCCGACTCCCGCCATTGCGTTTTTGGTTAATGACAGGGAGGCTGACGCAGGCATAATGATATCCGCATCGCATAATCCCTGCGAATATAACGGCATAAAAATTTTTGACTCCAACGGTTTTAAGCTGCCTGATTCTATGGAAGATAAAATAGAGAAGATAGTGCTTGACGATTCTTCAGTGCTTGATTTTCCCGTAGGAGGGGATCTCGGAAGCGTATTTTTCAGATACGATTATGCCGATATTTATATAGACCACCTTTTAGAATCGGTCGACTGCGATCTAAGCGGACTTAAAATCGCTATTGACTGCGCTAACGGCAGCGCTTCTTATACTGCCGAAAAATTTTTTACAAAGCTCGGTGCGGATTGCACCTTCATTCACAATTCTCCTAACGGAATAAATATAAACTTAAACTGCGGATCAACTCATCTTGACGATCTTATCGATTATGTAAACGGTCACGATGTTGATTTGGGACTTGCTTTTGACGGCGACGCCGACCGCTGTCTTGCCGTCGATGAAAACGGCAAGCTTATCGACGGCGATAAGATGATAG
Source organism: uncultured Oscillospiraceae bacterium (assembly GCA_900547095.1). Taxonomy (GTDB): domain Bacteria; phylum Bacillota; class Clostridia; order Oscillospirales; family Acutalibacteraceae; genus UBA737. Next base: position 44,630 of record URFG01000002.1, read on the forward strand.
CCGTTTTTGCGCTGGATATGAAAAAGAAAGGTATCTTAAATGATGATACCGCCGTTGTAACGGTTATGACCAACCTCGGATTTATGCACTTTGCGAGAGATTACGGCATAAATGTTGAACAAACGGCGGTAGGCGACAGATATGTTCTTGAAAATATGCTTAAAAACAACTATCAGATAGGCGGAGAGCAGTCGGGACATATTATTTTTAAGAAATACGCTACTACGGGTGACGGTCAGCTTTCAGGCGCTATGCTTGCCTCAATTATCAAAAAATCGGGCAAAAGCGCTTCGGAAACAGCTTCTGTTATGACTGTTTTACCGCAGACGATGATAAACGTTACCGCAACTCCGGCTATGAAATCGGCACTTGATTCCGATTGCGATATTAAAAATGCTATTAAAGAAACCGAAGATATCCTCGGCGACAGGGGCAGAATCTTAGTCAGAGCCTCGGGAACAGAGCCTCTTATAAGAGTAATGCTCGAGGGAGAAGATATCGGAGAAATCAAAAAACTTGCAAAAAAGGTTGCAGAGGTTATTAAAGGAAAAGCTTAATGCGAACAGTTGACGATTTTTATGATTTTGAATTGATAGACGCAGACTCAGGTCAAAGGCTCGAGCGCTGGAAAGATATAATTTTAATAAGACCCGATCCGCAGGTTATATGGAACTTCGGGAAAAACGACAGCCGCTGGAATAATGCCGACGCGGTTTATCACCGAAGCAAAAGCGGAGGGGGATATTGGGAAAATTTAAAAAAGGTTCCCGATGTCTGGAGCGTGGAGTATAAAGACCTTAAATTCAACTTAAAGCCTATGGGTTTTAAGCACACGGGACTTTTTCCCGAACAGGCTGTGAATTGGGAGCTTGCGGCGGATATCATTAAATCAAGCGGAAGAAACGATGTAAAAGTTCTTAATATGTTTGCTTACACCGGCGGCGCAACTATAGCCTGCCTTAAAGCCGGTGCGGCAGTCACTCATGTTGACGCCTCTAAGGGTATGACGCAGTGGGCAAAGGAAAACGCAGTTTCTTCAAATGTTGCCGACAGACCTGTCAGGTGGCTTGTTGACGATTGCCTTAAATTTGCCGAAAGGGAAGTAAGACGGGGAAATAAATACGACGCGATAATTATGGACCCTCCGTCTTACGGCAGAGGACCGAATGGTGAAATATGGAAGTTGGAAACACAGCTTGACACACTGCTTAGCGTGACTTCAAAGCTTTTAAGTGACAATGCGCTGTTTTTCTTCCTTAATTCATATACAGGGGGACTATCGCCCTCAATACTTAATTTTATGTTAAAAACTCATATTCCTAAAAATCTTAAGGGCAGTGTCAATACTGACGAAATAGGGGTAAAGGTCACAAAAAAAGATATAATTCTTCCCTGCGGTAATACAACGATTTGGAAAAGATAAATGGACGAAATAATAAAAGTTGAAAATGTGACATTTGAATATAATGACGGCGAGAAAAAAAGGTCGGTCATAAAAGATTTCAGCATAAGCTTCGAAAGAGGCAGTTTTACCTGCCTGCTCGGGCATAACGGCTCGGGAAAATCCACTTTGGCAAAGCTTTTAAACGGACTTTATAAGCCTGATAAGGGCGATGTTTTTGTAGACGGAATAAATACTAAAGACGAAGACAAAGAAATCGAAATCAAAAGAAGAGTGGGAATGGTTTTCCAAAACCCGGATAATCAGCTTGTTGCCTCTATAGTTGAAGACGATGTTGCTTTCGGCCCCGAAAACTTAGGACTTGCCCCCGAAGAAACCGAAAAAAGAGTGGATGATGCTCTTAAAGCCGTTGATATGCTGCGCTTTAAAAAAAGCACTCCGCATAATCTTTCGGGCGGTCAAAAGCAGAGAATAGCCATTGCGGGGATTATATCTATGCTTCCTGAATGCATTGTGCTTGACGAGCCTACCGCCATGCTTGATCCTAAAGGCAGAAAAGAAATAATTTCTACAATTAAAAAATTAAATCGGGAAAAGAATATAACCGTTATTTTAATAACGCATTTTATGGAAGAGGCGCAGGACGCCGACAGGGTGATAGTTTTAGACGAGGGTAAAATAACCGCTGATTCTACCCCTAAAGAGGTTTTCGGAGATATTTCTCTTTTAAAATCCGCAGGACTTGATGTTCCGCAGACGACCGAGCTTTTATATAATCTTAAAAAAAGAGGTCTTGATGTAAGAACGCAGGCCATTTCCGTTGAAGAGGCGGCAAAGGAAATTATCAATGCTCTTTTCTTGGAGGAAAATAAGTGTCAGTAATCTTAGAGGTAAAAAATTTAACCCATACTTACAATGCTTCGACCCCTTTTGTTACAGACGCGATAAAAAATGTCAGCTTTTCTGTAAAAGAGGGAGAGATCATCGGAATAATCGGCCATACAGGCTCCGGAAAATCGACTCTTGTTCAGCATTTGAACGGTCTTTTAAAACCGACTTCCGGAAACATTTACTTTTGCGGAGAGGATATTTTCAGGGACCCTAAAAAAACAAGAGATATAAGATTTAAAATAGGTCTTGTTTTTCAGTATCCCGAATATCAGCTTTTTGAAGAAACCGTGTATGACGATATAGCGTTCGGCCCGAAGAATATGGGACTTTCGGGCAGTGAACTTGATAAAAGAGTAAAAGAGTCCGCAGAGCTTATAGGGCTTAAAGAAAGCTATCTGTCCGTTTCTCCTTTTGATCTTTCCGGAGGAGAGAAAAGGCGCGTCGCCGTGGCGGGAGTTATGGCTATGAATCCGAAAGTCCTTATTTTAGATGAGCCCGTAGCAGGTCTTGATCCCCAGGGCAGAGCGGATATGGTATCTTTGATCAAAAAATACAGGGATACTTATAATGCCACAGTAATTATCGTTTCTCATAATATGGAGGATATGGCGGTCTTAGCGGATAAACTCCTTGTTATGAATAACGGCGAGATAGATTCTTTTGATACAACATACAATGTTTTTTCAAATGCGGAGCATTTAAAAGAAATAGGTTTAAGCGTGCCTATGGTAACTGAGATATTCAGGGTTATCAAAAAATGCGGATATAATACAGATACCAATATCTTCACAGTTGAAGCCGCGCTTGATTATATTCTGAAAGGCGGTATCAAAAATGCTTAAAGATATCACCTTCGGTCAGTATTATGAAAGCGGATCGTTTTTACATAAGACCGATCCGAGAACAAAGCTTTTGCTTCTTATTTTAAATATAGTTTTTATTTTTCTTTGCAAAAGCCTTATTTCACTGCTATTCCTTTTTGCGGCTTTTGCGGCTGTGATGATAATATCTAAAATTCCTTTTAAAATGTATCTTAAAAACATTAAATCCGTGAGTATTATCGTTGCTTTTACTGCGGTTTTAAATATGTTTTATTATGATGACGGAAAGGTTTTATTTAAAATTTTTAAATTAAGTGTTACTTCGGGCGGAGTTTATCAGGCGGCATATATGGCGCTTAGGATAATAATGCTTATTCTCATAAGCTCGGTGCTGACTTATACAACAACTCCTAATGATCTGACAGACGCTATCGAAAGCCTGCTTAAGCCGTTGTCTTTGATAGGTCTTTCGGTCGCCGTTCATACGCTTGCGATGATGATGACTATAGCTCTTCGCTTTATTCCCACACTCGTTGAAGAAACGCAGAAAATCATGAACGCTCAAAAAGCGCGCGGCGCAGATTTTGAAAGCGGAAAGCTTACTGCAAGACTTAAAGCACTTATTCCCATTTTGATTCCTTTGCTTGTATCAGCTGTCAGAAGGGCTTATGAGCTTGCGGAGGCTATGGAATGCAGATGTTATAACGGCGGGGTGGGCAGAGTAAGAATGAAAAGGCTTAAATATTCTTTGCGTGATCTTTATGCCTTGGTTTTTTCTCTTATCGTATGCTCGGCTGTTCTTTTAATTAACAGAATTAAAATTTTTTGATTATCGGTGATTTTTTTGAAAAAAATTATGCTGAAGATCGCGTTTGACGGTACGGATTATCACGGCTGGCAAATTCAGCCGAATTGCAAAACCGTGCAATCCGTTCTTCAAAATTCGCTTGAAACAATGCTTAAAACCAATATTTCCGTAACAGGCTGCAGCAGGACAGACGCGGGAGTTCACGCAAAAGAATTCGTTTGTCATTTTTTGTGTGAGGATAGTATCCCGGAAATTGCTTTTTTAACGGGACTTAATTCTCTGCTTCCCGATGATATCGCCGTTTTAAGCGCGGAAAAAGCCGATGATGATTTTCACGCAAGATATTCCTGTGTGAAGAAAACTTATGTGTATAACTTTTATTGCGGTTTAAAAGATCCTTTTAAATCAAGATACAGCGTTAATATAAAAAGAAAACCCGATATTTGCCTTGCAAATGAATTTTGCAAAAGCATTATCGGAACGCACGATTTTATCGCTTTTTCGGGCAGTAAAAGAAGCGTTAATTCAACTATAAGAACTATTTTTGACTGCAGCTTTGAGAAAAAAGAAAATGATTTTAAGCTGACAGTCACCGGCGACGGGTTTTTATACAATATGGTGCGAATAATTGCCGGCAGCGCCTATGAGGCAGGGTGCGGCTTAAAAAGTGCCGATATTGCTAATAAAGCTTTTATATCTCTTGACCGTGACGATCTCGGAATTACATTTCCTCCTCAGGGTCTTACTTTAGAAAAAGTTTATTATTGACGGGCGGTGAAAAAATGCCGGAATACAAAAAGAAAAATTTCAGTAAAAAATCCTTAAAGAAAAAACAAAAATCTCCTGAGAAAAAGATAAAAAAATCAAAGGATCTGATTTTTGACGATAATATAGCCGGTATTAATAAGCCGGTAAGAGTAGTTAAAGGTAAAAAATACGAAAGAAAAAGAAAATTTCGTATTTTAATTTCCGCCGCCGCTTTTATCACCGCTTTAAATGTTTTGCTCACTCTTATTTTGCCTGTTTCGCTTGCTGAAAATATCACAAATCTTGTATCTTCATTAGGGACCGGCAGCTACCCTATAAGCTTAAGCGGACTTCAAACTCTTGATTCAAGGTCCACGGGTTTAGTTTATTATATTCTTTCCGACACTGGTCTTACGGCTTATAATAAGGGCGGAAAAGAAGTATATCACAGAATGTGCGGATATGAAAATCCGGTTTTAAAAACAAGTGCGACAAGAGCCCTTGTTTACGATCAGGGAGGAAGCGAGTTAAGCGTTTCAAATCTTAAAAAGGTAACTAATACATATAAATCCGAAAATTCCATAATCTGTGCGGATATCGGAAGAAACGGAACTTATGCTGTCGTAACCTCTTCAAGTGAATATGCCTCAACAGTTACTGTTTTTAATAAAAATTCAAAAAGACTTTATACCTGGAATTCCGCGAAGGAAATAATCAATAATATCTGTATTTCGGATAACGGTAAAAGTATTGCTGTGTCGGGCGTTACAGTTTCTTCCGGTAAATATGTTACCCATACTTATATCCTTTCTTTTGATTCTGCCGATCCTGTTTTCACGCTGGATTTAGAGGGAAAAGTTACGCTTTATATGAAGTCTGCCGGAAGATATTTTTATACCGCGGCTTCCGACGGCTATGTTTCTTTCACTAATTGGAAAAGCCATAAAAGCTCCGTGATAAAAAAAGATTATGAGCTTGCTTTTTGCAGAAATGCAGGAAATAAGAATATTTTTGTTTTTAATCTTTTAAATAATAAAAATGAAAATATCATTGTTTACACCGATAATTCGGGGAAAATTCTGTCGGAATTCAAGATAGAAAAAACAATAAGTGATATTGAAATTTACGGCAGTCATATTTATTGTATAAGCGACACCCGGGTATCTGTCTATTCAAAAGACGGCACTCTTTTGCGCGACGGCTCCTGCGGTTACGGCTGTAAAAGATTTTCTGTTACGGGAACTTACTCCGTGGCCGTTATAACCGATTCGGAAGTTACAGAGTTTGATATACCTAAAAAGGAGAAATAATATGTATAGTGTCGAAGCTTTGATATTTGATTTTATAATTTTGGGAATTATAATACTTGTGGCACTGATGTCTGCAAAGCGAGGCTTTGTCAGAACAGTCGTTGAAGTTATCGGCTGTATGCTTGCGATTGTGATCTCTATGTATGCGAGCAAGCCGATAGCATCATTTTGCTATGATAAATTTTTTGCCTCGTCGGTTGAAAACTCGGTGAACGACGCTTTGGGCGAGGTCACTCTCGATTCCGCTCAGGCTATTTGGGACGCTCTGCCCGATTACCTTAAGAACCACGCCGACCTTTTCGGAATAAATAAATCAAAATTTGACGATGTCGCCGATAAAGTCTCTTCCGATAAAAAAGCCGAGGTGACTGATGAAATTGCGGATAATACCGTTAAACCGCTTGTTGTAAAAGCGCTTTCGGGTATTATTTCAGCCGTGATGTTTTCTGTTTTGTTTTTCCTTATTAAAATTCTCTCAAAACTTATTAACGGAGCGTTTAATTTTTCCGTTGTCGGGAGTGTTAACAGAATACTCGGCGGAATCCTCGGCATAGTAAAGGGGTTAATTTTTGCAGTTATTATCTGCTTTGTTATAAACTTCATAGTTGTAGCGGCAAATAAAAATATCTGGATATTATCGAAAGATCTCACTGATAAATCCGTTTTCTTTAAACTTTTTCAAAACCTCATAAAATAAAGGAGTTCTGCTCAAAATGAAATTGTGTTCAAAATGCAAGCAAAGACCTGCGGTAGTTTTTATTTCCAATCCCGCAAATCCTTCCGCTGAGCCGGAGGGCCTCTGCCTGATGTGCGCTAAATCGCTTGGTATAAAACCTGTTGACGATATGCTTAAAAGTATGAATGTTTCCGATGAAGATATCGAAATGATGAGTAATCAGTTTATGGATATGATAAACGACGGTGACCTTCAGGACGATGCGGAAATGAATGACGATACCTTTAATTTCTCAACAGCACCCGCCATTCCGTTTCTTAAAAATATGTTTGGCTCTAATCAGACTAATGAAAAAGAAAATTCCGATCAAAAGTCAGCCGGTCAGGCAGCTGAAAAGCCGAAAAAGAAAAAGCGCAGATATATCGATCAATTCTGCACTAATCTTACAGAAAAAGCCAAAGAGGGAAAACTTGACAGGATAATCGGCAGAGAAAAGGAGCTTTTAAGAACAATTCAGATCCTTTCGCGCCGTTCAAAAAACAACCCCTGCCTTATAGGCGAACCGGGAGTAGGTAAAACCGCAATAGCAGAGGGACTTGCTATAGAAATAGCCGAAAATAAGGCTCCTGCAAGACTGCTTGATAAAGAAATTATGCTTCTTGATCTTACAGGGCTTGTAGCAGGAACACAGTTCAGAGGTCAATTCGAGGCAAGAGTAAAAGGGCTTATCGATGAAGTCAAAAGCGCAGGAAATATAATTTTATTTATAGATGAAATTCATAATCTTGTGGGTGCAGGGGATTCCGCCGAAGGCTCAATGAATGCGGCTAATATCCTAAAGCCTGCTCTTTCCCGCGGAGAAATTCAGGTCATAGGCGCTACAACATTTAAAGAATACAGAAAATATATTGAAAAAGATGCGGCTTTAGAAAGGCGTTTTCAGCCTGTTACCATAGAAGAGCCGTCTATAAAAGAAACGATTGAAGTTTTAAAGGGCGTTAAATCCTATTATGAGGGTTATCACACCGTGGTGATACCCGATGAAATAGTTGAAAAAGCTGTTATTTTAAGCGAAAGATATATTACCGACAGATTTTTACCCGATAAAGCAATAGATCTTCTTGACGAGGCGTGCGCCTGCACAAGTCTTGAAAATAAGGCGATTGACGAGCTTTATACCGCCAATAAAAATATAGCCGAGGAGACCAAAAAGCTTGAAGAGCTTGAAAACAATGTTGAAGATCCCGATTTTGAAAAAATAGCCCTGATAAAATCGGATATCGAAAAATATAAAGCCAAAGCAGAGTCGCTTTATGAGCCGGCCTCAAAGAATATTGTTACCGATGCACAGCTTGCAAAGGTCATTGAGCTTTGGACAGGAATTCCCGCGGCAAAAGTAGAGCAGAGCGATCTTAAAAAGCTTTCTATGCTTGAAGATAAATTAAATGAGAGAATAATAGGTCAAAAAGAGGCAACACACCTAGTCGCCTCTGCGGTAAAGCGCTCTAGAATTCAAACAAGCGCTCTTCACAGACCTGCGTCGTTTATCTTCGTAGGTCCTACGGGAGTAGGTAAAACACAGCTTGTTAAAACTCTTTCCGAGGAGCTTTTTGATACTCCCGAAACGCTTATACGGCTCGATATGTCGGAATTTATGGAGAAACATTCCGTTTCAAGACTCATCGGAGCGCCTCCCGGATATGTCGGGTTTGACGAGGCAGGTCAGCTTACAGAAAAGGTAAGAAGAAAACCTTATTCCGTGGTGCTTTTTGATGAAATTGAAAAAGCACACCCCGATGTTTTAAATGTTCTTTTGCAAATTCTTGACGAGGGCAGAATAACCGATGCCCAGGGAAGAACGGTCAATTTTGAAAACACTATAATAGTTATGACCTCTAATGCCGGCAGCGAGAAAACGGATACTCTTTTAGGATTTAATAAGACTTTGGAAGAAGCCTCAAAAGAAAAAGCATTAAAGGCTTTAAGCGAGTTTTTAAGACCGGAATTTTTGGCAAGAGTAGACGAAATTGTGGTATTTTCGCCGCTTTCTAAAGATTCTCTTGAAAAAATTGCAGATATTATGCTTGATGAATTCAAAGAGGCATTAATGCTCCGCAATATAAATGTAACCGTAAAAAGCGGCGTAAGTAAAATTTTAGCCGATATTTGCGACGAGAAAAGAAGCGGAGCAAGAGAACTGAGAAATATTATCAGAACTAAGATTGAAAACAGTGCCGTAGACCTTATAATCGGAAACGACGGCAGACCTATGGATCTGACTGTAAGCGCTGAAAACGGTGAAATAGCTGTACACTGATTTTTTCTTAATTCTTTAAAAAAATACTTGACTATGCCTTGCATTTGTGATATTATATTTAAGTCGCAAATGCGGGTGTAGTTCAATGGTAGAATCCCAGCCTTCCAAGCTGGTCGTGTGGGTTCGATTCCCATCACCCGCTCCAAAAATCCCGGCCACTTTAGTGGGCGGGATTTTTAGCATACAAACAGTATATTGAAAAACCTTAAAACAAATGCTATAATAAAACAAATTGCAAAAAGAGCAGGTAAGATATAATGAGGATAGTAATAAAAATCGGCACTTCAACTCTGACTCATTCCACTGGGCTTATAAATATCAGAAGAGTAGAGTCGCTCTGTAAAGTAATGGCGGACCTTAAAAACGCGGGCAACGAGATAATTCTTGTTTCTTCAGGAGCTATAGGAATGGGAACAGGAAAACTTTCTTTAAATAAAAAGCCTGATGATATTCCCACAAAGCAAGCCGCGGCGGCGGTAGGGCAGTGTGAGCTTATGTATATCTATGATAAGATTTTCACAGAACATAATCACACTGTCGCACAAATTCTGCTCACTGGTGCTGATGTCGAAAACAGCTTAAGACGCCAAAACTTTCAGAACACTTTAGATCGCCTGCTTGAACTCGGCGCAATTCCGATAATCAATGAAAACGACACTGTTGTTACAGACGAGATAGTTATAGGCGATAACGATACTTTATCGGCTATTGTCGCAAATGTCGTTAAAGCGGATCTTCTTATAATTCTTTCTGATATTGACGGACTTTTTACCGCCGATCCGCATAAGGATTGTAACGCAAAGCTGATTCATAAGGTTTGTGGAATAACTTCCGAAATAAAAGCTATGACAGGTTCTGCGGTCAGTAAGCTTGGAACGGGCGGAATGAAAACTAAACTTAACGCCGCGGCTTTGGTTACGGAAAACGGAATAGATATGGTCATTGCAAACGGCAGCAACGCCGATATACTCTATGATATTGTCGGCGGGAAAGAAGTCGGCACAAGATTTTACGGAAAAGAGATATTATGAGGGAAACTATTGAAATATTAAAGTCGGCAGTCAAGGCTAAAAGCCGACTTATGCTTACAAGCGAGGAGAAAAACCGCGGACTTGAATTTATGGCGCAAAGCCTTATAGATAATTCCGATGAAATACTTAAAGCTAATAATAAAGATGTGTCCGAGGCTAAAGGAAAAATATCCGAGGTTATGATAGACCGCCTTTTTCTTGATTTTGACCGCATAAAGGCTATGGCTGACGGTATTAAGGCTCTGACAAAACTTGAAGATCCCACGGATAACATTTTATCCGAAAAAAGAAGAGAAGACGATCTGATTATAAGAAAAATTTCAGTTCCGATAGGTGTTGTCGCTATAATTTATGAGAGCAGACCTAACGTTACTTCCGACGCGGCGGCTTTGTGCTTTAAAAGCGGAAATGTTTGTGTGCTAAGAAGCGGAAAAGAAGCATTTTTAAGCGCTTATGCAATCGTTAATGCTCTTAAAAGAGGTCTTAAAAAAGCAGGTCTTGACGAAAACTTTATAAATCTTGTCGAAGATACTTCAAGAAACAGTGCAACGGAGCTGATGAAAGCAGTAGGATATGTTGACCTTCTTATTCCGCGCGGAGGAAAAGGTCTTATAAAAGCATGCACGCAATATGCTCTTGTTCCGTGTATTGAAACAGGCACCGGCATTTGCCACATATATGTTGATGAATTTGCCGATCTTGATAAAGCTATAAAAATCGTTGTAAACGCAAAAACAAGCAGACCGTCGGTATGCAATGCCGCGGAGGTCTGCCTGGTAAATAAAAAAATTACCGATAAATTTCTTCCGATGCTGAAAAATGCCTTTTCCGGGGAAAGCGGCGCCCATAAAACCGAAATAAGAGGCGACGAAGAAACCCTTAAAATTATTAAAGCTTCTAAAGCTTTACCTGAGGATTTTGATACAGAATTTCTTGATTATATAATGGCTGTAAAGGTAGTTAATGATGTTAAAGACGCGGTAAATCATATTTCACTTCACTCAACTCATCATTCAGATGCTATTGTTACCGAAAATTCAAATAATGCCGATTATTTTACAAAAGCTGTAGACTCTGCGGCAGTATATGTCAATGCCTCTACCAGGTTTACTGACGGCGGCGAATTCGGTCTCGGCTGTGAAATGGGAATTTCAACTCAAAAGCTCCACGCCAGAGGTCCTATGGGGCTAAAGGAGCTTACGACTTATAAATATGTTGTTGTGGGCAACGGCAACATCAGATAGGAGAATTAATATGTATAAATTCGGATTTATAGGTGTAGGAAATATGGGAGGAGCGCTGGCTAAAGCGGTCATTAAATCCGCAGGCAAAGAACAAGTAATAGTTTCCGACCGTTCTAAAGAAAAAACACAGGAGTTTTCTTTAAGCACCGGCTGTTTTGTTGGAACAAATACCGATATTGCGCAGAATTCGAAATTTATCTTTCTCGGTGTAAAACCGCAGATGATGAAAAATATGATAGAGGATATCATGGAAACGCTAGGTCTGCGGAGCGATAAATTCATTCTTGTTTCAATGGCGGCAGGAATGCCTATTGAAAAAATTTTAAGTTTTTGCAAAAAGAGTTATCCTGTTATAAGAATAATGCCTAATATGCCTGTACTTGCAAATTCGGGAATGATTTTATATTCTACTTTTGGGGATATAACTGATGAGGATATAAGCGAGTTTAAAAAAGCGCTTGAATTTGCAGGCGAAATTGATAAAATCGAAGAGGATAAAATAGACGCCGCCTCTGCTATATCGGGGTGCGGACCTGCTTTTGTTTTTACTTTTGCCGAGGCTTTGGCAGATGCCGGAGTGGAATGCGGACTAACAAGAGCGAAAGCGATCGATTATGCCGTGCAGACGATTCTAGGCTCGGCAGCGCTTATGAAAAGCTCGGATAAGCATTCGGCTCAGTTAAAAGACGAGGTGTGCAGTCCTGCCGGAAGTACTATTTGCGGGCACAGAGCTTTAGAAGAAAAAGGTTTCAGGTCTGCGGTTATCAGCGCCGTTTTAGAAAGCTATAAAAGAACAAAAGAGCTCGGGAAATAACAGATATTACGTCGGTTCGGTCTTCCGAACCGATGTTTTGTATTTATTCGACAAAATTCGCGAAAAGTTTTATAAATTTTTATTGAAATCTCTTCCGGATTATGATAATATACTGTTAAGGGTATTTACTACCCCCTTTAAGGAGAGATTTTATGAAATTAATAAAAAGATTTTCGGCAGTATTGTTATCTTTATTAATGATATTATCATTGTGCGCATGCAACACTTTTAATAAAAAGGAACTTAAAAGTTCAGGTGAAAAAAAGAAAAGTCTTCCGCTGCTCAAAAGGGAAATAAAACCATAACCAAAGAAGAATATGAGGCGCTCAAAAAAAGCAAAGGTAAAACAACAAAAAGCGGACAAAGCACAGTTAGCTCGCCGAAAGCCGTAAAAAATCCCGCTCTTTCGAATGATTCGGAAGAAGAGATTGAAGAAAAGGATCCTATAACTAAAATTTCTTCTGCTGCGGATCTAATTGAATTTTCAAATAATGTATATGAAGGTCACAGTTATAACGGCGTTACAGTTACGCTTGAAAAAGATATCAATCTTGCGGGTGTTAATTTTATACCGATCGGCTCTTCCAACACATCTTTTCAGGGTGTGTTTAATGGCAAAAATCACTCTATTTCAAATTTAACTATAAATTCTCTTGACGGAATAACAACAGGTCTTAATGACAATATGACTTCCGTGGGACTTTTTGGTGCGACGCTTAATGCTAAGATAAGTGATCTAAAGCTTGATAATATTTCTATAAATGTTAGCGGAAAATATAATACTACTCTCGTTGTAGGAGGTCTTGTAGGATATTTTTCAAGCACAGGTACAGCTACCTTAAAAAATATTAAGGCTACCGGAAAAATTATTGCCAAATCTTCAAATAATACTATGTGGAACGGCGGAATAGTAGGTAATCTTGATATCGGAAGCAATCAAACTATATGCAAAAATTTACTCTCTTCAGTAAATCTCGAAAGTGATTGCGGAACGATTTATACCGGCGGAATAATGGGCTCTTTATATGCAGACGCAGCCGATGCGGTTTCTTTATCCGATTTTATTTATAAAGGCTCAATTTTACAGGTAGATTCTATTTATGCGGATATCGGAGGAGTATGCGGATTTATTAAAAGTGATTCAAATCTCTCGATAAGAAACTGCTTTGTTAATTGCAAAATCAATTCAAAAGGTGAAGAATTCAATAATCGCCACGCTCTTGTCGGCGGAGAATCTACTATTTATTCTTCGCTTAAGATACTTAATTCATTTGGCTACTGCAATTCTTCAAGCGAGATAGTTAACACTAATTTTGTTTTAGGAACTTTTGATACGGTTAATTGCAATTTCGGCGGAATTCCCAAGAATTTCAAGTTCGGAGATCAATGGAATTTAACTAATCGCGATAATCCGGATTTCAATTTTTAAGTAAGAAAAAACACCTTTCTTTAAAGAAAGGTGTTTTTCACTTTTAAATTATAACCCTTAATATAAACTTATCGCCGCTTATTGAAAATTGGCAGTTGCCGTTAAGCTTTTCGGTTACATATATTATACTTTGCGTTCCTATTCCGTGACCCGGCTTTTCGGAAATCGGAAAACCCTCGGTAATAACGGGAGCATATAAAAAAGTGTTTTTTAATTGCAACAAAAGCTTATCCTTGCTCGTTGTCATACAAAGCTCGATTTTCTTGTCTTTTTCTTTGTCCTTTACGGCATTGATCGCAAATTATCTTATTTATGTAATTAAGCGCCTTGTCGGTTTCGCCGTTTTCAATATATGCGTGAATATTTAAAAGAAACTGTCTTAAATCGTGCCTTAAAATTCTGACGCTTGTTTCAGACTTTTTTATTGCCTCTATTTCTTTTTCGGACTGTTTTCTCTTCATTTCCATTAAAATATTGAGATTTTCAGCGTCACGCTTTTCTTCATATTGTTTAAAGTAGAGAAAAATAAATATAATATAGCTTATGCAAAGAACAAAGCCCATAAATTCGACTACTATTTCTTTTCCCGAGTAGAGCAGGGTTGTATAAACACTCGAAACATAATCAAAAATATAGTAAACAAGCGGCAAAATACCGAAAATAATTATCGAGCTTGTCGGCTTGGTTAAAAGCTGTGAAGTCGCCTGGGAAACGTGCCTGATGAGGAAAATAAATGTAACCGCAGTGATTAAACAACTTGAAAAATAGCATATCCACATTTTCCCCGAAAAATTCAGGGCCACAATTCCCGCCCAGTTGCTTATCTGACAGCAAAGATATGCCATGAGTACGGAAAGAGTGCACAGAGAAAATTTATATTTATATTTAAAGGAAAGAAAGAATATAAGCGGAATATGAATGATAAAAGGATAGATTTTTTCAGTGCCACCGCTTTTAAATAAAATAAAAGAAAGAATATATAAAGCGCCCGTGGCACAGGAAAAAAGCAAAAGAGAAAAAATGTTTTTCTTCGTCATTTTTATTCCTAAAAATGACGCCGAGATATATACTCCGAAAAGCAGGGTAGTGGCATTATGTAAAAACCAAAAAATATTTTCAAGCATAAAGTTTTTATTACTCCTTTTTAATCAAACATCATTGAAAAATATGCTTCTTTAAAACTTTTTGAGCTTCCTCTCGCTATCGGAACAGTCTTTTTGGATTGTGTGATTATTTGCGTGCCGTTAAAATAGTCGATATTCCGCATATATACAATATAACTGCGGTGGCACTTGTAAAAACCGCTTTCAAGCGTCAATTTATCGTCAAAGGAATACAGCGGATCATTAGTTTTGGCTTCCAAGCCGTTTACAAGATGAAAAACGACCTTTTTATTCATTGCCTCTATAAATTCAATGTCGTGAAAATACAGTTTTCGATAGCCATTTTCGGTTTTTATAACAATATTTTCACGTTCCGTGATAACTTCGCTTAAACAATCGGACAAGGTACTTTTAATTTTCTCATAATCTACCGGTTTCAGAAGATATCCGTTTGCCTTTACTTCATAAGACTCCAAAGCAAACTCGGCGGATGAAGTGAGAAAAATTATTTTAACCGCCGAATCTTTAGTTCTTAATTCTCTGGCTGTATCCATTCCGTTTAAAAGCGGCATTATAATATCAAGAAATATTATATCGATATGCTCTGCACAGTCGGCGGTTAAAAGATCGTCGCCGTTATTAAAAGAAAGCACCTGCGCAGAAGTATCGATTTCCTTTAAATATCTTTCTATAAGAGAGCAGGTTTTTAATTTGAATTCTTCGCTGTCATCGCACACGGCTATCCTTAGCATTCATTTCACCTCGAATTTATTTTACTATAAATCGCGAATGTTTTCAATCAAATTAATCTGCATTTCGCTCCCTGATTTTTGCATTTCACGAATAATTGATTTTTAAAGATATTTTTGTGATAAAATCAGTATAAATTATTATCGGTTTTTTATGACTGGAATTCAGAAACGGAGAATGATCTATGCGGAACTTTCACAATCTTTCGAAAAAGGAAAAAGCGGAATATATTTCTATTCTTATTCTTTATCCGCTTTTTCTTATTTTCTCAAATCTCGGCAAAACATTTAAGTTTTTTGCCTCTAAAAAAAGGCAGCTTGTAGCAAGCGCTTTGTCGGTGGCTGTGGTTCTTACAACCATTCCGGTACTGTCTTTTTCTGTATTTGCAGGCACAACCGGCAGTACCAGCGTTAAGCTGTTCAACAAGTACGAAATGGTGAATGGCAATAAAACCACTTATTTAGTCGCAAATGACGACTATAGCTACATAATCGAAGGGGTGAAAACCAGCAGCGACGGTAACTATTTTGCCAAATATGAGCCGTCCTCCAACACCCTGACCATTCAGGATTTAGACTGTGGTCTTTCCGGTAACGATGGCGGAGTGTACGCAAACGGCGACTTGAACCTCAGACTTGTCGGCAGCAACAGCTTTGTCGAATGCGCGTATTACGGAGTTAAGGCGGACGGCAACCTGAAAATTTACGGCGACGGCGCGCTGTTTATCGGTTGCGCGAGAAGAAACGGCAGAGCTTCGGCAATTTGCGCCGGCGGCAATATTGAACTCGGCATCTACAGTGGCTCTAAACCAACTATTGTGGCTGTCGGTAATGGCGATTATACCGTGAAAGCCGGCGGCAGCATCAATGTTTCCTATGTAAATCTGACGCTTTATTCCGCAGGGGATTACAGTCTTTTCAACAAGGTGCCCAACAGAATTTTGGGCGGCAAGATCACCGCCAGCACAGACGACATGGGCAAAGACCCAACCGATAATATTGACGACAGCAAACTGACTAAGGACTATAAATATCTGAGAATGACTCCGGACGGCTACCGCGATGCTTATGACACTGCGTCCTTAAAAGAGGCGGCTGCGGACAAAAACTGCAATGTGATCAACTTACTTGCTCTTGACAGTTATGACCACGAGCCGGAATATGCCATTGGCATCTCCGATGTGATATCCTTTAATCACGATGTAAAGCTGGTTTCGCTTGGCAGCTGGATCAGAAGAGATGACAACTACAAGGGCGCATTTTTTAAGATCGGCGACGACAGTTCCAAGCCGAATGTAACCTTTATGGGCCTTTCACTTTATGGATATGGCGTGAAAAGTAATGATACGGTTGTAGGCAACGATTCCGCAATCATCGTGGAAAGCGGCAGTCTTACCTTAAAGGGTGCAAACTCGGTCGAATATTTCAATGCAGGAAGCGCTAACGGTGCGGCTGTAAATGTAAAATCCGGTGCAACACTGACTTTAAACGGCCGTTATATCTGGTTTTTCAGAAACGAAACCACCGGACTTGGCGGTGCAATTTACAACGAAGGTACTTTAAACATGAAAAGTACCAGGATCATAACCAATAAGGCGGCTGACGGCGGCGGTATTTACAGCTGCAATTCCGGCCGGATCTCTCTTGCCGGAAACACGGGATACGTTGACGTGTCTTACAACACAACTACCGACGGCACGCGCAACAATTTAAAGCTCGCAAACTGGAATCGCATTAAAACGGACGACAAGGTCAACACCAGAAGAAAAATTTATATCACACCTTGCGCCGAGCCCACCTTAACTCAAAGTATGCCGGTAATTTCAGCCAGCAGCAACTATTCTATGAACAGCTTTGCTTCGGATATTCACGGTGTGGAGCCGGTGTTCAAGAGTTATGCGAAAGAAATCTGCCTGGCGGTGACCCACCCGCACTGCGTTTGCGGCAAGGAACACAAGGAGATCGGCAACCATAAGAACGAGGACATTCGCTGGTTTGAAGGATGGGATCAAACGGATTCTCTGCCCAAAGAGCCCGGTAACTATTATTTGAAAAACGACATTGTTCTAAAGGATTCAGATCATCATGCCTATCTTTACAACGGCGTGAACATCTGCATGAACGGTCACGATATTTATGCAACCTTTGGCGGCCGCGAGGTATTGTCTACGATTGGCAACTGGATAAAGAAGGACGGGGACAACAACTATAAGCTTTATCCGTGGGATCAGGAAGGTGTAGTGACTAACTGCAACACAGGCGGCGGCATTATCAGGCACAAGGGTGTAACGGTGGAAAATGCGGGTCGCGGCGTTCAGGTGGACGCTGAGGCAAATGTAAGCTTTTATAACATCCGGGTTACCGAAAACAAGACCAAGGATCAAAACTTCGGCGGCGGCGGTATCTATGTTTCGAAGGGCAAGGTAAGCCTTTATAACTGCAAAATTACCAAGAACTCTGCTTATCATTACGGCGGCGGTATCTCCGGTGCACAAAGCGCTACCATTAACATTTACAATTCAGAAATCAGCGAGAATACGGCCGATAGCTTTGGCGGCGGTATTGAGCTTGGAAACAACAGTAAACTGAGAATTGAAAACACCGAAATCAGGAGCAATACATCGACCTATAACGGCGGCGGTATCAGTGTTGTGGCAAATAATTGCGATGTTTCTTTAAAGAACACAACGATGCTCGGCAACTTTGCACAATACTACGGCGGCGGTATTTACTCCTCTTCACCGGTGAAACTGTCCGGTAACACCTATGTTGCGGGCAACCATTCCGGCCATCAGGACTCAAGCAAACGTTATACAGATAATATTTACATCAACACTTACGCTCCTGCAATTCAACTGACAGGACCGCTTACAGGCCAATATATGAGCGGTATTACTTCTGTAAAGGTGCCGCGCGTGGTGGTCACCAGCAATTACTACACGATCACCGAAGACGATCTGAATAACTTCAGAAGCGATGTGAATAATTACGAACTGGTGCTCAAGGACAATGAGATCACCATGAAAACCAAGTTGAAGAATCTCACGGCTTCGGATATTTCCGTAACCATGCCTTCCGATCTTTCTTACGACGGCAACGCAAAGACCGTTACGGTTGCGGCGAACAACGGTGTGGACTGCGGTTCCCTCTATGTGGAATATTACAATTACAAGGGCGAGCTTTTGGACGGCTCTCCGCGTGATGCCGGCGATTACACCTTTAAGGTGAAGGCAAATGCAAACAGCGTTTATAACGGAGCGGAGCTTTCTTCTCCCGACTGGAAGTTTACCATTAAAAAATGTAACTTAGCTGCTTATCAATTAACCTTCGGCAAGATCGATGACTGCATTTTCAATGTAAACGGTGCAACACCGGATCTTTCTCTCACCGTTAAAGCCACCGGTGAAAAGCTTATAAAGGATAAGGATTACACACTCAGCTATGAAAACAACAAAAAAGATGGCTATGCAACCGTCAGGTATCAGCTGATCGGAAACTATGCAGGCACCGGCAGGACTTCTTTCTACATTCGTTACGGCAGTGTGACAGACGATATGTATTCCGCCTCTTTGAAGAGTAAGGGCGGCTACTACAATGACGATGTTACGCTGTATGCAGCAGAGGGCTATGAGATTGGCGCAGACGATCATACTTTCTCGAACAGCGTTACATTTACAGAGGAAATCGCCGCCTACCGCGGTTATTTCTACGTGAAAGCCGCAAACGGCGACGTCTATCGGGGCAGCTGCGGCATTGATAAGACAAGGCCCAATGTTACGATTTCCTTTAAGCAGAACGTGTTCAAAACCTTCCTTAATAAGATCAGCTTCGGACTGTTTTATAAAAATGAGCAAGTGGATGTAAAGATCTCTGCTACAGATTCAATCAGCGGTACAGACAGCTACTATTATCAGCTTGTAAAGACGCAGGATGAATACGACGAAAACGGCACCTAAACGCGCGGCGATAAGCTGTATCTGCGTGACAGAATGACCTTTATCGTGTATGCCAAGGTTGTGGATAAGGCAGGCAATGTCACCATTATCAATTCCGACGGTGCAGCAATCTACGACGACAGCAATTTTAAAAAGAGGACTGCTTCCTTTGATAAAAATGTGGAAGCTGCGGCTGACACCGAGCTTACCGTTTCTTTCAAAGGCAATACGTTTAAATTTGTGAAAAACGGCGAAGAATTACTGACCTTCGGCACTGATTACACTGTGTCTGACACAGGCATTATCTTCAAAAAGGAATATTTGAACAAATTCGAGGCCGGCAACACTCAGACCTTTACCGTTGCGTTCAATCCGCAGGGCATTGATACTGACAAAGTTTCCATAGAGGATACCTGTGAGATCTATATTAAGGACACCACTCATCAGCATGTTGCAGTTCATCATAACAGGATAGAGGCTACCTGCCTTAAAGACGGTAATATCGAATATTATACCTGCACCGGCTGCGATAATAAATTCACCGATGAAAAGTGCAAAAATAAAGTAACGGATATTGTAATTCCGAAAATAGATCATAAAAATGCGGTAAAGACCGAGGCAAAACCCGAAACATGCACAGAGATCGGAAACTTGGCTTATTGGTACTGCCCGGATTGCAAAAAATATTTTGCGGATAACAATAATTCACTTGATAAGAACTCATCTAAAAATACAAACAGCGGATTTATCAAAAAGGCCTTAAATCATAAATTCACTGTAAAGTCTGACGATATTAAATATCTTTATAAAGCGGCAACCTGTACCGATGAAGCGGTATATTGCTATAAATGCGAAAGATGTGACGCTTGCGATAGATCGCTTACTTATAAGCACGGCAATCCATTAGGCCATAAGTTTGTAAACTATGTTTATGATAATAACGCGACTTATTTTGAAGACGGCACAAAAACCGCAAAATGCGAACATTCATGCTGTACTAAAACTGATACTTTAGAATGTATAGGCACCAAGCTCGAAGATTCAACCGTTCCGACAGCCGAGATCACTGTTAAGGAAAACAAGTTCAAGAGTATTGTAAATAAAATAACATTCGGTCTGTTCCTTAAAAATACCGATAAGGTAACAGTTTCTGCAAGCGACGGCGAAAGCGGTTTAAAGTCAGTTGGTTTCGTTATTTCCGATAAAGCTATTACAGATTTTTCGAATGTTGAATGGAACGAATATAATAAACCGTTCTCAATCAATCCTGACGGTAAGTATATCGTTTATGTAAAAGCCGAAGATAAGGTCGGCAACAGCAAAATAATAGGAACCGACGGTCTTGTAATAGACAGCACAGCACCGCAGATAGGCGCTGTTAATAATAAAACTTACTGCAGTGAAATTGAGATAACCGTTAAAGACGATAATCTTGATAAAGTTTACTTAAACAATACTTTAGTTGATCTAACAGACTCAAAGATCACCGTTAAACCCGAAAGCTTTAAGCAGAATATCAAAGCTTTCGATCTCTCGGGAAATGAAATCTCTGTTGATTTTACTGTAAACGACGGTCACGAATTTGACGGCGGAAAGGTCACCACAGCTGCGACGGCGGCAAAAGAGGGAATAAAAACCTTTACCTGTATCCATTGCGGTGAAACAAAGACAGAGAAGATCGAAAAGACTAATCCTGTTATTATTGACGGAAAAGATCAGAAATTCGTAAGAGCCGATAAAAAAACTCTTTCATTCAGATCCGATGCCGCACTTGCTGACTTCTTAAATGTAACCGTAGACGGTGAGATAATCGATCCTAAATACTATACCACTGCGGAGGGAAGCACCATTATAAACTTAACGCAGGAGTATTTAAGCACACTTTCTGACGGCGTTCACACTCTCGGTATAGTATCCTTATCGGGAACAGCCGAAACAACATTTACTATTTCGGCAGTTTCTGAAATTCCGGGCGAACTTTCTCCGAAAACAGGCGAAAATACAGATTACTCATTAGCAATTATTTTGCTTGTTTCAGCAGTACTTTTAATCGGCGGAACAACCGTTTACGCGAGAAAAAAGAAATCTGAATAATTAAAAACACAGCTCCCGTTTTAATACATCGGGAGCTGCGTTTTTTTATTTAAAAGAAATTGTAGAAAGAGTGAAAAGGTAATAAGTTCTGCTTATAATTTGTTTTTCTTTGCTGTATTGATAGAAGAAATCAAAATTTTTTTAATTTCTGTGCATTTATTGAGCAGTGTTTTTTCCTTGTAATATCCGCTTTCTATAAGCAACTCTATCCAATATTCGCTTTCCGAACATTCTTTGAGAGCAATTTGAAGTTTAGCGATAAAATCGGCTTTACCGTGGGCATAGAAGGCTTCTCTGATATTAGCGCCTATACTTGTTCCGGAACGCAAAAACTGATTAATAAGCGCACTTTCACATTTTACCGCTCTTAATTCTTTACAAACTCGTATAACATCAAGCGCAAATGCTTTAGATTTTATCATTAAAGGACTTTCGGTCATAACAAACGCACCTCATATGCATTATACTTTTAATTAATAAAAAAGCAAGGCAAAGCCTTGCAGAAAACTTTTTCACTTTTCACTATTACTTATTACTTCCAAAGTCCCAAAGTCGTTTTTTAGTGAAGAGTGAATAGTGAATAGGTAAAAGTTAAAGTCCCAAAGACTTACGACTTTGGGACTTTGGTGCACCTAAGCAATTAAAATTCGAACCGCTTTTACTGTTTGCAGTCTTAACATCATTAAAAGAAATAGTGCGTGTGCCGTCTTTGAAGTTAAAAGTAAGCAGTAGTTTATCGTCATGAACAAATACAGCATTGACAAAGGTATCAATTAGCATTTGCCGATGTTCCACTTTGTTCACATCTAATTTACGGAAGCGGTGCAACCAAAATGTCATAAAATCTTCGGAGATTTTAGGTTTTTCTATTTTTTCTTCCGCTATGCGAACAAGCAAATCTTCTTTGATTTCTTCAAGCTGTGCTAATTTATCTTGCAAACTTTTAGAGACCATACCACCCATTATGGCATTTACAATATTATCAATGGCAGTTTCCGTTTGTTGCAGTTGCTTTTCGTAAATAGGTAGGTCGGTATTTGCCTCGTCTTGTAAACGCATTAACATAGAAACGATTGCTTGTATCATATTATCATCCATAAGCATTGACATGGTTTCTTTGATTACCAAGTCTTCGATCCATTCCTTTTTAACCGCTTTTTTCTTGCAATCGTTTAATTTTTTCTTTGCGGCATGGCATTTGTAATATCTATGAACTGTACCATTGCGACTTGTACCGCTTTCGCCGTTCATAGAAGTGCCACAATGACCGCAAAATATCTTAGTAGTCAGCAGATAGTTTTCATCCGCCTTGTTTCGTGCGGGTGCTTTTTTATTTTTTTCCAACTTCTCTTGAACTCGGTCGAACAGCTCTATAGGTATAATAGCAGGTATGCCGTTAGGTATCACAATATTGCGAAATGAATACTCGCCAATATAACGGCGATTGCTTAACATATGCTGAACTGCCGCCCAAGAAATAGGCTTGCCCTTTGTATTGGTGATATTTTTTCTCTTTAAGTAATCTCTTATTTCGGTGATTGTACTACCTTCATCATATTTCTTAAAAACCTCTAACACATAGGGAGCCGTCATAGTGTTTATTTGTAGGTGTTGTTCTTCATCAACTAAATAACCTATCGGAAGTGTGCCGCCGTTCCAAAGGCATTTTTCAGCGTTGACTTCTAAACCTCGAATAACCTTTCTTTTTAGGTCTTTGGAATAATACTCTGCCATACCTTCTAAAAGTGATTCCATTATTACACTTTCGTCACCCTCACCGATATTTTCGGTGGCAGATATTACTCTTACAGAGTTTTTCTTAAGCTTTGCCTTATAATTAGCACTATCATAGCGATCACGGGCAAAACGATCAAATTTCCATACAATTACTAAATCAAATTGCCGTGTTTTGCTCTCTTCAATCATTTTCTGAAATTGGGGGCGTTTGTCCGTTGTACCAGTAATAGCACGATCTATATACTGACCGACAATTTTATAATCATTCCGTTTAGCATAGGCAGTACATTCCTTAATTTGTCCCTCGATAGATTCTTCTCGCTGACTGCTTGAGGAATATCTGGCGTAAATAACCGCTTTTATAGTTCCCATATAAAAATCCCCTTATGATACATTATTTTAAATATACCACAAGGGGAAACTTTAGTCAACGGATATGCTTGTTTACCATTTGGTTGGAGTGTTATCAACATATCTCCAACAACCTTCTTTTGGGGTTTCACTATAGAATAATATATTTCCCTCAAAGCTTGCATTCCACTGTATAGAAAAACCATCTACTATTTCTGTTGTCGTTATTTTGTTGAAATCACTTTCGGTTAATTCGTAATATACATTAGCAGAAGTTCCTCCGAATACACCTGCCCCTAATTCTTTAACCGTTTTCGGAATTACAATAACAGGACAACTCCTTGCCCCAAAAAAAGCACGATAACCTATTTTCACAACAGAGGAAGGAATTGAAATAGTATTAAAGTTAGAATTATAAAATGCATATCTACTTATACTAGTAATTCCTTCGCTGATTTCTATGTTTTTAATCATTGAATTATATCGAGACCAAGGCATTGATTTACCTTTGTTTAAAGGATTAGAAAATTGATATGCTTGATAATATTCTTGCATATCGCCAGTTCCCGAAATTACAAGCGTAAAGTCTTCGTAAAAAGTCCAAGTTGCGTTTTCGCCAAAAGAACCGCTATCTATTATTTTGCTATTAACATTGACTTTACAAGTATATTCAGTTCCAGAAGGGGTTGTTGCGATAATGTTACAAGAACCTTTATTTTTACCTATAACTTCGCCGTCAAAATATTTCGCAACATTTTCGTCCGAAGATTTCCAAACAATCTTATCTTCAATATCAGCAGGAGTGGTTTTAATCAAAAGTGGTTTTGTTTCGCCTACGCTCAGATTTAGTTCTGTGTCAGAGAACTCTATTTTTTCAGGATTATTATCTTTTTTGTTATTGGGTGTAGTATTAGTTTTATTGCCACAAGCAGATAGTGAAACTATAAGAATTAAAATTAAAAATATTGATAAAAGTTTTTTCAATTAAAGCATCTCCTTAAACTTAGTAAATATATACGTTCACTAGAATTATATCATAAAAATTTTCTAAAGTAAAGATGCTTCTATGTGTGGTCTATATTATTTTTGATAAAAATAATACTGGGGGTGCAGGGGTATGCCCTTGCCACAACAAACAAAGCAAAGCTTTGTCTAGTGTGTTAGACTTTGCTTGCAAGTGTCAACGAAACCAATAAGCAACGACATGTCAACTCTCGAGCAGTTGAATTATCGGTTGAGTGGCAAAACACGGAAAGCGAAAGTCTGACACACGCCCCCATTGCTTAAACAAGGAGATTCCTATGGCATACTGTATAATGAGAGTCGAAAAGCGCAAACGTTCAGCACTTTATGGTTTGCAGATTGAAGCAAATCGAACTTCCGAAGATTTTAAGAAAGGCAGAGATTTTGCCGCTTCGGACATAAATTGGGATTTTACCGATTTTAACATTTTTTTGGTAAAAGCAGATAATTGGGGCAAAGTCGTAACAAAGGCACTTGAAGAAGCGAAAGTCCAAGAAAGGAAAAACAGCGTTGTTGTCCTTGAGGGCTTCTATGGTGCTTCGCCCGAATGGTTTGCCGACAAGAGTTTGGACGAGATTGTGTCATACTTCAAGGATTGCCTTGCATACCACGAGAAAACATACGGCAAGGTTATGAATGCGGTTATTCATTTCGATGAAAAAGTTCCCCATTTAGCTTGTATTTCACCCGCTGTTATACACGGTGAGGACGGACAAAATCGTCTATCTGCACGTGATATTATGGGCGGTCGTGCCGACTACCGCCGCCGACAAGACGAATTTTACGAGCAAGTTGGCAAGCCGCGAGGCATGGAACGAGGCGAAACACAAGACCCCGAACATATCCGTGAACATTTATCGGTACAAGAATATAAGAAAAATACTAATCAATTAGAGTTGGATAGCCTCACACAACAAGCGGAAGTTTTACGTAAAGAGTGCAAGAAACTCACCTTTAAAAATCAAAAACTACAAGAAATGAACAATATTCTTGTCGAACAAGTTGAACAGCCTTTCATACAGTATTGTATGTTTGAGTTTATCAAAAAAGCCAAAGTTCGCGGTGAAAACGGCGAGGTCAAGCACATTATAGATGGCTTTAATAGTTATATGGGCAGAAACTTTGAACAGTTGCGTGCTTCTTGGGAAGCGCAGTTTGAAGCACAAGAACTTGGCGTTTTTGAGCAAGAGAACTATCCTTTGGAAAGAGAAATTGAATATGATTATGATCTTGATGACATAGAAAGAGGGTAAGGTTTTGAGCCTTACCCTTTTACATTTGTATCTTATTATATGTTTACTTATAGAGGGCTTCGTCGGGTCACCGATCTCCTCAGCTCTCGGATAACTGTGTTTTGAAATCTTCAACCCTCACGCTGCGAGCCTTGGACACCTTAACAGGCAACGGCTTTTTTGGGCAGACTTCTCCTGTAGCTTTTAAAAAAGTCGCCCAAAATACGCGCAGAGAGGCGATTGCGCCACGCCGCTTCGCTATTGTATCAACGAGGTATCCGTATTCATAACTGTCCGACGTTTATTGAAAATTTCAATAAACTACACTTTCTACACGCGCCAAGCCACACATTTCCACGTGCTTAACCTTTCGGTTTGTCTGTGCATTCCCTGCGCTTCTCCATACATGAGCGCGGTGGCTATGCCTCTCTCTCGGGATAGTTTTAACCAATGTACCGATTGTTTTTATCGGGTTAGGCTTAATGAGGTCTTTCTTCCGACTTTAACCCCTGACCAACATAGCGTGTGACAGTTGGGACACGCTATGACGAGCACATTCTCTGAATCGGCTGTGCCAAACCAGCGTTATTATACTGGTATCGTCACCCAGTAGACAAATATTAGCTTAATGTATGCGCTAACATTTGCTCTCCCTTTTTACCAAAGGGCAGGTGCAACCGTTTGTGCGATTGCTCAACATTTTTAATATAGACGATAATTTTTTTAATGCCCCGACACTCGAGTTTTTTTTGACTATATTGATGTTCCAATACATAATTAAGGAGCATTTAAAATATGGGTAGAAAGAAAAAATTAATAAACCATACAAACATACCTCAATATGCGATTGAACGCTTCGCAAGGTGTGTGTTCGATGACATTCGGACATTTTACGATAGCGAGGAAGGACAGAGGGAGTTCGCCTTGTGGAAGGCAGAACAAACTTCAAAATTACATACTGAAACACCAACAGCCACCGAAAATTCGGTGGCTGTTGATTTAGGGCTTTTTCTTTTTCTTTGGACCTCTTGGTTTGGACTGTGGGCGTATTAGTGTTCCGTTCGAGAAGTAAACAGTTTCATATCTTGCGAAATAAACAAATAATCCGAACCCATCTCCAATAGGAAAGATTTGGTTCGGATTATATTGCTTTGGTGCCGCTGGCCGGACTTGAACCGGCACGGTGTTGCCACCGAGGGATTTTAAGTCCCTTGCGTCTGCCTATTCCGCCACAGCGGCATATAATATATGATATTATAAAACAGTTCTTTTGTCAAGAATTTTTTAAAACGATTTTAATATTTTTACATCAGTTTAAAAAAATAGATAAAGATGTAAAAATTTGCAATTATTTTTAAGTTGACTTTATTTATCTTAATATCTTATAATTAAAATAGTAAAAAATTTAAGTCGGTGATAATAATTGCTTGATTCTCAATATGATGTTGTAGGTCACGACCTTATGGGCGAGGATGGATTTTCCGTCAAAAAAAGGATTATAACAGAGCGCAGGGTGCTTCCTCATACTCATACTTTTTATGAGCTTACTTTATATCGTAATTATAAAGGTATGATTACTTTAAACGGCGTTGAATTCAACGTAGACGGCGCATTTGCTGTTTTATTGCCGCCGAGTGATAATCATTCTATGCTTATCGAAAATGAAGAAAGTGAATCTATTCAGATATTATTCACTAAAATTTTTATGGCGCAGTCCGCAGATAAATATTTTCCGAGAACAACTCTTTATTTTACAGACCCTTTAAGCAGGCCTCTTCTTATTGAACTTTTCGAAGAAGTAAATAAAATAGGAAAAGCAAATCATTATTCAGGATGTCTTATAGCGTCTATCGTGCAGCATTTCAGGACTTACGGTAACACTGTTATTAAGAATATATCGATAAAGAGCCACGAAATAGTAGTATCCGCTATGAATTTTATTAATGAAAATTTCACGGAAGAAATTTATCTTACAACCGTTGCAAAACATTTGAATGTCAGTCCGCAGTATCTTTCATCGGTTTTTGTCGACGAATGTAAAATAAACTTTGTCGACTATCTTTCGGAAATAAGACTGAGATATGCCGCCGAACAGCTTAAAAACACAAAGCTGAGCGTAACAGAAATATGTTATACAAGCGGTTACAGAAACATTTCAAATTTTATGCGCAGTTTTAAGCGCACTTTCGGCGTGACTCCCAGAGCATACAGAATAAACTCGCAGACCAATAAAAAATAATATTTTTTAAAATGTTTTTTCTTTTAAATTAAAAAAGTACAATTTATTATTAATTTTATTGTAGCTTTTAAAACTTCGAAGAATTATTATTAATGTATAAGAGATAATTATATCATTTTGGAGGTCGAACAATAATGAAAAAATCTTTTCTCGCATCGCTCTTAGCTTTTGCTTTGGTCCTGGGAGTTGCTTTTCCTTTAAGCTCCGGTCTTAAAGCTAAAGCTGCTACCGACGAAGAGGCGATTGCTCAGATCAAATCAGCTTTTAATGAGATTTATACTACTAAAACGGTGCTGATGCCTACCCGCCAGAAAATAAGCACTGCCTCTGCTGCCGCTATCAGCGAAGGCGAAACAGAGGGGAAATCCTATTATGTTAAAACCGGTAATGCGCTTCCGTCCGTAGGCGGGAAAGCAGTAAAATTAGGCGATACATGGGGATTGTTCAGAGAATTCGGTGACGGCAGCTCAACTTCTTCCGATGATTCAACAAACCGTATGCTTTTCGATTATAAAAAAGGCGGATATCCTGCGGAAGACGCCGCAAAAATGAAAGACTATGAATTATCGCTTTATGTTGCTTCCGCTCCCGAAAACAAAGATATTTTCCTTAAATTCAACTCCGTTATTAAAGACGGTACCTCTTATAAGAGCGGATTATTTACTGTTTCTTCCGATAACATAGGAAAATGGATAACGATTAAATCTTCCGATCTTTCCAATCAGAATTGGCAGTATATCCTTAAAAACGTTGATTTTACAGACTCAGCTAACATTTTACAGCTTCAGGTAAATGTTTATGATTCAGTAGCAAATGGGGCAACAGGTCCCGTAATCTATACCGGATCTGTTTTAGGTCATTTTGCAATCGATACTCCGGCTGCTTTCAACGATGAAAACGCTACCCTTAATGATGTTATCCTTGCTGCTAAAAAGGTTATAACGGACAATAAAAATGTTTCCGATATCTATAATCTTGATGCTTTGGAAACCGCGGTTAACAATGTTGTAGAAAACTTAAGTGAAGATCAAGTAAAATCTCTCCTCGTTACAGCTTATAATAACTTAGAAAAAGCTTCTGTTTTACAGACAAAAGTTTATAAAGATGCAGCATTTTCTTTTGTTCCTTCAAGAGAAAAAGCCGGCGGCACAAACTATGATGCTGTTTCCGCTAACAGCGGTGCATACTTTACAAACACCGATGAAAATATAGCTAATCTTCCCTATGGAATTGATAAGGCATATATCGGCGATGCCTATCTTAAGTTTGAGCGTTCTTATAATGCCGGTTCATCTTCTTCCGACAGACTCATGTTCGGTGATTATAATGCATTTGGTGATTATATTTCGAGCACAATGACTTTTACCGACGCAATGGGTGACTATTCCGATTTAAAATTAGCTCTTTATATTCAAGATGTTTCAAAATCAGGAAGAGTTCAGTTCCAGTTTATAAGCGCTGCTTCAACGACAGTTAATGCTAAATATCTTGACATAAGCCCATCTCTTGCAGGCAAATGGATTGTGCTCAGCCTTTCCGATATGTTTGACGGTGATATCAAAGCTTTAAATACCGCTATAAACGGTAATTTAGGTTTCTTCCAGCTCACTTCAACGGGTGCGGTATATAAAGGTTATATAGGCTCGCTCGTTAAAACAAAATCTGTTGATCAGATAAATGTTTCTAGCTATAACAATTTCGATATTATCGACACAATTCTCGCAGTTGACGATCTCGCAACCGCTAATGCTGACTGTGCAAATATCCAGGTTCTTGCTGATTTCCTTACATTTTTAAAGACAAAGTATGCGACTGAAATTGTTTCAAGAAGAGAAATCAAATCGGCAGCTGACGAAGTTAAATCGGCTTATAATTCCGTAAAGACTGAAACAGTTACCTCTATCAAGCCTTTTGACGAGAAGAAAAACGGCTCAACAGGTACTGCAAGTGCCGTTGGAGCAGAGAACTTCTATGTAACTGACGAACATTCCTTTATCGAAAATACTGATCTTGCTCTTTCTCAGAAGCTTATGGGAACAAACTTTGCTCACATCCATTGGCTCTATGACAATATCGGAACAAACGGAGTAACCGGCTATCCCGGTTATGGCGATAGCTCAACTGACAGAATAATCTACGGATATAGCTCAGGATACTGGGCAAACTTCGATATGTCCGATTATGACGGATTTTATCTTAACGCTTATATAAAGGATGTTAAATCAGAAGGTTCTTTGTTCCCATTCATTATAACTGTTAAAGCCGATGCAAGCGGTTCGGATAAGTATCTTTCCGGAAATAAGATAAGTGTTACCAATGATTTAGCCGGTAAATGGGTAACCCTTACCGATAAAGACCTTTATAACGGCGGATTATCCGCAATTAAAGCTGACAGCGGAAACATTCACTTAGGCTCTTTACAGTTAGGTCTTTGCGAAACTCTCGCAGTTGACGGTTACTTCGGTTCATTGGTATTCTACAAGAATCCCGATCCCGTTGATATGAGCGCAATGACTTATGAAGAGGTTTATACTTTTGCAAAAGATAAACTTGCTGAATTTGACGCCGCAGGCGCTCCTGAAACTACCGATCTTAGAAACGCTTTGGTAAAACTCGGTAATGCTCTTTCTAAGACAACCGTAAAAGGCTGTGTATCAGGAAATTACACCTTAGGCGTAACCGTTAAAGACGCTGTAAGACTTAACGCTTACTTAAATGATAATACTGTTGCAATAGATAAATATGCGGCGGATATTAATAACGACGGCGTTATAAACGAAACCGATCTTACCTTACTTTTAGACCTTATCTTAAAATAAAACTTTTTTACAATATGATCTGTATGAGATAACGACGCTCTCGTGCATTTTCATAAAAAAAGTGCATAGTGCAAATGCACTATGCACTTTTTATATCCGATATACAGGAGATTTGTTATGAAAAAGATGATTTCTCAAAAAATAATAAGTGTTCTGACTGTTATTATTCTTCTCGCCATAACTCTTTTTGGCACTTTTTCTTTAACTGCTGCCGCAGAAGAAAGAAAGCGAACAATATCAGTGAATACTTCAAGTGTTATTCAGGAAGATTTCTGGGGTAACGGCAATAACTTATGGACTTATTCTTACTATGCCGGTATGAATGACGCCTATAATCTTATTAATGTTAACCGCACCGATACAAATCAGCCTAAGATAATGCGAATAATGTTTATGCCGCAGTGGCTGACTTATACCGACCGCACGCCCGAAGAACAGCAAGCTGCCTGGGAAGCAGGGGACTATAAATGGGATTCTGTGGATACGGTCAATTTTTTTAAAAAAGTTAAAATGTATCAGGAATCCGGCACTGTTGTTCAGTTTAATATGGGCGGAAGATGCTCTAAAGATACTAAAATGAGCGAATGGTTTCCTGTAAAAGACTCTTTTGTTACTTTTAACGGTACTCCAAGAGAGGCTAAAACCCGCGGCGCACCGGCAAATTTAAAGGCTTTTGCAAAAGCAACTGCCGCTGTTTTCGTGAAAGCAAAACAAATGGGCATCACAAATATGAAAAGGCTTTCGTTTTATAACGAGGTTGCAGGTTACACCTTTGAGGCATTTTTCGATAAGCGCGTTTATTGGGTGGAAATGATAAAGCTCGTTCACGAAGAATTAAAAGCCGCAGGTTTCAGAAATAAAGGTACCGAAGATTATGTTTATATCGACGGCACTGAAACCGCAGGATTTATTTCACATTCCACAGTATCAAATTTCGATGATTATGTTTATGAGCATTTAAGAGATGAAAACGGCGATCCCATTTTCGATACGCTTAGCAATCATCAATATATGAGAGTATCAAATGAGGAATATATAAAGGAATCCGAAGATATCGTAAAAAGATATTCGGATACTCCGATTTTCAATACCGAAGGATCGGCAGAATTACAAAAAGAAAATTCTGATAATACAAACGGTGAGTACAATTTGTCATATGGAGTCAACGATTCCTCAATTTGTCTTATTCTTGCTAATACCGGTTTTGCAGGTAACGCATTATGGTATGAAAGTGCGGAATATTTAGGAGATCCTTTCTATATTGAGCAGTCCGGAAGAAAAATGTGCAACTGGGAATTTCCCACAAGAGGCACATTTGATGTTGGCGAAAATAATGCTCAGCGCGGACTTTTTTACAGATATGTAGACGCTCATTCCAAAGTTTATAAAACCGCCTCTTCCGATGATGATATCTATGCAGCGTCATTTGCAAACAAGGATAATAAATATTCCGTATTTGCAGAGTTTGATTACGGAAAGTCCGGAGTAAGCAGAGAAATAACCGTTGAGTTCACAGGAAATAATGTTCCTGCCGACGGCACGGTTTTCGAGCGCCATATATATGTTTTCCCCGATAAAAAAGAAGGTCAGGATCTGCCTGACAGCGACGATCTCTCTTATTACAGGGACTCTGACGGCAACACCGTCGGCGGAGGCAACGCTATAATTCCCGTTACCGATAAAAAGCTTACCGTTTCGAACGGAAAAATCGTCGATACCGATATAGGCGATAAGCATTATTTGGTTCTTTATACAATGCTTGACGAGCAGACTCAGATAGAAGTTAATACAAACACTCAGACTGTTGATTATAAAGCAAACAAGACGACAAAACAGGGAACTTTTGAGGGAATTGAATTCCCCACAGCGCCGAACGGCACCACAGAGCTTTCCGTAAGAAAGATTTACGGATCGGATTGCTCCTTAAATGATATCAGGTGGGAAATCGTCGGCAAAAACCCTGCCGCTTTAAATTATTATAATTCTACATACGACGAGCAGACAGGGCTTGGCGGCGGTTACGGAATGACGACTGAAAACTGCGGCAATTTAAGCACTACCTCAGGCGGAAGCGTTATTTATACCGCTTCGAATACCGAAATAGGAGATACAGTGGCGATCAAAGCTTATTTAAACTCTGATCCCGATTCTTACAGAATTATTATAATTCCTATAGGTTACAGCGTAACATTTGAAAGCAATAACGGCGAATCCGCTTTCACAAAATCTTATGCTGTGGGAGAATATGAAGTTTATCTTCCTACTCCCGAAAAAGACGGCAAGGTTTTTGAGGGCTGGTATGATAATCCGTCTTTCACAGGCGAAAAATATGAAAAGTCCGATAAAGAAAAATTAAGCGGCGGCAAAACGCTTTATGCTAAGTGGTCGGCATAAGAAAGGAGAAAATATATGAAAATGATATCATTTAAAAAATTCATAAGCAAAAATGTTGCTTATATCCTTTCTTTTGCACTTATTGCAGGAGTTTTAGTTCCGGTTCTATCGCTCAATAAAACTTCTGCCGCGTCAGAAACAGAAAAAAACTCATTTATTTCGGAAATTAAATCGGCGTGGGGCAAAATGTCCGTCGGTGATACCGCTTTAAGGCCCACAGCCGAAAAGGTAAACAATAAACCTGCCACTGTATTTACCGAAAATGAAATGAAAAAATCCGAAAAGGATAATATCCCTTATGATGGTAAAATCACTGCTTTAGGCGATACTTTCAGCTATTTTTCAGGCTCTTATAACGGAAATTATTCTTTTTCCGGATCATCGACAAGCTCAACTGAGAGATTTTTATACTATAATAAGAAAACCGATTATGTTGATTTCGATTTTTCGGGATATACAGGTTTTCAGATCAGTATGTATATTGAAGATATTTCTTCAGAGGGCGAAATAGTACCTTTATTTGTCTACAGAACATCGGGTAAAACTGCCGAGGGGAAAAAGCTGACCATAACTTCTGATATGAAAGGCAAATGGGTTAACTTTAAGGATACCGACCTTTATAACGGCGGTATTGCAAAACTTGCAGAAGATAAAGGTACGACTGAATTCGTTAATTTACAGCTTAACCTTTGCAAAGGTCTTAAATTAAAAGCTGTAAGCGGTTCGCTTGTTATGACAAAGACTGTTTCTCTTCCTGAAAACAGCGCCTCCTGGAATTTAAGCGATTGGATATCAGCCGCGCTTAAATTGGATTACAGCAAATATTTGAATTATGAAGAATTGACCGCACTTCTAAACCGAGCGTCTACCGAATATAAGGAAGATTACAGCTTTGCAAAGCTTAAAGATGCCTGGAAGAATTTAAAATATAAAACAGGCGAAACAGTTTATGTGGCTTCGAGAGAAAAAGCTGCAGGAACTAATTATGACGCTTCAAAAACAAATTCTTCAAACTATTTTATGAATACCGATGAAAACTTTGCGCTTTTGCCGTCGGGAATTCAGAAATCAGATATAGGCGACGGATATTTAAAATTTGAAAGATCTTATAATGCTGATTCGTTTAATGACGACAGGCTGATGTACGGAACATATTCAAATTTTGATTCTTTTGTTTCAAGTGATTTTAAAATAGACGAATACCCCGATTTTACGCTCTCTCTTTATATTGAAGATGTCAAAAAAGACGGCGAGGTTGTATTTGAGTTCATCACAAGAAACTGGCAGGTCGTCAGAGGAAAAACTATCAATCTTACTCCCGCCGACAACGGAAAATGGATAACATTTAAGTTTTCGGATATGTACGACGGAACAGTAGCCGATCTATCTAAGGCTTTAAAGGATAAAGATATTGCAGCAGGAAATCAGGAAAATCAATCGGGATTTTTAGGCTTTATGCAGATATTATCTTTAGGCGCCGTTTATAAAGGTTATGCAGGCTCATTTATAGGATTGAAAAATAACGAGCTGCCTGAAAATATCGGAAGCATGACTATCGCCGATTTTATTCTCGAAGCACAAAATCTCGATCTTTCCGCTTTTGATAACACTCAGCAGTTTACAGATACTTTAAACGAGTTGGTTCCGCTTTTTGAAGATGAGCTTGTTTTATCAAAGCTAAAAAAAGCCTGGAGCAATATGAGCTCCGAAAGCACGATATTTGTTCCGTCGAGAGAAAAAGCGGCAAATAAGAATTATGACGCGGATAAAGATAATAAAAATGTTTATTTTTCTTCCACTAATACCGCTTCATTGCCGGCAGGAATAACATCTAAAGATTTAGGCTCAAATTATCTTAAATTCACAAGATCTTATGACCTTAATTCAAATTCTTCCGACAGAATAATGATCGGAACGGAAACTGATTTTAACAACTACGGATCAAGCAAAATAAAAATTTCCGATTATTCAAATCTCCGCCTTGTTTTCTATATAGAGGATGTTAAAAAAGCAGGCACTATAAGTTTTGAATTTATCAATACTGCTTCAAAAACATATTTAAATAAAACTTATTCTGTTTCGGCAAGCGATAAAGGGAAATGGTTTGTTTTATCGGATGATGATATGTATAGAGGAGGCATTTCCGCCCTTAAAAAGGCTTATGATTCCGATGATAAAAATTTCGCATTTATGCAGCTTAATTTTTCGGGCGGTGCGATAATCAAAGGATACTGCGGCTCTCTTGTAGGACTTAAGAATGCTAAATTGCCTAAAAACACCGAAAATTGGAATTTAGCGGACTGGATATATGCCGCAAGCATTCTTGATGTTTCGCAGTATGTTAATAATGTTGAAGAATTCAAAGCCGCCCTTGCAAGCGCTATTGAATTAAGGGATAAAAAACAGATCTCAAGGTCTTCCGAATTAACATCTTTCCATAATTTTGAGGATTTTGACAGTACAAAAATCGAGGGAAACATCTTAACAGGTAAAACTCCCGAGGTAACTTATTATAACGGAACTTCTGCAAAGATCACTCTTAACACGGAAACGGCTGCCGCATTGACAGACGGCACTATATCTGCCGACGCCGTGATCGCGGGTGCTGCTTATGATACCGAAGAATGCTATACAGATATTGTTTATAATATTAACGGCAAGGCGACAATATCTGATATCTATATTGCAAACAGCATAAACGAAGCTTTGAGAAACACAAAATATTATATTTATGCTTCAACGGGTATTACCGATTTGTTTGATACAAACAGTCTTATAGCTGTCTGCGATAATTCCGCGAAAGACGCCGTAACCGCATTCAATTACACTAAAACAGGTAATATTACCGCTAATTATCTTGCAATAAGAGTTACAAAGCCTTATTCGGATAAAGCGCTTTATGACGGAAATATTAGATTTTCGGAGATAGCGGCGATTGGAACAGTTAAGAATTACACTGTAGAAAAAGGCGACTTTTCAAATGAAAAGATAGCGTCAATCGGAAAGAGCCTTATTAGCAATAAGGTTGCTTCTTTCAGAAATAAAGACGGTATAAAATCCGAATACAGATCCGTTATATCCAACCAAAAATATGAACTTAACGGTCTTACAGACGGAAATAACTCTACCTTAGCTTACGGCGGTAATATAGGCACAAAAGTAGACGGAACAGCCGAATATATCGATATTTATTATAAACTTGATGATGTTTACCAAATAAAGAAGTTCTTTGTTAACGGAATGCGCGAAGTTCCCGGACTTGAACCCGGATCATTTGAAATTTATGTTTCAAAAGATTTAAATTCACTGTTTTTATCCAAAAACCGCGTAGTTTCTTTTGACAATTCTAAAAACAGCGAAGAAGGCACCTCTGTTTCGAACCTCATAACTTTAGAGGGCGACGGAGCTGTAGGAAAATTCGTTTCTTTCAGAATTACTTCTCATTGCAGTGATTTTGAATCTGCAAAGGCTAAATATGGTTTAGTAAATCTTGTTTTAAGGCTTTCCGAACTCGGAGTATACGGCACCGAGAGGCCGCTTGAAGAAACAAACCTGCTTGCACATATGCCTGTAAAGGTATATAGGACATTAGGGAATAATAAGAACCTTATATCCGAAACGGAATATACAGGAAAAATGCATCAGCTTATATATGACGGACTGTATAATCAGAGCGCGGATATAAATACAAATAATAAAACAGTCGACTTCGTATTCAACCTTTCCGCCGATCAGAAACTGAATTCCATAGAATATGCCACAATGACGGATAATATAAGGAAATTAAAAGTATATGCGGCAGATGATGAAAGCGGGGTATGGGATGAATCAAAGCTTGTATATACCTATACGGGCGGACAGGGCGAAAAGATAATAAAGGACTTCGGAAACGGAGCGCTTAAAGCAAGGTATTTAAGATTTTCGGTTGAACAAACCGAAGGGAATATCTTGGATACCGCCGAGATAAAAGCAACCGGCTGGAATAACCAGGAATTCGATTATCTCAATGTTGTTGAAGAAAAAAGCGATAAAGCCTTTATTATGCTTGAGGACAGAAGTAAAAATTACAAGAGATCCATTTCTCTGACCAGTACTACAAAATATAACCCAGGATATGAAAAATGGCCTAAGGAATGCTATAAAATAGAGAACGCTTTTGATAACAATGACGGAACCGTTTACGATATTTACGGCGGAAACAATGATACAACTTCCGTAAATATTCTCTGCGACCTTGAAACAATGAAGGTAATAGAGTCGATTTCTGTAAGAGCAGCTTCAAGCGAGGACTACTGGCCGACGAAATTAAAGTATTACATAGGTGAAAACGACGATGAGCTGTTCGGGAAAGACGCAAAGCCTGTTGCGGAATTTAACGGCAAGACATCAGATCCCGACGGATACTATGAATATACCACATTGCCGAAGACGGCACAGTATATAAGGATAGAGATATCTGAAAGCAAAGTGCCTTATTACGATCAGACAAAGATCGGAACGGTAATAAAGGATATTGTGGTAAACGGACTTGAGTTCAGAGGGAAAGTAGACGAGAACGGAGCAACAGCGTCGTTTACAGACACGGCAACGGGAATAAGGCTTGACATAATGGCAAAAAATGAGAACGATTTTTACGGTCAGGCAAAAGAAATGCTCGTGGTAAAGAGAAATCCCGACGAACACGATCTCGACTATATAAAGAGTAAGGGATTAACCTTTAAATCGGAGATATATGAAATATATCTTTTAGACGCATACGGAAATATAATAGACGATATCGACTCAAGGGAAATGAAGATATATATACCGCAGTCATTAGGAGGCGGAGGAGAAGATATCTTTTTAATGGTAGGAGATATAGGATTTAATCTTGTTGAAGCGGAAATAGATAACGGATATTTCATTTACACAACGAACGATCTTTCAATTCTCAGATTTGCCATAGGAGAATTCTTCGATTATCCGTCAGAAGATACCGAAGAATATGATGATGAGGAATACGAAGATGAAGATTATGACGACGAAGATGAGGAAGAGATAGATGAAGATACAAGTTCTTCCAAACGAAGAGTCAAGAAGATAATAATCAGAAGAGGAAGTTCCGATTTTGAATATCTTTGGATAATCATTGTTGCCGCAGCTGTCGTTGTTGCAGGAGCAGGTACTGCTGTTTATTTCCTTATTTTAAGAAAAAAGAGAAAAAATGGAGCAAATACAAATGAATAAAATCAGCTACAATCCTAATCTTACCTTTGGTTCGGTTCCGACCACCTGTTTCAGAAACGAGCGTCCCGGATTTTTCCATTCCGGGACCCGGCCTAAGGATATTGACAACAGTATCGAGTATTTCATCAGAAATATGGCGCAGACCGTGCGAAACGACCGCTTTACTTTTATTTATAACGGCAAACCAGTTCTTGCGCACCCGAAATGGATAAGAGATCATATTCACGAGCTAAAAGCTTTCAAGCACTGGGAAAAAGATCTTAAAAGATATTTTGAAGTAATGGCTGAAAAGCAGAGGGAAGACGGTCAGTTTTACGAAATGGTACAGGTCCCCGAAAATTATCACTGGAAAGTGGTAAACGATACTAACAGGATAAAAGACGAGGAAAATAATCTTATTTTCGTCAGAGTAGAGCTTGAAGCCGATATAGAATATCTTATGGTTGAGGGCGTATATGCCGCTTATCAGGCGACAGGCGATATTGATTTTGTTAAGAAAATGCTCCCGAGCCTTGAAAAAGGTATCAATTATATGACTTCTTCAAAGGTCAGATTTGATAAGGAGCACGGCTTATGCATAAGGCCTTTCACTATCGATACCTGGGATTTTGTTTATGATCAGTCCTGCGAAAATCCTAAAGACGACAGAAACATTTATCCCGGTAAAACTCCAATGTCTATAATGCACGGCGATAATTCGGGCGTTTATGAAGCAATGATTTTGCTTTCGAAAATGAACGATGAGATAGGAAATAAAGAGAAAGCAAAAGAGTGGGAAAAAAGAGCGGAAGAGCTTAAAGTCAATCTTAATAAATACTGTTTTAACGGCAATTTCTATACCCACCAGGTTCATATAAATCATAACGGCTCTCCGACAGACGGCGATGAAACCGACAGAATTTCTCTTTCAAACGCTTATGATATCAACCGCGGCGTAACCGACTTTGATATGGCGAATAAAATAATTGATTCCTTTATCGAAAAAGGTAAAGAATCGGGCTATTTTGCCGAATGGTTCAGCATATATCCGCCTTATAAAAAGTTCAGAGGCAACACTCAGTCCGAAGGAGTTTATATCAACGGCTGTGTTGCTTCTCTAACGGCCGGCGAGCTTGCCAAAGCCGCTCTTAATAACGGCAGGGAAAAATACGGCTGGGATATTCTTTCAAGACTTATGAAACTGTTTGAAAAGGACGGAGAGTTATTCTTCCTTTACAACGCAAAAACGGGCGAAAACGCAGGCGGCGGTCCCAGCGGCTGGGGCGCGGCGGCTATAATATCCGCTTATGAAGAGGGAATTGCAGGAATAAAGGATACTTCCGCAAAATTCAAAACAATGGGATTTTCACCCCGCTGGACAGTAACTGATCAGAAATTTGCAAAATACATAACAGGTTACGAGGTTTCAGATACATTCGTTGAAACGGCTTTTGAACTTAAAGATAACAGCCTGCTTTACAGCATCGGAACACCGTCAGAGTTTATTGACTGCCATATCCTTTTGCCGGATAACAAAACACCGAAAAAAGTTATTTGCAATGATAAAGAAATTTACTTTAAAACTTCAAAATTAAACGAAAGCATTTATGCTGATTTTAAGCTTGATAAAAGTATTGCTGAAAATTTCAAAAACTCAACTCAATATAAATTCGATATAGAAATCGAATTCTAATTTAAAGCCTCGGTCTTTGACTTAAGATCGGGGCTTTTTATTGAAAAAAATAAAAAAATGTGATAAAATAATTAAAAACATTCTCACAACGCTTTATTTTTCACCGTATGATAAAAATAAAGGGAAGTGAGAAAAATGAAAAATAAATGGAAATACATAGCCGTCAGATGGCTGATACTTTTAGCATTCATTTTATCGTTGATTTTGATCGCCTTTGTCCGCTCAAGAAAGCTTATTTTACTAACCGCCGAAAACGAGGCGGAAACTATAATGCTAAGAGCCGTCGATTCCGCGACGGTCGAAGTTCTCAATTCCGAAGATTTCAGCTATGATAAATTGGCCGTTGTTTCAAAAAATCAGGAGGGAACGATTTTAGGTATTGAAATCAATTCCCCTAAGGCGGATATTTTAAAAAGTAAATTAGCACAGAAAATAACAGAAATTTTAAACGAGAAAAGAAGATTTACCGTGAGTATTCCTTTCGGGAATTTTTTCAATAATGAATATCTCACGGGATTCGGTCCCGATCTTAACTTTAAAATTCAAATGGCGAATACGGCCAGTCTTAAATTTAAAAGCGCTTTTGAAGAAAGCGGAATAAATAATACACTTCATCAGATCATAATAACTGTGGATATTCCTGCAAATATTATTATTACGGGCGGCAGCGACACTTTCAGCGTGAAAACCAATGTTTTGGCGGCTCAGACAGTAATAGTCGGACAGACGCCCGACTCTTTCACCAACGTTACGGAAAACCCGGGTGACGATATTGCAGACGATATTTTCAATTTTGCCGATCTTGACTGATATTCGGAGGTTAAAATGGATATAAAGGAAGTAAAATCTAAAATCAAAAAGCTTAGAAAGACCATAAATTATCATAATGACCTTTACTATAA
This sequence comes from uncultured Oscillospiraceae bacterium, assembly GCA_900547095.1. Lineage (GTDB taxonomy): Bacteria > Bacillota > Clostridia > Oscillospirales > Acutalibacteraceae > UBA737. The sequence continues at coordinate 85,596 of URFG01000002.1, forward strand.
TCACGACGCTCCCGAGCTTGAAGATTTTGAGTATGACGCGCTTATGCGCGAGCTGAAAGCGCTCGAAAAAGAATATCCGGAGCTTATTAGCGATGATTCGCCTACGCAAAAAGTAGGAGGAAGCGCTAATAATCTATTTTCCGAAGTTAGGCACAAGGTTAAAATGGAAAGCCTTCAGGATGTTTTTGATAAAAAAGAATTAAGAGATTTTGCAGAAAAAATAGATTTGAGTAAAACCGCATTTTCCGTAGAGCCGAAAATCGACGGACTTTCTGTATCTCTTGAATATACGGGGGGCAAATTTACAAGAGGCTCCACACGCGGCGACGGTACTGTAGGCGAAGATGTTACGGCTAATCTTAAACAGATAAAAAGTATTCCCGAAACTATTGATTTTTCAGGAGCTTTAGAGGTCAGAGGCGAAGTTTATATGCCGAGGATCAGCTTTGAAAACTTTGTTAAAAGGCAGGAGCTTTTAGGCGAAACACCGCCTAAAAATCCGAGAAACGCCGCGGCAGGCTCGTTAAGGCAGAAAAATTCCGCAGTCACCGCAAAAAGAGAGCTTGATATATTCATTTTTAATGTTCAGCATATCGAGGGCAAAACATTTTCTTCACACATAGAATCTCTCGATTTTCTGAAATCATTAGGATTTAATGTTCTTCCGATGTATAAAAAATGCACCGATATCGAAGAAGCTATAAAAACGGTTGACGATATAGGAAATATGCGCGGAAACATTCCTTATGATATAGACGGCGCCGTGATAAAATGCGATGACTTGTCCTATAGAGAAGCGCTCGGAAGTACCGCTAAATATCCGAGGTGGGCGGTCGCATTCAAATATCCGCCCGAAGAAAAGGAAACGGTTTTAAGAAAAATAGAAATAAATGTCGGCAGAACAGGGGCGCTTACTCCCACTGCCGTGTTTGATCCTATAGAGCTTGCGGGGACTACTGTAAGCCGGGCTGTTCTTCATAATGAGGACTTTATAAATTCTAAAGAAATTGCTGTCGGTGATATAATAGTTGTCCGCAAGGCGGGTGAAATTATCCCCGAAGTTTTATCGGTCAGCCGTCACAGCGGGGAAAACGAGGTATATAAAATGCCGCATTTTTGCCCCTCCTGCGGCGAGCCTGTAACGCGCGAAGAGGGAGAGGCTGTAATAAGATGCACAAATGCCGAATGCCCTGCACAGTTGCTTAGACATCTTATTCATTTTACCTCGCGTGACGCTATGGATATTGAGGGAATGGGTCCCGCTGTTCTTGAACAGCTTTATAACGCAGGACTGATAAAAGATATTTCCGATATCTATAAGCTTGATTATAATTCTGTTTTAAACCTTGAAAGAACCGGCGAAAAAACAACTTTAAATCTTAAAAACGCTATTGAAAAATCAAAATCTAAAGATTTAAGCAATCTTATAAATGCCTTTGGTATCCGCCATATCGGCGCTAAAGCCGCAAGCCTCATAGCATCTCATTTCGGCTCTATGGAAGAATGCTTAAAAGCAAAAGCCGAGGATTTTAAGAATATTGACGGCATAGGGGATATATCCGCAGAGGCTGCATATAATTTCTTTTCGCTTGACAGCACCAAAAGGCTTATTGAAGAATTAAAATCCGCAGGGCTTAATATGAATTCAAATGTTGTTTTAAAAGGCGACGCTTTAAAGGGTAAGACCTTTGTTCTTACAGGAACTTTGCCTACTATGACAAGGAGTGCCGCAGGAGAGATAATAGAGTCTTACGGAGGAAAGGTATCCTCATCCGTATCGAAAAAAACAGATTATGTTTTAGCGGGAGAAGAAGCGGGAAGCAAGCTTGAAAAAGCCGAAAAACTAAACATTAAGATAATTGATGAATCAGAGTTTTTAAAAATGATATCGCAATAAATAAAAAAGACTGCCTTATTTAAAAGGCAGTCTTTTTTATTTCCTATGGAAATTAGCAACCGCAGCCGTTGTCGCAGCCGTTGTTGTTTCCGCAGCCGCAGCATACGAGAACGAGGATGAGTATGAGGATCCAAGAGCAGTTTCCGCCAAAATTACTGTTACACATTAAAAAGACCTCCTTTTTGTCTTCATCACATACTATGCAGATAATAAATTTGCGGTTACAGAAGTTTTTTAAAAAAATCTATTGACTTTATTTGACTTTTGTATATAATAATAGTCAGAGAAAGTCAAAAGGAGCTGATTAGATTGCGTATAAGTGATTTAATTACAAACGAGATCATAAAAATGTTAAATGAATCGGAAGAAAATTCCGTGGAAATTCAAAGAAATGTCTTTGCTAACGGTATAGGCTGCGCTCCGAGTCAGATTAACTATGTAATCTCTTCGAGATTTACTCCCGAACAGGGTTATATAATCGAAAGCAGAAGAGGCGGCGGCGGATATATAAGAATTAAAAGGCTTATTATGGATCATTCGTCCGCCATTATGCACATAGTTAATTCTATAGGCGATTCTCTCGATCCGATGAGTGCCAGAATTCTGATTGAAAACTGTCTGCAGTCAGGTCTTATCGATGAAAAAAACGCAAAAATTATGTATGCCGCGATGTCTAATAATGTTATGGCAAATATCGCTACGGATAAAAGAGATAATGTCAGAGCGGCATTGCTTAAAGAAATGCTTTTAGTGCAAATTTAAAATCAAAGAGGTAATTTTTATGCTGTGTGAAAAATGCGGAAAATATAACGCTACAACTCATATTCATTCTTATGTAAACGGTGTTGTTACGGAAAAATATCTCTGCAGCCACTGCGCCGCAGAGGAGGGTATCGACGGGTTTGCCGCCGACGGGCTAAACGGACTTCTTTCTTCGATGTTCGGCGATGTTTTCAGTCTTGAAGACAGAACAGATGAAAAAAGATGCAGCTGCTGCAATATGTCTTTTTCCGATATTGCAAAAAGCGGAAAAGTGGGTTGCCCGGAATGTTATAAAACCTTTTATTCGGAGCTTTTGCCTTACCTTAAAAGGGTACACGGAAGTATAAAGCACACGGGTATAATTCCTAATAAAGCGCCGCTTGTTGTAAAAAACAGTGAAGACACTTTAAATGCGCTTAAAATTCAGCTTGCAGGCCTTGTTAAGGAAGAAAAGTTTGAAGAGGCGGCGATTGTCCGCGATAAAATAAAAAAGCTTGAGGAGGAAAAGAAATGAGCTGGTATAATAAAGCGGCGGCGGAAGACGATGTTGTTGTAAGTTCGAGAATCAGGCTCGCAAGAAATATTAACGGTTATCCTTTCCCTTCAAGACTTTCCGACGAGGGATTTGAAAAAGTTAAGAATTTAGTAAAGGAAGCTATTATTGAAAGCAACACACCGTTTTCAAAAAATTTAAAATACATTGAAATGAGCGATATTCCGGAGAATTTAAGATATTCAATGGTCGAAAGGCATTTAATAAGTCCTGAATTTGTTTCGGATTGCAAAAATAAGGCAATAATTATTTCGGAAGACGAAAGTATCTGTATAATGCTCGGCGAAGAGGATCATATAAGAATTCAGGTTTTAATGCCGGGTCTTGACCTTGAAAAAGCTTATGACGAGGCGCAGAGGATAGATTCGCTCTTATGCTCTTCTCTCGATATCGCATTTGACCGCGATCTCGGATTTTTAACCGAATGCCCCACAAACCTCGGAACAGGTCTAAGAGCCTCTCTTATGCTTCACCTTCCGCTTTTAGAAGCAGGGAATGAAATATCCGCTCTATCGGATAATATAGGAAAAATTGGCTTTACCGTAAGAGGAATGTACGGCGAGGGAACAGGTTCCGGAGCTTCGCTTTATCAGATTTCGAACGAGGTTACACTCGGGATAACCGAGAAAAACGCGATTGATAATCTTAAGCTTATAGCAATGCAGCTTGTAACAAAAGAAAGAACAGCTTTAAACAATGCAAACATGATAAAGCTCCAGGATATTTCTCACAGGGCGCTCGCCGCTTTAAAGAGCGCGAGAGTTTTAAGCAGCGAAGAGCTAATGGAGCAAATCAGTAAAATTAAAATAGGAGTATGTGCAAAAGAAATAAATTTAAAAAATGAATTTTTAACGGCGCTTTTATTTGAAAATCAGCCTTATTCTCTTATGTGCAAATTCGGAGATATGAGCCCCGAAGCAAGGGATATAAAAAGGGCGGAGAATGTTAGAAAAGCGCTTGAAAATATTTAAGTTAAAGGAGTTTTGACTTATGAAATACAATTTTAACGGGTTTACGGATAAAGCAAATCTGGCTTTGAATCAAGCAATAAATGCCGCGGAGCTTTTAGGCCACACCTATGTGGGAAGCGAGCATTTGCTTTTAGGTCTTTTAAGATCCGGAGGAATTGCCGGAACTGTTTTAAACGACAGCGGGATAACCGAAGAAAAAATAGAAGAACTTATAATCACTAATATCGGAAGAGGAACACCTACAAGACTTTCCGTCGATTACTTCACACCCCGCACCCGCCTTATTCTTGATGTTGCAAGGAGCGGTGCTGAAAATTTAGGAAAGCGCCTTATAGGAACAGAGCATATATTATTGGCTCTGCTTGGCGAAGAGGATAGCTTTGCAGTCAAATTTATATCGGGACTGGGCGTTGATATAACCAATCTTTGCACGAGCGCCCTTAAAGCCGCCGATATAGATTTCGATAATTTTTCCCAGAAAAATGCTTTTACAAAAGAAAACGCCGAAGAAAGCGCCTCTTCTTCCAAAAACGGCGCTCTTGATAAATACGGCAGAGATCTCACAAAAGCCGCAAAAGACGGAAAACTCGATCCTGTTATAGGAAGAGAAAAAGAAATTGAAAGAGTAATTCAGATACTTTGCAGAAGAACTAAAAATAATCCCTGCTTAATAGGCGAGCCGGGTGTAGGTAAAACTGCGATAGTCGAAGGTCTTGCCGAAAGGATAGTTTCGGGCGATGTGCCTGATATTTTGCAGAATAAAAGAGTTTTTTCTCTCGATCTTACCGGTATGGTAGCAGGTGCGAAATACAGGGGCGATTTCGAAGAAAGAATAAAAGCGGTCATTGACGAAGTATCTAAATCCAACGATGTAATTCTATTTATAGACGAGGTCCACACGCTGGTCGGCGCAGGTTCTGCCGAAGGGTCAACAGACGCCGCAAATATCTTAAAGCCCTCGCTTGCAAGAGGCAATTTTCAGCTTATCGGTGCAACAACTATAACGGAATATAGGAAGAACATCGAAAAAGACGCTGCTTTAGAGCGCAGGTTTCAGCCTGTCACCGTCGGTGAGCCGTCAATAGAAGACGCAGTTTTAATTCTTAAAGGAATTAAAGCGATGTTTGAAAAGCATCATAAGGTAGAAATTACAGACGGCGCTATTGACGCCGCAGTCAAGCTTTCTTCAAGATATATTAACGACAGATATCTCCCCGATAAAGCGATAGATCTTATCGACGAGGCGGCTTCAAAAGTTAGGATCGAAAACAGCACCGCTTCTCCCGAAATCAAGGAGCTTAAAGCAAAGCTTGAAAAGCTTGATTCGGATAAGGAAGACGCCGTTTCAAAACAGGATTTTGAGCTTGCCGCAAAAATAAGAGATGAATCGAAAAAAATCGAATCTCAGATAGAAAGTATCCGCCATAAATCCGATAGTTCTGGGAAATACGGAACGGTTACCGAAGAAAATATAGCTGAGGTACTCTCGGCCTGGACCGGTGTACCTGTTTCGCAAATGACGGAGGAAGAAAGCAAAAGACTCTTAAATCTTGAAGCGGAGCTTCATAAGAGGCTTATCGGTCAGGATCAGGCTGTCAGCGCTGTATCAAGAGCTATAAGAAGAGGAAGAGTAGGTCTTAAAGATCCTAACAGACCTATAGGCTCCTTTATCTTCTTAGGTCCCACGGGCGTCGGAAAAACAGAGCTTTGCAAAGCGCTTGCAGAGGCAATGTTCGGCAGCGAGGGAATGATGATAAGGCTTGATATGTCGGAGTATATGGAAAAGCATACTGTTTCAAGACTTGTCGGCTCGCCTCCGGGATATGTAGGATATGACGAGGGCGGTCAGCTTACAGAAAAGGTAAGAAGACATCCTTATTCAGTTGTTTTGTTTGATGAGATCGAAAAAGCGCACCCCGATGTTTTCAATATGCTTCTGCAAATTCTTGACGACGGCGTGCTTACGGACTCACAGGGCCGAAAGGTCGATTTTAAAAACACCGTTATAATTATGACTTCAAATATCGGAGCAAGGCTTATTACCGAGAAAAAATTAAGCCTCGGCTTTACTGAAAAAGAAGAAAATAAAACCGATAAGGATATAAAGCAAACCGTTCTTTCAGAGCTTAAAAATACTTTCCGACCCGAATTTTTAAATAGGGTAGACGATATTATAGTATTTAACAAGCTTACAAAAGACGAGATCTGCAAAATTGCAGAAAATATGCTTAATAATTTAGCTAATAGGCTTAAAAATCTTAATATATCCGTTACATTCGATGAAGAAGTTATAAAAAAGGTAAGCAGAAAAGGATTTGATGAGATCTATGGCGCAAGACCTTTAAGAAGAACTATTCAAACCGATATCGAAGACGTTTTAAGCGAAAAAATTCTTGACGGAAGCATAAAAAACGGCGATAAGATAAAATGCGTTTTATCCGAAAACGGCGATTTAAATTTTATTAAATAAAATTAAAAAGATACCTGATAAATTCAGGTATCTTTTTTGTTGACTTATACTCTTGGTGTTGTTATAATTTTAAAAACGGGGTGGTCGAAATGTCAATTAGATTTAATGAAGAAACTAAAACATTTTATTTAAACGGAAAAAATATCACTTATTCCTTTTTTATAAATGAAGATAAATTTTTAGAGCATCTTTATTTCGGAGAAAAAATTGGGTTTGACGATATAAGGTTTTCTCGCGCTATGGGCAAAAGTTCCTGCGAGTCGAAACCGCAGAATAATAAATTTTTCACTAATTTATTAAAGCCCGAAATTTCATTTTTCGGTTTCGGCGATTATAAAGAGCCCACGGTATTAGTAAAAAATAAAGCGGGTGACAGGCTCTCAAATCTTTTATATTCAGGTTATGAAATTTTGGATTGCAAACCTAAAATAAGCGGTATGCCCTCGCTTAGAGGAAAAGATACACTTATAGTTCATTTAAAAGACAGCGTTACCGATTTTGCGGCAGATATTTATTATTCCGTTTATGATGATCTTGATATAATTTCAAAAAGAATAGTTTATATCAATAATTCTAAAAATCCTGTTGTTTTAGATCGAGCTTATTCTTTTGCGCAGAGCCTGTCCGCAGGAAATTATGATTTAATTTCTCTTTACGGCGGCTGGGCGAGCGAAAGACATATTGACCGCGTACCGTTACACCACGGCGTTTCTTCGATAGACTCAAAAAGGACTTCATCGTCTGCAACCTTAAATCCTTTTATTGCCGTTGCGGAAAGTGACGCTACGGAAAACTTCGGCAATGTTTACGGTTTCAGTTTGGTTTATTCTTCTTCGTATGTTTTAAAGGCGGAAAAATCTGCTTGCGGAGAACTTCTTATTACAGGCGGAATAAATGATTTCGATTTTTCATGGAAATTGGAAAGCAAAGAAGCTTTTGAAACTCCCGAAGCAGTTATTGCCTTTTCGGGCAAGGGTTTAGGCGGAATGAGCAGAGCTTTTCATGACGCTTTCCGCGGATATCTTATAAATAAAAATTTCGTTTCAAAATCTAGACCTATTGTTATAAACAACTGGGAAGCCACCTATTTTGATTTTGACAACGAAAAACTTATGAAAATAATCGACTGCGCCGAAAACACAGGTATTGATACTTTTGTTTTAGACGACGGTTGGTTCGGCAAGAGAAACGACGCAAATGTAAGCCTCGGCGACTGGATCGTTAATACCGATAAATTAAAGGGCGGACTTAAAACCATTATCGATTATGCGCATAAAAAGGGGATGAAATTCGGGCTTTGGTTTGAGCCTGAAATGGTAAGCCCCGATTCGGATCTTTACAGGGCGCATCCCGACTATGCGGTAAGCGTGCCCGGCAGAGAGCCGACTTTAGGCAGAGATCAGCTTGTTCTCGACCTTACAAAAAAAGAGGTAAGAGATTATATTGTTTGCGCTGTCAATTCCGTGTTAAAAGAAAATGAAATAGATTATGTTAAATGGGATTATAACAGAAATATAACCGAATCTTATTCTATCGGCAGAGAAAGCGACAGGCAAAGCGAGTTTGCGCACAGATATGCTCTCGGTCTTTATGATATTTGCGAAAGAATCATAAATGCTAATGAAAACATATTTTTTGAAGGCTGTTCCGCAGGAGGATCAAGATTTGATCCTGCTATGCTTTATTATTTTCCGCAGATCTGGACTTCCGATGACTCCGACGCAGAGGAAAGAACTTTTATACAGTACGGAACATCTTTAGTTTATCCTGTTTCTTCAATAAGCTGTCATGTAAGTGCCGTTCCTAATCATCAGGCGTTAAGGACCACGGAATTTAAAACAAGAACAGATATAGCACAGCTCGGCGCGACGGGATATGAGTTAGACCTCTCAAAATTATCCCAAGAAGAGCTTTTAGAAATAAAGAAAAATACGGAAGATTACAGAAGTTACGAGGATATTATTTTAAATGGCGACTTATACAGGCTTGGCGATCCTAATACTTCCGAATTTTTCAGTGAAATGTTAGTTTCTAAAGATAAAAACAGAGCTGTACTTACTGCTTACAGAAGATTACTTAGACCTAACGCGGAAGTTAAAAGAATTAAAATGCAGGGGCTTGATAAAAATAAAAAGTATTATGTTGCAGAGCTTGGCGGTACATATTCCGGATCAACTCTTATGAATGTGGGAATTTCTCTTAAAGACAGATTCCCGAGATATGATTTTTCATCTTTCAAATTTCATATAATAGTAAGTAATTGCAATCAGTAGGTGAATGTTTTTATCAGAAACGATCTTAAAAAAATCATCTGCAGATGAAACAAAAGACACACCGCAATTTTACAATTTCTTTTAACAGTAAAAAACAAGACCGCGTAAGCGGCCTTGTTTTTTATGCTCCTATGATAAGCGAATCGTGAACTGCCTGAACTGCTTTATCAGCATATTTTGCGTCTATCAAAACAGAAATTTTAATTTCGCTTGTCGCTATCATTCTGATATTTATTCCTGCGTCATAAAGAGATTCAAACATTTTAGAGGCAATGCCGGGGTGGCTTTCCATACCTGCTCCCACTATCGATATCTTAGCGATACTGTTATCTATCGAAAGGTCCTTATAATCAAGAACATCTTTTAAACTTTCAATAGCTTTTATAGCTTCCTGCTCCTGATTTTTTGAGACCGTGAAAGTGATATCCTTTGTATTATCTCTTCCTACAGACTGCAAAATGGTGTCTACATTTATTTTATACTGTGAAAGCTTATTGAAAATTTTGAAGGCTATTCCCGGGAAATCTTTAAGCCCGATTATCGAAACGCTTGTAACATTCTCGTCTTTTGCTACTCCTCTGACTAAAGTTTTTTCCATTTTTACTTTCTCCTTTACGATAGTTCCCTTTTTATTCTCAAGACTTGAAAGAACTTCAAGTTCGACGGCATATTTCTTTGCCATTTCAACCGATCTGTTGTTAAGCACCTGAGCGCCGAGAGTTGCAAGCTCAAGCATTTCGTCATAGGTTATCTCTTCCATTTTTTTTGCGCCTTTGACCTTGCGCGGGTCGGCGGAATAGACGCCGTCAACATCCGTATATATCTGGCAGCGGTCGGCTTTAAGCGCCGCGGCAATGGCGACCGCGCTTGTATCAGATCCGCCTCTGCCGAGAGTAGTTAAATCGTCATATTTATTGATACCCTGAAATCCCGCAACGATGATAATATTCTTTTTTGCAAGCTCCGCGCGCATTCTTTCGGCGTTTATTCTTTTTATTCTTGCTATAGTGTGATTTGAATCCGTTTCAAATCCCGCCTGCCAGCCGAGCAGGGAAATTACGGGAAATCCGAGCTTTTCCACAGCCATTGATAAAAGTGCGATAGAGATCTGTTCACCGGCGGTTAAAAGCATATCAAGCTCTCTTTTGGAAATATCGCCGGGATTTATTTCTTTTGCTTTTTCTATAAGCTCGTCGGTAGTATCGCCCTGTGCGGAAACAACTACAATAACATCGTTACCGCGGCGGTAATCCTCCGTAATAATTTTTGCAACATTAAAAACTCTTTCGGCGTTTGCCACTGATGAGCCTCCGAATTTTTTTACAATAAGTGCCACTTTTTGTACCCCCAAAATCAGTGTAATGTCGGCATAACTTTGATTTTTTCCGCATTTAGTTTATTGATCTTTGATCTGATTTTGCTTTCAAAATCTTTTTTTGTGATAAAGGCTATTTCGCCGCTGTATTTGTTCTTTATGACCTGTTTTGTTTCGGGGAATTCCTCTTCAAAGCTTTTTAAAAGCAGATCGAAATCCGAAGAAAAAGCATAAACATAAAACTGATTTTCAAAATCTCTTTCTTCCACATAGCCGTCAAAACCGTCTTCCCAGTAGAGATATTTTTTCGCGTTTAAATGCTTGGCACAGTCGATTATATCCGCGCACACAGCGCTTGCGGTGGGCATTTTTCCCGCACCTTTGCCGTAGAACATAACGTCGCCCGTGCAGTCCGCATTAACGGTGATAGCATTGAAAACGCCGTTTACGCTTGAAAGGATATTATCCTTTGAAACAAAAGTCGGGCGGACAGAGGCTGAAACATTGCCGTTATGATTATCTCTTGCAATACATATGAGCTTTACGGAATAACCGAAAGCCTCGGCAAATTCCACATCCTTTAAGGTGATTTCCGTAATTCCTTCGGTTTTGACCTGTTTCGGATAAATATGTTTGCCAAAGGCAAGGGAGCCTAAAATGCATATCTTTCTGCAGGCGTCGCCGCCCTCAATGTCGGCTGCGGGATTTCTTTCGGCAAAGCCCTTGTCCTGAGCAAGCTTAAGTGCGGATTCAAAATCCATATTATCCATTATCATTTTATTTAAAATGTAATTAGTTGTTCCGTTTAAAATTCCCGTAACGGTATTTATACTGTTTGCGGCAAGGCATTGAGCCATAGGTCTTAAAATCGGAATTCCTCCGCCCACGCTCGCTTCAAAAAGGAAGTTAACATTGTTCTCTTCCGCAATTTTCAATAATTCCGCGCCTTTTTCCGCCACAAGTTCTTTGTTTGATGTAACGACGCTCTTTCCGCTTTCAAGGCATTTTTTCACATAATCGTAAGCAGGATTTATTCCGCCCATGACTTCGGCAACTATTTTAATTTCATTATCGTTTAAAATATCCTCAAAATTTTTAGTGAAAAGGGAAGAATACTCAAGATTCTTGAATTCTCTTAAATCGAGAATATATTTTATCTTGATCTCATCTCTGATTTTCTGATTGATCATTTTTTCGTGGTTGATAAGAAGCTCCGCAACGCCCGAGCCGACCGTTCCGTGCCCCATAATAGCAGTATAAATCATATTTCCTCCGTTTTAAAGCGATTTTATTGAAACTATTCCGTTTACTTTCTTAAGTTCTGTCAATAATTCATTTAAGGACAGCTTGATGTTATCGGTTTTGACCGTCAGTCTGACATCAGCCGAACCGTCTACAGGAACGCTTTGATTGACTGTAAGGATATTTGCGCCGTACTGATAAAGCGTGGCAGTGAGGGCTGAAAAAACACCCGCTTTATCCGAAAGGACCGCAAAAAGGTTAACGGTATTTTTATCGTTACCGTCATACTTAAAAATATAATCCTTATATTTATAAAAAGCGCTCCTAGAAATCCCCGCCATTTGCACGGCTTTAGAGGTATTCGGCGCTTTGCCCTCCGCTAAGAGAGCCTTTGCTTTTAATACTCCGCCGTAAACCGGGGGAAGAATTTTTGAGTTAACGAGATAGTAACATTCCTTTTCCATAATGTCCTCCGTATGAATACGATGTATTTAATTATAATACAATTTTTAAAAATGTCAATCCGATTTTATCAAAAAAGAGGCGATTTTTATAAATAAAGCTAAAAAAAGTGATTTTTTGCTGAATTGTGCATTTTACGGCGTAATATCGGCAATAATTTTCTTCTTTTCAAAATTCGCTTTTAAATATCTTTTCCCATTTTTGATCGGTTTTTTGCTTGCATTTGTTTTTCATAAACCGGCACAAAAGATTTCAAAATTTATTAAGATAAAAATTCCTGCGATAAGAACGGTAATCGTTGCGCTGTTTTTTATAATTTTTGTTGCTTTATTTTCTTTGCTTATCTGGTTTTTATCGATAAAGATATCCGATCTAACAAAATTTTTAAAACCCTTTGCGGAAAATTTAATTTCCGAACTCGAAAATATGACCGAGAGATTAAAACCTTTATTTGATAAAAACAAACTAAGCAGCTTCAATTCTATGCTTGCAAACACCGTAAAAAACATTGCTATAAAAGCTGTAAACGCGGCTTCCGGTGCCGCCGCAAAATTTGCAGCCTCCATACCGGGAATTATTATTTCATTCATTATAACGCTTGTGGCAAGCTGTTACACAGCAAAGGATTACGAAAAAATAATAAAATTTTTCGAAGAGGTTTTATCCGAAAAGCAAACCGAGAATTTAAAGATAATAAAAAATATTTTCAGCGAAAAAATACTTCATTTTTTAAAAGGATATTTCCTGCTTTTTTTAATTACTGCGGGGGAGCTTACTTTAGGACTTTTTATTATCGGAATAAAAAATTTTTTTATTGTTGCGCTTATAATCGCGGTTATAGATTTTCTGCCGGTGCTAGGAACCGGAACGGTGCTGATACCTTGGAGCATAATTCTTTTGATACAGAAAAATTTAAAAATGGGAATTATGATATTGATTATTTATATCGTTATAACATTCGTCAGGAATTTTGCGGAGCCGAAAATCATAGGCGATAAGATAGGTCTTCATCCGCTTATACAGCTTGCGGCAATATTTGTGGGACTTAAATTATCAGGAATCGTGGGAATGTTTTTACTGCCGCTTGTAACGATCACCGCGCTTGAATTTGTCCAGGTCAAATATAAAAAAGAAGGCTGACTGTTTTAATTTTATAGCACCGTTTAAGACTTGCTCATATAATGTAATGTGCACGATCAAGGCAACGGAACGGAGTTTTTAAAATGAAAAGATATGTTATAGAAACAGGCAGCGTGACTTATGCGATAAAAGCCCGCGATGCTTTAAGATTAAAAGGAAGAAAAGCTCATATAGAAAGAAAAAAGCCGAGTGCGGGATCAAGCGGCTGCGGTTATTCTGTTGTTTGTGACGGAGAATTTGAAAAAATTAAAGCAATTCTTGAAAATGCCGGCGTTAAATATTCCGGAATAAAAGAGATATAAATAATACCCGACGGCAAATTTTCCGCCGGCGAAAAGCTGCCGAAAATCTTTTCGGCAGCTTATTTTAATATTATAAAACGGTGTGATATAAATGGTTTATCTTGATAATTCGGCTACAACGGGCTTTAAACCGAGAAGCGTAAAGCTTGCTGTAAACGAAGCTTTAACTTATTTTAATGTAAATCCCGGCAGGAGCGGATATGACGCTTCTATAAAATGCGCTGATATGATTTTTTCGGTGAGAGAAAAATTAAAAGAATTTTTCAAAGCCGACGCTCCGGAAAATGTGGTTTTTACACCCGGTTGCACTTTCTCGCTTAATTACATCATCAAAGGAATTCTTAAAAAAGAAGACCACTGCATAGTAAGCGATATGGAGCATAACGCGGTTATGCGGCCGCTTTATAAAACAGGCTGTTCTTTCGATACGGCGCAAATCGATCTTTTTGACAGCTTAAAAACAGTAAATAATTTTGAAAGACTCATAAGGCCCGAAACAAAGCTTATAATCTGCACCGCCGCTTCAAATGTTTTCGGAACTATGCCGCCAATTGATAAGATAGGCGAGGTTTGCAAAAAACATAATATTCTTTTTGCTGTTGACGCGGCGCAGGCGGCGGGAGTTTACCCGATAAATATGGAAAGGGAAAATATAGATTTTTTATGTATTGCAGGGCATAAGGGTTTGTATGCTCCCGCGGGTATAGGCGTTTTAATTGCGCGCGGAAGAATCCCCGATACAACTATTGAGGGAGGAACGGGCACTTTTTCCGAAATGATAGATCAGCCTGAAATCATGCCCGAAATGTTTGAAAGCGGAACGCTTAATATCCCCGGAATAATGGGCCTCGGAGCAGGAATTGATTTTGTTAAAAAAATCGGAATTGAAAAGATTTACGGCCATGAAATGAAACTTATTAAAAAAGTAAACCGCGAGCTTTCTGATAACGAAAAAGTAATACTTTATGCAGAGCCCTCGGGCACTGTAAATTACTGCCCTGTATTGTCATTTAATATCACCGGCAAGCTTTCCGGCGAAACAGAGGGAATTCTTAATGCAAATAATATCGCCGTTCGTTCGGGGCTTCACTGCGCGCCGTTTGCGCACAGAAAAATGAACACCCTTGATACCGGTACCGTTAGAATTTCTCCCTGTGCTTTTACTAAAGAGAACGATATAGATTATTTTTTAAACGTTATACAAAAAACAATTAAAAAAATTTAAAATTAATGTTGATACTGATAAGATGATATGTTAAAATATATATAGTATATAATCGAGAGGAATGGAAATTTTGAGCGCTTTTTTCAACAGTATCATAACGCTTTGGAATCAGATAATTTATGCTATATCAAATATCGGCTTTTTTGATATTGTTGATATCCTTATAGTTGCTTACGCTATCTACAGAGCAATAGGATTTTTCCGTGAAACCAGAGCAGGTCAGCTTGTAAAGGGTATTTCTTTCCTGCTGTTCTTTTATATTTTGGCAAAATGGTGCGAATTGGAAGTCGTAAGTTGGCTTTTGTCAATGATATTCAATTCTCTTATTCTCTTTATTGCGATTATCTTCCAGCCGGAGCTCAGAAGAGTTCTCGAAAAAGTAGGTCAGGGAGCACTTAAAGGTAACACGCTTTTCAGCGAAGAAAAAGCCGAGGCGGCAAAATGTATCGATTATGCCGCAAAAGCTGCGGCGGCAATGCAGGTTTCAAAAACCGGCGCTTTGATAGTTTTTGAAAGGCAGACGCAGTTAGGCGAAATAATTAACACCGGCACTGTGATAGACGCTAAGGCTTCCGCTTTGCTTATAGAAAATGTCTTTTATCCTAAATCGCCTCTTCACGACGGCGCCCTTATAATCCGCGAGGGCAAGCTTTACGCGGCAGGATGTATTTTACCGCTTACTCAGAATACGGAAGTTCCGCTTGATCTCGGCACAAGGCACAGAGCGGCGATAGGTATGACGGAAAATTCCGACGCTGTAGTTTTGGTCGTTTCTGAGGAAACGGGCATTATCTCGATAGTAAAGGACGGACAAATTCAAAGAGGATTTAATTATGCCACGACTTATGAAGAGCTTAAAAATCTTCTTATCGATCCAAATACTACCGACAGTGATAATACCGTGATTTCAAAAATCAAGCATTTAAAGCCTATCGAAAAATTAAGAAAAAACAGAAAGAAAGAAGGTTCGGCAAATGAAAAAGTTTTCTCAGATAAGAGATAAATTCGATCTGTTTTTAAAAAAACTTTTCAAAACCCGTAACTTTTCTATAGTATTATCACTTTTGTTTGCATTTGCGGCATGGCTTGTAATAATGATCAACAGAAATCCTGTCAGAGAGCAGACTTTCGGAGATGTTCCCGTAGCGGTTACTATTGACGATACGGTTGCGAGCGAAATGGGACTCGGAATAGTTTCGGATGTTTCAAGCCAGAAATTCACCGTTGTTGTAAGCGGTCCGAATTATATTGTAAGCTCGCTTAGAACCGATGACTTTATTCTCACCGCTTCTGTGGCTGATGTAAATGCCGCGGGTACTTATAAGCTTGATGTTCTTCCAGCTACAAACGGTTCTAAAACGGGTTACACTTTTACTTCGGTTTCGCCCTCTACTATTGATGTAACTTTTGATTATATCGACGAAAGAACATTTACCATCACTCCTAAGCTTATCGGTGTTTCGGCGGCTTCCGGTCTTATAGCGGATACGCCTGCCGTAAGCAATTCACAGCAAAACACTATAAATATTAAAGGTCCGAGAAATGTGATGAACAAGATCGAAACCGTCTGCGCTTACGCAGAGGTCAATAAAACCCTTGATTCTACTCAGAGCTTTGATACCGATCTTATTCTTTATGATGAAAACGATAAGATAATTTACAGATACACTTCCGACGGTAAGATTCTCGATTCCGACGGTAACGAAGTGGAAAACAATTATCTGAGCATTAAATACTCCTCTATAAAAGTCACTCAGCCCATTCTTAAGAAAGCAACGCTTTCTGTGGAAGCCGCATTTAAAAATATGCCTACCGGAATATCCGGCTCGTTTGCTTACAGTATCGATCATACCTCTGCGACAGTTATCGGAACACCGGGAGTTATCGATACAATGAAAAAGATCACTCTTTCGGAGATCAATTTCTTCGATGTTTCTAAATCCAGGAATACTTTCGAAGTTTCAGCTGTTTTGCCGACGGGTGTAAGACTTGCGGATAATATAGAAAACTTTACGGTGAGCATAGACACATCGGGCTTTGCGGAAAAAACATTCCTGATAAGTCAGATTAAGCCGAAAGGACTTTCGAGCAATTTTAACAGCCGTGCAAACGGAAGTATTAAAAACGTAAGAATTTGCGGTCCGGCTAATATCATAAGGTCGCTCTCCGCTTCTTCGCTTTACGCGCAGATAGATCTTTCGGATAAGGTCGCAGGAAATTACACGGTCGACGCGATAATAAAATCAGACGCTTTAGATACTATCTGGCAGGTGGGTACCTACTCTGTCACAGTAACAGTCACTGAAAAATAGTTTTCAATAGATATTGCCTCGCTGCATATTATGTAGCGAGGTGAAATTTATGATTAAAGGAATTCTTTCAGCATTGCTTTTTATCTTTGCAGCTCTCGGAATATGTGAGTTTTTGCACGATATAAGAACTTCTTTTTTATCAAAAAACACAGGGATTGATAAGTTTTTGGTCGTGGTCTTAAAACCGGGTAAAGCTTTGGATCAGCTTAAATATGCCTATGAACAGTATTATTGGAACGGAAAAAGAATTGCTGATTTTATAATTGCGCTTGATTCTATGATACCTGAGGAAGAAAAAGAATTATGCCGCGAATATTCAAGAGGAAAAGATATTGTTATTTCTCCTCATAATATGACGGAACATATTATAAACGAATTGTCTTTATGAAACGGAAGTGAAAAATTTGCCCGAAAACAGGGAAGATAAAGAAAAGCTTGTCGGAATAATCGAAAATATTACATATAGAAACGAAGAAAATTATTATACCGTTGCAAATATCAAAAGCGGCAATGCTCACACCGTTGCCGTGGGTTATCTTCCTTTTGCCGCTGTGGGCGATAGTGTAACGCTGTATGGAAAATACACCGTTCATCAGTCCTACGGCGAGCAGTTTTCAGTGGATAAATTTGAAAGATCCGTTCCTGAAAATTCGGCGGCGATTTTAAGATATCTTTCTTCCGGAGCGATAAAGGGTATAGGACCCTCAACGGCTGCCAAAATCGTGGAAAAATTCAAAGAAAAAACGCTTGAAATTTTAAAAGATTTTCCCGAAGAGCTCTCGGTTATCAAAGGAATTTCTCCCGAAAAAGCGCTTGCATACAGCGAAGAATACAAAAAACAATTCGGCGTGCAGGATATTATTTTTATGCTATCTCCTTATGAGATCTCAATAGAAAAATGCTCGCTCATTTTTAAAAAGCTTAAAGCAGGAGCCGTCGATAAGATCAAAGCAAATCCTTATATTCTGTGTGATGATAATATCGGGGTTTCTTTTGAAAAAGCTGAAATTATCGCTCAAAATTTAGGGTTTGATTACGACTGCTTTGACAGAATCAGCGCGGGAATTATTTATATTTTAAGAAAAAACCTGCAAAACGGGCATACCTGCCTGCCGGAAGATAAGCTTGTAAGCGTCGCTCAAAGACTGCTTATGGTTGAAAAAGAGAAAATAACAAGATCTCTTGATATACTCGTTGAAAATTTAAGGCTTATGCTTTATAAAAAGGAAAGCGATAATTTTTATGCTTTGCCGGAGCAATATTATGCCGAGCAATACATTTCGGCAAGGTTGAAATCTAACTGTAAAAATATCGATCCCGATTTTAAAATAGATGATCTTGAGCTTGATTATGTGGAAAATAAGATAGGCATTAAATTCGAAGAAATTCAGCGAAGAGCGGTAAAGCAGGCTTTTTTAAGCGGTGTTTTGATTTTAACGGGCGGACCGGGTACGGGAAAAACCACCACGCTTAATGCAATAATCCGAATTTATGAAAACAGAAATGCAACTATCGCTTTAGCCGCTCCCACAGGCAGAGCCGCCAAGAGAATGACCGAGCTTACAGGTAAAGAGGCTAAAACCATCCACAGATTATTAGAGGTCGAGTGGGGAAGTAACGATGAGCAAAGATTCTACAGGAACGAAAGAAATCCTCTTGACTGCGATGTTATAATAATAGATGAGGCTTCTATGATCGACGCCGTGCTTTTCTCGGCGCTTTTAAAAGCGGTAAGAAGTACCTGCAGAATTATTCTCGTAGGAGATTCCGATCAGCTGCCCAGCGTTGGAGCAGGGAATATTTTAAACGATATTATAGCCTCGGAAAAATTCGAATCAATAAGGCTTAAAAAAGTATTCAGGCAGGCGGGCAAAAGCCTGATAATAAGAAATGCCCACGCTATTATAAATAACGAAAAAGCGAATCTCACTTCCAAAAAGGATGATTTTTTCTTTTTAAAAAGAGCTAATTCGAATTCCGTTAATAATACTGTTTTAGAGCTTGCCTGCTTAAGGCTCCCTAATGCTTACGGCTTTGATCCGAAAAAAGATATTCAGATACTCTGTCCGTCAAAAAAATTCGAGTGCGGAAATGTGAATTTGAATAATCTTCTGCAGTCCTGCCTTAATCCTATCAAAAGCGGAGAAAAACAAATGTCTTATAAAGGCGTATTCTTCCGTCTCGGAGATAAGGTTATGCAGATAAAAAACAACTATGACTTAACATGGAAAAAGCCAAACGGCGAATCGGGCACAGGAGTTTTTAACGGAGATATCGGAACTATTGTCGCAATGGACCATGCGGCGGGTTGTTTTGATGTTTTGTTTGACGATAGAATGGTTACATATTTTAAAACCGATCTTGCGGAGCTTGAGCTTGCGTATGCCGTTACGGTGCATAAAAGCCAGGGAAGCGAGTTTGAATGCGTTATTCTGCCGCTGTTTGATATTCCTCAAAAGCTTAAATATCGCAATCTTTTATATACTGCAGTAACAAGGGCAAAAAAGCTTTTGGTCATAGTCGGCAGTGAAAGAATATTTGAAGAAATGGCGGCTAACGACAGAAAAACTTTAAGATATACTCTTCTCGGGGACTTTTTAAATGAAGATCAGCAAAAGAATTAAAAATTTCTTTTCGGAAATATTATCGGCCGTGTATCCGTATAAATGTCTTGCCTGCCGCGAAGTAACGGACAAGCCCGGTCTTTGCGACGAGTGCTTAAAAGACCTTGATATTATCGATCCTAAGAAAAGATGCTTAAAATGCGGCTGTGAAAAATCCGAATGTATATGCAATGCGAGAGTTTTCAGATTTGAAAATCTTGTCAGTCTTTACAGAAACAAGGGCAGCGCACAGGCGGCATATTACAGCTATAAGCTCGGCAAAAGAGTTACAAATGCCGAGTTCTTTGCGGAAAATCTCGCAAAGGCCGTTAAAACAGAATATGTAGGAATAAATTTTGATTATTTAACTTATGTTCCGTCATCTTTCCGCAGTATTTCAAAGCGCGGATTTGACCATTGCGGAAAGATTGCCGAAATTATGTCGGATAAGCTTAAAATTCCGCTGCTTGAAGTCTTAAAATGCAGAAATTTTAAAAAGCCGCAGCACGGCAGCAATCTTAAATCAAGAACGGAAAATGTTAAAAACAAGTATTACTTTACAGATAATATAAACGGCGGGAATATCCTGCTGTTTGACGATATAGTAACAACAGGCAGCACTCTTGACGAATGCGCCAAACAGCTTCTTATTGCAGGAGCGGATAAGGTTTATTGTATTTCTGTTTTAAGGCAAACTAAAAAATCTGAAGACAAAGGGTGAAAAAATGGCTACAGAGATCGGAATAGATTTAGGAACTTCTAAAACCGTTATATTTTCAAGCTCAAAAATAGTTCTTGAACAGCCGAGTATGGTAACGGTGGACAGCGAAACCTGGGATCCTGTTTATTACGGTGAAATGGCAAAAAACACTTTGGGCAGAACGCCCGAAAGTCTAATATGTGTTTCTCCGATAGAACACGGAGTAATCGCCGATTACGATATAACTGAGCTTATGCTCAAAGAATATATGCAAAAGGCTTTCGGTAATAAAATAGTAAGACCTCAGATCATTGCGGCGATCCCTGCCGGACTTACAGAGCTTCAGCACCATTCTCTTGCAAATGCTGTGGAATCGGGCGGAGGAAGAAATATCACAGTTATAGAAGGTCCACTCGCCGTCGCTTTCGGACTCGGAATTGATTTTACCAAGCCCCACGGAACTATGATTGTGGATATAGGAGCAGGTACAACCGATATAGCAGTTATAACTCTCGGCGGAATTTCAGTGTGCGATTCTTTTAAAACAGCTTCTAATAATTTCGATTCGCAGATAATCCGTTATATAAGGAAAGAATACAATATAGAAATAGGCGAGCTTATGGCTGAAAATATTAAAAAGACCATAGGCGCGGTTGTTGAAAGACCTATCGAGATCGCTATGATGGCAAAGGGCAGAAATCTTTATACGGGTTTGCCCGAAAGCTTTGAGATAACGGCGTCGGAGGTTTTTGAAGCTGTGAGCGAGCCTGCCGTTATGATCTGCGAAGCAATAAGATCGGTGCTTTCAAGGACCGATCCGGATCTTGTTGCGGATATTAATAAAGAGGGAATTTATCTTACAGGCGGCGGAAGTCTTATTTACGGAATGAACAGGCTTATCGCCGATTATACGGGTACTTCCGTTCATATGCTTGAAGATCCCACGCACAGCGTCGTGCGCGGAGCGGCAGAGGCTTTAAAACATCCCTCAATGCTTAAAAATATCAATTATCAGTTAAGATCGATAAAAGAATTGACTTTTGAATAAAAAATGCTTGACAAAATATTCAAGTTGATGTATAATTTTTAAGACAATGAAGCAGAATTTACTTGTGTTCTCACCTGTGCGGCAAAAGGGCTGCCGGGTAAATATTTGAGATTATTCTTGATATTTTTTTGACGCAGGTAATTTATGCCTGCGTCTTAATTTTACTTAGCTTCGGAGGTGCTTTACAATCAGCAGCAAAGAATTATCAGTCAATGAAGGAATCAGATTTAAGGAAGTCAGAGTAATAGACTCTCAGGGTAACCAGCTCGGTATTCTTCCCTTGGATAAAGCGTTAGACGCCGCGTATCATCAGGATCTTGATCTTGTGGCGATTTCTCCTAATGCCAATCCGCCCGTATGCAAAATTATGGATTACGGAAAGTATCGCTTTGAGCAGGCAAAGAGGGAAAAGGAAGCCAGAAAAAATCAGAAGATCGTCGAGTTGAAAGAGATCCGTTTAGGTCTTAGTATCGATAAGCACGATTTTGAAACAAAAGGCAACCACGCTATAGATTTTCTTAAAAGCGGAAATAAAGTTAAGGTTTCCATCAGATTTCGAGGCAGAGAAATGGGCCATCCCGAGATCGGCACGGATATTATGAATAAATTCGCGGAATATTGTTCCGAGGTTTGTTCGGTTGAAAAGCCTGCCAAAATGGAGGGCCGCAATATGCTGATGTTTTTAGCACCGAAATCGGGTAAATAAGAATTACAGGAGGAAAACAAAATGCCTAAGATCAAAACACACAGTGGCGCTAAAAAGCGTTTTAAGCTCACTAAAACCGGTAAGGTTAAGCGTGCTCATGCTTTCAAGTCCCACATTCTTAACAAGAAAACAACCAAGCGCAAGAGAAATCTTCGCAAAGTCGTATGCGCCGATTCTACAAATGTAGCGGCGGTCAAGAAAATGATCCCTTATAAATAAGCGATCGATCAGAATTGGAGGATACTTGAAATGGCACGAGTTAAAGGTGCGTTAGCTACACGCAAAAGAAGAAAAAAGACATTAAAACTTGCCAAAGGTTATTTTGGCGCTAAATCAAAGCTTTTTAAAACAGCTAAAGAAGCCGTAATGAAATCAGGCAACTATGCCTATATCGGCCGCAGACAGAAAAAACGCGATTTCCGCCGTCTGTGGATCACGAGAATTTCCGCTGCCGCTAAAATGAACGGTATGAATTATTCTACTTTTATGAACGGTCTTTCTAAAGCAAAGGTTCAGATCAACCGTAAGATGCTTGCTGATATCGCGGTTAACGATCCCGCAGGTTTCACCACTTTGGTTAAAACTGCTGAAAAAGCTCTTGCAAAATAAAGCCAAATCGCCCGAGAATATATTCCCGGGCGACTTTTGATTTTTATATCTTAAAAAACAAGGGGTGAAAGCTTTGAATTTTATAAGAATTTCTTCTAAATCAAATGCTGCTTTAAAGCATATTTCTTCTTTGCAGTCATCGGGGAAATACCGCAAAAAAAGCCGTGAATTCGTTATAGAGGGATTGAGAATTTGCGAAGATGCGGCGCAAAACGGGATAAAATTCACAGAAGTTTTCATTTCCGATTCTTTCGATTTGAAAGCGGATAAAAGATCAAATGAAATTCTGAAAAAGGCTGAAAAAATCTATATTGTTTCAGACGAGCTTTTTTTAAAAATTGCAGATACGAAAACTCCGCAGGGCATAATTGCCGCCGCTAAGTATCCGGAAAAAAGCTGTTCGGATATTTTATCGGGCAGATATGCAGCACTCATAGATCTTCAGGATCCCTCAAATATCGGTGCAATAGCAAGATCTGCAGAAGCGCTCGGGATAGACGGATTAATAATCAGCGGAGGCTGTGATCCGTATTCGCCTAAGGTTTTAAGAGCGTCTATGGGAACTATATTAAGAATTCCTGTTTTTCTGACGGACGATATCGTTTCTTTTGCTGACAAATCAAAGCTTCGGTTATTCGCCTGCGTGCCCGATAAAAGCGCGGAAAATATCTGCAATGTGAATTTTGATAATAAAGATGTTATAATGATAGGAAATGAAGGCAACGGACTTGATGAAGATTTGATCAATGCCGCCTTTAAAAAAATAACAATACCTATGAAAGGAAAAGCGGAATCGCTCAATGCGCCAGCCGCTGCTGCGATTTCGATGTGGGAAATGATGAGATAAAATGCTTGAAGATTTAACTTACAGAGATGACAGATTTTATATTCTTCGCAATCTTTTGAGAATTCAAAGAGCGTTCGGCATAGGTACATCAAAAGCTTACGAAGCGTATAAAATCGTCAAGAAACAAAATCATCTTGCTTGCGACGCAAACACGGTATATTTAAAACTTCCCGAAAAGTATGCTAAGCAGTTTTATGATGTCAAAACAGAATACAACACGAGAATAATGCAGATCTGCATTAAAAACAACATCAATATCATCACTATCGAAGATGATAATTATCCTAAGAGATTAAAAGAATTATATTCGCCGCCGTTACTTTTGTATTATAAAGGAACTTTTCCCGATTTTGATAACCTGCCTGCTATTTGCGTGGTAGGACCGAGAAAGGTCACCGAATTCGGAGCGAAATCTTCTTATTCGTTATCAAAGCGTTTGTCAAAAGCCGGGTTTCCGATAATAAGCGGTGCGGCAGTAGGCAGTGATTACTATGCACATAAAGCGGCGCTTGATTTCGGAGGATTTACTATCGGTGTTTTAGGCTGCGGTTTGTTATACGATTATCTTCCGCAAAATGCGGATCTTAGAAGAGAAATCGGTAAGAAAGGCTGTCTTATCAGTGAATATCCGCCGTTTTGCCAACCCGGCAAATTCACATTCCCCGTAAGAAACAGAATTATGGCGGCGCTAAGCGTCGGCGTAGTCGTAACCGAGGCGGGCGAAAAGTCAGGAGCAATAAATACCGCTCATCAGGCAGCAGACCTTAACAAGGATGTATTTGTAATACCCGGCGGTCTTGATCAGCCGCAATATAAAGGGTCAAATCTTCTTTTAAGAGAGGGCGCAAGTCCTTTGCTTGAAGTAAATGATATTTTCGAGTGCTACAGTGCAAAGTATTCGGATAAGATTAATATAGAAAACGCTTTCTCTTCGGATAGCGAAGCTTCGAAATTCGTTTATCCTCCGGAAAACTCGAAAATCAAGAGAACTTCAAGCGTTAAAACTCACGAACCTTATTTTGTTGAGGAAGAAAAACCCGATCTTTTACAAATTTTGAAAGAATCCTCTTTAGAATCTCTTTCAAAAGAAGCAAAAATAGTGTATAATAATCTAAATAAGCAGAAATTCACTGTTGATGATCTTATCGGTCTGGAAGTGAAAGATGAGGATATATTATCCGCTTTAACAGAACTCGAAGTGGACGGCTTTATCAAAGCCCTCCCCGGAGGGTATTACGAACGCCTATTTAAGGAGAAATAATGATGTCTAAATTAGTAATAGTTGAGTCACCGTATAAAATAAAAAGTATAAAAAAATATCTCGGTCCCGGATATGAAGTTATGGCTTCAAGCGGACATATAAGAGATCTTCCTAAATCCAAGCTCGGAGTAGACGTTGACCACGGATTTAAACTTCAGTACATAAATATGCCTGATAAAAGGGAAGTTATAAAGAAGCTTCAGGAAGCCGCCGCCAACAGCGACAGCGTAATTCTCGCGACCGACCCGGACCGAGAGGGAGAAGCAATTTCCTGGCATCTTGCGCATATTTTGTCGCTTGATCTCAATGATGAAAACCGTGTAGAGTTTAACGAAATAACTAAAACCGGTGTGGAAAAGGGTATTTCCAATCCCCATAAAATAAATCTTGACCTTGTCGACGCTCAGCAGGCAAGAAGAGTTGTAGACAGAATTGTCGGCTATAAGCTAAGTCCGTTTTTATGGAAAAAAGTTAAAAGCGGTCTTTCGGCAGGAAGAGTTCAGTCTGTAGCTTTAAGGCTTATAGTTGAGCGCGAGCGCGAGATCGAAAAGTTCAAAAGCGAGGAATATTGGAGTATTGACGCAAAGCTTTTAAGCTCAAGAAAAACCTTTGAGGCTAAGCTTTACGGAACTAAGGACGGCAAAAAGATTGAGCTTATCCCCGATGAAAAATCGGCAAATCAAATCGCCGATAACCTCGATAATTGCGAATATATTGTTTCATCTATCAAAAAAGGAACGAGAAATAAGCAGCCTGCTCCGCCTTTTATCACTTCCACATTACAGCAGGAGGCTTCGAGAAAACTTGGATTTACAGGTCAGCGCACAATGAAGATAGCTCAGCAGCTTTACGAAGGAATTGAACTTGAAAATATCGGCGCAACGGGTCTTATAACCTATATGAGAACCGATTCGCTCAGAATAAGCGAAGAGGCAAGAGCGGCGGCTAATAGCTTTATCATTAAAAATTACGGTGAAAATTATCTTCCCGCAAAGCCCAGATATTTCAAATCAAAAAGCGGCGCGCAGGACGCTCACGAGGCTATCAGACCTACTTCTGCCGACCTTACGCCCGATAGCATAAAGCAGTCGCTTACAACCGATCAGTATAAGCTTTATAAGCTTATATGGTCGAGATTTATAGCGTCGCTTATGCAGGTTTGTATGCAGAATACCTGCGCTGTGGATATCACAGCCGGCGACTATCTCTTTAAAGCAAACGGCTACTCCGTTAAATTTGACGGATTTACGGCTCTTTATGAAGAGGGTAAGGACGACGACACGAAAGACGGCGCAGCTTTGCCTGAAATGAAAGTGGGAGATTTTTTAAAGCTTAAAGAGCTTGAAAAAAATCAGCACTTTACTCAGCCGCCCGCGAGATATTCCGAGCCTACTTTAATCAAAGCGCTCGATGAAAACGGAATAGGAAGACCTTCTACCTATGCCCCGATAATTTCAAATATTTTACAGAGAAATTATATCGAAAGAGAAAAGAAAACTTTAAAGCCCACTCAACTCGGAATGGTTATATCCGATCTTATGGTTGAGTATTTCAAGAAAATAGTGGATGTTAAATTCACGGCAGGTCTTGAAAAGAAGCTTGATAAAATCGGTTCGGGCGAGCTTGATTGGAAAAACACTATCTCCGATTTTTATGATGATTTTGATTCCATTTATAAAAAGGCGGAAGCTTCGCTTGACGGCAAACGGGTAAAAGTACCGGATGTTGAAACCGATGTTGTTTGTGAAAAATGCGGAAGAAAAATGGTGCTTAAAACAGGCAGATTCGGGAAATTCCTCGCTTGCCCGGGGTATCCTGAATGCAAGAATACAAAGCCTGCTCCCGAAAACGAAGTAAACCAGCCGTGCCCCAAATGCGGCGCACCGCTTATAAGAAAAATTTCTAAAAAGGGCAAGAAGTTTTACGGCTGCTCAAATTACCCAAACTGCGATTTTGCTTCTCCCGGAGTTCCCACAGGTGAAATCTGCAAAGAGTGCGGCAGTTACATTATTAACGGCCTTCGCGGCAGAAAATACTGTATGAATTCACAGTGCCCTTCAAGAGTTAAAAAATCCGAAAAAAAGAGTGAAAATGAAAAAAATTAATGTTATAGGAGCGGGTCTTGCCGGTTGCGAAGCGGCAAAAGCCGCGTCAAGAGCTGGTATAAAAGTCGATCTTTATGAAATGAAACCCGAAAAAAGATCTCCTGCTCATAAATCCGATCTCTTTGCAGAGCTTGTGTGCTCAAATTCGCTTAAAGCCGCAAGAATTGATTCCGCGGCAGGTCTTTTAAAGGAAGAGGCAAGAAGACTCGGCTCTTTGTGTATGCGCTCGGCAGAGGTTTCGTCTGTAGCGGCAGGTGGCGCGCTTGCGGTAGACCGTGAAAAATTTTCAAAATTTATAACCGATAGCATTTTAAGCGACGAAAATATTACGGTGAAGTGCAAAACTGTAAGCGAAATTCCTACGGATCGCGTTACGATAATTGCAACAGGTCCGCTTACGGATAAAGCACTCGCTTTAAATATCGAAAAATTATGTGATTGCGGATCGCTTAGTTTTTACGATGCGGCGGCTCCGATAGTTACAAAAGAAAGCATTGATATGAGCAAGGCTTTCTTTGCTTCAAGGTACGACAGGGAAGAATCCGGTCAGGGAGATTATATCAATTGCCCTATGAACAAAGATGAATACAAGAAATTCTATTCCGAATTGATTTCCGCAGAGGTGGCTCCGCTTAAGGATTTTGATAAGCCTTTTAAAGTTTATGAGGGCTGTATGCCAGTGGAAGTGCTTGCAAAAAGAGGAGAAGATTCTATTAGATTCGGTCCTTTAAAGTCTGTAGGTCTTAGGGATCCCGGAACAGGGCACAGGCCCTGGGCTGCAGTTCAGCTTAGAAAAGAAAACTCAAAAGGCACTTTATATAATATCGTCGGATTTCAAACCAATTTAAAATTCTCCGAGCAAAAAAGAGTCTTTTCTCTTATTCCCGGACTTGAAAATGCTGAATTTATGCGATATGGTGTTATGCACAGAAATACTTTTATCAATTCTCCAAAGGTGCTGAATCCTGATCTTTCTCTTAAAAAACACAATAATGTGTTTTTCGCAGGTCAGATAACGGGAGTTGAGGGCTATATGGAATCTGCTCTTTGCGGAATTGTGGCAGGTATAAATGCGGTAAAGTTTTTAAATGATGAAGATCCGCTCATTTTCCCCGAGTTTACTATGACAGGAGCGCTTTTAAATCATCTTTTTGACAGTACTGTTTCCGATTTTCAGCCTATGGGCGCAAATTTCGGAATTCTTCCCCCTTTAGATGAACATATAAGGGATAAAAAAGCGAGATACGCGGCATTATCCGCAAGATCGCTTGAATGGTTTAATAAAAATATCAGAGGTGAAAAAATATGAGAATAGTAATTGACGCATACGGCGGTGATAATGCTCCAAAGGCAATAGTTGAAGGTGCCTCGCTTGCCTGCAGGCAGTTCGGTGCAGATATCACGCTTGTGGGAAAAGAAAAAGAGATCCGTGAAATCATAACTTCTTCAAATCTCTGTTTTAATGAAAATCTTAAAATTGTCGATACAGATAATGTTATCGATATGCACGATGAACCTACTTCTATTTTAAAAGAACATAGGAATTCCTCAATGGGACTTGCATTCTTTGAGCTTTCCGAGGGTAAAGCCGACGCTTTTGTTTCAGCCGGATCAACAGGTGCGATAGTAGTCGGAGGAACACTGATAGTAAAGCGCCTTAAAGGTGTTAAAAGACCTGCGCTTGCAGGAATTATGCCCTCGGTAAACGGCAACTATATGCTTATGGATATGGGAGCCAATGCCGATTGCAGACCGGAGATGCTTAAACAGTTCGCAGTTATGGCAGACGTTTATCTAAAAAACGTTTCGGAAATTAAATCTCCTAAAATCGGACTTCTTAATATCGGAGCTGAATCCACAAAGGGTGATGAACTTCATACGGAAGCTTATAAATTGCTCTCGCAGTCCGATCTCAATTTCATAGGTAATGTTGAAGCCAGGGATATGCCCTTAGGTGCTGCAGACGCTGTGATAACCGACGGTTTTTCAGGCAATATCGCTCTTAAAACAATGGAGGGCACAGCAATTTCATTTTTTTCGCAGTTAAAAAAAGTTATGTATAAGTCGCTTAAAAACAAACTTGCGGCGGCTGTTCTTAAAAGCGATCTTTATAAAATCAAAAAAATGATGGATAGCTCCGAAGTCGGAGGCGCTCCGCTTCTCGGTGTAAACAAGCCTGTTATCAAAGCTCACGGCAGGTCAGACGCAAAGGCTATTATGAACGCCGTAAGGCAAGCAATCATTTTTTATGAGAACGACGTTATAGAAAAAATCGGCGAAAATATTAATAAATAAGGTGATTTAATGATCTCTCTTGAAAATAAGCTCGGTTATAAATTTAAAAATATAAATTTGCTGAAAAATGCTCTCACTCATTCTTCCTATGCTAATGAAGTGAGAAATGGTTTTTCTTCAAATGAAAGACTTGAATTTTTAGGCGATTCCGTGCTTTCAATAATTGTTTCGGATTATATATTCAATAAATTTCCGAAAATGCCCGAAGGCGAGTTAACAAGGCTCAGATCTTCGCTTGTTTGCGAAAAGGCGCTTTGCGAATTTTCAAGAGAGCTTAATTTAGGCGATTATCTTTTGCTCGGAAAAGGTGAGGAAAAAGGCGGCGGAAGAGAACGGGATTCTATCCTTGCAGACGCTTTTGAGGCGGTTTTGGCGGCAATATATATTGACGGCGGAATGGAGCCTGCGAAAAACCACGTTATGAATTTTGTTTTAAGAGAAATAAAGCACCATTCTTCCGAGGATACTTTTAAAGATTATAAAACCAATCTTCAGGAAATAATTCAGCAAAACCCCGAAGAATCGATATCTTATATTTTAACCGATGAATCAGGTCCCGATCACGATAAATCCTTTACAGTGGAAGTAAGAATGAATTCAAATGTAATCGGAGTGGGGTCGGGAAAATCCAAAAAACAGGCAGAGCAAATGGCGGCAAAAGAGGCGCTTAGGCTGATGGGTGAAAAATAATGCCCAGGCATTCTAATATTTCAATATTTGTTCCGCATATCGGGTGCCCGAATATGTGCAGTTTCTGTAATCAAAGACATATTACCGGTACAAGCAATATTCCTAAAAAAGAGGATATAGACAGTGCGGTTGCAGTTGCTTTAAAAAGTAAAAATTATGATCCTGAAAATTCGGAAATCGCTTTTTTCGGCGGCAGTTTTACAGCTATCGACAGTGATTATATGATGTACCTTTTAAGCGCCGCCTATAAATATGTTGAAAATAAAAGCGTGTCGGGAATTCGGGTTTCCACCCGCCCTGACGCTATAAACAGTGAAGTGCTCGGTATTTTAAAAGAATACGGTGTGACTTCTGTTGAACTGGGTGCGCAGAGTATGGTCGATTCTGTGCTTTTAAGCAATAACCGCGGCCATTCGGCAGAAGATGTAATAAATGCTTCAAAGCTTATAAAAGACTTCGGATTTTCTTTAGGTCTTCAAATGATGACAGGTCTTTATAAAGATACCGAAGATTACGATATTTTCACGGCAAAAGAGCTTATTGCTTTAAAACCGGACACTATAAGAATTTATCCAACGATAATTTTAAAGGATACCTTACTTTGCGATAAGTATTATTCGGGTGAATTGGTTCCGCAGTCTGTTGACAGCGCGGCTGAGCTTTGCGCAAAGCTGTTTATAATGTTTAATAAACAAAACATAAAGGTTATAAGGCTCGGTCTTCATTCCATTGATGAAAGCTCTTATGCGGCAGGCCCATGGCACCCGGCTTTCAGCGAGATATGCCAATCGAAAATAATGCTTGAAAAAATCACTGACAAGCTAACTGTTAAAGGAAAATACATAATATTTGTAAATCCCTCTTTTTTATCAAAAACTATCGGACAAAAAAGAATTAATATTAATTATCTTAAAAATAAAGGTTATGACTGCTTAGTCAAATCCGACAGCAGTCTTAAAGATTACGAAATAAAAATCGAAAGGTGCGGGTGAGAACACTTGCTTTTAAGCTCAATTCAGGTTCAGGGTTTTAAATCTTTTGCAGATAAAACCGTTTTAAAATTCGGAAAAGGTATTACCGCCGTCGTAGGACCTAACGGCAGCGGAAAAAGTAATATTTCAGACGCCGTAAGGTGGGTTTTAGGCGAACAATCCACTAAAACCCTAAGAGGGCAGTCTATGGAAGACGTTATTTTCGGCGGCACCGATAATAGAAGACCTCACGGCTTTTGCGAAGTAACTTTAAATATTGATAATTCCGACAGGACATTGAATTTTGATAACGACAGTATATCCGTTACTAGAAGATATTACCGCTCTCACGAAAGCGAATATCTTATTAACGGCGTCTCGGTGCGCTTAAAAGATGTTCACGAGCTTTTTATGGACACCGGTCTCGGCCGCGACGGATACTCAATGATCGGTCAGGGAAAAATCGACACGATCATAAGCTCAAAATCCGATGAAAGGCGCGATATTTTCGAAGAGGCTTCGGGAATTTCAAAATACAGATACAGAAAGACAGAGGCCGAAAAAAAGCTTACTGCTGCCGAGGACAATCTTTTAAGACTCAAAGATATAATGGATGAGCTTGAAAGCAGAGTAGGGCCGTTAAAGGAGCAAAGCGAAAAAGCTGAAAAATTTTTAAATCTTGCGGAAAATAAAAAGCAGCTGGAAATCGGGCTTTGGCTTTATACTCTTGATAATTCAAAAGACCTTTTAAGAGCGCAGGAAAGCAAGATAGAGGCTGCGGAATTAAAATACAGAGAAATTGAAAATGCTCTTTCTGATTTTGATATTGAATCGGAAAAGAATTCCGAAAAGTTTTCAAAGCTTACCTCCGATATAGAAAATATCAGAGCAGCTATAGCGCTTTTTAACGAGCAATCCGTAAAGCTTGAGGGCACAATTTCGGTTTTTGAAAACGATATAATTCATAATGAAGAAACCGTAAAAAGGCTTGAATGCGAAAAAGCTGAGCTTAATAATTCCGATTCTGCGGCTAAAGAAGAAATAGAACTCAAAAAGAGGCTTGCCGCCGAAAAAGAAACTGTTATAAAAGAATCGAAGGATAATCTTATAAAGGCTGAAGAAGAGCTTTCAGGCTTACTTAGCGACAGCGAAAACCTTTCGGGACAGATAGAAGAATTGACTGCAAAATTAAATGAATTATCCGCGCTTGAATCGGATGAAAAGGTAGTTTTAATCACTTCGCAGTCTTCTCTCGACCAGATAAAAGAGCGCAAAACTTCACTTTTGGATATTGTTAAATCAAATAAATCTGAAAGTGAAAAAACACAGAAAGAAATCGATGAAACAACTGAGCTTTTAAATAAAACAGAAGAAAATATAAATTCTCTTTCAAATACTCTCGGCGGTTATGAACTAAGACTTAAAAACAGAATGCAAACCGTAGAAGAGCTTACCAAAAAATTCAATGAAATAAAACTTGATATCGACGCAAAAAATCGAAGAATACAAATTTTAGGCGAGCTTGAAAAGAATATGGAAGGCTTTTCTAATGCTGTTAAAACCGTTATGTCGCAAGCGCAAAAAGGACTTTTGCGCGGAATCTACGGACCTGTTTCCAAGGTAATAACCGTGGATAAAAAATATTCCGTTGCGATAGAAACCGCTCTTAACAATTCAATTCAAAATATAATAGTTGAGAACGAGGCAGACGCCAAAAGAGCAATAAGCGCCCTTAAATCTTCCAATTCGGGAAGAGCAACATTTATGCCTGTTTCAACTATGAAAGCAAGAGAATTCAAAGAGAAAGGATTTGAAGATCATTTCGGTTTTGTAGGAATTGCGTCCGATCTTGTTAAAACAGATGAAAAATACAGCGAAATAATCCGATATCTTTTAGGCGCGACAGTTGTCGCCGAAGATATTGACAGCGCCGCGGCGATTGCTAAAAAGCACGGAAACCGCATAAAGGTAGTTTCTTTAGACGGCCAGGTGGTTAACGCAGGCGGCTCTTTTACAGGCGGCTCGCTTGTAAAGCAGGCAGGAATGCTCAGCCGCGCGGCTGATATAAAAAGGCTCGAACGAAATGTGGCAGAGCAAAACGAGGCGCTTATAAAAGTTTCAAAAGAGCTTGAAAGCGCTAAATCAGAGCTTAACGCTGTAAATGCGGACATCACAGCCGTCAAAGCTGATATAACCACTGCAAATGAGGATAAGATAAGAACAGTTGCCGAAATAAAGCGGATAGAGGGAATATTTAATAATTTAAAATCCGTGTTAAGCGACCTTGAAACCGAACTTACAGACGGCGACCGAAAAGAAAAGGAATTAAGCGATAAAATTATTTCCGCTCAAAACGAGATTGAAAAGATCACAGCTGAAAAAGCAAAGCTTCAAAATTCTATTGAAGAAAAAGCGGGTTCTAAAGGTGATTTGAGCGAAAAAAGAGAGCAGCTTTCGGAGAAGATCACCGCTGTTAAACTAAAAATAATCACCGATGAAAAGGATGTTAACTTGCTTTTACAGCAGGCTGTACAGCTTGAAAATTCTATCGAAAACAGAATTTCAAGAGCTTCCGAGATAGACTCCGAAATAGCGGCAGTTCAATTTAAAATTAACGGTTTTAAAGACGATATTTCTTCCTCAAAAGATAAAATCGCCGATCTTTCTTTTAAAGTAAAAGAGGCAAATGAAAATATCGAAAAGAAAATGGAAGAGCGAAATGCAGTTGAAAAGAAAGGCGTAGAGCTTAGAAACAGCGAAAAAGAAAGAACTTCCGAACGGGAAAAAATAAGCGGCGAATTAGCCCGCTTAACAGAACGCAAAGAGGTTATGATGAGCGAGTATGACGGAGTTATAAGACAGCTTTTCGATGAATATCAGCTTACTAAATCCGAGGCTGAAAAAATAGGAATTAAGGTTGAAAAACCGCAGGAAGCAAAGAGAAATCTAGCTGAGATCAAATCCAAAATAAGAGCGCTCGGAAATGTAAATGTTTCTGCGATAGAGGAGTATAAAGAAGTCAAGGAAAGGTACGACTTTATGACTGCTCAGATCGATGATGTTGAAAAATCAAGAGCGGAGCTTCATAAGCTTATTAATCAGCTTACAAGCCAGATGCAGGAGCTTTTTGTGGTAGGCTTCAATAAAATTAACGAGAATTTCTCAAAAACCTTTAAGGATCTTTTCGGCGGCGGCGAGGCAACTCTTAAATTGACCGATCCCGATAATATCCTTGAAAGCGGAATAGATATTGACGCCCGTCTTCCCGGGAAAAATGTACCGAGTCTTGAAGGATTATCAGGCGGAGAAAAAGCGCTTGTCGCATTGTCTATCTATTTTGCAATAATGGAAGTCAATGCCCCGCCGTTCTGCTTCTTAGACGAGGTCGATACCGCGCTTGACGATATAAATGTCGAAAGATTTGCCGATTATATGAAGAGATCGGATTTCGATACTCAGTTTATTTGCGTAACCCACAGGCGCGGAACTATGGAAGCCTCAGATATGCTTTACGGCGTTACTATGCAGGAAAAAGGCGTTACTAAGCTTTTGGAGCTTAATGTTGCAGAACTTGAAAAAAATTTTGATGGTGCGCAGATTGCCTGAATGAAACGGAGATAACAAATGGGTTTATTCAGTAAAATAAGACAGGGCTTAATAAAAACCAAAAATTCAATAGGCGACGGTATTCAAAGCGTCATAAACAGCTTTACTAAAATCGACGAGGATCTTTTTGAGGAGCTTGAGGAAATTCTTGTTTCTTCTGATATCGGATTTCAGACATCGGAAAATATCTGTCAGAAATTAAGAAGTAAAGTAAAAGAAAAGGGCGTTACCGATCCGGCAGAGATAAAATCACTGCTTAAAGAGATAATAATTGAAATGTTAGGCGAGAATGAGGGGCTTAAGCTTTCTACCAAACCATCTATTATAATGGTAATAGGAGTAAATGGAGTGGGAAAGACCACTTCTATCGGTAAGTTAGCTTACTCTTTGAAAAAAAGCGGAAAAAAAGTCACTCTGGGCGCCGCCGACACCTTTCGCGCCGCGGCTATAGATCAGCTCGGTATCTGGGCTGAAAGAGCAGATGTGAATATGGTAAAGAGCGTTGAGGGAACAGACCCTGCTTCAGTCGTTTTCGATACTATCAATTCCGCGAAATCAAAAGGCAGCGATGTTATAATCTGCGATACTGCCGGCAGACTTCACAATAAGAAAAATCTTATGGATGAGCTTGCTAAAATTAACCGCGTAATCAAACGCGAACTGCCAGACGCGGATTTTGAAACACTTCTTGTTTTAGACGCGGCAACCGGTCAAAACGCTGTAAATCAAGCAAGAGAATTTAAAAATGTTACCGATATAACCGGTATTGTTTTAACAAAGCTTGACGGAACGGCTAAGGGCGGAATAATTATTTCCATTAAAAATGAGCTCGATATTCCTGTTAAATATATCGGCGTGGGCGAGGGGATAGACGATCTCCAGCCTTTTGACGCAAAAGAATTTGCAGACGGTATTTTTTCAGACGGAGAAGATTATGAAGATATTAGCCGCAACTAAAAATAAAAAGAAATTAGAAGAAATAAAAAGAATTTTAGAGCCGATGGGCATAGAAGTGCTTTCGGAGCTTGCTCTTGACAAAGAGCTTGAAGAAGTGGAAGAAACTGGAGAAACCTTTGAGGAAAACGCTTATTTGAAAGCTAAGGCAGGCTTGGAGCAGACAGGCCTTATAACATTTGCCGATGATTCGGGACTTTGCGTTGATTATCTAGGCGGCAAACCCGGCGTTTATTCCGCAAGATATTCGGGAACTCACGGAAACGATCAAAAAAACATTGAAAAGCTTTTAGGCGAGCTTAAAGGCGTTAAAAAAGAGGACCGAACAGCAAAGTTTGTCTGCAGTATCGTTTGCCTGTTTCCTGACGGCAAAATGATAACCGCTAGAGGCGAATGCAAAGGATATATAGCTTTTGAGCCTGCAGGAAACGGCGGATTTGGTTATGATCCTGTTTTTATAAGCGAGCTTGGCTGCTTCGCGGAGATAAGCAGCGAGCAAAAAGACCTTATAAGCCACAGAGGAAAGGCTTTAAAAATCTTTGAAGAAAAAATCAAAAATTTTATCAGCGAGGAAAAATAATGTTAAACAGCAGACAGCGTGCTCAATTAAGAGCAATGGCAAATTCATACGAAACGATTTTTCAAATAGGAAAAGGCGGAATAACCGAGGCTTTTATAAAACAAGTTGATGAAGCGCTTGAGGCGAGAGAGCTTATAAAATTAAGAACTCTTGATAACTCTGAGTTTTCTTCACGCACGGCGGCGGACAGCATAGCCGAGGCTGTTAAAGCGGATGTCGTACAGGTTATAGGATCAAAATTTATCTTATACCGCGAGAGCAAGGATAATAAAAAGATCAAGCTGGTGAAATAATGATAAAAGCAGCTGTTTTCGGAGGCACTTTCAATCCTTTTCACATAGGGCATTATGAAATTTTAAGCGCTTTATGCTCAGATCCTTATTTTGACCGGGTATTCGTTATTCCTGACAGGCTTCCTCCGCATAAAACCTGCGATTTTTTGGCTTCGGATGAAGACAGAATAAAAATGTGCGAGCTTGCCTGTGATGGTTTTAAAAAAGCGGAGCTTTTGCTTTTGGAGTTTGAAAGACCGGGTAAAAGTTATACGGTAGACACAGTTAAAATTCTTAAGAAGCAGTATACAAACACGGAATTTTATATTGCTATCGGTGCCGATATGCTTTCTTCTCTCGATACATGGCACGATTCGGAGGAGCTTTTTAAAGTTGCTTCTTTTGTGGCTTTTTTAAGAGGCGAAAATCATTCGGAATTTGAAAAGAATCTTAAAAAAATGCGGAGCTTAGGTGCAAATATCAGAGTTATGAATGAAAAAATTACGGAAATTTCTTCTTCGGAACTTCGAAAAAATCTCGATAAAAAGTATATTCCGGAAAAAATCTATAAATTTATTACCGAAAAGAGAATTTATAAATGAAAAGTTATGAAGAATATAAAGACCTTTTGAAATTAAGGCTTACAGATAAAAGGTATTATCATTCTCTGTGCGTGGCAGACGAAGCGAAAAGGCTTGCTTTAAAATACGGTGCCGATCCCGAAAAAGCATACTTATCCGGGCTTTTGCACGATATAACCAAAAACGCAAAAAAAGAGGAACATTTTGAAATTTTTAAGAATTTCAATATCACTCTTTCAGAAATTGAATTAAACGCAGAAAAGCTGTGGCACGCCGTATCGGGCGCAGCATATGTTAAAAATATTCTTAAAATCAACGATAATGATATTATCGAAGCAATAAGATATCATACGACGGCAAAAGAAAATATGTCGCTTTTGGATGTGATTTTATATCTTGCCGATTTTACAAGCGCCGACAGAGATTATGAGGATGTCGATGTTATAAGAAAACTAACTGACAAATCGCTTGAAAGCGGACTTAAATATGCTCTTTCATATTCTATCAAGGATCTTATAGATCAATCCAAAGCTATTCATCCGGATACAGTAAGAGCATATAACGAAGTAGTAATGAAAGGAATGTGAAAAATGGAATCCAAAGAAATATCAATAATTGCCGCGAATACGCTTAATTTAAAAAAAGCAAAGGATCTTAAGGTTTTAAAGGTCGATGATCTAACGGTGCTGACAGAATATTTTGTTATCGCAACCGCCACATCGTCAACACACGTCAGAGCTTTGGCGGAAGAAACTGAAGAGGCTTTAAAAAATAAAGGAGTTTTGCCGCACCATATAGAGGGTAAAACAACAGGTTGGATAGTTTTGGATTATTCGGGAGTTATAATTCATATTTTTACGCCCGATCAGCGTGAATACTATTCGCTCGACCGCATTTGGGCGGACGCCGAAGAGATAGATCTTAATACTATTCTCACCGAAACCACAGGGGATTAAAGAAAGGAACATAAAAATGAAATACGATTATTCCGAAATAGAAAAAAAGTGGCAAAAGATATGGGAAGATAAAAAGGTCTTCAATGCTAAAGACGATTATTCGCTTCCTAAATTTTA
Organism: uncultured Oscillospiraceae bacterium; assembly: GCA_900547095.1. GTDB lineage: Bacteria > Bacillota > Clostridia > Oscillospirales > Acutalibacteraceae > UBA737. Next base: position 123,421 of record URFG01000002.1, read on the forward strand.
CGGACTTGTAGAATTCCCTTATCCGTCGGGACAAGGCCTTCATGTAGGCCATCCGAGATCTTATACGGCTATCGATATAGTCGCGCGTAAAAAGCGACTCGAAGGCTTTAATGTCCTTTATCCTATGGGTTTTGACGCATTCGGACTTCCTACTGAAAATTATGCCATAAAAAATCATATTCATCCTGCTATAGTTACACAGAATAATATAGCAAATTTCAAGCGCCAGCTTAAATCTCTCGGTTTTTCTTTTGATTGGAGCAGAGAGATAAACACTACTGATCCGCAATATTATAAGTGGACTCAGTGGATATTTTTACAGCTTTATAAAAAAGGTCTTGCATATAAGAAAAAAATGAATGTCAACTGGTGTACCTCCTGCAAATGCGTTCTTGCAAACGAAGAGGTCGTAAACGGCGTCTGCGAGCGCTGCGGCAGTGAAGTTATTCACAAAGAGAAAAGCCAGTGGATGTTAAAAATAACCGACTATGCCGAGAAGCTTTTAGACGGTCTTGACAATGTCGACTTTATCGAAAGAGTTAAAACTCAACAGCGCAACTGGATAGGCAGATCTTACGGTACACAGGTAACCTTTAAAACAACCGCCGGTGATTGTTTTGATGTTTTTACCACCCGCGCAGATACACTTTTCGGAGTTACCTATATGGTAATGTCGCCCGAGCATCCGCTTCTTTTAAAATGGAAAGATAAAATTAATAATTTTGATGAAGTGGCGGCTTATAAAGCAGAGGCATCTAAAAAATCCGATTTTGAGCGCACCGAGCTTTCAAAAGATAAGACAGGCGTGAAAATTGACGGAATTAAAGCGATAAATCCCGTTAATAATCAGGAAATCCCGATATTTATTTCTGATTATGTACTTATTTCTTACGGAACAGGCGCTATTATGGCTGTTCCTGCCCATGATGAGAGGGACTTTGAGTTTGCCAAGAAATTCGGTCTTGAGATAAGAGAAGTCGTAGCAGGCGGAAAAGATATAAATTCCGAGCCTTTTACCGATTGCGCTAAAGGAAAAATGGTAAATTCCGATTTCTTAAACGGTCTTTCCGTTGAAGAAGCAAAAGAGAAAATCCAGGAATTCTTAGCCGAAAAGGGAATAGGCGTTAAAAAGACTAATTATAAATTGAGGGATTGGGTATTCTCCCGTCAGAGATATTGGGGAGAGCCTATTCCGATGGTTTACTGCGAAAAATGCGGTTATGTTCCGCTCGACGAAAGCGAATTACCGCTTGAACTGCCGAATGTTGAAACCTTTGAGCCGACTGATAACGGCGAATCTCCTCTTGCAAATGTGACGGATTGGGTCAATACCACCTGTCCGTGCTGCGGAGGTCCCGCTAAAAGAGAAACGGATACTATGCCGCAGTGGGCAGGTTCTTCGTGGTATTTCCTGCGTTACTGCGATCCGCATAACGACCATGCGCTTGCTTCAAAAGAAGCGCTTGATTATTGGATGCCCGTAGATTGGTATAACGGCGGAATGGAGCATACCACTCTTCATTTGCTCTACAGCAGATTCTGGCACAGATTTTTATATGATATCGGCGCGGTTCCTTGTCCCGAGCCGTATAATAAGCGCACAAGCCACGGAATGATCCTAGGCGAAAACGGTGAAAAGATGTCTAAATCGCGCGGTAATGTCGTAAACCCCGATGATATAGTTAAAAATTACGGCGCTGATACTATGCGCGTCTATGAAATGTTTATCGGTGATTTTGAAAAAGCCGCACCGTGGAGCCAATCGTCAATCAAAGGCAGCAAGAGATTTCTTGAAAAGGTATTTTCACTTATGGATATTTTAGCAGACGGCGATACCTATTCGGATAAGCTTTCTGTAAGCTTTAATAAAAGTATCAAGAAAATTTCTTCCGATATCGAGAATTTAAAAATGAATACCGCTATTGCGGCGCTTATGTCACTGCTTAATGAAATTTATGCCGTAGGTAAGATAAACAGAGCGGAAATGAAAACATTTTTAATTCTTCTCAATCCTTTCGCTCCTCATATCACAGAGGAAATGTGGGAGCTCTGCAAATTCGGCGGAATGCTGAACGAGGCAAAATGGCCTGAGTTTGACGAGTCAAAATGCGTTGAAACCTCAATTGAAATTGCAGTTCAGGTAAACGGCAAGATCAGAGGAAGAATAACAGTTGACGCCGATATTTCTTCTAAAGATGCTATAGCTTCTGCAAAGACTATAGAACAGGTTTCAAACGAGATAGCAGAAAAAACCGTAATAAAAGAATTATATGTTCCTAAAAGACTTGTAAATATCGTTGTTAAATAATTAAACAAAAAAATTTTCTTCAAAAATGAACTGAATCCCTTTTGTTAGACAAAGAAGTCTAACAAAAGGGGTTTATTTGATGCCAAAAAATGTTATACAGATAAACTAAAACTTGAAAAAACCCGGAAACTAAAAGGACTGAGCTCTGTTCAATACAGAATTCAATCCTCATTGGTTACATGATTAAATTTTTGTCTGACATTTTTGTTCAGGCACTTGAATATAAAGCAATGTTTTTTAAACTCTTTCTGCAATTTCATAAATCAGCTTTTCGGATTTTTCCCAGCCGAGGCACGGATCGGTGATAGACTTGCCGTAAACTCCGCCGTTTACTTTCTGGCAGCCGTCTTCAATATAACTTTCAATCATAAGTCCCTTGCAAAGTTTTCTTATATCTGAATTCATTTTTCTTGAATTCATAACATCAAGCGAAATTCTTATCTGCTCTTCATAGTGCTTAGAAGAATTGGCGTGATTGGTATCGACTATAACCGCGGGATTTAAAAGTCCTTTTTCACAGTAGAGATCGTTAAGTTTTAAAAGGTCCTCGTAATGATAGTTTGAAACTGTTTTTCCGTCGGTCGTCTGGTATCCGCGGAGTATTGCGTGGGCATAAGGATTGCCTGTGCTCTCAACCTCCCAGCCTCTGTAAATAAAGGTGTGAGGGTGCTGGGCGGCGGTGATAGAATTCATCATTACGGTTAGGTCGCCGCCTGTCGGATTTTTAAGACCTACGGGAATGTCAAGTCCGCTTGCAGTCAATCTGTGCTGCTGATTTTCAACTGACCTCGCTCCGACGGCAATATAAGAAAGAAGATCTGATAAATATCTGTGATTATCGGGATAAAGCATTTCGTCTGCACAGGAAAAGCCGTAGTCCTTAAGCGCTCTCATATGAAGCTCTCTTATTGCGATAATACCTTTAAGCATATCGGGCTTCTCATTCGGGTTCGGCTGGTGGAGCATTCCTTTATAACCATCGCCCGTGGTGCGCGGCTTATTAGTGTAAATTCTAGGAATTATCAGAATTTTATCGCTTACCTTTTCGGAAACTTTTTTAAGCCTGCCTATGTAATCGAGAACAGAAACGTCATTATCGGCAGAGCATGGGCCTATAACAAGTATAAAGTGCTCGTCTTTTCCTGTGAAAATATCCTTGATCTGATTATCACGGTCAAGCTTGATCTTTTCCATTTCCTCCGTCACGGGGAACTGTGCCTTTACTTCTTTAGGAATAGGCAATTTCCTGTAAAATTTCATATTCATAGATTTTTCTCTTCTTTCTGTTATTGTTTATCGAATTTTTCTCTTCTTATAGTGGATTTTTTCATCATTTCACGCATTTTATCCCTGTCGCTGTTTTCAAGCGCGGTTTTAAATGTGTCAAACTGATAAGAAAACTCGTTCATTTTTTCAAGCAAAGCTTTTTTATTGCAAAGGAAAAGCTCGCTCCACATTTCGTCGTTTATCTTAGCAATTCGGGTCAGATCTCTAAATGAGTCTCCCGTGTATTTTTCAAACCCCTCTGTATTGCCTGTGCACATAAGAGTTACGGCTATGCAGTGGGTAAGCTGGGATAGAAAAGCGATCATTTCATCGTGCTTTTCGGCGTTTAGATAGCTGATGTTTTCAAAGCCTAACTCTTTTCCTAAATCCTCGCATATCTTTTTTGAATGCTCGCTGTTTTTAGAGTTCGGAACAATTATGTAGTTAGCGCCTTTAAATACGCTGTTGTCGCTGTGCTCAACACCGCTTCTTTCTCTGCCTGCCATTGGGTGAGCCGCTATAAACTCAACATTTTCAGGCAACGCTTTTTGAACCTCATTTATAATATGCTCTTTAACGCCTGTAACATCGGTGACTAAAGTATCGGGTCTTATAAATTTACCGTATTTATTTACCCATTCAAGAAGTGTGTGCGGATAGAGCGAAAGAATTATAAGATCGGATTTTTTAATAAAACCCTCTATATCATCCACAGTTCCCTCTGTTAAAAATCCGTTTTTTATAGCATAATCGATATCCTTTTGTTCTTTTGTTATCGCTCTCACGGTGTAGCCTTTTTCGGTCAGTGCTTTTGCATAGCTTCCTCCGATAAGACCGAGACCGACTATAAGAATATCGGTATTTAAATCAAGTTGTTTCATTATAAGTCCTCTTTAATAAGTTTTATTCCCGCGCTTTCAATTATATCGAAAAAATCGGGAAAACTTTTATTTATCGCCTGTGCACCGACTATTTTTCCGCCGGTAAGTGAAAGCAAAATAGTAAGCGCCATAACAATTCGATGGTCGTTATGCCCGAAAATATCTTCTTTTGGTTTTGAAAGCTTTTTATTTGGAATTATTATTTCGTTTTCTTTGTTTTCTATTTTAATTCCGAATTTTAAAAGCTCTTCTTTCATAGCCTCGGCTCTGTCGCTTTCCTTAAGCTTAAGCCTCTTGGTATCGGTCAGTTTCGCCCCGTTAAGCGCGGCTGCAACGGCTGTTAAAACAGGCGCGAGATCGGGGCAATTTTTAACTGAAAGAACAGGACACCCCTCTTTAAGCTTTTCAAAATATTTCTGCCAAACGCTGTCGCCCTGAAGACTGTTTGTTTCCGGATTTTCTATTATAAAATTGTTTCCCACAGCGTTAAATCCGCCGAAAAATGCCGCGGAAGACTGATCTATCGGAACAATATATTCTTCCTTTAAAGATTTAAACTTCTGATTGCCTTTGATAAATATGAAGTCATCTTTAAAATCGATATCAATTCCGAAACTTTTTAGCACATTAATTGTTATATCAATATAAGATTTGCTTTCTATCTGCGTTGTAAAAATAATTTTACTGTCGGTTTTAAGCAAGGGCAAAATATATAAAAGTCCTGTTATAAACTGACTGCTTATATTTCCGGGAATTTTATATTCTCCGCCTTTTGTTTTGCCGCAAACTTCAAGAGCATTTTTTTCTTTTTTAAATAAAATATTATCTTTTTTGCAAATTGATTCATAGATACTTAAAGGTCTTTCAAAAAGCCTCTGAGTTCCTGTGAAGATTAATTTTTTACCCGATAAAAAAGCTATGGGAATTAAAAATCTTAAAGTGCTTCCGCTTTCAGAGCAGTCAAGCAAAGCGCCGTCTTTTAAATTTTTTATATCCGAAGAAACAGATACATCGCCGTTATTTATATTTATATCAGAGCCTAAAGTTTTAAGGCAGTTTAGCGTTGCTTTGATATCGTCGTTAAGATAAATATTTTTTATCTTAACTTTATCAGAGCACATAAATGCTGCAAGTAAAATTCTGTGACCATAGCTTTTTGAGCCGGGCACAGTGATTTTTTTATGCCCCTTTGATTTAAAAACAGTTACATTCATTTTTCTTTACCCGATAAATATTCCTTTAAGATATCTGCGGCTTCAAGGTATCCGTCGGTCCCTTTTCCTATTACGCATTTAATGCACGCCGCTCGTACGAAGCTAATTTGCCTGAAGCTTTCCCGCTTATCCACTTTGGAGATATGAACTTCCACTGCAGGAATACCTACAGCCTTTAAAGCGTCTAATAAAGCGACGCTTGTATGAGTATAAGCACCGGGATTTATTATTATACCGTCAAATTTATTATAGGCATACTGAATTTTATCAACGAGATCACCCTCGTGGTTTGACTGGTAAAATTCGGTTTCTATATTTAATTTATCCGTGTGCGACTTTATTTTTTCAATTAAAGTGTCATAGGTTTCGCGGCCGTAAATATCAGGCTCTCTTATTCCTAACATATTGAGATTTGGCCCGTTTAATATCAAGAATTTCAAATTATCATCTCCGATAAGGCATTTAAGATTTTTTGCGTGTTGAGTTTTAAATCGTTTGTAATATCGATTTTTATATCGCAGTAATTTTTATATAAATGGTATCTTTCTTTATATTTCTTTTCAAGCGCATAAATATCGCTTGTAAGCGGTCTGCCGTTTCCGATCTCAAGTGATTTTAAGTCTTTGTCAAGAAATACTATTATACTGTTTTTCTTAAGATGATCGATATTTTGCGGTCTTGTAATAATTCCTCCGCCCGTAGCAATTATCTGCGATTGATTTTTGCTGATATCAAAAATTATTTCGGTTTCTTTATTTCTGAATTCCTCTTCCGAATATTCCTTGAAAAATTCAGGGATACTCATTTTCTGATTTTTCACAAATTCTTCATCGGAGTCGATAAAAGGTCTGCTTAAAATTTTTGCAAGCTCTTTTCCTATGGTGGTTTTTCCGCAGCCGGGCATACCGATCAGAGCAATATTTAATTTTTCCTTTAAAATATCAAGATAAACGCTATCGCATTTTGATATAACGCTTTTATCATCGGTAAAAAGGGAAGAGGCGAGCGCCGCCTGCGCTACGAGCATATAAAGTCCGTTAACAATTTTTATATTGCGCTTTTTGGCGTCAAGAGTAAGTTTTGTGTTTAAGGGATTGTAAACCACATCGATTACTCCGCTCAAATTTTTGAATTTTTCAATTTCTACTGCGCAGTTTTCAGAGTCGGGAAACATTCCGCAGGGCGTAGTGTTCAAGATAATATCGATATTATCGGCGATAGAATAAAGGTCGGAATAAGTAATGCTCTTATCATCGGCATTTCTTGAAACCACATAGTACCTCTCGGCGCCAAGATCGGATAATACCGTCATAGCGGTTTTTGAAGTTCCGCCGCTGCCTAAAATTGCCGCGGTTTTTCCTTTAACTTCAATTCCTGATTTTAAGATCATCTGCGTCATTCCGAAAAAATCGGTATTGTAGCCGTAAAGCTTTCCGTTTTTGTTTATAACGGTATTGACCGCACCTATCTTAATTGCCAGCGGATCGATATAGTAAAGATAGGGCATTACCTTTTCTTTATAAGGTATCGTAACATTGATGGCTTTAAAATCAGATTTTTTAAAGAACTCGTCAAGCTTATCAGGCTCGATTGGGTAAAGCTCATAATTATACTCGGCAAGTTTTGAATGAATTTCAGCGGAAAAACTGTGGCCAAGCTTTCTGCCGATAAGTCCGAATTGCATTTTAAATTCCTTTCAGATAGTTTTGGATAACCAGTCAGTGCCGAACCTTGAAACGCACAGATCGGCGACCGCCAATGCCGTAACCGCGTCGGCAACAGCCGCGGCGCGGTGGGCAACGCAGGGATCGTGCCTGCCTTTAACAGATATTTCCGCATTTTCGTTTTTAATAAAATCAATAGTCTTTTGCGGCTTTGCAATAGATGGCGTCGGTTTTACCGCACAGCGGAATATGATAGGATTTGAGTCCGTTATTCCGCCTAAAATTCCTCCGTTTGAGTGGGATGGACTATGGGGCTTTCCGTCTTTAATTCTGTAAGGATCGTTCGCTTCGCTGCCTTTTTTATCGCATAGTGAAAACCCATCGCCGAATTCTATTCCTTTAACGGCCGGAACAGAGAAAAGTATATGGGAAATAATGCTTTCAAATGAATCAAACCACGGTTCTCCTACGCCTGCCGGCACGCCCGTAACCATTGTTTCGATTATACCGCCTATGCTGTCGTTTTGTTCTTTTGCAGCCATAATAGCTTTCTTCATATCTTCGCCTGCGTTTTTATCGAGGACAGGAAAAGGCTCAAAGGCTAAAGCTTTAAAATCGGAAAAAGGATTTTCATAATCAAAATCTCTGTCCGAAATTCCGCCGCATTTTTTAAGGTGAGTTGCGATAAATATATTTTTATCTTCCAAAGCTTTTGAAACTATCGCTCCTGCGGCTACGACTGCCGCGGTAACCCTTGCGCTTTGGTGTCCGCCGCCGCGTCTGTCTTCAAATCCGTGATATTTGCAAAATGCCGTATAATCGGCGTGGCCCGGTCTTGCAAGACCGTTTATTTTATCATAATCCGAGCTTTTTTGCACAGAATTTTCAATTATTATTCCTATCGGGGTGCCTGTTGTATATCCGTTATACACACCGCTTAAAATTTTGAAATTATCTTCTTCGCTTCTTGCGGTGGAAATCTTTCCTAAAGGTCTTCTCTTAGTAAGCTTTTTAGCAATATAATTTTCATCAATTTCTATTCCCGGCGCAATTCCGTCGATCACAGCGCCGAGCGCTTTTCCGTGGCTTTCGCCGAAGATCGTAATTTTTAAAGAATTACCGAATGAATTTTTCATATTAGATCGATCGCTCCTTTGCACATTTTTATAATTTCGTCATAATTAAGCTTCTTTACTTTAAAAGAGCCTATTTTATCCACATAAATGATATTTATGTTTTCTCCGCTTGATTTTTTATCGTGAGATATTACAGATTTAAGATCGCTTGCACTGCATTTAAAATCTATCGGAAGAGAATATTTTATAAGCAGTTTTTTAATCCTGTTTTTAACCTCTTCGCTGCTCATGCAAAGCATTCCTAAACCAACGCATTCACCGTGAAAAAGGGGAGAATCTGTTTTTGCACTTAAGGATTCTATACCGTGGCCTGCGGTGTGACCGAAATTAAGCGCCATTCTAAGGCCTTTTTCTTTTTCGTCTTTTTCGACCACATCTTTTTTTATTTTGAGCGCTCTTACTATAATATCGGTTATATCGGGATTTTCTTCATTTTCAAGCAATTCAAAGCTTTTTTTATCAAAAGAGGCAAACATTTTTATAACTTCTGCCATTCCGCAGGAAAACTGTCTTTTATCAAGAGTAGAAAGCACTTCAGGGTCAATTAAAACACCTTTCGGCTGATAAAAAGCTCCGACGATATTTTTGCACCCGCAAAAATCCACCGCAGTTTTTCCGCCTATTGAAGAGTCCACCTGCGATAAAAGGGTTGTTGGAATATTGTAAAAATTTATTCCTCTCATATAAGTCGCTGCGGCAAAGCCCGCAAGATCGCCCATAACGCCGCCGCCCAAAGCCACAACGCAGTCTTTCCTGTCGAAATTATTAACTACCAGAGTTTCAAGGAGTTCGCAGTATTTTTCGATACATTTGTTTTGCTCGCCCTGCTCGGTCTTAAAAACAACATAGTTTTTAACCTGTTTTGTTATTTCGGATAAGTATTTTTCGGGCACGCCGCTGTCTGTAACGAATAAGATTTTTTGGTCTGGATCAAATATCTCGGCTGCCTTTTTAAGAGCGCCTTTTTCGATCAGAATATCATAGGAATTTTTACCTAAATCAACTGTTAAAGTGGGCATTCATATCATCTCTGCTTTTTTAATATTTTTTCATCATAGAAGCTGCCTGCGATCTTAACATTATCGCATATTTTTTTAAGCGCCTCTATCATCTGAATTCCGTTTTCTTTTCCTAAATTTCCGTCGCCCTCGGCGTAAAAATAGTAAGCCCAGTTTTTCTCGCCTGTCGGTCGGCTTTTAAGGCAGCGGAGGTTGATTCCGAATTTACTTATAACAGAAATTGCCTTGCTCAAAGATCCCGGCTCGTTTTTAGCTGTGAAAAACATTATAAAATGCTTATCTTCTGCTGAAATTTTACACTTTTCTCTTGAGAATACCGCAAATCGGGTGGTATTGTTCACATTGTCATTTATTTCGCCTTCTAAAACATTAAGTCCGTAAATTTCTGCGGCATCTCTCGCACCTATCACCGCAAGATCGTTTCTTTCGCTTTCGGCAACATTTTTTGCGGCAATAGCGGTGTTTATGCTTTCCGTTACCTTAAAACCGTGGCTTTTAAGATACGGCGCGCACTGCGAAATAGCCTGCGGGTGGGAAACAACTTCTTTTATATCTTTTATCGTAACTCCCGGCTTTGCCATTAAGCACTGTGAAAGGGGCATATCGTATATCCCCGTTATAGAAAGCTCTCCGCGGTAAGCAAGATCTAAAACCCTGTCCACATCGCCTGCATAGCTGTTTTCTATAGGAAGCACTGCGCAGTCCGCCTGTCCGCTTTCAACTGCTCTGTAAGCGTGGCCGAATCCCGGGCAGGGAAGACAGGCAGGATCGTTAAATATCTTTTTGGCAGCAATATGTGCAAATGCTCCCTCGACTCCGCTGAATGCGACCGTCATTCCCTTGATGAGCTTTTCTTGATACTTTTTCGAAATATCCATTATATCTTTTAAAAATTCTTCATAGTAAGGAGCCATTTCACGGCTGACATATGAGAGATTTCTGTTTATTATAAGATTTTCTCTTTCCTTATCATAAATGGGAAGTCCGTTTTTCATCTTATATTCGGCAATGATTTTGGCGTTTTCCATTCTTTTTTCAAAAAGAGCGGCAATCTCCTTATCGGTTTTATCGATAATGTTTCTTGCCTCGTTTAGTTTGTTTTCCATAAAGCACTCCTGTTTTTCACATAATAAAAAGCCCGCGTATTGAAATCCAAGGAATTTCATAGGCGGACTTTCACTCATTTGTTATTAACGGACTGATATGCCAAATTAGCCATCAGATCAGCCGTTTCGAGTAAATGCAGAAAGGCCGCAATGATGGTAATAATAAAATCGCTTGTTAAGAATTTCCATTTTCGGCCGCTCCTTTTTTTAATTACCTAAATATTATAAACTTAACGCCGAGGTTTGTCAAGTTATCTTTTAAAATAAAGTATTTATTGACAAATTTTATTATTTATTTTATAATAATTTGTAATAATTTTGGTTATTAGGAAGTGTTTTTGTGAAAAAAAGATCAGTAAGTTTACTGTTGGCACTTGCCGTGATAGCTCAGCTTTGCTTTGTAGATCCCTCGTTTAAGGCTTCGGCTGAAAATAAAGAGCAGATTTCGGCTGTAAGCGCTCTTATCAGTGCATTGTCTGAGGCTAAAAGAAATATTCCGATAGAAGTTTCTTCGTGGGATAATAATACTGCGAAAACTTCGGGCGAGGTTTCGGCTGACGAAAACGGAACCGTTGCGATAAATAACGAGTCTTTAAATACAACGGGCGGCGCCGGAAGTATAAATACCGCTTCGGGTGTTTTTTACTCCGTTACGGATTTAAAGGCTAAGAATTATGATATCTTAATTAAGGATATCGAAGATATTGAGGCTTCATTTTCCGTGGGCAGTACAGGCTATGCCAACACGCTCCTTTACATAATCAATAAAAAGGGCGGGTATACAGTACGCAGTACTCACTTTGAAGCCGCAGACCTTTACGGAGTAAACGGGTCTAACGGTAACGGCGGTCAGCTCAAAGCTGATGATTCCGGTAAATACGGAATTTCTGTTTCCAAATATTATGATGTCGGAAGCGCAAAAAACTGGTCAAACAGAGCAAATTTATCTTCTTGGAACGATTTAAACAGCACTTCTTTTAATAAATTGTATTATCAGTTTGCATATGATAAAAGTAAAGGTGATTTCTTAAGCGGAGATTTCACTTTCTATAGAGGTAATGTTATATGGAATGACCCTGAAATTTCTTCTGCTTTAAATTCTCTTAAAACCCTTGCGGGCGATGAGCTTAAAAATGCGGTCTTTGCCGCATGTGATCTTGATACTTCATTTATGACTAATGAAGAAGACGTTAAAAATGCTCAAAGCGGCGCTTTAAAAGCTTTTGCCTCGGACAAGGCTCTTTATGACCTTACTAAAGCTTACAACAGTCTTTATAATATTGAGCAAACCGCACGTTTTGATATGCGCGAAGTTTATTTTGCAGGTGATAATACAACTTCTTCACAGCCGAGCGATCGGTATACAGACAGAAGTTCATTGCCTGACAGTGGCAATGCTCCCGAAGATTTAGGAAAATATTTTGCTACGAAAACATTTTCTTATCCGACTAATAACAACCAAAGAAACGCGTTTGTTATCGACGGATCTTTAATTTCGAGCCTTGAAAATATAGAAAATATTTATTTCTGGTATTATTCGGATAAAACAGTCGGCAGATTCAGATTTGCTGTTTATTATGATGGATACAACCAGCCTGTAAGATATGAAAGCAATATAAAAATTAAAGCAGGTTGGAACAGAGTAGACCTCAAAGATTATGATATTAAAACCATTCTCGGAGGAAACGATTTAGTTAACGGTATCCGTTTTCAGCCGGGAGTAGTTCTTGAAAGCGGCGAGAGCGTAACCCTTACTATGGGTAGTGTTTATTTCACAGCCAAGAAATTTATCACTCCTATAAGTCCTGCTTCTCTTGCTGACGCTTATGTAGCAGCGGCGGCTGTGGATACAACTAAGTATAATAACGGCGAAGTTCTTGAAAATGCCATTGCCGCAGTTTTAAAAGATTTTCCCGCGCTTGATCTTAACAGCTATTTAAATAACCTTAAAGATACTTTATCTAAATTCAATACTTCTTATCCCTTAACTATTTCGAAGTACAGAGCTAATAATTCTTCCGAACTTGTAGAGGTCAATAACAGCTCTTATACTTTCGGCACTGAAATTCAGGGTAATAGTTATACTTCCGACACTTCTGGAACTCAGCCCGGATCGATATATCTTTCTTTGCCTGAAAATACAAAGCTTGATATAAAAGAAATTTCGGATATCTCTTATGATATCAAAGTTTCTTCCGATGCAACTTCAAGCAATATTCTTACATATATATCTAATTCAAGCGGAAAATATATTCTCCGCGGAGATAACGGCGATCTGCCTAACCTCGATTTTATCGGACTTGCAAAATCTTCCGGTGATGTAAATAAGCTTGAAAAAGATACTGTAAAAACAGTTTATCTTTCAAATGTTTATTCAAAATGGAATTTAAGAGAGAATTTTGAAATATTTAAAGATGTAACAACTCTCGGAGATATCCTTGTTGTTGCCGCACAAAATTATAATGCTTCTTCGCTTACTCTTTCAAATGCAAAAGTTTATGTGGGAAGTAAGGATATCGACGCATTTATTTCGGCTGCCGATTCCTGCACGGAAAATAATGATATTTTTGCTTTGACTGCGGCGCTTATAAATTATTTCGGTGAAGAAAAAAATCAATTCTATTCTGAATATAAAACTCTTAAAAACCTGCTTGATAATTTCCTTTCTGTTTACGGGGAAACTTCTTCATATCTTTCTATATCTCAAAAGGTTTCGGAAAAAGCAGAAATTTATAAGCTTGTTTCCAATGTCAATGCTTCGGCCGATAAGCTTTCAGACAGCGAAAATCAAGCTTCTCTTAAAACACTTAACAGCTCAGCTCAAACCTTGAGTGATTATGCCGTAATAGGCGATTACAGCAGCTTTGAAAGCGAGCTCAAATCGTTTATAACTGTTCTTAAAAATATCAAGTCTGTCGAAAAGAATTATGGCAGTGATTTCAGAGATAATTCCGTAAGGCTGTTTGAGGCTCTGGGTGGAAATTATTCTCTTCCCGGCCACACCACCGGCTCTTATGAAGAGCTCACAGTCCGTGAAATGGTTAGACTTCAGAAATATCTTGAAGACGATACTACGCTTATCGATAAAACAGCTGCCGATGTGAATTCCGACGGCGTTATCAATTCCGATGATATGAGCGCACTTGCCGATCTTATCTTATCGGAAGTTCCGTTCGAAGCAGTTGAGTTTGCCGATCTTTACGGAAATAATGAAGTTCCCTATTATAATGCAGAATATTCGTCTATCGATGTTCCAATGTCAATCTCTCATAAAAACAATCCGTATATTTCTATGTATCCTGTAAGAAATGCAAAGGCTTGTATCGTTCTTTATCCCGGAGGCGGATATTTCCAAAGAGGCGATGACGCTTTGAAAACGGTTGCAAAATCATTTAATAACCTCGGATATTTTGTTTACATTTGTCATTACAGAGTCGGTAACAGAGAGAATGGTGAAAACGGTTACCGCGGAAACGCAATTCTTGCCGACGGCAGACGAGCAATTCAAATTGCGCGCGCAAATGCCGGGAAATATGGATATTCTGCTAAAAGAATAGTTTCCTGCGGATTTTCAGCCGGCGGTCACCTTGCTATGAGCGTTTCGCTGCACGATCAGAAAGAAAATATAGTAAGCGACAGCATAGGCGAGATAAGCAGTGTTCCTAATGCGGTTATTTTAGGATATTCCGTTACATCTGTTTTAAAACCTGCAACTTACGGAAATATGGATGTTATCTTTGACGTTAATGACTTAGGCTCGGGTGAAAAAACAAGAGCGCAGTATGTCGGAGCAACTGCTGCTACGAAGAACACTCCCGCAACCTTTATCTGGTACGGTAAAGCCGATACTGCGGTCAACCCGGATCTTAACTGCAAAGCATATTATAACCGCTTGACAGAGCTTGGAGTTAAAACAGAGCTTGTCGGTTTTGACGGTATAGGTCACGGTGTATCCGTTGAATGCTTAAGCGCTCCTTATGAATATCATAAGAAAGCTGATAAGTTCTTAGACGAAGTTTTTAAATAATTGATTTTAAGCGTCGGTTTTTTAATGCCGGCGCTTAATTTTTGTTCGACACGATTTTCTTGACGAAAAAATAAAAAAATGTTATAATAATTTTTAACGTAACCGGAGGGAAAAGTTTTGGATAATATTAAAACGATAGCTAAAAATAAAAAAGCTTTTTTTGAATATTTTGTCCTTGAAAGCTTTGAAGCAGGAATTTCCCTTTCGGGTACAGAGGTTAAATCCGTCAGGGCAGGAGGAGTGAGCTTAAAAGAGGCATGGTGCGCTGTGGAAAACGGCGAGCTTATCATAAAGCAAATGCACATCAGCCCTTATGATCACGGCAATATTTTTAATAAAGACCCTAAGAGAAGCCGCAAGCTTTTAATGCATAAAAAAGAAATCATGCGTCTTTTGGGCGCCGTTAAAACTCAGGGTTTAACTTTAATTCCTTTGTCTGTTTATTTTAAAGGCTCTTATATTAAAGTTCAGGTCGGTCTTTGCAAAGGTAAGCAACTGCACGATAAGAGGGAAGTTGCCGCTAAAAAGGATGCGGACAGAGCTATCAGCAGAGCCATTAAAGAAAATAACAGATAAGTTTTACATGGGGCCGTAAAGGTTTCGACAGGGATTATGAACCGTCGGAAGCGGGCAGCGGTGCGGAACCGCTTTAAAATCCGCAATTTAAAATTAACTGACAACAATTCAGTTGCACTTGCAGCTTAATTAAGCTGCCGTCTTTTCCGAAAGTACCGCGGTTCGGAACGGGCGTCACTTAGCGGTGAACGTGAATTATCTTTTGCCGAGGGGATGATCACGGCTTATTCGGCTACCGAAATTAAAAGTTCGTTGCTTAACTTTTAGCGTAGGGAATTTTTAAGAAGCATCTGCGCCCGGAGATGCCGACGGGAATTGATTTTTGGACGGGAGTTCGACTCTCCCCGGCTCCACCAAATGTGTATTGGATGAACACCTACTTCTTTGCAGGCGGCTTTGCCGTTAAATGTTCGCTCTGATACAAAACAAAAACCCGTCATCTTAGATGAATTTCTAAGGTGGCGGGTTTCTGTTTATATAATTTTGTATTTTTCCGAAAGCAAATTAGGAATCTCATTCCTTTTATCTAATGAATGGGATTCTCTAAGTATTTCCAAAGGATCAAAGAATGGTGTAAATGAAATTATATCTTGCCCCGTTTTACCTGCTTCGCAGAGTGCCTTGCTTTGACGAACTTCATTCTCGATAGATTTTGAAAAATACATATCTTCCGAATACAAAAACATAATCAATGTCAGTGCGGCAAGTTTATCTTCTAATGGAAGATTATTAAATTGTTTATAAAACTGCCTGTAACGCTTATCTCCATCCTCAATAAACATCACGATTACGGTTTCCAATTTCAAAGGTAATATACTTATATGAATATATTGTATTTTGTACTCAGGAGATGGGTTATAAATATTGTTGATAATATTACCATTAAAGTCAACCGCCAAAGCTAACGAACATTGAAAAGCGATTGGAACCACATAATTTAGTTTTTCATAATAACATACATAATAGTCTGTAGAACTGTCTTTTTCTAATGCTTTCTTTGCTTTTTTATAGCTATGCTCATATTCCTTTAAATCCATTTTATTCGCCATATTTTTTGCATCGCTAAACATTCGAGCTGCATCTGTTTCCTTGGCAGAAATATTGAAAAGTTCAATTTCAAGCAGTCTTTTACTTATTGACTTCAAAGAGTTTTTGAGAGCCATCTGTGCTATCATTTTGGGCGTAGGTTGTGTAGCATAATTGTCGGGATTTTCATAGTCAGAAAAAATCTTGCTGTCGCAATCGTTGCAAATCAAATGAAATGTGCCGGCTTTTTTTACCCCATTTTCAGTATCAAGCAAAGGAATATCCACAATAGCATTTAATGTTAACACTTCGCCATTTGTGGCTATATTTTCAAGACAAAATCTTGGGACAGAATGTGAATTGCAAAAACTTGTGCAAGGCTTTCCGCAAAAATAGCAAGTATCTCTCTTTGCCGCTTGACGTGCCTCCTTTAAAAGTTGGCTCATCTTTTTCTTATATGTAAAATCTGTTCTTAGCAGCTCTTTTTCTTCATCCGTAAAAGCGCCTAAATCGAAAAGATTAACTAACTCGTCAAACATTAATTTCATCTCCCTTATTTGAACATTATATCATAATTTTAAGCAATTAACAATTCGTAGCTTTCAAGCCAAAACAATATTTCATACATTCGACTATTCAACCGCATTTGAGTACAATTATGGTAGAAACTCAAAGGAGGTCGACAAATGCGAGACAAGAAATATTACATAGCGTTGGATGGGTATGAGCGTGGTATTATAGTGAACGCACTTAATGAAATGCGGAATACTCTGCTTCAAAAAGACAGATACACCGATGCGGTGGATGAGATTCTGTTAAAAATCATCAATGCTAAAACTAAGAAATTCAAGGTTATTTACACGGAGGGTTGATTATGGAAAAGTCATTGTTTGAACAGATGGGCGGCACATACACAATGCAGGGCGATTATCTGCTGCCGGACATTGAATTGCCAGAACAAGAAGAAAAACCTATTGGAATTTGGGGACAACTACGATTACGCTATCTAAAACAGCACCGCAAAGTGCTATATTACAATCTGCTCACAAGCGGCAAATTGAATGAACACCTTGCCGATATTAACGAGCAGGCAGAGAATATGTTTTCTCGGCTTGTAAAGCAATTAGCAGAGAGTGAGGGCGTAACAGAACAGTTAAAAGCCAATGACCAAATGGCTTGGGTTAGACGAATGAATAATGTCCGCAACCGCGCCACTGAAATTGTAAACAAAGACTTGATATACACTTAAAATTTACGGCAGGAAGCAATTATACTTCCTGCCGTAAATTTTATTCCGTTTTTAAGTATCCCTGAATGAAAGCGTCGGGGAATACAAATGTCTTTTCGCCAACTGCAAATTTTACACGAATCTTTTTCTGTGCCTTGTCCATGAAAGATATTTTGCCTTCACCAAAAGACTTATGAACAACAATATCCCCCGTGGAAACCATTGGTATTTGGGGCTCTTCCTTCGGCTTTTGTATCGCAGATACAGTTTGTTCATTCTGCTTGGCAATTTCGTATTTTTCTGTAATAACAGGTTTTGACGAAACTGCCGTCTTTGGCTTTGCAGGAACAGGCTTTTTAACGGGCGTCTTATCTTCTTGTTCAAAGGCAGACATGACAGCAGACTGCAACGCCATTGACGCTTGCTGATTTGCATAAAGCTCGTTAAATTCATCACGGCGAAGAACAGTATCCCAACCGCCGACATCTTCACCATCGTGCATATCAATGCCAGCATAGTTAAGGCTTGAACTTTCATACCGTCTGAAGCCGAAGATGCCCTGATTCATCTTTTCTGGGTCAAAAAGACCGATGTCGCAAAGAACATCAAAATCATTGACATTTAAGCCTGTCACCTTTTTGAAAAGTTCGGGTTCTAATTTTGTAATAACATCCTTGATGGTCTGTTCACGGTATTCTGTGAGATACATAAATGAAGGAATACGAGCCGCAAGTTTGAGAAGATTTTCCTGAACTTGTTTGCGAAGTGACTTAATATTTTTCTCTTCATCGCTAAGTTCCTTTTTTTCTTTTTTGTCTTTCTTTTCGTCATTCTCTTTTTTGGCCTTTTTAATTGCTTCACTACGATTGATAATTGTTTCTATTTCCCGATTAAGCGAACGGAAGCCCTCGATTTTCATAAGTGCATCAAGCGCTTCGGGCTTGTCCTGCAACCTTTTCAGAGTTTCGTTATCAACATGAACAAGCAATGCAGTTTGCCAACGCTTTGCAAGCAATGTTGCTGATGTTCCGGCATAAGTGATATCAAGTACATCCTGAGCAGATATAACATTCATAGATGCACCATCAAAAGCAAGAACAGGCAAGAATTTCATAAATTCGCCAACCTTTTGTTCAGGATTGCTTTCTGATGTGTTAAGTCTGCAAGAATAATCCGAAATTTGTCTTAGTGCTCGGTTGAGAGCAAAGTCAAAAATATAACATTCCCGCTTTATAATTTCAATTTTTCCCTCATTATTAACAGTTGTCCAAGGCGATTGAACACGGAACGCCGACTGAAAATATGTTTCGGGTGATTTAAGATTGCACAGCATAAAAATGCCTGTCCATGGTCTTACCGTGACACCCGTCATCAATTTACCGCAGGACAAAGTAATAGTTTTTGTCTTTAACGGGTCGCCCATAGCATTTTTAACAGGCGGTAAAGCGTCAATGCCTATGCCTGCTTTCGTTCCGGCACAAACGATAACCTTATAATCGTTAAAAAACTTGTTTGCAGGAGAATTAAGAAGATTTCCCATTGCAAAGCAAGATGCAACAGACGGTAAATACCACACTGTATGGGTGAGAGAATTTTTGAGCGTTGAGTCAGAAAACGGCATAGGCGGTTTTTCACTGCCCATTTTTAATCCGTCAACAATGTTCCCCTTGCCCTGAATAAGCTCAAGCCATTTTTGCACGTAGTCTTCATATACAAAATGCGAACTCTCAATATTACCCTTTTCCAAAGGCTCTGCCTTGAAAAACTCGTTGAGGTCAAACTCGTCAAATTCACCGCCCATAGCAACCTGAGTAATACTTTCCGGCACTTTATATGTAAGCATAACCATTCTTGGTAATGCCGCATAAGGATTTTCACCCTTGCCCTGCCAAGTGGCTTTTGCGTTTTGCTCGTCTGAATATGTCCAATTAAAAATCTGGTCTTCCAAAAATTCACCCGTGTATAAAGCACGAAACGGTGTGCCAGATAAATACAAATAGCATTTTGTTGTTATATCAATCCAAGTTTCATTTATGGCGTCACCCGCTTCGGTTGCCTGATATTTTTCAGGGTCAAATGCGGCATCTGCCTCTTCATCGGGCTTTTCAAACAGCTTTTGAGCATTTTCACGCCAAGCGCCGAAATGGTACTCGTCAAAAACAACCATATCCCAATTCGTTGTATGTATAAATTCGTTTTTTGGCTTGATACCGCCATTTTCATTAGTGCCCAGAAGGTTTTGAAACGAGCCGAATACAACGATAGGTCTTGATTGGTCGCACTGTGCATACAAACGGTCAAAGCTTGTTTTATCGTATTTTGCTTCTTTGTCCGAAACAAACTGCCAACCATCAAAATCAACATGTGTTTCCAAATCCTCATACCAAGCCGACTCAACCGCAGGCTTAAAAGTAAGAACAAGTATTCTTTTATAGTTCAATTTTTTTGCGAGTTGATATGCGGCAAAGGTTTTACCAAAACGCATTTTTGCATTCCACAAATATTTTGGTGGACGGGTCGGGTCTTCCTTTGCCATACGGACAAAATACGCCGCAGTATCGTTCACAGCCTTCTTCTGCTCTTCTCTCATACCGAAATGAGCCGTTCTGCCTATGGTGTATTTTGTGTTGTTGCGAACCGAATTTATAACGGCAAGTGCTTCGTCTTTGCTGACCTTGAACCATTCGTTACGGTCTTCGCCATCATTGAGTTGTGCATAACCGTTTTTTCGCAGCACTGCGTGAATGTCCTTATCGGTAAAGCAAGTGCCGTCATCACGCATTGCAGAAACGGTAAAAAGCGTTTTGTGAGCAAGACCGGCAGTGTGGGTTTGCTCGTTTATTCGGCTTTCAACATCTTCCTTGTCGGTATAGCCGATTTTTATGTAGCCGTTGTGGTTTGGCACATCTGGCAGAACATACCCATAAATTGTAGGGCAAACGACAGGACGGGATTGTAAAATTTGACTTAAAGATATAGTATTAGCCATTATTATCACCGCCTAAATCCATAGGTCTAATCATCGACTCGATAAATTCTATTTCTTCATTATTAAGACTGTATTTTGCATATAATTCCTCATCAGTCCAAGACTTTGAAAAGTCTTGGATGGGGACAAATTGATAAACGCCACGAGGACCGTTTTGTGTTTTCTTTTTGATACTAACTAAATATCTGAAAAATCTTGTTTGGATATACGTTATGATATTCTTGCATTCATTTTCAGTAAAATTATGTTTCTCAGGGTCATAGCCTATAACCAAAAATGTTTGAGAGCAAACACTATTTGGTTCACCATAAAATGGTTTGCCTAATATTTGGTCATCATATCCACTACCACCTGCGGCTGGTATATAAACCTTATGAATATCTTTTGTTTGAACATTTTTAGGTAATTGCTTTTCACTAATCCAACGGAAAGTTCGTTCTCTATTTATATTTACATAATATTTTATATTGTGAATACTATCCTTATTGGATTTATAGCCTGTCCAATTTGAAGTTAATAATTCGCTGTTATCAAAAAAGTGTTTTGCACTGACTAAACCTGAAAAATTATTATCATTATTTAAGAAATAATTGCCTTCAATTTTTTCAATTTTTTCTAATATAGAATATGCCTGTGGATCTCGAACAACTATACCTGCATTTTTTGAGTCTAAATAGTCATAACGTTCAAGAACTTTTTTATCTTGTGCCTGATGAAAATAATAAGTACACTTACCACTATAATCCTTATCCCATAAAAAATAATTTACACCACCTTTAATTTCAACACCCGGAAAACATTCTGAAGCATTTTCAAAATCGTGAATTATCTTAAATTGGTTTGAATGTAAAGCCGCATCAACCCACGCTTCAGGTATGCCTTGCGCTGTTTTTGTCATCCAGCGGCTGGGGGTAATCATACATAAATATTTAGGATTTAATTTTATTGCTTGTTCTATAAATAGATTATATATAGATTTTGCATTTGCACTGTTACCGCCCTCGATACCGAAGGTCATCTGATAAGGCGGATTACCTATAATTACATCGAATTTCATATTAAATATTTCCTCTGGCTTAATTGTATGTATAAATTCATAGGCGTATGTTTCAAGTTCTTTTCCCCTGTCATAAGTTCCTTTTGCGGCACCGCAATATACGCATTTACCATTTTGCCAAACATGTTCCGTTCTTCTAAAACGAATATTACCCTCGGCATTATCAAATTTTGTTATTGAATACGGTCCATTCGGATATTTTGAGCAATATAAACTTCTGCGTGAAAGAAGGCTTGTGAGTTCGGTTATAGCAATTCCGTAAAGTTGTTTGTGAAAAATATGGTCTATTGTATCCTGCAACTGTTTTTGAAAAGCAATATCATATTCGTCAAGCGAAATATCAAGGCTTTTCTTTTCACTTATTTGCGCAGAGCGCTCTTTGTAGCCGGGCAACTGTGCGTCAAGGCAACGCTTTGCAATTTCACGCAGAAAAACACCTGTTTTGGTCGCAGGGTCAAGGAAAGTTGTGTTAGGGTCGGCAAACAATTCCTGCGGCAGCAAATCAAGCATTTTATTGACTATTTCAGGAGGTGTAAAAACCTCATCGTTCGAGAGGTTCGCTATGCAAGATAATACATCGGGCACGTGGGTTTGATGAGTTGATACTCTGTCAAAAAATGATTGTTCAGCCATTTTCTTTTAACCTCCTGTAATGTAACGGCGGATATTCCCTAAGAGGTATAGGCTCATATTCGCCTGTAACGGAATTTATTTTTAAGTAGTTATAAATGTCATCAATATCTGTTTCTAAAGATATTTGTTTTTGATTTTTTGGTTTTTCGTTTGCTTTTAAAAGAACATCAAGCCTATAATCCCTGCGTTTTAGCATATACATTCTTCCGCAGGTCTTAAATTCGGCAAATGTTATATATTCTTCGGTGTCATTCTGATTTTCATCAACGCACATCATAGTAAGGGCGTTTCCGCACACAATGTTTTTGGACAAAATATATTTAACGGATTCGCGCGTTTGTTCATTGCAATCTTTTTTGCAAGCGGTTTTATACGCCTTGTTCCATTGTTCAAAAAGTCTTTGCCTGCATTCCTCTGCATTGTCCTGCATAATGTCCACACCGTAAAGCGAAGCCACCGCCCGAACGGAAAGCCACTCCCAAGCAATACGGTCGCCTTTTGTATCCTTTTTAACACGGGCAAGTTTACGAGCAAGGATTTCAGCAAGGAAATTACCGTTACCGCAGGCAGGTTCAAGAAATGTTGCGTCTACATTGTCACACTGTGCCGCAACCAAATCGCACATTGATTTCACTTCGCGCTCTGCGGTAAAGACCTCACCGTGCTCGGCAACGCGTTCTTTAGATTTAACCTGCTGTTTCATTTACGTACCACCACTCTTTAATCACTTCTCGTTTATAAAAGAACATAATTCGCATTATGTTATACTTTGTCGCAAAAAAATAAACGCTCACGGTCAAATCGTGAACGCTTAGAATAAAAACAGGTATGACAAATCAAGCCTTTTCGCTTTTAAAGTTTGAGAAGGCTTATTTGTGCTATGTAAATTACGACAATTCTCTTACAAATCATACATTTTGGTTAAAATTAATTGTTTTTTCTCTGTTATTATGCTATACTATAAAATAAATGTGTTATTCTTGATTTTTAATTTTACAACATAATGCGAATTATGTTATTGCCGCCGATTTGGTGGCTTTTTTCATATAATTAGGTGCATACTTTCCATACGCCGACGGTGTTCGTCGCCGGTGGTGACGATATAAATTCGTGTAGTGTTAATACTGCTATGACCTAAAATATCGGCAAGTTTGGCAATATCCTTTTCTATACCGTAAAATGTGCGGGCAAAAAGATGGCGCAGGTTATGCGGAAAAACCTTGTTTGGGTTCACATTTGCGCTTTCGCATAGGTTTTTCATCTCCCGCCATATATTTGTGCGGCTTATCGGTTTGCCGCTACGGGTTATAAATATTGCACCCGACTTAATACCTTGCTCTGCTGCATAGCGGAGCAGTTTTTGTTTTAGCCCCTTTACGACAAACACAGTTCTTGTTTTGCCTTTAAGCGATACCGTCGCCTCGCCGTGCTTTGCCGCCTCGACAGTTATAAATTGCAGTTCGCTGACCCTGATACCTGTACCGCATATCGTCTGCAAGATAAGGTTTAGTCGCTCGTTACCTTTTTGCTTAGCAGCATTCACAAGGCGGATATACTCTGCCTTTGTTAATTCCTTTTCTTCGGGGCAATAAATCTGCCGTTGCAGTTTGATAGATTTTACCTTCAAATCTGCCCAACCTAAAAAGACAAAAAGACTGTTGATAGAAGCCAACATTGAGTTAATACTCCGTACGGCATAATTGTCGGCTATAAGTTTGTTTTTGTAGGCTATAACCGTTTCTTTGGTTATTTCTTTCCTGCCGCAAAAGGTAAAGAATGCCGATACATCACGGATATATTTATCTACCGTGTTTTCGCTTTTCTCATCCGTTTTCAGCCAAGTGTAAAAGTCTTGAATTTTGCTTTGCGTTAAAGTCCTTTCCATTGTATTTACCTCCGGATATTTTTTATTATTTTACCCGAAAAGTATGATTTAGAAATTGTCAGTATAATTTTAGGAAAAGACTTCACACAAGTCGAATGTACCGACTTTGAATATAAAGACAGCCCCGTTAGGATTGCAGAAATTCTGCTTTCCCGGCGGGGCTTATTTCATTATAAGTACAACTCTTGGGTTTTTAGTACAACTCTATTTTCTTTTCTGATTCCTAAATTAGCTAAAACTTTCTCAAAGGTTTTTTCATCTGTGTCTTCAAAGTAATAAGCTTTCCACATTGCATTCTCGCTAATGAAATTTAAGACTGTTTTAAAATATGGGATATCCACCGTGTTAAGTGAATGTCCTATTATAATTACTTCATTTACATTGGACAAACTCTTAAAAAAATCCATATTTTCATCAATTATTTTACTTGTGTTTTTAAGGGTGGCACTGCAATATTTTGATACACGATCAAAAGTTGAAACTGCAAAATCGACAAAATTCATTTCTGCTTCTTTTTTCTTTTCTAAAGCATAGGAAATTGCTTTTTTATTACAATGACCTATGACTAATTCTTCTTTTTTATTTTTCACATAGCCGTGAATGTGTTTAATATTATCCGAATCGATTTTATAAGCTCTTTCGAGTGTGTCGGTGTAATTAAAGGTCAGGAAAATTGAATGTTTATTGATTTTATAAACTGGATTTTTCTTTGTATCTATTGTTTCAACCCATAATCGCAAATATTTAGGCAAATCATTTAAAAACCTGTACTGATCATCTAACCATCTACCTATACCCATATCATCCATTGGATCATAATCGAGTTCATCTCGCATTTCATTACCCATTTGCGTACCAAACTCCTCAATATGTGTGGCGCAGGATGGCAATTCATTTTCGAAATCTTTCCATAGTGCATTTGAACGGCAATATCCACTCATTATACTCTCATAATAATCAGGATAATTATCACCAAGAAAATCTCCAAAATCACTGTATTTACATTTGATATGGTGTGCAAGATCAAATCCGTTACCTATAATATAAAGGGTCATAATAGTTCCTTTCTTTTAGTTAAATTAATTTAAGTGCTGTTTTTACGGCTTTGTTATTCCTTTTTCTTTGAGCTTGGCTTTCATCTTATCACAAGCCTTGTGATAAATATTTTCTGCGGCTTCGGCAGAAAACAGTTCATTTTTGTAGGCAATCTCCTGAAAGGTATGCGGGCGGTATTTCGGACTTTTCATACTGTGGCAATCGGGACAAAAGCCAATGTGGGAACGGACAACCTCACGCTCTCGGTAAGGCAAACTGTCAAAGGTTGAGAATACCGCTTCGGTTTTCTCTTTCGCAAGAAGAACACGGCAGGGATCAAAGGTATGGTCTATGGTTACATCCTCCGAACTTTCTTCGCTGTCATCATTGGCATAGCTGCGGTAAAAATCAACGAATTGCATATTGCGAAAGCCGCCCTGCAATATTTCAGTTATCGTCTTTGCGGATAATCCAACTTCATCGGATATTTTCTTTAAGGTTTCTGCGTCGTTTTTATTGTTGTACGCCGAATATAAACGCATTATATTTCTCAAGTTGCGGTATTCATCATCACTTTGCACCGTAAAGCCTGTCCGCATTGTGCGAACGTAATTATGAATTTCTTCCCACATAATACGGGTTTTGAAGGTAACGAACGGAACGGTGGTATCGGTGTATTCCTCTAATGCTCGAAGAATACCCAATACACACGCTTCTTTAATATCAAGGAAATGCCCATACATAGAGTATCGCTGAACGACCTCAAACACGGTATCGTTTAGGGTTGGCTCATAATAATGTAAAAACCACGAGAGATATTTATCGTCTTTTTCGGCAAGGTATAGAGTTATATATTCCTGCAAATCGTCTTTTGGCGGCGGTGCCGGTGTCAGACGATAGATATATAATTCTTTTTCCCATTCTTTCATAGCGGCACTCACCTCCAATCTGTCATACTGCCGTTATTTTAATCGTTTATCTACAAGAGCATAAAGGTTTTGCCTTTGCATATCCTTTTCAAACTGTTTAACTGTATATTCACCGCCGTGAATAGCCAGCGCCTTTAATTCGTCTGCTATCTCTTTTGCGGCATCTGCAAATTCTCTTGTAATCGTACCCTTTGACAGCTCGGCTCTGATACAGTTGCACCGCTTTTTGTGAATACTGAGTATCGGGTGTGCTTCAATTTTTTCTTTTTTGCCCATAATGGCGGCGTATTGTCTGCAAGTTTGTTTTTCGCCGTTGTAAGTTTCGGGAGCAATGCCGTTACAGTATTTTTGCTTTCGGGCAGAGGTCATAAGGAAATACTTTTTGCAAACCTCACATTGTCTCGGATAATGCCCGTAATGCAATCCTTCAAAGAAATCCGTAATGATAAAACTGTAATAGCTTTCAAAATACAGCCGCCTTGCAACCGTTGCAGTTTTACTGCGGTTAGATTTCTTTATACTGACATATTCTGTTTTTACCGCAAAAGAGGTTTTTCCGAATATCTCTAACGCTATGGGTAATAGATGTTCCTCGTCAAAGCGTTCTGCTTCATCAATGCGGGAAACAAATTGCTGTAGGTTTTCAAAAGCAATTCGCATATCTTCGCTGATAGAGTCGTAAAAATAAAGGGTGTTTGTTATATCAGTTATTAAATCCTCTGCTTCAGAAAAGAAAGTTTTATCATATTCTTTCGGGAGCAAATCCAAAGCACGGTCTGCTTCCGTCATTTTATGAACGGCGGCTTTGCGGTTGAAATAATCACAAATAATATCTGCGTTGTTTTCTGTAAAAAGTTCTGCTATACGCTCTCGTTCTGCTTTGGTGTCAAGCATTGTAAAAGGTTGGAGCT
Source organism: uncultured Oscillospiraceae bacterium (assembly GCA_900547095.1). Taxonomy (GTDB): domain Bacteria; phylum Bacillota; class Clostridia; order Oscillospirales; family Acutalibacteraceae; genus UBA737. The sequence continues at coordinate 150,311 of URFG01000002.1, forward strand.
TGGGCAGAGTTTGCAATATAAGTAATATTTCTTCGCCGGCTTTTACAAAATCTTCTTTATCCAAATATCCCGCTTCAAGTGTTTCGGCGGTGTGCCAATTATACCGCTTATACACGACAAGTCTTGCGGCGGTATCGTCCTTGTAATATTGATTCAGCAGATGAGTTGCAAATATCCCTGCCTGATATACCTTGCCGCTGATATGTACTCTGCCGTCACGGTAATCGGCGTGAAAATATTGCACGTTTTCTCTCAAAAACATCGACCTCCATTCTAATTCTATCATAAGGCAAGTCCTAAATAACGGACATATAAAAAATTTTTCAAAAAAGTTTTGAAATTTTGGTTGCAACATCATTTTTGAAATTTAGAATTTAATATATTGTATCATAAAAACGCTGTATTTACAATGGATTTAAAGCAGTTGCACCTATCGTTTTTAGTGAGTTGCGTTATACTTGCTGTTTTGCCATTTGCTCCGTATTCTATATAGTAGAGGGAGCGAAAACCTCACAAAACGGGGCATTGCCGTCGGGAAACCGGCGGCTTTTTTACTGCCCGAAAAAGAAAGGAGCAAAAAACTATGGTAATGAAGATTACCCCAAAGCAGTCGAAAAAGGTAAACCGTCTTGTGTCAGAGTGCTGTGCCAACTGTGACGATTACGGCAACTGCCTGCTGCTTGATGACGGTGAAAGTCACCGCTGTGTGCAGCTTATTTCTGTTTACGGTATTTACTGCAATTATTTTAAGAATGTAGTTTTACCGAGCGACAAAGATTTGCTGAACGAAATTCAAAGGCACAACAATAAAAAGAACGAAAGGACGAAAAAATTATGAGAAAATTTGAAAACAAACTGATTATTGGTATCGACCACGGCTATGGAAATATGAAAACTGCGAACTGCTGTTTTCCGACCGGCGTAATGGCAAGTAATACCGAACCCATCTTTGTGTCGGATTTACTTCAATGGAATAACAAGTATTATTCCATTGGCGTCGGGCATAAGGAATTTACGGCTGACAAGTTCAATGACGAGGATTATTATGTTCTCACTCTTGCCGCTATTGCCCGTGAGCTTCGCAGAGAAAATATAACCTCTGCCGATGTTCATATAGCCGCAGGATTGCCGCTTACTTGGGTAAGTGAACAGAAAGCGGAATTTAAAAAATATCTGCTTCAGAACAAGAAGGTATCCTTTGTGTTTCGGAACGTGGAATACAATATCCGCATTGTCGGCGCAGATATATTTCCCCAAGGCTTTGCCGCCGTTGCAGATAAGTTAAATCAATTCAGCGGCGTCAGTATGCTTTGCGATATAGGAAACGGCACGATGAACCTGCTTCGTATTGTAAACAAAAAGCCGGACGTACAGAATATGTTTACCGAGAAATACGGAACACACCAATGTTCCCTGCTTATCCGAGAGCAGATGATGAAGGCTCACCACGCTACCCTTGATGATGAAAGCATTACGGAAATTCTCAAAAAGGGCACGGCGGATATTGATGCCGATTACCTTAAAACCGTAACCGATACCGCAAGGCAGTACACAGCAGGAATATTCCGCAGACTCCGTGAGCGTGAGTATGATCCAAAGCTTATGAAGCTCTATGTTGTCGGCGGCGGAGGATGTTTAATTCGTAACTTTGCCGATTATGACAAAGACCGTGTTTTTATTGAAAGCGATATTTGTGCTGTGGCAAAGGGATATGAGTATATGGCTTATGTTTCACTCAGCAGAAACGGCGGTGCGAAATGAGCGTTAAAAACGTAAAAATCCGCTTTAATATGAATAAGGAAAATGACCGCAAGGCGTATGAGTATCTGCAAAGTGCAGAGCTTTCATATGGGCGGGTGTTCGTCTATGGCGACCCCTGCTCCACCAAAAAACGGCAGATCTCATCTGAGATCTGCCGTTTAAAATTATCCTTTTTACATACGAATTATCAAAGATAGGGCTTTAACCGTTAGGCCTTACAGCCACTTTAGTCAATTAAAGCAAAAAATTACATGTTTTGTTTATCTTTTTTGTGATTTTTCACAAAAATTAAAAAAATTCAAAAAAACACTTTACAACTTTAGTTTAATGAAGTATAATAACATCATCAAATAAAAAACACCCCGAAAGGAAATGAAGAAAATGAAAAAAATAATTGCTTTTGTTTTAACTGCCGTAATGGTTCTCGGATTTGCAGGATGTTCTAAAAAGTCATCTAAAAGTGATCTTGACTACATAAAGGATAAAGGCAAGATTGTTGTAGGAATCACCGATTTTAATCCTATGGATTATGAAGAGGAAAAGGGCAGCGGCAAATGGATTGGATTTGACGCGGATATGGCAACGAAATTTGCAAAAAGTCTCGGAGTCGACGTTGAGTTTGTTGAAATCGACTGGGACAACAAACTTATGGAGCTCAATTCAAAGAGTATCGACTGCGTATGGAACGGAATGACAATTTCAGACGAAGTTAAAAAAGGAATGTCCGTTTCAAATGCTTACTGTAAAAATACTCAGGTTGTTGTAGTTAAAAAAGATGTTGCAGATAAATATCAGTCGCTTGAAAGCGTTAAAAATCTTAAATTTGCCGCAGAGGCGGGTTCGGCAGGCGAAAAGGCCCTTAAAGATTTAGGATACAGTGTAACATCCGTTACTGCTCAGGTCGACGCACTTATGGAAGTAAATGCCGGCACATCTGACGCCGCTGTTATCGACCTTATTATGGCAGGTGCATTGGTAGGCGAGGGAACTAGCTATGAAAACCTTGCTTACACAATAGGCGTTGCAGAAGAAGAAAACTATGGCGTAGGTTTCAGAAAAGGATCGAACCTTACAGAAAAGCTTAATGAGTTCTTTAAGGCTTGCTATGCTGACGGCTCTATGCTTGAAATTGCTAAAACTTACGGCGTTCAGGAATCCGTAATGGAGCAGAAATAATTTAAACTGAACTTTATTACAGGCAGAGAGGGCTTTTCCCTCTGCCTGCTTTGTGCTATTTTTATAAAAGGATAATTTTATGTTTCAAATTGTACTTAAAACACTCTTTGAGGGTTTCAGCACCACACTTCAAATATTTTTCTTCACTCTTCTCGGAGCATTGCCTTTGGGCCTTATTATAGCTTTCGGCTCGATGTCAAAATTTATGCCGCTTAAAGGTCTTGTTAAAACCATTGTATGGATAATCCGGGGAACTCCGCTTATGCTGCAGCTGCTTATTATTTATTACGGTCCGGGACTTATTCTTAATAATAATATATGGGGCGGAGGTAACGGCGGAAGAATGACCGCCGTACTTACAGCTTTTATAATCAATTATGCCTGCTATTTCTCTGAAATTTACCGCGGAGGAATAGAAAGTATCGCTAAAGGGCAGACCGAGGCAGGTCTTGTGCTTGGAATGACGAGAAGTCAGATATTTTTTAAAGTAATTCTTCTCCAGGTAATAAAAAGAATCGTGCCGCCTATGAGCAATGAAATTATAACTCTTGTTAAAGATACCTCTCTTGCAAGAGTTATAGCGGTTTATGAGCTTATCTGGAGCGGACAGACCTTTATTAAAGGCGCGGCAATAATTTGGCCTCTGTTCTTCACGGGAATATTTTATCTTGTATTCTGCGGAATTCTAACCATTATTTTCGGGCTTATAGAGAAAAAGCTTAGCTATTTTAATGCGTGAGGTGAGAGAAAATGTCTGTATTGGAAGTAAAGAACATTAAAAAAAGCTTCGGCAAAACCGAAGTTCTCAAAAATATAGGTTTTTCTCTTGAAAAGGGAGAAGTGCTTTCCATAATCGGCTCTTCGGGCAGCGGAAAGACAACTCTTTTGCGCTGTATAAATTTTCTTGATTTTGCTGACGGCGGAACGATAACTGTAAACGGAAAGACCGTCTTTGACGGGGACAGCAATAAGAAACTTACTGAAAGTGAAATCAGAGAAAACCGTCTTCATTTCGGGCTTGTTTTTCAGTCTTTCAATCTTTTTCCGCAGTACAGTGTGATTAAAAATGTTATGCTTGCACCGCTTTTACTTAAAAGAGGAAGCGAAGAGGAAATAAGAAAGAAATCCGAAGATCTTATAAATAGAGTGGGACTTAAAGATAAAATAAATAATTATCCCTGCGAGCTTTCGGGCGGTCAGCAGCAGAGAGTGGCAATAGCAAGAGCGCTTGCGCTTGAACCCGATATTCTTTGCTTTGACGAGCCTACAAGCGCGCTTGATCCGGAACTTACGGGAGAAGTATTGAAAGTAATTAAAGACCTTAAAACGGGCGGCAGCACAATGATTGTGGTAACGCACGAAATGGAGTTTGCAAAAAACGTTTCCGATAAGGTCTTATTTATGTCAGACGGTGTGATAGAGGAATACGGCACGCCCGAAGAGGTTTTCGATAATCCTATATCGGAAAAAACAAAGAGCTTTTTAAATAAATCGCTCGAAAGCTTTTAAGGAGAATTATATGTCGCACAGTAAAGTTACGCAGGAAATGATCGAAGAATTGTTTGAAATCATTTTAAATATCAAGGATAAAAAGCAGTGCGAAGATTTTTTCAGCGATCTTTGCACAAATAAAGAAATAGAGCAGATGGCACAGCGCGTTAAAGCGGCAAAGCTTTTGATTGAGGGAAAAACTTATAATCAGGTCATAGAAGAAACCGATATTTCCTCTGCCACTTTAAGCAGAGTTTCGCGCTGTGTACAATACGGAAAAGGATATTCCGAGCTTCTTAAATAATTTTTTAACCCTCTTTTTTAAAGAGGGTTTTTTTATAGGTCATATTTTCCGATTTTAAATAATATTATTTAATAAAAAAAGTGGAGAGTGTGACAAAATATGGAGCAGAAGAATTTGAAATTACCCGTAACAGTCAACGAAAGCGTTTTAAAACAGTCGGCGGAAATTCCGATAGATACCGATTTCACTCTGCCGGATTATTGCCCGGAAATCACTAAAATTCTAAAATGCAAAACCGATATATTTATTCTTTCAAAAGGAATAAACGGAAAAAATATTAATATTGACGGAAATGTTTTGATAACGCTTATTTACATAAGTCCCGAAAGCTCGCTTTATTCTTATGAGTATCAGTATCCTTTCAATAAAGTGTATGAGGGCGACGATAATGTAGACGGTGCGGATATTTTTGCCGCTGCAAGAACGGATTATATCAACTGCAGGGCAGTGACTGCAAGAAAGATAGATATTCACGGAGCTTTAACTCTTAAAGTCGAGGCGCAAAAGAAAAAAACAATAGAGATAATTTCCGATGTTGACGATGATACCATAGAATTAAACCGCGCTGTGATACCCGCTACAACACCTTTAAGTTATGCGGAAAAATATATCAGTATCGAAGAAGAAACAGATATAGGTCAGTCGCAGGAAAGTATAGAATGCATTTTGCGTTATGAGGCTGTACCTCATATAAAAGAATGCAAGCTGCTTCCTAACAAAGCGATGATAAAAGGCGAGCTTTGCGTTAAGACTGTGTATATTACCGACGATAGTAAACGCAGACAAATGAACACTTCTATTCCTTTCAGTCAGCTTTTAAATATTGAGGGAATAAATGAGGACTGCAAATGCACTTCTTCCTGCAAGCTGTGCTCACTTGAAGTAAAGCCTTCTTCAAATCAGGACAGCAAAAGCTTTATTACAAACGCCAAGGTCCTGGTATGGTGCAGAACCTTCTGCGAAAATGATGTTGAGGTTATAACAGATGCTTATTCGAGGAAATACTGTGCCGATATTAAGAAAAGCGATATAAAATTCAGCAAGCTTTGCTGTGAGATATGCGAAAATCTCAATTTAAAAGATACGATAACCGATGAAAATTTAAATATCGAAAGCGTAGCGGATATGTGGTATATCCCTGAAATACAAAGCTATTCCATAGAAAACGGAGCATTATCGATCAAAGGCACTATAAATGTATTTTTAATTGTGACCGACGAAGACGGTGATTCAGACGTTTTAGAGCGAAAAGTACCTTTTGATTACAGCAAAGAGCTTGATTGCTGCGAAAAAGCATTGTATTGCGAGCCGGATGTAACGGTGACAAGCGGTTCATATATTATAACCTCTTCCGACAGCATAGAGGTAAGGCTTGAGATTTGTGTAAAAGCAGGAATTTACTCTGAAAATAACAGCCTAATCGTAACCGATGTTCAGCTTGATTCTTCGAAACCTGTCGAGAAAAAGTCAAAGGGTGCAATGACCGTTTATTTTGCCGCCTGTGGTGAGGATATCTGGAGTATAGCGAAAAAATACTGTGCAAGCGTTAAAGAAATTAAACAGATAAACGATTTGGATACCGATAGATTAGAGTGTGAAAAGATGCTGCTTATCCCGATGATTTAAAAAAACAAGGGTCTGCATTTTAAATGCAGACCCTTGTTTTTTTATACCGGAATTTTTCCATATATTCTTTTTCGTAGTCTTTAAATTTAGTCCTGAATTCTTCGCTTTCGCTTTTAGTTGACCGCAAGGTTTTATGTATATTCATATTATGATTTGAAGTATCGATTATGCAGCCTGCAATATTTGAGCAATGATCGGAGGTTCTTTCAAGATCTGTAAGAAGATCGGTTAAAATAAATCCTGTTTCCGCACTGCAAATGCCGGTCTGCATTCTGTGGATATGTCTTGTTCTGATACTCTCCTTTAGTTCGTCAATGACCTGCTCTAAAGGCTCGACATTTTCAGCTGTTTTTACATCATAATTTATAAATGCATTTGAGGTCATAACTGCTATCTCATTTACAGCTTTAAATATAACCTTTAACTCTTCGGTTGCAACATCGGAAAGCTTAAGCTTTTTATCATTCAGCTCGGCTGCCGAATCCGCAATATTAAGAGCATGGTCGGCTATTCTTTCAAAATCTCCGATACATTTTAAAATCTCAGTAGAAGTTTCGGAGTCGGAATCACTCATTTTCTGTGCGCTCAGCTTGATTATATAAGTTCCTAGCATATCCTCATATTTATCAGTAGCGTTTTCATCTTTCCTGATTTTTTCGTAAAGAATTTTATCATAGTTTTCAAATAATTTTATACTGTTTTTAAGCGCTCTTACACTGCGGGTTGCCATCTCTTCGGCAACATTGCGGCACTGCTCTATTGCAAGGGCAGGGGTTTTGATAAGACGCTCGTCCAGTTCCTGAATTTTATCGGGCGACTTACCGTCTTTTATGACGGTAGTCGCGATTTTTTCGAGTAGAGAGGTAAAGGGCATAAGAAGAATTACGCATAAAACATTGAAAAGAGTGTGAATAATAGCTATCTGGAAACTTGAAATCGAATCGCCTAAAATAGCGGGAGAGAATATTCCTTTTGCTATGCTGAATAGCGTAAGAAGTACAACCGTTCCGATAACATTAAAAGATAAATGAACAAAAGCCGCTCTTTTCGCATTTTTATTTGCACCGAATGAAGAAATTATTGCTGTGATGCAGGTTCCGATATTTTGACCCATTATAATAGGAATTGCCGCTCCGAATGTGACCTGGCCTGTAGCTGAGAGCGCCTGCAATATTCCTACCGATGCGGAGCTTGACTGAATTATTGCAGTAAGTATTGCACCTGCAAGCACGCCGAGAATAGGATTAGAAAACGCAACAAATGCCTCTCTGAATGCAGGAACTTCGCTAAGTCCGCTTACAGCACCGGACATTGCTTCCATTCCGAACATAAGAGTTGCAAATCCGAGCAAAATCGTTCCTGTATCCTGCTTTTTCGAATTTTTCGAAAACATAAGGAAAACAGTTCCGATAAGAGCAAGAATAGGAGTGAATGAAGAGGGCTTCAGCATTTTAATAAAAAAGCTGTAGCCGCTGATTCCGCTTAAGGATAATATCCAGGCGGTGATCGTTGTTCCGACATTCGCTCCCACTATAACATTGATAGCCTGCTTTAAAGTCATTATCCCCGAATTGACAAAGCCTACTACCATAACGGTGGTCGCAGAAGAGCTTTGTATCACCGAGGTAACTCCGCAGCCTGTTAAGAAACCGGCAAATTTATTTGAAGTCATTTTGCTTAAAATCGAGCTTAGTTTACTTCCGGCTCTTCTTTCGAGAGCCTGGCCCATAATGTTCATTCCAAAGAGGAAAAGACAAAGACCGCCTATTAAATACAGAAAGCTAAAAATATCCAAATGTTTACACCCCTTTAATTTTAAATTTAATATAGCATATGTTTATCAAATCCTTATTATTTTTATGTTAAATCTATGTAAAAAAATGCGTATCCGATTTATTCGGATACGCATTTAATAATTATTAAGTTTAAATTTCGGCGCCGAAAAGCACAAAGCTGTAATTGTCGGTCCAAATGGGAGAGTTCGGATCTACAGGCCAACTTAATTTATTTGTAAAAGTTGCAGGTCCTACACTGTAAACCTCGCCGCAGGGCTTATGGTGCGGACCTAACAGGTTTCTGTTTCCGGAGAGGAATTCTATTTCTAAGGTGTTTTCTCCATCGTTTAAAAGCTTTGTAACATTGAGCTTAAACGGAGCAAAGCAAAGGTCACCTGCTTTTTTGCCGTTGATATAAACTATCGCGGCAGGACTGTTCAGTTTATTAAACGAAATAAAGTAATCTTTATTTTCATCTTTTTCGATTTTAAACTTTTGCATAAGCGTCATTTTACCGCTGAAGAACCAAAATCCCGAAACGGTGATATTATTGATATCGACCTTGGTGCTTTTATCGGTTAAACTGAAATCCTTTGTTCCGAACACCGTATGCCTTTCGCCGAGCGAATAATCACCTTTCATATTTACTCCGAAATCACCTGAAAGATAGATACTTTCAAGCTCTGTATCATAAGTGAGCTTGTTTCGCTCTGTTTCACAGATCTTCGGATCAAGGCAAACTCTGTAAACATCGGGGCGCTGATAGAATTTTCCTTTTAAGATTATTTCATTTTCACCGGCGTTTACATATTCTTCAATCACGGTTTTTCTAACAGACCAATCGAAGAATTCTCCGCAGTCTTTGAATTCAAAAGGTTTGCCGTTTATTTCAAATGAGAATTTTTCAGGCGTTTCAAGGCAGAGCATTAAGCCTTTAAGGCAGTTTTTGTTTTCAGCAAAGAATTTGAATTTAAGCTCGATATCACAGCTTCTTCCGAGGTTTAAAAGTTCATCCTGAAGAATAATCACAGCCTTTTCTTCCTGCCAATCGGAGCCGTCAATGCGATATTCGCATTTATCAAGAGTAAGGGAATTAAGATTGCTCTTTACAATGGTGAATTCATTTTTAAGAGGAATATTTATTTCTTCTTTCTCTTTAAGTTTTACAGCTTTTGATTTTTCGTCTGTAATTAAAATGTAACTTGAATAGATATCAAAATCAAGAGTTAGGCTTGTTTTACCGGCGGAAATATTGCTGCTTAATTTTTCTTCTTCAAGCGAGATCATATCTAATGAAGACAGCGAATATTCGCCGTTAATTGTAATATCGGCTTTAAATTTATTTTCCGATAGATTTACAAGATAATAGATATATCTTCCGTCGTCAGTCTTTTTAATCAGAACATTTAAATCGGGATTCTCATTGCCGTTAGTTTCGGCGCTTATAGAAGAGTCTTTTTCAACATAAGGCTTAATCTCACCGGCATTTTCTATTATCTTAATATCTTTGCAAAGCGCATTTAGTCTATCGCTTTTAACACCGTCAACAAGATAAGGCAAGCTCTTTATTGCAAAGATTTTACCGCCCTGTTCTTTGAATACTTCAAAGAGCCTTAATGTGTTTTCACTAATTGAAATTGCCTGAGGAAGAACGATAACCGAATATCCGCATTTACCTATATGCAGCTTTCCGTCTTTAACATAAGTGTTCTTCTGCATTAAGGTTTCGTCACCGAAGTGATAGGGGATATGAGCGTTTCTCAACTGAATATCGCAGTTTATAATCGCACCGTTAACTTCAAAACATTTAGACTTATTTTGAGGGTTAAAAGTAATGAAAGCCGATCTTATCGTATTTAGCACCATAACCGATACCACAGTTTCGGTATTATCAAGCAAAGCTCCTAAGCGAGTGAAATAATCGGCAAAATATTTGTAGCTAGTTTTAAACCACGGAAGCTGAGTGAAAAGGGAAGCGGGGTAATCTCTTTTTCTGCAGCCTCTCATAGAATAACCTTCAAGGTGCGGGCAAAGGGAAGTCACTTCGTTTACATACTGCCATTCGGCTATTTTTTTAAGATCGTTCATTCTCACATCCCAGCCGCAAAGCGCAAAGCTTTCAGTTAAGCTTTTTTTGCCCGATTGAGCGCAGTAGCTACCGAGCTGTTTTGGAGTAAGCACATTTTTAATTTCTCTTCCAAGCCAATCAATTCCGGGAATATGAAAGTATTGATATGATGCCATTACTCCGCCAGTGGATATAAGCTGTGCGATAAGGTTATCCTCGTTCACCAAATGACCTGTGAGCATACAGTTATGCTCTTCGCACCAATCATACATTTGTTTAATGAAATTTTCGCTGAACATTTTTTGAAGCAGGGTATAAAAATCGTTCCTGAATTTTTCATAGCCCTCTTCTTCAAAGTATAAAAGAGGAAGATTATCAAGGAGCGAATATCCGTAAGCATTTTCAAAAATTTCGGGAAATTTAAATGTCCATGGGGTACGACCATTACTGCCGTACTGTGGTTCGTCGGTAAAAAATCCTTTAAGTCCCTTTCCGAATTCTTTTCCGAATTTTTCATAATACTTGTCGTGAGTCGTTTTAAGAAAATAAGCGATTGCGTCTTTATTGATTACATCTGTATAATAAGGGTTTATAGAATATGATAAAACAAGATCGTTTTCATCAGGCTTGTCGGTCTTAACAAACCCTTTTTCGGTCTTTTTATAAATTCCTATTATGTTTTTAATTTCCAAATCAGGCTTATAAGAGCCTACAACTATGTTTTTTTGCTGGAAATCAACTGATTTAGACGGCACTGCGCCGCTTGCAAAACCGCTCGGCCAGCCGTTTTCATCGTAAGCCCAGGCTTCCATACCGAGCTCTTTGGCTTTCTTTATGCAGGCATTTATAGCGTCAAACCATTTTTCGCCCATATATTCGGTAGTAAGACCGCCTCTTGCGTGCATAAAAAACCCGTTTATTCCGGCTTTTTTCATTTCTTCTATCTGGTTTAAAAGTTCCGGGACTTCAAGTTCGTCATTCCAGCTCCAAAATGGTCTTACAGCATTTTCATCGGAAATTTCGTTTAATTTTTTAATATCCATAACAACCCTCCGTTAATATCTGTATTATAATATTTATATATAAAAAAGTCTATAGTTTTTTCTGTTAATATTGACAAATTTTTTCGATGTGATAAAATATCATTGAAAAGAAAAATATTACTCGGAGGGGTTAAATGAATTTACTTGGATTTGATATCGGCGGAACAAAATGTGCCGTTATTTCCGGTTCTTTTATAGACGGAGAAATTGAGATAGTGGATAAGAAAAAAATTGCTACTGATCTTTCTATCGCTCCCGAAAAAATGATCGATAAGCTTATAGATCTTGCGAAATCTCTTAAGAAAAACGGGGATTTTGAAGCGGTCGGAATTTCCTGCGGAGGACCTTTAAGCTCTAAAGACGGTGTGATACTCGGTCCGCCGAATCTTCTCGGTTGGACTCACGTTGAAATAGTTAAACAGATTAAGGAAAGCTTTAATATTCCTGTTTTTCTTCAGAATGACGCTAATGCCTGCGCGGTTGCAGAATGGAAATTCGGCGCCGCAAAAGGCTGCGATAATGCGGTGTTTCTCACTTTCGGAACAGGGCTCGGAGCCGGACTTATTATTGACGGTAAGCTTTATTCCGGAACTAATGACAATGCAGGCGAATGCGGGCACATAAGACTTGAAAAGTTCGGCCCCGTAGGCTTTCATAAAGCAGGCTCTTTTGAGGGATTCTGCAGCGGAGGCGGTCTTGCGCAGTTAGGCTATCAGATGGCGCTCGAGCAGGTTCAGCAGGGGAAATATCCGATGTATTTCAAGCCCGGAATGAAACCTGAAGATGTTACTGCCAAAACCGTTGCCGACGCGGCTGACGCAGGCGACGAAACTGCAATAAATGTTTACAAGACCTGCGGAACATATTTAGGCAAGGGGCTAAGCATTTTAATCGATATTCTCAATCCTCAAAAAATCGTTATCGGAAGCATTTACGCAAGATCCGAGAATCTTTTGGCTGAAGCCTGCAAAGCAGAAATTAAAAAAGAAGCATTGTCTGCCGCGGCAGAGGTCTGCGAGATCGTGCCCGCAGAACTTTCGGAAAAAATCGGCGATTATGCCGCAATAGCTACCGCTTTATTATAAGGAGATTTAATTATGTTAAATGAATTACTTTCAAGATATCCTAACCTCTCTTCCTGCAAAGAAGATTTGAAAAAAGCCGCCGAGGCACTTATCAAATGTTATGAAAGCGGCGGAAAGCTTATGATCTGCGGTAACGGCGGAAGCTGTGCCGATTCCGATCATATAGTAGGCGAGCTTATGAAAGGCTTTCTTAAAAAGCGCCCTTTAACTGATGAGAAAAAGGCTGAAATGAAGAAAAACTGCCCCGAGCTTGACAATGAGATTTTAAATAAACTTCAGTACGGTCTTCCGGCAGTAGCTCTTACTACTTTGAATGCCGTAAACACTGCTTTTTGCAACGATGTCGATCCTAATCTTATCTTTGCACAGGATGTTATGGCGCTGGGTAAGAAAGGCGACGTGCTGATAAGCATAAGCACTTCGGGCAACTCGGTAAACGGCAATGCCGCGGCTAAAGTGGCAAAAGCATTAGGAATAACAGTTATAGCTTTAACCGGCGCTAAAGGCGGCAAACTTAACGAGGTTGCGGATATCTGCATCAAAGTTCCTGAAACCGAAACCTTTAAAGTTCAGGAGCTTCATTTGCCTGTATATCACTATCTTTGCGCAGCTACTGAAGAGCATTTTTATAAGGCTTAAAGCGATATTTATTTTAAAATCTCCCGAAAGGGAGATTTTTTTGTTGAAAAAAATAAATTATTGTAGTATAATATTTCCATATTTTTATTTTGGGGGATTATTATGACTAATGCGGTAATTTGCACTTTAATTGCAATAGTGTTATATCTTCTTGCAATGCTCGGAGTAGGAGCATATTTTTCTAAAAGGAATAAAAATTCTACTGACTTTTATCTCGGCGGAAGAAAGCTTGGTCCTTTAGTTACAGCGATGAGCGCAGAAGCTTCCGATATGAGCGCTTATCTGCTTATGGGTATACCGGGGCTTACTTTAATGTGCGGTCTTGCAGAGGCCACATGGACTGCAATAGGTCTTGCAATAGGAACATATCTCAATTGGTTGTTTGTCGCTAAAAGACTTCGTAAATATTCGGAAAAGATAGACGCTGTTACAATTCCCGAATACTTTTCAAAGAGATTCGGTGATAATAAATACATTCTATCCGTAATAGCGGCTTTGGTTATTATTGTTTTCTTCGTTCCTTATACTGCATCAGGATTTTCCGCCTGCGGAAAGCTATTTGCGAGTATGTTCGGAATGCAGTATAAAACAGCTATGATCCTGAGCGCAGTTATTATCGTTGGTTACTGCACGATGGGAGGATTTTTAGCCGCTTCCATAACAGACCTGATTCAGAGCATTGTTATGACTGTCGCTTTGTTTGTCGTTTTAGGCTTAAGTGAGGGAATTATCGGCGGATTTGACAGTATTTTTGAGTCCGCAAAGAATATGACCGGATATTTTGACCTCTTTAAAGGATTTGATGTTGCCGATTCAAAAACGGGAAGTTTCGGCATTTTCTCGGTTATAACTACTTTAGCCTGGGGTTTAGGTTATTTCGGAATGCCTCACATTCTTTTAAGATTTATGGCTATCGATGATCCTAAGAAATTAAAGGTTTCAAGAAGAATTGCGTCTATTTGGGTTGTAATTTCATTAGGCATTGCAGTTTTGATAGGCGTTGCGGGTCTTGCACTTGTAAATAACGGAATAATAGATAAATATGAATCGGCTTCTGCAGCAGAATCTATCATAGTTGATATTTCGAGATTTTTATCCACAAGAGGATATATTCCGGCATTTATCGCGGGAATATTCATTTCGGGAATTTTGGCTTCAACAATGTCCACTGCGGACTCTCAGCTCATAGCTGCTTCTTCAAGCGTTACAAAGGATATACTTGTAAACACCTTTAAAATGAAACTCTCCGAAAAAAAGGAAATGGTTATCGCAAGACTAAGCGTTATCTTTATCTCTGTTATTGCTGTAATTCTCGCACTTGATCCTAACGGATCTGTTTTCAGAATAGTATCATTTGCATGGGCAGGCTTCGGCGCCGCATTCGGTCCCGTTATGCTCTTCTCACTTTTATGGAAGAGAACTACAAAATGGGGAGCCCTCGCAGGAATTTTAAGCGGCGGAGCAATAGTATTTATCTGGAAATATGTTATAGCAAAACTCGGCGGAATTTTCGCGATTTATGAGCTTTTCCCGGCTTTTGTTATAAGCGCTGTATTTATTATCATTGTAAGTCTTTTGACCAAAGCTCCCGATAAATCGATAACAGATACATTTGATAGCGTTAAAACCTCGCTTAAAGATTGATTTTTGAGAAAAAAAACCGCCGATTTCGGCGGCTTTTTATTTTTTTCGGCAATAATTATAAAGATGTTTTACTTTTTATCGATTATGTGATAAAATAATATATGTAAAAACTTTGCAAGGAGAAATGTATGAACCTGTTGCATATGAAATATGCCGTAATGGTTGCCAAAACCAATTCGATAAATAAAGCTGCGAAAGAGCTTTTTGTCGGTCAGTCGGCGCTAAGCCGCGCTATTAAAGAACTTGAAGCTGACCTCGGGATTTCTCTTTTTGAGCGCAGTGCCAAGGGTATGACTTTAACTGCCGAGGGAGAAACTTTCATCGATTGCGCCGAGAATATTCTAAGCCGCGTAGATATGGTTGAGAATATGTTTAAAAAGGATAAAACGGAAAAGCTTAAATTTTCCGTTTCTGTTCCGCGCGCAAGCTATATTTCCTATGCTTTTGCCGAATTTTCAAAAACTCTTAAAAATGATGTCAATGCAGAAATCTATTACCGTGAAACCAATTCTATGAGAACTCTTAAAAATGTTCTTGAAGAAAACTATAAGCTCGGAATAGTCAGATACGCGGAAACTTATGATAAATATTATAAGGATCTTTTTAAAGAAAAAAATCTTAATTGCGAGCTTGTGTGCGAGTTTAAATATAATCTTGTTGTAAGCAAAGATAGCGAACTTGCAAGCGAGAAAGATTTAAGCGATGAAAATCTCTGCGGATACACAGAAATTGCCCACGCGGATCCTTATGTGCCTTCGCTGCCGTTTGCGGAGGTAAAAAAAGAAGAATTTTCAAAAAACGTAAAAAACAGGATATTTGTGTTTGACAGAGCAAGTCAATTTGAGCTTCTCGCAAAAAATAAAAACACATTTATGTGGGTTTCTCCCATTCCCGAAGATCTGCTTTCAAGATACGGCTTAATTCAGCTTGATTCCGTTAAAAGTGATAGAATTTATAAGGATATGATTATCTATAAAAAAGATCATTCGCTTTCAAAACTCGATAAGTTGTTTATTGAAAAACTTATTTATTCAAAAAGAAAAATAATTACGACTACCGGTTATTAATTTATTGCAATACCCATATGCAAAAACAGCAATACACAAAATAAATTTATTTTGATAAAATTATACTTAAAAGATGATTTTTAAGCGCTAAAGGAGTAAAAAAATATGAATCTCGACAGAATTATTGCTGTCAGAAATAATAAAACCTTATATAGAGATAAGGACAGATGCTTAAAGGTCTTTTGTGAGGAGCACACAAAAGCAGGAGTCTTCAGCGAAGCACTTAATCAGATAAGAATGGAAGAAAAGGGCTTTAATGTTCCTAAAATCTCGGAAGTAACTTCTATAGAAGGTAAATATGTTATAGTTTCCGAATTCATAAAAGGCAAAAATCTATATTCACTTATGGAAGATGATCCAGATAAAACCAATGAATATCTTGATCTTTTTACCGATCTTCAGATAAAAATAAATTCGGAAAGCTGCTTAGAACTGAGCAGGCTTAAGGACCGCCTTAATTATAGGATCTGCGATTCTGATCTTCCCGCAACCGTGAGATACGATCTTCATTTAAGACTTGAAGAAATGCTTAATGAGAGTAAGATCTGCCACGGCGATTTTTATCCTACAAATATTATTATTTCGGAAGATAATGTTCCCTTTATTCTTGATTGGTCGCACGCAACAGTCGGAAACGCAGCTGCCGACGCCGCAAGGACATATATCCTCTTCAAGATAAAAGGAAAAGACGAGTATGCAGAAAAATATCTTGAATTATACAGCCAAAAAAGCGGCACCGAAATTTCTTACATAAAAAAATGGATCCCTGTTGTAGCGGCTTCGCTCAGCATTTCGGCGCGGGAAGAAGAAAGAAAAATTTTATATAAGCTCATTTAAAACTTTTAAAAATTTTAATCGGCAAAAGGAGAAAAATTATGAAAGTAACAGTATGTATAGGATCATCATGTCACATTAAAGGTTCAAGACAGGTAGTGGAAATCCTGCAAAATCTTAT
The DNA here is from genome assembly GCA_900547095.1 of uncultured Oscillospiraceae bacterium. Classification (GTDB taxonomy): domain Bacteria; phylum Bacillota; class Clostridia; order Oscillospirales; family Acutalibacteraceae; genus UBA737. Next base: position 166,945 of record URFG01000002.1, read on the forward strand.
CGGAAAGAACAATCTATCCGATAAAATCGACCTTTCCGGAACATTTTGTATGGGCAGATGTCAGGAGGGCGTTTGCGTGACGGTAGACGGCGAGTTTTTCTCAGTTGATCCCGAAACAGCAGAAAGCTTTTTTGAAGAAAATATTTTAAAAAAGGTTGAGATATAATGATAGTCCAGATCTGCGTAGGCTCTGCCTGTCATATTAAAGGCTCCGAAAAATTAGTTGAGCTTTTTCAGAAAGCCATTACGGAAAATAAACTTGATAATGAAATAACTCTTGCCGGAAGCTTTTGCACCGGAAGATGCAACAGGGAAGGCGTTACCGTCAGTATTGACGATGACGTTTACACCGGTATTACCCCTGAAAAATTCGATGATTTTTTTAAAGATAAAATCTTAAAAAAACTTCAGAATGAGGTGAGCGGATAATGGATTGCCTGACTCTTAAAAAATCCAACTGTAAAAACTGCTATAAATGTATCAGACACTGTCCCGTTAAATCCATTCGTTTTTCCGGTAATCAGGCTTATATTATCGAAAACGAGTGCATTTTATGCGGTCAGTGCTTTGTTGTCTGTCCTCAGGACGCCAAGCAGATAGTCAGCGAAACAGAAAAGGTCAAGGTTCTTTTACAAACAGGAGATCCCGTGGTTGTAAGTCTTGCGCCGTCGTTCGTAGCTAATTACGAATCGATAGGAATAGGAGCTATGAGAGCCGCTCTTAAAAAGCTCGGATTTTATGATGTGGAAGAAACGGCTATCGGGGCAACTATAGTTAAGCGCGAATATGAAAATATGCTTAATGAAGCTAACCGCGATATTATTATTACCTCTTGCTGTCATTCGGTAAATCTTCTTATTCAGAAATATTTCCCGGATACTCTTGATTATCTGGCAGATGTTTTATCGCCTATGCAGGCGCATTGCAAGGATATCAAAAGCAGGATACCTAATGCGAAAACAGTATTTATAGGTCCGTGTGTTGCAAAAAAAGACGAAGCCTCGCATTATGAGGGCTATGTTGACGCTGTTTTAACATTTGACGAGCTTACTGATTGGCTCAAAGCGGAAAACATCGTGCTAAAAAACATAAAAGATGAAGAAAAAACAGGCAGAACACGATTTTTCCCGACCACCGGCGGAATTCTTAAAAGTATGGATAAGCCGGATAACGGATATTCTTATCTCGCTATCGACGGTGTAGACAACTGTATTGCGGCGCTTAAAGATATTGAAAGCGGAAATATTCACAGGTGCTTTATAGAAATGTCAGCTTGCGCGGGAAGCTGCGTTGGCGGCCCTGTTATGGAAAAATTCCACCGCTCGCCCGTAAAGGATTATACTGCAGTTTCCGATTTTGCCGGTAAAGAAGATTTTGATATTTCCCAGCCCGATGAAACAGAGCTTAAAAAGAGCTTTGAGGCTATTTGCCACAAGCTTCCTATGCCGTCAGAAGATGAGATAAGAGAAGCGCTTAAGCAGATGGGAAAAGTAAAGCCGTCCGATGAGCTGAATTGCGGCTCCTGCGGCTATGATTCCTGCAGGGAAAAAGCCATTGCGATTTGCCAGGGAAAAGCAGAGATTTCTATGTGTCTGCCTTTCCTTAAAGATAAAGCTGAAAGCTTTTCCGATACAATTGTCAGAAACACGCCGAACGGTCTTATTGTTTTAAATGAAAAACTTGAAGTTCAGCAGATAAATAAAGCCGCGCTTAAAATTCTGAATCTTAGATATGCTTCCGATATTCTCGGCGATCAGGTCGTCAGAATTATGGATCCCGGCGATTTTTTGAGCGTGCTAAGTAAAAACAGAAATATTCACGATAAAAGAGTATATCTTGCGGAATATGAAAAATATGTAGAAGAAACCATTCTTTATGATAAGGAATACAGACTTCTTGTATGTATTTTACGCGATGTAACGGAAGAAGAACTGCAAAAAGAGAAAAAAGAAAGTATCAGCAGACAAACGGTAGAAATAGCCGACAATGTTGTTGACAAGCAAATGCGTATAGTTCAGGAGATAGCGTCGCTTCTCGGCGAAACAGCCGCTGAAACAAAAATTGCGCTAACAAAGCTTAAGGAGTCGATCAGCGATGAATAATCTGTGTGCTGATATAGGCTATAAAAGTATAAATCACGAGGGCGAACAGCTTTGCGGAGATCACGTTGATATTATAGAGCAGAATGATAATTCCACCGTTATTGTTTTGGCGGACGGTCTCGGAAGCGGAGTTAAAGCAAGTATCCTTTCGACTCTTACTTCAAAAATAATCTCAACAATGGTAGCAGAGGGCATAGCGCTTGAAGAATGTGTTTCCACTATAGCCGCAACACTGCCGATATGCTCTGTCAGAGGCGTAGCGTATTCCACTTTTACGATCATTCACCTTATTAACAATTCTTTGGCAGAGCTTATTCAGTATGATAATCCGCTTGTGATTATGATAAGAAACGGAGAAATTTACGATTATCCTAAAACCGAGCTTAATATCGGAGGAAAATTAATTTATAAATCCGAGATCGATCTCAGGGAAAACGATATTTTTGTAGCTATGAGCGACGGCTGCCCTCACGCGGGAATAGGCATTGCTTTTAACTTTGGCTGGAAAAGGGAAGATATCGCGCAGTTTATGCTCGGTATTGCAGATGTGGGATACACTGCAAAAACATTATCCACCATGCTTATTGATGAATGCGATAAGCAGTACGGCTTTCACCCCGGCGACGACGCAACTGCGTGCGTTATCAGAATCAGAAGAAGAGAGCCTATGAATATTCTGTTCGGTCCTCCGAGAAATCCTGATGACTGTGACAGAATGATGTCCCTTTTCTTTTCAAAAGAGGGAAAGCACATTGTCTGCGGTGGAACAACTTCTAAAATTGCGGCAAAATATCTTAATAAGCCCATTACAACAAGTCTTAAATTTGAGAAAAGCGATGTTCCGCCGATAGCTTTTATCGAAGGAGTTGATTTGGTTACCGAGGGTGTTATAACCATAAACAAGGTTATTGAATACGCCAAAGATTCGCTTGATAAAAACGAGCTTTATGAGCATTGGAGCTTCAGCCGTGACGGTGCTTCGCTCATTTGCAGGCTTTTATTTGAAGAGGCAACAGATATAAACTTTTTTGTAGGCAGAGCGGTAAATCCGGCACATCAGAACCCCGATCTTCCGATAAATTTCAATATAAAAATGAATCTTGTCGAAGAACTGTCGGACTGTCTTAAAAAAATGGGTAAGAGGATAAAGGTCAGCTATTTCTAAAGGAGAATAAATATGTATAAATTTGACACAAAGGTACAGCACCTTAAATATAAAGTATTAAGGGAAGTAGCAAAGCTTGCCTGGAATGATACCTTGCTTGAAAATATTTTGGAAATTCCAAAAAATATAGTTCCTGGCAATACACCCACAATGCGCTGCTGTGTTTATAAAGAAAGAGCAATTTTAGGCGACCGTGTAAAGCTCGCTATGGGCGGAGATTCCGAAAACCCGAATGTTATAGAGGTTATTGAAACTGCCTGCGACGAATGTCCTATGGGCGGTTATGAGGTTACCAATGCCTGCCGAGGCTGTCTTGCCCACAGATGTGAGGATGCCTGCCGATTCGGAGCCATAACTTTTGATGAAAACCACGTTGCGTCCATCGATAAAAGCAAGTGCAAAGAGTGCGGGGCTTGCTCAAAGGTTTGCCCTTACACTGCAATTATCAGCAGAAGAAGACCTTGTGAAAACGCCTGCAAAATTAAAGCTATCACTATGAAAGAAAATAAAGCCGCTGCTATTGATAATTCAAAATGCATTTCCTGCGGGGCTTGCGTTTATCAGTGCCCGTTCGGTGCGATAAGCGATAAATCGTTTATACTTGACGCTATCGATATTATAAAGAAAAGCGATAACAATAAAAATTATAAAGTTTTTGCCGTTGTTGCACCGTCAATTTCAAGTCAGTTTAAATACGCAAAGCTAGGCCAGGTCATAACAGGTCTTAAAAAGCTCGGATTTTACACCGTTATAGAGGCGGCGCTCGGAGCCGATATGGTGGCTGATGCAGAAAGCCGTGAGCTTGTTGAAAAAGGATTTCTTACGAGTTCCTGCTGTCCTGCGTTTGTCAGCTACATAGAAAAATCGTTTCCCGATATGAAGCAGTATGTTTCGCATAATCTTTCACCTATGGCGGCTATTGCAAAATATATCAAGGAACACGAGGCTCCCTGCAAAGTCATCTTTATAGGGCCCTGCACGGCTAAAAAAGCCGAGGTTAAAAAAGAGTCGGTCAAAGAGTTTGTCGATGTTGCGATGACATTTGAAGAATTACAGGCCCTGTTTGACAGTAAAGAGATCGATATAACCGCTCTTGAAGAGGGCACTTTAGACAATGCCTCTTATTTCGGAAGAATATTTGCCCGCTGCGGCGGACTTTCGGACGCTGTCGCTGAGGGCCTTAAAGAGCATAATGTGACCGATTTGAAGCTTAAAGCCTGCGCTTGCGACGGAATTGAGGCGTGCAGAGTAGCACTGCTTAAAAAGAGCAAAAATCTGCTTGACGCCAACTTTATCGAAGGTATGGCATGCGTCGGAGGCTGTATCGGCGGAGCCGGCTGCCTTACACACGGTGAAAGAAATAAAACCGAAGTGGATAAATACGGCAGAGAGGCTCTCGAAAAAACCATTGAAGACGCAATTTCAGTTCTTAAGTAAAAAATATCTCCCTTTTTTAAGGGAGATATTTTTTACTTTTTCTCTATTACTACCGGCTGTAGCTGTTTGCCCGTTAAGGCTTGATTAACGGTTTCTGTAAGCTTAGTAAAATCGCATACAAGCGAATTGTTTTTGCCGAACGGATCGTCTTGCCGGTAAGGCACAAAGAAGATGTTTTTCGTATTTTGAAGTAATCCTATGTTTTTATAGGAAGCGCCTAAAGCGTCATTGGTAGCGAGCGCCAGCACAACAGGGTTATTGTTTCTAAGGCTCGCTTTTACAGCCATAGTAACGGGAGTGTCTGTAATTCCGAGCGCTATTTTTGCGGCTGTGTTTCCCGTGCAGGGAGAAACAACTATCAGGTCAAGCAAATTTTTTGGTCCTATCGGCTCCGCTTCAACGATATCGTGAATGATTTTATTTTGGCATACCTCTTCAACCTGATTTTTGAGATCGTCTGCCTTGATGAATCGAGTATCTGTATTGTAAACTATTTCCGACATTATAGGAATTATATTCGCTTCGGTTTTTGCAAGTTCTTTTAAAGCTTCGAGAGAATTTTTAACAGTGCAAAAAGAACCGCAAAAAGCATAGCCTATATTGATTTTTTTCAAAATATATCCCTCCGTAGTTTTAATTGTCCGATAACGGTTTTAAAAATTACCTCTCCGGCAGTTTGAGGAGCTGTTTTACCCGGTATGCCGGGCAGTTTTATGATTTTTTCGTTTTTTTCAGCCGTGCATCCGCGCGTGGAAAGATCGATAATGGGATTTTTCAAAAAGCTGAGATCTTTTTCACTGAATAGCGGCGCGTCGACTGTGTTAAAAATCAAATCAAACCGATTTAAATTCTTTTTAAGATCGGCAGTTTCAAGATATTCACAGCTGTTTATCTCGATTTCCGCATAATCTTTCGGTTTTCTTGCGCTCACTGTTACAACGGCGCCGAGAGCCCTTAATCTTGCTCTTAACGCTTTTCCTACGCGCCCGTTGCCTATTACCAGCACTTTTGAGCCGAAAAGAGTTTTTTCTGTGGAATTTATCGCATAGGCGATAGCTCCCTCGGCTGTCGGCACGGCATTTAATATCGAAAACTCGTCAAGCTCGGAAATATCCGTGATATTTTCTTTTTCGCCGCCGTAAAGAGAAGAGAAAATCATCGTTTTTTTGCAAACATTATCAAGTTCTTTTAAAGGAATTACCTTTTTTGTTAAAGGGCAAAAAATATTCACCCCGTCACGCGTGGTCGGAACAGGGAGTACGATTATATCCGCCTTTTGAATGCACCCTTTATCATTAATATGCAATCCCAGCGTATCAGTTTCAAACCCGGCTTCTCGGAATTTTCTTTCCGCATATTCCGAGCGTTTATCTCCGCCTATAAGTAAAACTTTCATTCTTATCAACACCTGCATAAAAAATACGCCATAGAAGTTTATATAACATTCTATGGCGCAGTTATCTTTTAAGTTACCTGGATTTTATTATTTCAAGTAATTTATCTTTATTATTAAGCTTTGGATCATCGGTTATCAATTCCAAGAGAAAATTAAGAGCCTTGCCGATTTCTTTACCTTTAATACCGATGTTTTTCAGGTCGTCACCGTTTATTTTTAAGTCTTTTATTTCATAAGGCTCGCGGTTTTCTATGATTTTATTATACTTTAAAATATAAGAGCTTATATCTTCGTTTAAAATATGCTTTTTATAATCTAAATATAGAATAAAATTATTCTTATTTTTTAGCTTTCTTAAATTTCTTTTTATATCATCGCTTTTAAGCTCTGCGTTTAAAATTTCAAAATCATTGAAATCGGAGAAAAATTTGTTGCTTAATTTAAGCGCTTTGCAGGTTTTAAAAACATCTGCATTGCAAATTTTAAGAAAAGAATAAAGCCTTATTTCGGAATTTAAAGTAAGATAGTTTATTCTTTCGGGTTTTTCGCAGTGTGTAATATCTAAAAATTTAAATCCTCCGTTTTTAATAAGCGGCTCTAAAGCTTCCGGGGTTTGTCCTAAAAGAGTTTTTATAAGTTCGGCGCTTATTCTTTCTTCGCTTATTTCGGATATTTCGCCGCAAAGACTGAGTGCCGCGTTTTGAGTACTTTTATCAATAGAAAAGTTTAAAACGGATTTAAATCTGAAAAGTCTTAAAATCCTTAAAGCGTCTTCTTTAAACCTTTCTATCGGATCGCCTACGGCACGGATGATCTTATTTTTAATATCCTCGGTTCCGTTAAACGGATCGCAAAATCCTTTTTCGGGGTTAAATGCTATGGCGTTCATAGTGAAATCACGTCTTTTAAGGTCTTCCTCGATATTAGTTATAAATTTCACTTTGTCCGGGTGCCTTGAATCCGAATATCCGAATTCACTGCGAAAAGTGGTTACTTCAAAAGGCTTGTTTTCAATAATAACGGTTACTGTTCCGTGCTTTATCCCTGTATCCGCAGTGCTTTTAAATATTGATTTTATCTCGCAAGGCAGGGCAGAAGTGGTGATATCATAATCGTGAGGATCTTTGCCCATAATTCTATCTCTTACACAGCCGCCGACGATATATGCCTCGTATCTGTGCGACATAAGTTCGTCGATTATAAAGTTTACTTCTTTAGGCAATACTTGATTCATAAGCTTTTTAGCCCTACTTTCAAAAAAACAGTTTATTTTTCATAATAAATGTTGTATAATATAAAGTGTATGTTTATTCATAAAAAGAGGTTTGATATATATGAAAGAATTAAGAGCTGAAGACAAAATTCTTACAAATATTAAAAGAGTTCATATGATAGGAATCGGCGGAAGCGGAATGTGTCCGCTTGCGGAAATCCTACATTCAAAAGGATATGAGCTCACAGGCTCCGATAACAATGAGAGCGATCCTTTAACCAGAGTTAAAAATCTTGGCATAAAGGTTTATATGGGCCATAGTCCGGAAAATATTAAAGGCGCAGAACTCGTAGTTTATTCAGCGGCAATTTCGGAAGATAATCCGGAAATCGTTGCCGCCAAAAAAAATAATATCCCTCTTATGGAGCGCTCGCACCTTTTAGGCGCGCTTACAAGGCATTATGATAATGTTATAGGAGTATGCGGAACTCACGGCAAGACCACCGTTACCTCTATGATAACACAAATTCTCATTTTAAACAAGAAAAATCCGAGCGCAGTAATAGGCGGCAAGCTTCCGCTTATAGGATCTAACGGTACTATCGGAACTTCGCAGACGCTCGTTTGCGAGTCCTGCGAATTCGTCGATACTTTTTTGCAGATGTCGCCCGATGTTTCGGTGCTTTTAAATATTGATAACGATCACCTTGATTATTTCAAAACAATGGATAATCTTGTGAATTCTTTTAAAAAATTCATTTCGATGTCGAAAAAATGCTATTATAACGGCGATGATGAGCTGTGCACAAAAGCGGCAGACGGTATCGATGCCGAAACGGTTACATTCGGATTTAAAGATACTAACGATTACTATGCGGCTGATATAAAAAGCTCAAAATTCGGATTTTCATTTGATGTTATAAAATCAGGCAAAAAAATCGGCCATCTCGATATGCATATTCCGGGCAGGCATAATATTTTAAACGGGCTCGCCGCGTTTGCCGTATGTTCGGACTGCGGCGTTTCACCGGAGGGTATAGCGCAGGCTGTGGAAAAATTCACGGGTGCAGGAAGAAGATTTGAATTTTTAGGCGATTATAACGGATTTACTCTTGCCGACGATTACGCTCATCACCCTACCGAGATAACCGCCACTTTAAATGCCGCAAAAGAGCTTAATTATTCTAAAGTAACAGCAGTTTTTCAGCCGTTTACTTTTTCAAGGACCGCACTTTTAAAGGATGATTTTATAAAAGCTTTATCTATTGCCGACAGGGTTATTATGACTCCTATAATGGGATCAAGAGAAGTTAACACTTACGGAATAAAATCAGAAGATATCGCTCAAAAACTGCCTGACTGCGTTGTTTTAAGCGGATTTGAAAATATAGCAGATTATGTTATAAAAACCGCCGTAAAAGGCGAGCTTGTTATAACTATGGGCGGCGGAGATATTTATAAGGCGGCTCATATTATTCAGGAGAAGCTAAAATGAAAACTATAAAACTTTATGACTCTGACGCTTATCTCAAAGAATTCAGAGCAAATGTTTTATCCTGCGAGAAGTTAAAATCAGGTTACAGGACCGTTCTTGATAAAACCGCGTTTTTCCCCGAAAGCGGAGGTCAATACGGCGACCGAGGATTTATAGGCGATATTAGAATAACGGATACGCAGATTGAAAACGGAATAATTTATCATTATTCCGAAGAACCTATAGAAATAAAAACAGATATTACAGCCCGAATTGATTTTGACAGGCGCTTTTCATTTATGCAAAACCATTCGGGAGAACATATAGTTTCAGGTCTTTTCCACAGCGAATTCGGATATGAGAATATCGGATTTCATCTTTCTGAAGATTATGTTACTATTGATACAAATTCATCTCTTGACTATGATAAAATTAAACATATCGAAACTCTTGCAAACAATGCTGTTTTTAAAAATCTAAATGTAAAAGCATTTTTTCCAACTAAAGAGGAAGCCGAGCGTATAAACTATAGGAGCAAAAAGGATATCACTTCCGATTTGCGATTAGTGAAAATCGAGGGAATAGATATCTGCGCTTGCTGTGCGCCGCATATTAAAAAACTAGGCGAAATAGGAATTATTAAACTCCTTGATTTTGAAAAAATAAAAGGCGGCACGCGGATCTATATGAAATGCGGCAGTTTTGCGCTTGAAGATTACCGCAAAAAGTATTTTGAAATAAAAAATATTTCCGATTTGCTTTCAGCGAAGTCTGACAGTGCGGATGAAGCCGTAATGCACTTTGTGAAAAAAACAAACGAACTGCAAACTGAATATAAAGAACTTAAAAAGAAATTTATTTTGCTTAAAACAGATTCTGCGGCCGAAAAATGCTGTTTTTTTGAAGATCTTGATATGACAGATCTTCAGATAGCGGCTGACGCGGCTTATAAAAATAAAGGCAGCAGCGTTTGGTTTTTTTCAGGTAAAGATAATAGCTTTTCATTTTCCGTTTGCGGAAATGAAGAAGATTTATGCCGTGACTTTAAAGCTTTTTCCGAAAATCTGAATATAAGAGGCGGAGGAAGAAACGGAATAAGGCAGGGAACCGTTAAAGAAAGCGAAGGAAAAATAAAAAATTATATCGGGAGATATTATGGATTGGATTGAAATTAAAGCTTCTGTTCCGACTTCAAAAACAGACGAGGCGGCTGCAATAGCGAACATGACCGTGCCATACGGTATTTATATAGAGGATTATTCTAATTTAGAGGCAGACGCCGAAGAGATCGCCCATATTGATCTTATCGACGAGGAGCTTATTAAAAAAGACAGAACGCATTCTATTATACATATTTATTTTGATAAAGAAGAAAATGTCAGCGTAGCGGTAGAGTTTTTAAAATTTAGAATGAGCGCTGCCGGTATCGATTTTAATATTGAAAAAGACACGGTTGACGATAATGAGTGGAATGAAAATTGGAAAAAGCATTTCAAAGCTTTTGAGATAGGCAGGAAAATCGCCGTGACGCCGAGCTGGGAAGAATATAAAAATAAAGATAACAGAACGGTCATTCATCTTGATCCGGGAACTGCTTTCGGCACGGGAACTCACGCGACGACTTCTATGTGTATCGAAGCTTTGGAAGATGAGGTAAAAGGCGGAGAAACTGTTTTGGATATAGGAACGGGGAGCGGAATTCTTGCTATTGCGGCTGTTCTTTTAGGAGCAAAAAGCGCAAAGGGCATTGATATTGACGAGCTTTCTGTTAAAACAGCCAAAGAGAACGCAAAAATAAACAATGTGGATAATTTCACGGAATTTCAAGCCGGAGACCTTGCAGATAAGGTAACAGGTAAATTTGATATAATATGTGCAAATATAGTTGCAGATGTTATCATAAGACTTTTTGAAAATGTAAAATCATTTATGAAAGAAGAAACAAGACTGATAATCTCGGGCATAATCGATTTGAGAGAAAAAGATATCGAAAATGCTATTGAAAAGAGCAGTTTTGAAATTGTTAAAAAATTACACCGCGGCGAGTGGTTTTGCTATATTTTGAAAAAATAATCGGAGGAATATTAATGCTTGAATTTGAGCAGCTTAAATCAAGACTTACTGCAAACGAGCAGGAAGTAAAGGATTTAAAAGACGCTATCGGTTACGATAAATTAAAAAGAGAAATAGAAGAGCTTGAGCTTAAAGCCGCGGCAGAGGGTTTTTGGGACGATGTGGAAAATTCACAGGCTATCCTGCAGAAAACAGGCAAGCTTAAAAACAAAGTTGAAACCTATGATAATATTGTTTCTTCTTATGAAGATCTGAAAGTTCTTATCGATATGGGCAACGAAGAGGAAGATCTATCGCTTGTTGATGAGATCTCACAGTCTATAGATACTCTTGAAAAAGATCTTGCCGCATTAAGACTTCAAACTCTCTTAACGGGCGAATATGACGCTAATAACGCTATTCTTACATTCCACGCAGGCGCCGGAGGCACAGAGGCAATGGACTGGGTATCTATGCTTGTAAGAATGTATACAAGATGGGGAGAAAGACACGGACTTAATGTAAAAGTACTTGATTTTCTTGACGGCGACGAGGCGGGACTTAAAAGCGCCACTGTTTTAATGGAGGGCGAAAACGCTTACGGTTATTTAAAAAGCGAATCGGGCATTCACAGACTTGTGAGAGTTTCTCCTTTTGACGCTTCGGGAAGAAGACACACTTCTTTTGCTTCAATCGAGGTAATGCCCGAAATAACGGACGATGTGGATATAGAAATTAAAGACGAAGATGTTAAAATGGATGTTTTCAGATCTTCAGGCGCTGGCGGTCAGCATATCAATAAGACATCTTCCGCTGTAAGACTTACGCATATTCCGACAGGTATCGTAGTTGCCTGCCAGAATGAAAGAAGCCAGTTCCAGAACAGGGATCAGGCTATGAAAATGCTTAAATCCAAGCTTCTTGAAATAAAAGAAAAGGAACATCTTGAAAAAATCGAAGATATAAAGGGCGTTCAAAAAGAAATCGCGTGGGGATCGCAGATAAGATCTTATGTATTTATGCCTTATACAATGGTCAAGGATCACAGAACGAATTTTGAATCCGGAAATATCAACGCTGTTATGGACGGCGATCTTGACGGATTTATTAACGCATATTTAAAAGCAAGTTCTAAAGGTGAGCTTAAAGATTAATTGTTATAATTTTTATATATTTATGCTATTATTATTTAGATAAACAATAGGGGAGAATGTGCTTATGAGAAAAGACGGTGTGAGAGTCAAAAAACCGATCCTATGTATACCGTTGCGGCATATATAATGGATAAGAGAATTGACGCTATGAATATGATCACCATTGATATGCCAATTGATCCGGTGCAGAAGTATATCAATGAAAAAAGAAAAGAAGGAGTAAGTATCAGCCATATAGCGGTATTTTTGGCGGCTTATGTGAGAACTGTAGCCGAATTCCCGCTGCTTAACCGATTTATTGTAAACAGAAAGCCCTATGCAAGAAACGAGCTTACAGTTTCAATGGTAGTTCTTAAAGCAGGAAAAATGGATCACGGCACTATGTCAAAAATGTATTTTTCCACTAAAAACACCATTTTTGAAGTTAACGATATCATCAATTCCTATGTCGATGAAAACCGCAATGCTCCCGATAATAACGGCACTGAAAAAATGATAAAATTCCTTTTGGGAATTCCCGGAATTCTTCCGATAGGCGTCGGAATATTTAAATTTATGGATAAGCACGGTCTTTTGCCTAAAAAGATAATAGACATGTCGCCTTCCCACGCAAGCCTGCTTGTTTCAAACCTTGCTTCTATCAGAACCAATCACATTTATCACCATGTTTATGAATTCGGAACTACGAGTATAGGAATTACTATGGGAAACACAAGAGAAGTCCCGAAGAAGAAAAACGGCGAGATAGTCTTTGAAAAATGTATGCCTTACGGTATAGTTATGGATGAAAGAATTTGCTCAGGCAGCTATTTCGCACTTGCTTTCAGAAAACTTAAAAAGTATATGGCAGACCCATCTTTGCTCGAATTGCCGCCTGAAAACATAGAACCCGATCCGGATTTAAATAAAATTTTAGTTTAAACTTGATTTTATGATAAAAATGTTTTAAAATATCTTTGTAATAAATTTTGGAGGTAATCTAAATGTTAGTATCAGCAAAAGATATGTTAACAAAGGCAAAAGCCGGCAAGTATGCCGTAGGCCATTTTAACATCAACAATCTTGAGTGGACAAAAGCCATTCTTTTAACCGCTCAGGAGCTTAAATCGCCTGTAATTCTCGGTGTTTCCGAGGGCGCAGGAAAGTATATGTGCGGATATAAAACGATAGTAGGAATGGTTAACGGTATGCTCGAAGAGCTCAATATCACCGTTCCTGTTGCTCTTCACCTTGACCACGGCAGTTATGAAGGCGCAAAAGCTTGTATCGAAGCAGGATTTTCTTCCGTTATGTTTGACGGTTCTCATTATCCGATCAAAGAGAATGTTGAAAAAACAAAAGAATTGGTTGAGATATGCAATAAGCTCGGCCTTTCTTTGGAAGCGGAAGTAGGCGCTATCGGCGGTGAGGAAGACGGCGTTATCGGCGGCGGCGAAGTAGCAGATCCTAAGGAATGCAAAATGATCGCTGACCTCGGCGTTACAATGCTTGCAGCAGGTATCGGAAATATTCACGGTAAATATCCTGCCAACTGGACAGGCTTAAGATTTGATACTCTTGCCGCTATTCAGGAACTTACCGGAACAATGCCGCTCGTTCTTCACGGCGGAACAGGAATTCCTGCCGATATGATCAAAAAGGCAATTTCTCTCGGCGTTTCTAAGATCAATGTTAACACCGAGTGCCAGATTAGTTTCACCGAAGCAACACGCAAATATTTCGAAGAGGGCAAGGATCTCGTAGGAAAGGGATTTGATCCGAGAAAGGTTTTGGCTCCCGGATTTGAAGCTATCAAAGCAACGGTTAAAGAAAAAATGGAGCTTTTCGGATCAATCGGCAAAGCTTAAATGAAAATAAAAAAAGCAGTCAGTTTGACTGCTTTTTTTTAAAGGAATTTTATTTATGAAAGAATTGCATTTTAAAGATTATCCCTTAAAGGTTTTCGGAGCGCCGCTTTTTGATTCCGATCAGCCTTTTTCAAGACTTCCGGACTCTGTTGCGGAAAAGATAAATAAAACGGCTGCCTCTTATTCAAAAAGGTGCCCGGGCGCAAGACTAGGTTTCAGAACAAATGCCAGGGAATTTAAAATCAAAGCTAAGCTTAAAACTTTATCTTTAGATCTCGGAATGTCTGTTTACCAGTGCCAATCGTTTATGGTGCTGATAGGTGATAGGACAAAAGATCCTGTTTATTGCGGAAATGTCGTTCCTAAAGACTACGATAATAAGGAATTCGAAAAGGTCATTAAAAACCCGTTTGACAGCGGTGAAATAAGCGACGTTCTTATTTTTCTTCCGAGAAACGAGGTTATTGAAGATATTTCCGTTGTTTTTGAGTACGGAGATATTATCGAGCCTCCGACACCGTATCTGCCTATAAAGCCTGTTTTATATTACGGCTCTTCAATAACAGAGGGCGCCTGTGCTTCTATAATGAACGGATATAACGCTATAATATCTAATCATTTAAATATTGATTATTATAATTTCGGGTTTTCAGGCTCCTGCCGCGGCGAAATAGAGCTTGCGGAATTTTTCGGCGCTCTTGATATAAGCCTTTTTGTTTTTGATTACGATCATAACGCTTCAAATGCTTTCGCGCTTGAAACAACTCACGAAAAGTTCTTTAAAAAATTTAGAGTTTTAAAACCCGATATTCAGGTTATTATGATGAGTATGCCGGCGGCGGTTTATACCGAAGAAAATAAAAAGCGCAGGGAAGTTATTAAAAAAACTTATCTTAACGCTTTAAGTTCCGGAGATAAAAATGTTTATTTTATCGACGGTGAAAAGCGTTACGGCGAAGTTGACCGAAATTTATGCTCTATAGACGGAATTCATCCGAATGACCTCGGCTTTTACAGAATGGCAAATAATGTTGAGCCTGTTATCAAAAAAGCGCTTGGTTTATAAAATATAAGGAGTCTGCCCATAGGCAGGCTCCTTATTTATTTCGCATAAGTTGAATTATAATTATCTATCGATTTTTGAATGATATCTTTGGCACTAAGAGCGTCTTTAACCTCGTTTACAGCCGTTTCTTTTCCCTCAAGCTCTTTATAAACCCTGAAAAAATGCGACATTTCATCAAATATGTGTTTCGGAATTTGTGATATGTCTTTATAAGAATTATACATAGGATCATTAAAAGGAATGGCTATGATTTTTTCGTCAAATCTTCCGTTATCAATCATATTTATAACGCCTATCGGATAACATCTTACGGTAGTCATAGGATAAAGGCTTTCCGAGCAGAAGACAAGCACGTCTAAAGGATCGAGATCATCGGCATAAGTCCTAGGGATAAATCCGTAGTTTGCGGGATAGTGAGTAGAAGTATAAAGAATTCTGTCGAGGATAAGCACGCCTGTCTGCTTATCAAGCTCATACTTGCATTTACTTCCTTTTCCTATTTCAATAACAGCGATAAAATCGTCTTTTTTTATTCTGTCGGGACTGATATCGTGCCAAATATTCATAAAATTTAAGCATTCCTTTCTTCTATTGTTCCGTTATTAAATAAAAGTATTTTATCCGGTTTTAGAGTTTCTGTTTTTCGGTGAGTGATAAATATAACGGTTTTATCAGTCATATTTTTAATATTTTCAAGAATTTTTTGTTCTGTTTCTTTATCAAGAGCCGAGGTCGACTCATCGAGCAGAAGAACAGGCGCGTCATAAATCAAAGCACGCGCTATGGCAAGCCTTTGAATTTGCCCCTCGCTTAAGCCCTGACCTCTTTCTTTTAAAACCGTTTCAATTCCTTTCGGCAGGGAAGATATGTAATCATAAATGCCTGCGATTTTGAGTGCGCCGATTATTTTTTCTTCGGCTATATCTTTATTTAAAAAAGTTATGTTATCCTTTATCGTGCCGGAAATAATCATATTTCCCTGAGGAACATAAGAAAACAGTTTTCTTGTTTGCGCGCCGATATCATATTTTGAATTTACTTTAAGCGTTCCGGAAGTAGGGGAATAAAGCCCTAAAAGAATTTTGAAAAGAGTGGTTTTTCCGCAGCCCGATTCGCCTTTTAATAATGTAACGGTGTTTTTTTTGATAATAAAGCTTGAGTTTTTTAAAACTGTGTTATCTTTATAAGAAAAGCTTAAATCGCTGCAATTAAGCGATTGGAATTCTTCGGAAATTTCATTTTCAGATGAATTTTCATCGGGAATCGAGCTTATTTCCATTATTCTCTCGGCTGACGCCGTCATAGAATAAAACTTCGGAATAATTCCCGAAACATTTTGAAGAGGCGAGCGAAGAATGGTGATAATCTGCAGAAGATAATACAGCGTGCCATAGGAAACGCCGGCGGAAACCGCCCAAAGAATTACTCCGTAATACCCCAAAGAAAAGCTTAAAAAAAGGCTTAGTCCCATTACTGATGAGAATATTCTCTGCTTAATTCTTAATTCGAGGTTGTCCTCCATAATATCGGAAGCTTTTTTTGAAACAGAATTGCTTGCCGAAAAAGACTTTATAACTATTAAATTTTCGATGCATTCCTGGTAAAATGATCTTGCCTCGCCCTCGGTTTTAACAACTTCTTTGTGCAGATATTTATATTTTTTGCTGAATATCCTGCCGAGCAGAGGAATTAAAAATCCTACAGCGAGAATAATAACCGCAAGCAGATAGTTATGCTTTATAATTGCATAAAGACCTGCGATTATCTTGGTTAAAACAGTGCAGGTTTCGGGGATAAGCTCAACCGCGCCTTTGGCAACTTGTCCTACATCGTTAGTCATCTTATTTAAAAAATCACCCGAATGATATTTTTCAATGCCTGCGTATTCTTTGCCGCAAATATCAAAAAATATTTTCTGCCTTAATTTTATCGTGATAAGACCTGTGATTTTTACTGTCATAACCGACGAAAAAAGCTGTAAAATCACCTGTCCGAGAAGAATTATACCTATTAAAATCGCTTTATTATAAAGGTTTTTCCCCGAATCGATAATTTTACTGCTTAAATCGGCAAGATAGATCAGCGACAGAGATAAAATAATATTGCAAACAGAAACAAGTGATATTTGTCCTATAAAATTTTTCAGGTTAGAATAGATCCATTTTACCGTTGATTTATTTTTCATTCTTCAAGTATACCGTTCTCTCTTAAAATTCTTAAAAAAACATCTATCTCATTAAGTGCGAGAACCGATGAAATATTGAAAAAATCCGCTAAGGAATTAAAAAGCTGTTCGTTGGTTTTTTCACCGCTTTTAAGCTCCCGCCAAAGGAAAGCGGCGGAGTTGTTAAGCTTGATAAGCTTATTAAAATGCAAAGACGGATCAGTACAAACAACTATATTTTCACCCGCAACATTTTTAATATCGAAGCATTCTTTTATTTTCACCGCAAACCCTCCAGATGTGAATAAATACACTTGCTTTTTTATTAATTATATAATAAAATGAAATATAATTCAAGTCGGATAAGGAGATTAATTATGGATACGTTTCTTGAGCAATTGGTTGAAATGAAAAGAGGAGGAAAATACTATGCGCTTTTAGTCCTTTTATGGGCAGCGGCGATAGCCGTTTCAGTCCTTTTATTTCTGGTGTTACCGCCTTTAGCATTAGTAGGCGCCGCTCTGGCTTTTTACGGGGCATATTTTCTTTCTAAAATGCTTTTTGTGGAATATGAGTATATAATAACCAATGATTGCGCCGATATTGATAAAATCACAGGAAAAAGTTCAAGAAAAAGAGAATTAAGCTTTGAGCTTTCGGGAGTTGAGAGCATAGAAAAGTTCAATCCGCAGAAAAAATACGGTGCCGGATTTTCAAAAAAAGTAGTTGCCGCCGATTTTAACGATCCTAACGCGCTTGTTTTTATAATCAGAAAAGGCAATGAGAAAAATCTTCTTGTATTTGCACCTGACGACAGAATTAAAACCGCTATGAAAAAATTTATACCGAGAACCGTCAGCGGTTCCTTGCTTTAAAAAAGATGAATAGTAAAGAATATGCTTACGGTTTGTGTAAAATTACAAAAACCGTAAAAAGAGAAAAAGATTCCCATAAAGGAACTTTCGGCACAGTGCTTTCTATTTGCGGAAGTTACGGATTTTGCGGAGCCTCTGTGCTTTCGGCAAAAGCTGCTTTGAGATCGGGAGCGGGACTTATAAAAGCTTTTATCTGCGATAAAAATTATACCGCTTTTTGTTCTGCTTTAAGCGAAGCGGTCGTAATTCCTTGTAAAACGGGGGAAAGCGGTGAGCCTGTAATCAAAGAAAATTTGCTAATAAGAGAACTTGAAAATTGCAGCAGCGTGCTTTTCGGCTGCGGAACAGGGAAATCCGATAATATTAAAAACAGCCTTAAAACCGTTCTTCAAAATTCTTCCTCTCCGATAATTCTTGACGCCGACGGAATAAATCTCTTATCTATGGATATAAATATAATCAGGGAAATAAAAGCTCCTTTGATTATTACGCCTCATCCTAAAGAAATGTCAAGACTGACGAATCTAAGCGTGGAAGAAATTCAAAGCGACAGAATAGGCAAAGCCCGCAGATTTGCTGAAGATTATAACTGCACTGTGGTACTTAAAGGCTGTAATACCGTAGTTGCACTGCCGGGCGGCGAAGTGTTTTTAAACAAAACAGGAAACCCCGGTATGGCAACGGGCGGCAGCGGAGATGTGCTTGCGGGAATTATCGCTTCGCTTTCGGCGCAGGGATATTCTGAAAAAGACGCGGCTGTGACGGGCGTATATGTCCATTCCTTTGCTGCGGATATTGCGGCAAAAAAATATACCGAACGGTCGCTTTTGCCGTCGGATATTATTGAGGAGCTTAAAAATATTTCCTATTAAAAATTTAGGGGAGATTTTTTGAAAAAGCTTTTAATGCCTTTACTTGTTCTTTTTATTTTTTGCGGATGCTCTTCAAAGAATGCGAGCAACCCCAAGGTTTCGGGAATTGAATTTGACGCAAAGATCACCTATAATGACAATTCGTATGTCTGCTCGATAGAGCTTGAAAACTCGGGAGATATGAAAGCCGAGGTTAAAAAACCGTCAAATCTTGCGGGACTCAAAGTTTTAAGAAAAGACGGAAAGACCACAGCCGAATATCTCGGTATTAAGCAGGAAATTGACGATCTGCCCGTAGACAATGCGGCGGATATCATTCTTAAATGCTATGAGTCTGTTACCGAAGGAGAAAAAGAGGGCAGCGACAATTTTACAAGCTCCGGCAAAATAGGTGATATTGAATATGTTTACACCTATTCGCCTTTAGGGCTTCCTATCTCGCTTTCGGTTCCCGATAAAAATTTAAAAGCCGAATTTTATAACGTAACAGCAGAAAAATAAAAAATGCCGCATAAAACGGCATTTTTTATTTAGTAATATTATTCACATATTCGGAAATTTCTTCGGTTTTCTTAATAGCTTCGCTTTCTTTGTTTTTTATCTCTTCTTTGGCAGTATTAAGCGAATTTGAAAGCTTGTCGATATTATCCGTAAATTCTTCGGTGGTTTTTATAAGATTTGATTTAATACTGTCAAGAGTTTGATGAGCAGTATCGATAGAATTGAAATTCTTTTCAATTTCTTCTTTAACTGCCGCTAAGTTTTCTTCGCTTGATTTTATCACGGAGCGGGCATTTGACTGAGCAACAAGATAAAGCTTTCCAATGTTTTTGGACATCTGATCGATCTGCGCTTTTTTATTTTCATAGCTTTCAAGCTGAGCTTTGATATTTTCTTTAGAATTTTCAAGCTCCGAAATTTTATTTTTAAGTTCGGAAATAGTATCGTTAAGATCTGAGATCTGTGATTTTAAATTCTTTTCTTCCGCCGCAAAATCTTTATGTGATTTTTCTATGTAAGAAAGAACATCTTCACAATTAAACCCGAAAAAAGATTTTCTGAATCCGATCGACATTTTATTCATCCCTTTATCTTTAATAATACTATTTTATATGCTTACGCTCTTTTTGTCAATAGATAAATTATTTTGTTAAATTTTTATTAAGTATTTTGAAAACTCATTGACTTTATATGTTTTTTTGGTATAATGTATAAGGCAGAAATTTGGAAGATATTTCTTAAAAGGAGAAATTATTATGACTGAAAACAAAACTGTTTTAAAGTGGCTTGAAGAAGTCAAAGAACTTGTTACGCCTGACAAAGTCGTTTGGATCGACGGCAGCGAGGAGCAGCTTGAAGCTATCCGCAAAGAAGCTGTTGAATCGGGCGAGATGATAAAGCTCAATGAAGAAAAGCTTCCGGGCTGTTTTCTTCACAGAACCCGTCCTAACGATGTTGCGCGTGTAGAGGACAGAACCTTTATTTGTTCAAGAAAAGAGGAAAATGCCGGCCCTACAAATAACTGGTGCGATCCTCAGGAAATGTATAAAAAGCTTTACAATATAGCAAGAGGTTCTTATAAAGGAAGAACAATGTATATCATTCCTTTCTCTATGGGACCGATCGGATCTCCTCTTGCAAAAGCAGGAATTGAAGTAACCGATTCTAAATATGTTGTTCTTAATATGGCTATTATGACAAGGGTAGGACAGAAAGTCCTCGATGTTTTAGGCGACTCTAACGACTGGGTAAGAGGTCTTCACGCTTCCTGCGATATCGATCCCGAAAAGCGTTATATATGCCAGTTCCCCGAGGATAATACAATTATTTCCGTTAACTCTGCTTACGGCGGTAACGTTCTTCTCGGTAAAAAATGCTTCGCTCTTCGTATAGCTTCTTATCAGGGCTGGAAAGAGGGTTGGATGGCTGAGCATATGCTTATTTTGGGTCTTCAGAATTCTAAGGGCGAAATTAAATATATTGCAGCTGCTTTCCCGTCTGCCTGCGGAAAGACCAACCTTGCAATGCTTATTCCGCCCGAGTATCTCCGCAAGAAAGGCTATAAGATCTGGACTGTCGGCGATGATATTTCCTGGATGAAGATCGGAAAAGACGGAAGACTTTATGCTATCAATCCTGAGAACGGATTCTTCGGTGTGGCTCCCGGAACTAACGCTCACTCAAACTTCAATGCTCTTGAGAGCACCAAGAAGAACACTATTTTCACAAATGTTGCTCTTAACCTTGACGATAACACCGTTTGGTGGGAGGGGCTCAATAAAGATCTTCCTACAAACTGTATAGATTGGAAAGGCAATAAGTGGGACGCTTCTAAATTTGATAAGAAAGATAAGAGCACCTATGCCGCTCATCCGAACTCAAGATTTACCGCTCCCGCTAAAAACTGCCCCTGCATTTCCGATGAATTCGATAAGGGCGAGGGAGTTCCGATCTCCGCAATTATATTCGGCGGCCGCCGTGCTAAATGCGCTCCGCTCGTATATCAGTCAAAGAGCTGGGAGAATGGTGTGTTCATCGGTTCCGCTATGGCTTCAGAAACAACTGCTGCTGCGGCAGGCGCTGTCGGAGTAGTTCGCCGCGATCCTATGGCTATGCTTCCGTTCTGCGGATACAATATGGGCGACTATTTTGCTCACTGGCTTGAAATGGGCAAAAAGCTCGGTGATAAGGCTCCTAAGATATTCAATGTTAACTGGTTCAGAACTGACGATGAGGGCAACTTTGTATGGCCCGGATTCGGCGATAATATGAGAGTTCTTAACTGGATAATTGATCGTTGCGAGGGCAATGTCGACGCTACCGAAACCGCTATCGGCTATATTCCGAAGCCCGAGGATATCGACCTTACCGATCTTGATATGGATATGGATACTTTAAAGAGCATTCTTAAGGTTGATAAAGATGTCTGGGAAAAAGAAGCAAGCGAAATCGAAGAGCATTACAAGAAATTCGGCGACAAGTTACCGAAAGAGCTTCGCAATCAGCTTGATACTCTTAAGAGCAATCTTGAAAAAATGTAATTTTTCCTTTTAATAATTCGCGCCGCAGGCAAAAACCTGCGGCGCTTTTTTCTTGCAAAATTGAATGTTTTATTTTATAATCAATAAAAGAAGAGTGAAAGGGAATTTTTAATTAAATGGATAAGCTGTATATTTCTGTTTACGAAAAAATAAAAAATGAAATTATCGGCGGAATTTATAAATCAGGAGAAAAATTGCCGTCAAAAAGAGTTTGCGCGGAAAGAAACGGTGTAAGCGTTGTAACCGTAGAGCACGCATATGCTATGCTTGAAGAAGAGGGATATATCTCCGCTGTTACTCGAAGCGGCTATTTTTGCGCATATAATTCAAAGGAAATATATTCAGGAGTAAAAGAAACAGAAAATATTAAAAACTTTTCATTACTTCCGGGAATTAAAGAAAATTTTCCCGAATCCGTATATTTAAAAGCAGTAAGAAAGGTAATAACGGAACAAAAATCTGAAATATTACAAAAATCCGAAAATTCAGGTCTTTTTATCCTGCGCTCGGCACTCTCAAAATATCTTATAAGATGCAGAGGGATAAAAGCGGATCCCGAAAGAATAATAATCGGCTCGGGTGCGCAGTCACTTTATCATATGATAATCTGCCTGCTTGGAAAAGACCGTATTTTTGCAATAGAAGATCCGTCTTATAAAAAAATAGAAAATGAGTATAAATCTCACGGAATAGAATATCGAAAATTAAAGCTTGAAAACGGCGGAATTAACTCAACCGAGCTTAAAAGTACCGACGCCGACATTCTTCATGTAACACCATATCGGTCATTCCCAAGCGGAATAACCGCAACTGCCGCCAAAAGAGCTGAATATCTCAAATGGGCAAATTTGCGAAACGGAATAATAATTGAAGATGATTACGGCTCTGAATTTTACAGATTCAGAAAGCCTTTTGAAACGCTGTATGAGTTAAGCTGCGGAAATGTGATATATCTTAATACCTTTTCAAAAACGATTTCTTCAGCTGTTAAAACAGGATATATAATTCTTCCGGAAAACTTTTATCCACTTTATGAAATCAATAAAGAAATGATTTCCTGCACAGTTCCGACTCTCGATCAGCTTGTTTTGGCAGAGCTGCTTAATAATGGAAGTTTTGAAAGAAACCTTAACAGAATAAGAAGAAAAATAAGAAAAAATGAGATATAAGAGAAACAGCGAAAGTTCTAATTAGAACTTTCGCTGTTTTTGTTAATTATATTTTTAAGACCATTCAACACTTGTTTTATTATTAAAACTTGTTATAAAATCATTTATATCATTCAGACTGCATTCTTTGCCGTTGATACGGTAAGTTTGCAAAGAGTCATCGCGGTAAGCTTCTTCTATAATTTTATAGGTGTTTTTATCAAATTTTAATACGGCATACGAATTAATTCCGGCGCCGCTGCTTTGAATAAAGCTGCCGTCCTGCTTTAGATCGATCATAGCCCGTTCTACAAATTCAAAAGAGTAAATTACTCCGTTATATTCATGGAATACGAGATATAGCCCGAAATCCGGCGAAGCATATAACACAAGCTCGTTTGCACCGTCGTTATCCAAATCAATTATTGCGTACTTTTCAGGCGTAATTTGCAGATCGGGATATTTTTCGGAGCGGTAATTTTTCAAATATACTGACTTTCCGCTTTCATCGGTAAAAGAAATTTTATTATTAAGAATGTCGGTCAATTCATATTTTGCGGTATTACTTTCTTTTACAGTACCCGTATTTTTTCCGCAGGCGCAAACTGAAAGCATAGTTATAATCAAAATCACAAATAAAGCTGTTTTTTTCATATGCAAAACTCCTCAAAACTTTGTATTTTAATTATAGGTTATTTAATTCATTGAGTAAAGTTACAAAATAATTACAGTTTTACAACAAATAAGTAAAGTTTTAAGAATAAATTTAAAAAATCCTATCACAAATGTGATAGGATTTTTGCTGTGGCGCGCTGAAAGGGACTCGAACCCCCGACCCTCTGCTTAGAAGGCAGATGCTCTATCCAGCTGAGCTATCAGCGCAAATTGCTTTTCGCAACGAATGTAATTATAACATAGGTTTATAAAATAATCAAGCAATTTATTATATTTTTCTGAATTTTTTTACATAAGCTGTATTTTCTTTTACAAAAAACGAAAAGTCATAATCTTCTATTATCAAAGAATAGTTTCTTTCGTCATTTTGGTAAGCAGGGCGGGGATCGTCGCTTATGCATTCTTTTAAAAGCTCTGTAATTTCAGCAGGGATTTTTTCCGATATTTCGGTTGGAATTTCCACATTTAATTTATGGTCTTTTTCATCGTCTGAAAATCCGCCTACAGCGTTAAAAACTGCGTCTGCATAGGGAATATATGGTTTTATATCATATATCGGCGAGCCGTCTAAAATATCAATTCCTTTTACATAAACCGCAATTCTGTTTTTTTCTTTTTTGATTTTTACAAGCCGTGCCACTGTGAGCCCCAAAGAGTTCGGTCTGAAAGGGGAGCGTGTGGCAAAAACGCCCATTCTTTTATTACCACCCAGCCTCGGCGGTCTTACAGTCGGCGAATAATTTTCCTTATGTGCCTTATTAAAATCAAATATTATCCAGATATGCGAAAATTCTTCGAGTCCCGAAAAAGCATTAATATCGGAAAACTCAGGGTAAAAAAGAATTTTACCCTGAGCAGACTTTGCTCTTCCGCTTTGCCTTGGAATGCCGAATTTTTCTTTAAATGGGGTTAAAATTTCCCCGATAGGTTTTATTTCCGCCATATTATTTTACCGCGATCTTTAAAATTTCATTATAAGGAACTATTACTAATGCCAAAGCCGCCGCTATTATCAAATCTTTGAATTTTAATATTTCAAGACCGAAAACCGCTCCTGCAGGCGTGACGCAAAGAAATACCAGTATAAATACAGCAAGCAGGGAAGTTAAAAGCATAAATTCATTTGAAACGGGTGAAAGCTTAAAAATCGATTTTGAACTTCTTAAACAATAAGAATGGATTATCTGAACAAGACCGAGAGTTAAAAACAGCATTGCAGAGGCGTAATCTTTGCCGCCGTCTAATCCTATTTTATAGGATATAAAAGAAAGCACGGTAATAAACAGCATATCCGTCATCATTTTAATTAAGATGTTTTTATTAAACAACCTTTGCTTTGAGCCTTTACCGATTTTTCCGCTTTCATATTCCATACTAAGAGAGATTGCAGGCGTGCAATCTGTTAAAAGATTTATCCACAAAAGCTGTACGCAGGAAAGGGGAGGAAATCTGAAAGCCAAAAGACCAATAAGATAAATAAAAATTTCCGCAAAATTGCAGCTTAAAAGATATCTTACACATTTTTGAATGTTTGCAAAAATCGAAGAGCTTTCTTTTATAGCAGAAAGAAGACTTGAAAGATTAAAGTGCTCATCAATAATATCTGCGCTGCCTTTTGCTACATCCGAGCCGTTGTTTCCCATTACACAGCCGATATCCGCTTCCGTAAGCACGGAAGAATCACTGATGCTGTCGCCTGTGACCGCTACACATTCTCCTTTTTTCTTTAAAGCCTCGACTATTCTTAATTTTTGGTCGGAAGAAATTCTTGCGAAAACGCTGATATCTCCTATTCTTTCATAAAGTTCTTCGTCTGATAAAGCGTCAATTTCCGCTCCCGTAACAGCTATTGTGCCGTCTTTTAAAATGCCTATTCTTCTTGCTACGGCTTTTGCGGTAGTGATATTGTCTCCCGTTATCATAAGAGTTTTAATTCCGGCATTTGTCAGCTCTCCGATACTCTGCACCGCGTCAGATCTCGGCGGATCTTCAAGACCTATGAGTCCTACAAATATCATATCTGTTTCAATTTCATCGGCATTCGGATTAGCGGGAATTTCGGGGAGCTGTTTTATAGCTATTCCAACTACCCGAAGAGAGTCCTCGGCAAATTTCTCGTTTTCCTTTAATATCTCTTCCGCGCCGATATTTCCGCAGATCTCTGCTATTATTTCGGGTGCGCCCTTTGTTATGGCTACAGGCTGACCGTTTATCATATTAACACTTGTCATTGTCTTTCTGTCGCTGTCAAAAGGAATTGTGCAAAGCCTCGGATAAATAGCCTCTATATCGGTTTTGGTTTCGTTATTTATTTCGTTGCAGGCTTTCTCGATAGCCGATTCTGTGGGATCGTTTTCAAGAGTGGAGCAGGCGGCAGCAAGCTTTAAAACCATTGAAGATTTAGCATTAATTTCGGAATTTTTAAGTATTGTCGTTTCGTTGCCGTTAAAAATCTTTACGGCAGTCATACTGTTGTGCGTTAAAATTCCGGTTTTATCCGCGCAAAGCACGGAGATATCTCCGAGCTTTTCTAAAGCTTTGATTTTTTTAACGATTATTCCGTTTTTAACAAGTCTTTCAAGAGATAAAGCGACTGTTATTGCTGCGATGGCCGGCAAACCTTCGGGAATTGCCGCAACTGCTAATGCGGCGGAATTTAAAAATGTTTTAATAGTAAGATAAGCAAAGCCCTCGCCAGGTGAGCTGTTGATAGTAAATAAAAATTCTATAACAAAAACTATCGAGCAAATTATAAGAATAATAATATTGGCGGTTTTGCCGGTATAAAGCAGAGAATCCTGCAGAGGAATAGAAGTTTTCGCAGATTGCCTTTCAAGTGAATCCGATCTTCCTGTTTCGGTATTTATCCCTGTTTCCACAACTACTGCTTTTGCGCTTCCGTGGATAACATTGGTGCCTGAATAGAGCATATTTTTTCTCTGCGCAATAGGAGTGATATCAGGGAATAATTCGTCGGCCGTTTTATCCGCAGGAATGCTGTCGCCGGTAATTTTCTGCTGATTGCATCTTAAGGATACAGATTCAATAATCCTTGCGTCTGCTGCGATATAATCGCCCTCTTCAAGCAAAAGAATATCACCGGGTACAAGCTCCGAAGAATAAACGGATTTTTTAATGCCGTCTCTCAAAACATTTACTTTAGGATCTGTTGCGGATTTAAGACGTTCCAAAGCAGATCTTCCGCGGCTTTGAAAAAATGCGGAAATAAGAGCATTAAGAATAACGATCGCTATTATAAGCAGAGGAGAGAAAATATCATTGCTTTTATAATAAACAGAAAAGGCAAACGAAATTATCGCCACCGCAAATAAAATATAGACAAATCTGTTGTTAAGCTGTTTTAAAAACTCTTTTAAAAAGAATTTTTTGTTTTCGTTATTTATGATGTTTTTTCCGTATTCCGATATTCTTTCCGTGGCCGTTCCGTTTGACAGACCGCTGTCCTTATCGGTTTTTAATTCGTTTAATACCTCTTGAACAGAAGAGTTATGCCAAATCATAATGCTTTACTCCTTTTATAGATCAAACCGAAAGTTCGCTTTTAATATCTTCAGAATAATACTTTTTAATAATTGGATCGGCATATTTTTTATTGAAATTTTCAATTTGCGAAACACATCTGCCGATATATTTTTCAGGTTTTAATTCGCTTAAAATTTCCTCTTTGTTAAGAGGTATACGCTCGTCGGAGGCTATAAGATCAATAAGGTTATTAGGCTTTCCGTTCATTTTAACATCAAGTGCAGCTTTGTGGGAATGAACTCTTATAATTTCGTGAATTTCCTGGCGGTCACAGCCTCTTTTTACAGATTCCATCATAATGTTTTCGGTAGCCATAAAGGGCAGCTTTTCCATTACTCTCTTTTCAATTACTTTATCGTAAACGACTATTGAATCGGTAACATTTATACAGATATTCAGCACCGCGTCAAGCGCTAAAAATGCTTCGCTCACTGCAATTCTTTTGTTGGCGCTGTCGTCAAGAGTTCTCTCAAGCCACTGAGTGGAGGAGGTGAATGCAGGATTTAAAAGATCGCAGATTATATATCTCGATAGTGCACATATTCTTTCACAGCGCATAGGATTTCTTTTATAGGGCATAGCGGAGGAGCCTATCTGATTTTTGCCGAAAGGTTCTTCCATTTCTTCGAACGACTGCAAAAGGCGCATATCGTTTGCAAATTTATATGCGCTCTGTGCGGCGCCAGCAAGCGCGCTTAAGCAATAATAATCGGTTTTTCTCGAATAGGTTTGTCCGGAAACAGGCACGCATTCTTCAAATCCGAGATAGGAGGCTATAAGCTTTTCAAGCTTTTCCACCTTCTGCTCGTCGCCGTTATAAAGCTCCATAAAGCTTGCCTGAGTTCCCGTAGTTCCTTTAGAACCAAGGAGCTTTAAAGAATCAAGCTGAAATTCAAGATTTTTTATATCGTTTATAAAATCGTTGGACCAAAGAGTAGCCCTTTTGCCGACCGTTGTGAGCTGAGCCGGCTGAAGATGAGTGTAAGCAAGGCAGGGAAGTGCCTTATATTTTTCTGAAAAATCCCTTAAGTTTTTAACTACCTTTGCGGTCTTTTTTATGATAAGCTCCAAGGCGTTTTTCATAATGATAATATCGGTATTATCGCCGACATAACAGCTTGTGGCTCCAAGGTGGATTATCGGCTCCGCTTTGGGACACTGAACGCCGTAAGCGTAAACATGGCTCATAACATCGTGCCTTACTTCTTTTTCTCTTTTTTCGGCAACCTCGTAATTTATATTATCCGCATTTTCTTCAAGCTCTTTTATCTGCTCGTCTGTTATATCAAGACCTGTTTCCTTTTCTGCTTTAGCTAAAGCTATCCAAAGCTTCCTCCAGGTTCTGAATTTAAAATTCTGCGAAAACAAATACTGCATTTCACTGCTAGCGTATCTCGTCGATAAAGGTGAAATATAAGAATCGTAATTTTTATCCATAATTATCTCCATATTATAAGTTAATATTATTATTTTAACATTATCGGTAATTTTTGTCAATGACAGTAAAATTAAGCCTTAATTTATTCTTGAATTATAAAGCGATGTGTAGTATAATTTATTATGTATTATTATGAAAGCAGGTGCCGAATGAACAGAAAGCATGCAAGAGAAGAAGCTTTTATTCTTATTTTTGAAAAATGCTTTAATGTTGATCCTTGCGATGAAATATTAAAGCTTGCTGAGCAGGTCCGCGATTTTGAGGCGGACACTTATATTGAAAATGTTTTTAAAGGTGTTTATGATAACCTTGATTTGATTGACGGGATTATTTCCGAATATTCAAAAGGTTGGTCTTTAAAAAGAATTTCAAAAACTTCTTTATCGGTTTTAAGACTTGCAATATATGAAATTAAATTTGTGGAGTCTATTCCGGAAGCTGTTTCAATAAACGAAGCCGTTGAGCTTTGCAAAAAATACGCTACGACTGACGACTCTGCTTTTGTAAACGGTATACTTTCTTCCGTGGTAAAAGCCGATGCCTGAGCCGATTTCGGTTGCCGCGCTC
Source organism: uncultured Oscillospiraceae bacterium (assembly GCA_900547095.1). GTDB lineage: Bacteria > Bacillota > Clostridia > Oscillospirales > Acutalibacteraceae > UBA737. Next base: position 196,174 of record URFG01000002.1, read on the forward strand.
AATCTTTATGTTAAATCCCTGCTTGAGGGCGATGAAAAACTTTCTTATATCGCCGTTAAAGGAGAGATCTCCAATTTTAAAACACATTTTGCAAGCGGTCATTGGTACTTTACTTTAAAAGATTCCGCGAGCGCCGTAAAATGCGTTATGTTCCGCGGAGCAAACAGCAAAGTTCGCTTTGAAGTGAAAGACGGAACAGAGGTTTTGGTTTTCGGAAGAGTTTCACTTTACGAAAAAGACGGAAGCTTTCAGCTTTACGCTGATGATATGAAACTCAGCGGAAGCGGAGATATTTCTCTTAGATTCAATCTTTTAAAAGAAAAGCTTGAAAAAGAGGGGCTGTTTGATCAGTCGGAGAAAAGGAAACTTCCGCGGTTTCCGAAGAAAATTGCGGTCGTTACTTCCATAGGCGGAGCGGCTGTAAGAGATATTTTAAATATTTTAAACAGAAGATATCCTTTATGCGAGGTCCTGCTTTGCCCGGTATCGGTTCAGGGCGAAAATGCCGCAAGAGAAATAACTGATATGCTCAATAAGATTTATGAGCAAGATGGTATCGATGTAATTATCATCGGCAGAGGCGGAGGCAGTGCAGAGGACCTTGACGCATTTAACAACGAGGCGCTGGCACGAAAAGTTTATGAATCTCCCGTTCCGATAATTTCCGCAGTAGGCCACGAAACGGATTTTACTATCTGCGATTTCACAGCCGATTTAAGAGCGCCGACTCCTTCTGCCGCAGCAGAGCTTGCAGTGCCAGATATTTTTGAGATTAAAGAAAAAATCAAGAAAACTGATATTATGCTTTATAAGGCTTTACGGTCTTCCTATGAAATATCAAATTCAAGATTTCTTCTTTGCGATAAAAGCTTTAAGGATTTTGGAAAAAAGGCATTTTCCGATAAAATGCAAAGGCTCGATAATGCCTGTGAAAGCTTACTTAATAAAATATCGGATAAACTTACAAAATCTCAGTCTGACCTATCTTTATCTATCGCCAAATTAGACTCTTTAAGTCCTTTAAAAACGCTTAGCCGTGGATTTTCAATTGCGCTTAAAGGCGAGAAAAAGGTCACTTCTGTAAACGATATTACACAAAATGACGAAATTAAGGTTCTATTTTCCGACGGCGAGGCAAACTGCACAGTGAATTCTTTAAGAGAAAGGAATTTAAAATGAAAGAAAATATTTCATTTGAAGAGGCTCTCGAAAAACTTGAAAAAATTTCAGAACAGCTAAACGATCCTGGAACTCCTCTTGAAAAATCAATAGAATTGTTTGAAGAGGGCATGAAGTATTCTAAAAAATGCTCTGAAATTTTAGATAACGCAAAACAAAAAATAACACAGCTGTCGGACACAGGCAGTATAAACGGAGAAAATAATGATTGAAACGATTATAAACGATTATCAGGTCAAAATCAATTCAAGGCTTGATATGCTTTCCGCTTTGAGCGGTCAGCATTACGATATTGTATCAAAAGCGGTAAGGCACAGTCTGCTTTCGGGCGGAAAAAGAATAAGACCTATTATTCTGCTTGAATTTTATAAGCTTTTCGGCGGTGATGACGATTGCGCTTATAATTTTGCCTGCGCTATAGAAATGATACATACATATTCTTTAATTCACGATGATTTGCCTTGTATGGACGACGACGATATGCGCAGAGGCAAGCCTGCCTGCCATAAAGAATTCGGCGAGGATATCGCGCTTTTGGCTGGCGATGCGCTTTTGACCGACGCATTCGGGGTTGCATCAAAAACTCTTGGAATTGACCCCGAAAGAATTGTTAGAGCGATTTCTTATTTTTCCGCCGCCGCAGGAACTTCCGGTATGGTGGGAGGACAGGTAATAGACCTTAAAAACGAAGACCGCGAAGATTATAATCTGATTTACCAGATGTATTCCCTTAAAACTTCCGGACTTATTAAGGCCGCCGCAGTTTGCGGAGCAATTCTTGCCGGAGCTGACGACGAGCAAATTAATCTTTGCGAAAAATACGGCGAAAATGTCGGAATAGCTTTTCAGATAATCGATGATTTTCTCGACCTTAATTCAAATGAAGAAGACCTTGGCAAGCCTACGGGCAGCGATGAGAAAAACGATAAAAAAACTCTTATAAAAGTTCTCGGCGAAGATAAGGCAAGAGAGCTTGCAGAAAATCTCACAGCCGAGGCGGAAACCATTCTCGATATGATAAATCCCGAATGTGAAACTTTAAAAGGCCTTACACAGTATCTTTTAAGAAGAAAGTTTTAAAGGAATGTTTACCCTTTGAATTACAAAATTTTAAAAAACATTAAATCTCCGGATGATGTTAAAAAGCTTAATAAATTTGAGCTGACCGAGCTTTGCGATGAAATAAGAACGGAAATTATTTCCACTGTTTCGAAAAACGGGGGACATCTCGCTTCAAACTTAGGAGCAGTTGAACTTACCGTTGCTTTGCACCGCGTGTTTTCTTCTCCTGACGACGCTATAATATTCGATGTCGGTCATCAGTGTTATGCACATAAGCTTATAACAGGCAGATTTGAAAGCTTTTCTTCAATCAGAAAATCGGGAGGTATTTCCGGATTTATGAGGCCGCAGGAAAGTGAGTATGACCCTGTTGTCACAGGTCACAGCAGTAATTCGATATCCGCGGCTTACGGAATTTTTAAAGCGAAAAAGCTTTTGGGCGATCCGTCAACAGCTGTCGCTGTAATAGGCGACGGCGCTATGACGGGCGGAATGGCTTACGAGGCTATAAATAACGCGGGCGCTGCTAAGGGAAATTTTATCGTTGTTTTAAACGATAATAAAATGTCGATTTCAAAAAACGTCGGAGCAATGTCACGCTGTTTTACAAGACTTCGCAACAAGCCCTCTTATCACACCTTTAAAACTTCTTTTTCAAATTTTCTGCTTAAATTGCCTTTCGGCAAACATATCCTTAATTTCCTTTATAGAATAAAAAAGGGAATTAAAACGCTGGTTTATCACGATAATATTTTCACAAGTCTTGGATTTAATTATCTCGGCCCTGTCGACGGTCACAATATCAAAGCAATGGAAGAGCTTTTTTTGGTTGCAAAATCTTATGACAGACCGTCTGTCGTTCATGTAGTAACAAAAAAAGGAAAGGGTTATATTTACGCAGAAACAAAGCCTAAAAACTATCATGGTGTATCACCGTTTGTAATAGGCGACGGTTTATCGGAAGAAAAGAAAAAAGATTATTCCCAGATAGCCGGCGAAACCCTTTGCAGGCTTGCTAAAAGCAATAATAAAATTTGCGCCGTGACAGCCGCTATGACTGAAGGGACAGGTCTTACCGGGTTTTCAAAATCATTTAAAGACAGATTTTTTGATGTGGGTATTGCCGAAGAACACGGAGTAACATTCTGTGCAGGACTAAAAAAAGGAGGAATGATACCGTTTTTTGCGGTTTATTCCACTTTTCTGCAAAGAGGTTACGATCAGATACTTCACGACGCCGCAATAGCGAATATTCCTATAAAACTGCTTGTTGACAGAGCGGGAATCGTCGGAGAAGACGGGGAAACTCATCAGGGCGTGTTTGACGCGGCGTTTTTAAGCGAAATTCCGAATATGAATGTTTATTCGCCCTCAAGCTATAAAGAGCTTGATTACAGAATTGAGGAAACTTCAAAAAATTCCGAGCTTTGCGCCATAAGATACCCGAAAGGTTACAGCACAGAAGAATATAATTTCGACTTTAGCGCCGATTATACTCTTTTAAAATCCGACAATTCAAAATCTTTGGCTATAACTTACGGAAGAATATTCAGTCAGGTATATTCGGCTAAAAATAAGATAAATAATTTTGATATTTTAAAGCTTAATAAAATTTATCCTATAAATAAAGATATCTTTGAGATACTTAATTCTTATAAAAATATTATTTTCTTTGAGGAGGGAATTAAAAGCGGCGGCATAGCCGAGCATATCGGAAGCGGTCTTAACGAGAGCGGATATAAAGGGAAATATGTTATAAATGCTATCGAAAGCGAATTTATTCCCGCAGGAAAGACTGAAGATATTTTAAAAAAATATCATCTCGATACCGAGAGCGTGCTTGAAGCTTTTAAAGCATAAATGCAGAATAAAGAGCGAATAGATATTGTTCTTGTAAATAAAGGTCTTGCACCCTCAAGGGAAAGGGCAAAAGCTTTGATTATGGAGGGAATAGTATTTGTCAATAATCAGAAATGCGATAAGGCAGGTACAAATGTTAAAGATACCGATATAATCGAAATCAGAGGAAAAACGCTCAAATTTGTCAGCCGAGGGGGACTTAAGCTTGAAAAAGCGATGAAAAGCTTTGATTTAAGTCTTGATGGGTTTATATGCGCAGATATCGGCGCTTCCACAGGAGGATTTACCGACTGTATGCTTCAAAGCGGAGCAAAAAAAGTGTATTCTATCGATGTCGGTTACGGTCAGCTTGCCTGGAAATTAAGGACCGATGAAAGAGTAATAAATCTTGAAAATACGAATTTCAGAAATGTAACAAAAGATCAGATTCCCGATGAGCTTGATTTTGCGAGCGTCGATGTATCTTTTATTTCTCTTACACTCATTCTTCCTGTTTTAAGACCGCTTTTAAAAGACGGCGCGAACGCAGTATGCCTTATAAAACCGCAGTTTGAGGCGGGCAAAGAAAATGTTGGGAAAAACGGGGTAGTAAGAGAGCGGAGCGTACATATAGCAGTAATAAACAAAATAATGGATTTTGCTTTACTTAACGGTTTTTCCTTTTTGGGTCTTGATTTTTCACCTGTAAAGGGTCCGAAAGGTAATATCGAATACTTATGTTTGCTGAAAAAATCCGATAATGCGGAAAATTTATGCGATAAAACAGCCGAAGCGGTTGTAGACGAATCTTATAACACATTAAATACTTAGTTTTTGAAACGGAGATAGAAAATGGTAGTAGCTGTAATCCCAAATCTTGATAAGCGCGGATCGGCCGATATGGTTGAAAAAATAGGCGCATATCTTATATCCTGCGGAATAACCGCTTACCTGCCGGATAATATTTGCTGTGCCGGATATAAATTCGCAGGGGAAGACGAGCTTTATGAACTCGCCGATCTCATAATCACCATCGGCGGCGACGGAACTATTATCAGGTACGCTAAAAGAGCGGCCGCCGATAATAAACCCATTCTCGGAATAAATGCGGGAAGACTCGGCTATCTTGCCGATATCGAGCAAAACGAATATAAACAGCTTTCAAAGCTCAAAACAAAGGAATACAACATTGAAAACCGAATGATGTTAAATATAAAAATTGTTGAAAACAATAAGACTGTCGGGGAATACGAAGCTTTAAACGACGCGGTAATAACAAGTGGCTATATTTCAAGAATTATAGATATTTCCGCTTTTATCGGCAAGGACAGAATAAATTATTTGTCCGACGGTCTGATAATATCCACTCCCACCGGATCGACCGCTTATTCTCTTTCGGCAGGGGGCCCGATAATCGATCCTTTGAGCGAATGCTTTTGCGTAACTCCTATTTGCTCGCATTCGCTTGCGGCTAAGCCGATCATTTTAGGCAGTGACAGGGGAATAAAGCTTAAAGCAATTTCTAAGAAACGATCCGATATCTATCTCACGATAGACGGAAGAAAAGCCGCAAATATAAAGCCTTACACGGAAATTTTCATTACTAAATCGGAAAAAACGGTTAAACTTATAAGACTTAACGACAGGTCTTTTTATAAAACGCTATCCTTAAAATTTTCAGATTCAAGGGGTATGAGTCATGAAAGATAACAGACAAAAGAAAATTCTTGAAATAATTTCGCAAAAGATTGTACTTACACAAGACGAAATTCAAAAAGAACTGACTGACAGCGGATTTAATGTAACTCAGTCCACCGTATCAAGAGATATAAAGGAGCTGAGGATAGTTAAAGGCCACGATCAGGACGGAAATTACAGATATATTTCCATTGCGGCTCCTAAATCCGACGGACCTGACGGGAAATATTATGATCTGCTTTCACATTCTGTAATTTCTATTGAAAATGCGGTCAATGATATTGTTATTAAGTGTAAAACAGGTATGGCGTCGAGCGTAGGCGTTGCGATAGACGGTCTTTTTGCGGACAAAATGCTCGGCAGCGTCGCAGGGGACGATACTATATTCATAATTACCCGCAGTACCGAGGCGGCTCAGTTACTTGCTGACGAAATAAAAAAATTGATTTGACCGGCGGGATGATCTTATGTTAAAATCTTTGCATATTGAAAATATTGCCGTTATAGAAAAAACTGATATTGAATTTAAATCGGGGCTCTCTGCACTCACCGGCGAAACGGGAGCCGGAAAGTCCATTATAATCGATTCAATAAATGCCGTGCTCGGCGAAAGAACTTCTAAAGACCTTATCAGAAACGGATGTGAAAAAGCATTTGTAAGCGCAGTTTTTTCAGATATTTCAAAACAGGCTTTAAGCGCGCTTGAAGATGAAGGCTACGAGGCCGAAAACGAAGTTATAATAAACAGAACGCTTTCTTTAAGCGGCAACTCAAATGTTAGAATAAACGGCAGACCCGCAACTGTTACAATTTTAAAAAATATTGGCAAATATCTTATAAATATTCACGGCCAGCACGATAATCAAAATCTGCTTTTGCCCGAAAATCATTATTTATATATCGACGCAGTGGCAGATAATAAGCTTATGCGCGATAACTATTATGCTGAATTTAAAAAATTAAATTCCATAAGAAAAGAAATTTCTAAAATCAGAAAAGACCTTGAAGAGGGAAACAGAAAAAAAGACCTTTTGGAATTTCAGATAAATGAAATTTCTTCCGCAAATTTAAAACCCAGCGAATCCAAAGAGCTTAAAGAAAAGCAAAATATTGCCGAAAATTATTCAAAGCTTTTAAGCGGACTTAATACCGCTTATTCTTATCTTAACGGCAGTGAAAATTTTGACGGAGCAATGTCACTTATAAAAAACGCGCAAAAATCCCTTTCCGCTCTTAAATCGGATGATTTTGATAAATGCGCGTCAATACTTGCGGAGTCGCTTATAAATTTAGACGATGTTTGCTCAAAAATAAGAGATTTTACCGAAAACGAGGATCTCGGCCTTTTAGATATAGAAGATATAAATCAAAGACTTGATATTATAAGGAAGCTGTCTTTAAAATACGGCGGCGATGAAGAATATATCTTAAAATTAAAAGATGAATTTGAAGAAGAATTATCAAGAATAAAGTCTTCTGATATTTCCCTTGAAAAGTTAGAAAAAGAGCTTGAAAATTCTACCGAAAGACTGATCGATCTAGCCGAAAAATTAACGAACTCGCGAAAAAAAGCCGCAAAAAAATTTTCTTCCGATGTAACGGAAATTCTTTCGTTTTTAAATATGCCGAATGTTAAATTCGAGGTTAAAATCGATTCCGGGAAATATACAAAGCTCGGCTGCGATATTATCGAATTTTTTATTTGCACAAATTTGGGTGAAAATCTAAAACCGCTTCATAAAATTGCCTCCGGCGGTGAATTATCAAGAGTAATGCTTGCAATAAAAAGCGTTCTTGCGGATAAAGACGATATTGAAACGCTTATTTTTGACGAAATAGATCAGGGTATAAGCGGAGTTACGGCAGGGAAAGTCGGAATTCAGCTTAAAAAAGTATCAAAATCCAAGCAGGTATTATGCGTAACGCATTTGGCGCAGATCGCGGCATATGCCGATAATCATTATGAAATAGAAAAAAAGGTTTCCTCAAATGAAACCTTCACAAAAGTTAAACCCCTCTTCGGTGAGGATAGAATAAAAGAAATAGCCAGAATTATGTCAGGCTCGGAGATTACCGAAAACCTGTATAATTCCGCTAAAGAATTGCTTGACAGGAGTAAATAAAATGAAAATTTACGAAGAACTTGTTGCCCGCGGTCTTATTGCTCAGGTAACGGATGAAGATGAAATCAAAGAGCTTATAAATAACGGTAAGGCAACATTCTATATCGGCTTTGATCCAACAGCCGACAGCCTGCACGTAGGCCATTTTATGGCGCTTTGCCTTATGAAAAGACTTCAGATGGCAGGGAACAGACCTATAGCGCTCGTCGGAGGAGGAACGGGATATATCGGAGATCCCTCAGGAAGAACCGATATGAGATCTATGATGACTCCGGAGCAAATTCAGCATAACTGCGATTGCTTTAAAAAGCAAATGAGCAAATTCATAGAATTCGGCGAAGATAAAGCGCTTATGGTAAATAATGCGGATTGGCTTTTAAAACTTAATTACATAGACCTTTTAAGAGAGGTCGGCCCTTGCTTCTCCGTTAATAATATGCTCAGAGCCGAATGCTATAAGCAAAGAATGGAAAAGGGATTAAGCTTTCTTGAATTCAATTATATGATAATGCAAAGCTATGACTTTTATCATCTTTATAAAGAATACGGCTGTAATATGCAGTTCGGCGGCGATGATCAGTGGTCGAATATGCTCGGCGGAACAGAGCTTATAAGAAAGAAGCTTTCAAAAGACGCTTATGCTATGACGATTACTCTTCTTTTGAATTCAGAGGGGAAAAAGATGGGTAAAACAGTCGGCGGAGCAGTATGGCTCGATCCTGAAAAAACTTCTCCTTACGAGTTTTATCAGTATTGGAGAAACGTTGCAGACGCAGACGTTTTAAAATGCATAAGAATGCTCACATTCCTTCCCTTGGAAGAAATCGATAAAATGGATACCTGGGAGGGAAGTCAGCTTAATACCGCTAAGGAAATACTTGCTTTTGAGCTTACAAAGCTTGTCCATGGAGAAGAGGCGGCAATAACAGCTCAGGAAACTTCAAGAGCTGTTTTCTCGGGAAAAGGCTCGCACTCCGAAATGCCGACCGTTACTTTAAATAAAGATGATTTTAAAGATGAAAAAATAGGAATTCTCTCAATGCTTGTAAACGCACAGCTTGCTTCTTCTTTCGGTGAAGCAAGAAGACTTATTGTTCAGGGCGGAGTAAGCATTAATGATGAAAAAATAACCGATCCGAAAACCGAATTTGATTATTCTTCGTTTAAAGACGAAGTTATCCTCAAAAAAGGCAAAAAAGTATTTATAAAGTTTATTGTGGAATAAAAATGGGACTTTTTAAAAAGAAAAACAAAGATCTTCTTTCCACTTTTGACGGGCGATGTGTAAAATATGTCACCCGAAAGGTCAAAAAAGAAGACGGAACTTACGAATATGTTATATCTGGAAAAAGCGGCAGAATAGCCGTGATAGAGGATAATATAAGAATTATCTGCGGTGAGAACGATGTTTTTAACTGCGAGATTAAAAACTGCAGATATTTCCTTTTATTAAGCGGCGACGGCGTGACTGTAGAGGGTAACAACACCGTAACAGGTGAATTTGACAGCTTTACCGCTTATTATACTTATTACAGGAAATAAAAAAACAATCCTTTTTAAAAAGGCTTGTTTTTTTATTTTAAAATATCTTCCATATTATAAAGACCTGATTTTTTGTCTTTAAGAAATTCGGCGGCTTTTAAAGCGCCGTTAGCAAAAATGGCTTTTGAATATGCTTCATGCGAAATGGTTATCACTTCATCGTTTCCTGCAAATATAACCTCGTGCTCTCCCACGATCGTGCCGCCTCTGACCGAATGAAATCCTATTTCGTTTTTAGGCCTTTTCATTCTTCTTGAATGCCTGTCAAATTCATAATTATATTTGTTAGAAACCGTTTCGTTTATAGAATCGGCAAGCATTAAAGCGGTGCCCGAGGGAGCGTCAAGCTTTTGATTATGATGTTTTTCAATGATCTCAATATCAAAATCCGATCCTAAAATTCCAGCCGCTTTTCTGCATAAAATCTTTAAAAGATTTATACCGAGAGAAAGATTAAATGTGAAAAACACAGGGATCTTTTCAGCCGCCGATTTTATTTTATTTATCTGCTCTTCGGAAAAACCGGTTGTTGCGATAACCGCCGGCACTTTTTTATTTACGGCAAAATCAAGAAGCCCGTCTAACATCTCTGGGGAAGAAAAATCAATTATAACATCAGGTTTTAAGTTTGCTTTATCAAAATTTTCGAAAACCTCAAAATCATATTTTGAATTTTCAAAGTTTTTATCCACACCGCAAGCAATATTGAAATTATCGTTATTTTTGATCGCGGCTGCCACGGCGTTTCCCATTTTTCCGCAAGCGCCCGAAAGCATTATATCAATCATTATTACACATCCAAAAAAATAAAGTTAAATTTCAAATCCGCACTCTGCAAGCTTTTCTTTAAGAAGCTTTTTATTATCGTCGGACATCGGATAAAGCGGAAGTCTGCAGGGACCTGCACTGAATCCTATTAAATTCATAGCTTCTTTAACAGGGATAGGATTAACATCGCAAAACAGCGCGTTCATAAGGCCTGTATATTTTATCTGCAGCTTGGAGGCTTTTTTCGTTTCGCCGTCAAGATAATATTTACACATTTTGTGCATAACTTCGGGCAGAATGTTTGAAAGCACAGAGATAACACCTATTCCGCCAAGCGACATAATAGGAACTGTCTGATCGTCGTTACCCGAATAAATATCAAGATCTTCGCCGCAAAGATATTTTGTTGCAGCAACCGAGGAAAGATCACCGTTAGCCTCTTTTACTGCGACAATATTTTTGTGAAGAGAGAGTGCTTTATAAGTTTCCGGCTTTATTCCGACGCCTGTTCTTGAAGGAACATTATAAAGAATGATAGGTTTATCAACTCTGTCAGCAATATAGTTATAATGCGCTATAAGACCCCTCTGAGAAGTTTTATTGTAGTAGGGAGTTACCATTAAGAGAGCGTCAGCTCCCGCTTTTTGTGCGTCATCACAAAGCTCCACGGAATAAACGGTATCGTTGCTTCCTGTACCTGCAATTATTGGCACGCGCTTTGCCGCGGCATTGCTTGCCACTTCTATGACTTTTACGTGCTCGTCATACCTTAAAGTGGACTTTTCACCGGTAGTGCCGCAGATAACAAGCGCATCGATATGACCGTTAATCTGATCGTCAACAAGCTTTTCAAGAGCATTAAAATTAACGCTGCCGTCTTCTTTCATCGGAGTTATAAGAGCAGTTGCCGCTCCGGTAAAAATTCTTTTTTTCATAAATAATTACCCCTTTTTCGGATTAATCCATATATCCCTTTGCACAAAGCAGTTCGGCTAATAATACTCCGCCGCCGGCCGCACCGCGCAAAGTGTTATGCGAAAGACAAACAAATTTATAATCATACTGCGTATCTTCACGAAGTCTGCCTATAGAAATAGCCATTCCGCCCTCAAGATCGCGGTTAAGCCTTGTTTGAGGCATATCGTCCTGCTCAAAGTAATTCAAAAACTGCTTAGGCGCGTGGGGAAGAGCAAGCTTTTGCGGCTCTCCGCTGAAATTTTTCCAAACCTTAAGAATTTGCTCTTTAGAAGGCTTATTATTAAATGATACAAATACCGCCGCCATATGTCCGTCTGAAACAGGCACTCTTAAGCACTGAGCTGTAAATTCAGGCGAGGTTGCGGGAATGATTTTCCCGTTTTCAATTTTACCCCAAATTTTAAGCGGCTCTTTTTCGCTTTTTTCTTCTTCGCCGCCGATATAAGGGATAACATTATCGAGCATTTCGGGCCAGCGCTCAAAGGTTTTTCCTGCGCCCGATATTGCCTGATAAGTGGTAACTAAGCATTTTTCCACGCCGAATTTTTCATCCAAGGGATAAAGCGCGGGAACATAGCTTTGCAAAGAGCAGTTTGATTTAACCGCAACAAAGCCTTTTTTTGTGCCGAGCCTTTTTCTTTGGCTTTCTATTATTTTAATATGCTCCGAATTAAGCTCGGGGATAACCATAGGAACATCCTCGGTCATTCTGTGCGCGCTGTTATTTGAAATAACAGGGCATTCGTGGCGAGCATAGTTATCTTCCAAAGCCTTTATTTCATCTTTTTTCATATCCACTGCGCAAAAAACAAAATCGACTTTTTTTGTTACTTTTTCGACATCCGAAGCGTCGTCAATAACAATATTCTTTAAATTTTCAGGGATAGGGGATTTCATAGCCCATCTGTTTTTTACTGCTTCTTCATAAGTTTTTCCTGCGCTTCTGGGGCTGGCGGCCAAGCAAGTTATTTTAAACCAGGGGTGATCGGCAAGCAACAGAGCAAATCTCTGACCTACCATACCGGTGGCTCCTATTATTCCGACATTATAGCTTTTCATTTGACATTCTCCTTAAAAAAGTGTTGCTAAATATTATAACTTGCAATATAATAATATGAGCGGTAATATATAAAATAATACATCTTTATAAATATACCATTTTCTTTATTAAAAGTCAATCCGGAGGAAATTATTTAATATGAAAAAAAGCGATTTTTATTATGATCTGCCGCAGGAGCTTATCGCGCAAAAGCCCGTATTCCCGCGCGATTCTTCGAGGCTTCTTGTACTTGACAGGAAGTCGGGAAATATTAAGCATTCAAGCTTTCATAATATAATTGATTATTTAAATGAGGGCGACTGCCTGGTACTGAATAATACAAGAGTTTTGCCCGCCCGGCTTTACGGGGTGAGGGAGGACACGGGTTCAGTGGTCGAATTCGTGCTTTTAAAGCAAAAAGGACTTTTATTATGGGAATGCTTGGCAGGACCTGGTAAAAAAGCAAAGATAGGCAAGCGCTTTAAATTTACAGATGAATTAAGCTGTGAAGTCACCGATGTCTTGGAAGACGGCAACAGAATAATCAAATTCGAGTGCGAGGGCGACTTCTTTTCGGTGCTTGATAAAGTCGGTCAAATGCCGCTTCCGCCTTACATAAAAGAAAAGCTCGAAGATAAGGAAAGATACCAGACAGTCTATTCAAAAGAATTAGGCTCCGCCGCCGCTCCTACGGCAGGACTGCATTTTACAAAAGAGCTTCTTAAAAAGATCGAAGAAAAAGGCATAAAAACAGCATATGTTACTCTTCACGTGGGGCTCGGAACTTTCAGACCGGTAAAGGCTGAAAATATTGAAGAACACCATATGCACACCGAAAGCTATTATATTTCGCAAGAGGCGGCGGATATTATCAATTCCGCTAAAAATAACGGCGGCAGGATAATATGCGTCGGAACAACCAGCTGCAGAACGCTTGAAAGCGCCGCTTTAAAATTTAATACGATAAAAGAATGCAGCGAGGATACTTCAATTTTTATTTATCCCGGATATGATTTTAAAATTATGGACGGGCTTATCACTAATTTTCATCTTCCCGAAAGCACTCTTATAATGCTTGTATCGGCTTTTGCAGGATATGATAATACGATGAACGCTTATAAAACGGCGGTTGAAGAGAAATACAGATTTTTCAGCTTCGGCGACGCAATGCTGATAATTTAAAAAGGATAAAGAAATGTTTAAAATTTTAAAAGAAGAAAACAGCGCAAGAAGAGGCGAGTTTGTAACAAACAGAGGAACTGTTCAGACGCCTGCTTTTATGAACGTTGCAACGGCGGCGGCTATAAAAGGCGCAGTGTCCGCAGAAGATCTTAAAAATATCAACTGCCAGGTTATGCTCTGCAATACTTATCATCTGCATTTAAGGCCCAACGATAATATCGTTAAAGCCTGCGGAGGTCTTCATAAGCTTACCACCTGGGACGGACCTATTCTTACGGACAGCGGCGGATTTCAGGTGTTTTCACTTGCAAAATTAAGAAAAATAACCGAAGAGGGAGTTAATTTTAACAGCCATATTGACGGCAGAAAAATCTTTATGGGCCCTGAGCAGAGTATGCAGATTCAGTCAAACTTAGGATCGACTATAGCAATGGCTTTTGACGAATGCGTTGAAAACCCGGCTGAATATTCTTACTCTAAGGAATCCTGTGAGAGGACAACCCGCTGGCTTATTCGCTGTAAAAATGAAATGAAAAGGCTCAATTCGCTTGAAGATACGATAAATAAAGAGCAAATGCTTTTCGGAATAAACCAGGGCTGCACCTTTAAAGATCTTAGAATTGAGCATATGAAGCAGATAGCCGATCTTGATCTTGACGGCTATGCGATAGGCGGTCTTGCAGTGGGAGAGCCCACAGAGGTTATGTATGATATAATCGAAGCCGTTACCCCTTATATGCCGCACGATAAGATAAGGTATCTTATGGGAGTGGGAACACCGCTTAATATATTAAACGCGGTAGAAAGGGGAGTGGATCTGTTTGACTGCGTTATGCCTAGCCGCAACGCAAGACACGGCCACCTTTTCACAAGCGAAGGAATAATCAATATAAATAATAAAAAATATGAAACCGATCTTTCACCGATCGATAATAACTGCGGCTGCCCCGTTTGCCAAAGATACTCAAAAGCATATTTAAGGCATTTGCTAAAAGCCGGAGAAATGCTTTCTCAAAGACTTTTGGTAATTCATAATCTTTGGTTTTATAATAATCTTATGACAGAAATAAGAAATGCGTTAGATAACGACACATTTTCGCAGTACAAAGCCGAAAAAGAGCAGGTTTTTGGCAAAAGAATATGATTTTTTAGGTAATTTACAAATAATTTCTTGCAATATCAGCGTTTGTTATGTATAATTAATTCTGTTAAATATTTTGGAGGTTTAAATTTATGAATTTTGATTTGATAACTCTTGTTAATTCTGCGACAGCAACCACTGCCGGCGGAAGAAGCTCTCTTATGATGATCATAATGCTCGTTCTTATGTTCGGTCTTATGTATTTCATCATTATCCGCCCTCAGAAGAAAAAAGAAAAAGAAGAAAAGAAAATGCGTGATAATCTCCAGATAGGCGATGAAGTCATCACTATCGGCGGCATTCACGGAAGAGTTGTTTCTATGAAAGAGGATACCTTTGTTATAGAATCAAAAAGCGATCACAGCAAGCTCACATTTTCCCGTTGGGCTCTTCAGCAGAATCTCACCGTTCATGACGACGGCGATTCAAAATAAGTAATTAAATTTTCCTCCCGATAATATACTTTATTAAAAGTAATTTATCGGGAGGATTTTTATGTCCGAAAAAATAAACGAATTTATAAAAAGCGGCAATTCAAAAAATTTTCTTTTTGGAATTCTTATAGGGATCGGCGTGCTAACTCTGTGTTTATTGCTTTTTTCGGGAGTTTTTCTGATATTCGGAATAAGCAGAGCTTATTCAAAGGCTTTTGCGACTATTGCTGTGGCTATAGGAGCTATGGTAAGCGCTTATTATTCATCAAGAAAAATAGGGAAAAAAGGATATCTTACCGGGCTTTTAAACGGACTGGTGTTTTTTACCGTTGTCACCTTTATTGCCTTGATAATAAATAAGGGCGGATTAACTTCCAATACTTTGTTTCGTTTTATCATAGTTTTCCTTTCATCGCTAATCGGCGGAATAGCTGGAGTTAATAAAAAGCAGAAAAAATATATCTGAAAAAAGCGAAGACTTTTAGTCTTCGCTTTTTAAATATCCATTTAGCCTATCGATAGTTTTTGCACTTGTTTCCCCAAAATTTTTAAATTTAAAATCAATTGCCAAGGTCTTGTATTTATCTTCACAAAGCTTTTTAAAGGGGAGAAGCTCAATTTCCGAAATAAATGAAAATTTTTGCTTTAATTTTAATAGATAACGGATATTGTCTTCATTATCATTTAGTCCCTCAATTATTACCTGCCTTAAAACAGTGTTTACATCATAATTTTTAAGTTTTTCAAGAAATTTCAAGGGAATACTCATATCCAGACCTGTGTATTTTAAATAATCATTATTATTTGTATATTTAAAATCAAGAAGGCAATGATCAGTAAACTTTAAAAGCTCGTCGGCTTTTTTGCTGATAATACAACCGCTTGTATCAAGACAGGTAGAAATATTATTTTCTTTGCAAAGTTTAAAAAGCTCTGTTACGAATTCCGCCTGAATAAGCGGCTCGCCGCCCGAAACGGTAACTCCGCCTTTATCGCCGAAATATTCCTTGTATCTAATGATTTTTTCAAAGACCTCTTCGGCTGAAAATTCATTTCCCGCATTTGTATCCCAGGTTTCCGGGTTGTGGCAGCAAGCGCACCTTAAAGGACAGCCCTGCATAAATATCACAAATCTAACGCCCGGTCCGTCAAGAGTGCCGAGTGATAAGAAAGAGTTTATTTTACCTTTTATCATTATATCACCGTGTGGAATGTTCTGCTGATAACTTCTCTTTGCTGTTCCTTAGAAAGCTTATGGAAATTAACAGCATAACCCGAAACCCTTATTGTCAAATTCGGATAAAGCTCGGGATTGTTATAAGCTTCAATCAAAGTTTCTTTATTCAAAACATTTACATTTATGTGATGAGCGGATTTTGAAAAATATCCGTCTAAAATATTAACAAGATTTTCTATCCTTTGCTCTTCGCTTTTTCCGAGGGTATCGGGAGTGATCGAAAAAGTGTTTGAAATTCCGTCGCGGCAATCGTTATAAGACAACTTTGAAACGGAATTAAGAGAAGCAAGAGCGCCGTTTTCCTCACGGTTATGCATAGGATTAGCGCCCGGAGCAAAGGGCTCGCCGTCTTTTCTGCCGTCGGGAGTGGCACCGGTGTTTTTGCCGTACATAACATTAGATGTTATAGTTAGCACAGACAAAGTATGCTCGGCATTTCTGTAAGCTTTGGTTTTTCTCAGCTGTGAAATTATAAAATGCGTTATATCCTTGGCGATTAAATCCACTCTGTCGTCATCGTTGCCGTATTTAGGGAATTCGCCGTTTGTTTCAAAACCGACTATAAATCCTTTATCATTTTTTAAAGCCGTCACATCAGCGTATTTAATAGCAGAAAGCGAGTCTGCAAGCACCGAAAGTCCCGCAATACCGAAAGCCATAAATCTATGAACATCCGTATCGTGCAGTGCCATTTGCAGGCTCTCATAGGCATACTTATCGTGCATATAATGAATGATATTCATTGTATTTACATAGAGTCTGCACAACCAAACCGCATATTCCTTAAACCGCGAATATACCTCTTCATAGTCAAGCTTTTCTTTATTATATACATCTTTTTGCGGCCCGAAGCTTATATCGGAAGATGAGTCATACCCGCCGTTTAGTGAGAAGAGCAGTAATTTCGCAAGATTGAATCTTGCACCGAAAAACTGCATCTGTTTTCCGACTTTCATTGCCGAAACACAGCAGGCGATAGCATAATCGTCGCCGTAAACAGGGCGCATAAGGTCGTCGTTTTCATATTGTATCGAATCGGTATCTGCCGATACTTTAGCGCAGAATTTTTTGAAATTAACTGGCAAATCCTTTGACCACAGTATCGTGAGATTAGGCTCGGGAGCAGAGCCGAGAGTATATAAGGTGTTTAAAATTCTGTAACTGCTTTTTGTTATAAGTGTTCTGCCATCTGTGCTTTTTCCGCCCACACTTTCGGTTATCCACATAGGATCCCCGCCGAAAAGCTCGTTATATTCGGGTGTGCGTAAATGGCGGGCAAGTCTTAGCTTAATAACAAAATCATCAATAAGCTCCTGCGCCTTGCTTTCATCAAGCAATCCCGATTTTATATCTCTTTCTATGTAAATATCGAAAAATGTGCTTACTCTTCCAAGCGACATTGCTGCGCCGTTTTGTTCCTTATTGGCCGAAAGATAGGCAAAATATGTCCACTGAATAGCCTCTTCGGCATTTTTTGCAGGCAGACTTATATCTTTTTCATAAGATAAAGCCATTTCTTTCATTTTGTTTAAAGCTGAAATCTGTTTA
>URFG01000003.1 GCA_900547095.1 uncultured Oscillospiraceae bacterium
CTATCGAAATTGAATACGATTCCGATTGGTGGGGAAATAAAGCAGTATTTAAAGTGAGGTAAATGAAATGAACGCAAAAATAATTGATATTAAACAGGACGTTATATCCTTAGGAATTGAAAGCGGCGAAATTAAAGAAGTGAGGAGCTGCGATATAAATTTTGTTCCGCACATAGGCGATAAGGTTGAAATTTTTGAAACCGATTCTAAAGTAATAGTTTCTAAAGTCGAAGAAGAAAAAACCGCTGTGCCTAACGGCGGAATAAACATCAATCTTTCTAACAGTCAGAATATTTCCGCTCCTCAGGCAACGCTTGCGGCTTCCGGAAAGGTCGTTAATAAAGTAGCCTACTGCATTCTTGCTTTTTTCTTAGGCGGTCTCGGAATTCATAAATTCTATGCCGGAAGAACGGGAGCCGGAGTTGCAATGCTTCTATTTTCCTGGACATTTATTCCCGTGATAATAGCTCTTATTGATTTTATTGTGGGACTTACAAAGAAAGCCGACGCAAACGGTAATATTATAATTTAGAGTTGTAATAATATAAAATATACATTATAATAATCGGGTGGAGTTTTTCCGCCCGATTATTTTTATAGGGGAGATAAAAAGTGCCTTTTTCGGTTATAACTGCGTTTGAAATAATAGGTACGCTAGCCTTTGCCGTTTCGGGAGCGATAGCTGCGCTGAAAAAAGGAATGGATATTTTCGGAGTAGCAACTTTAGGTCTTATAACTGCCGTCGGAGGAGGAGTTATTAGAGATATAATTTTGGGAAACACACCGCCCGCGGTTTTTAAAGATCCTATGTATGCTTTGCTTGCTGTTTTCACCTCTGTGATATTTTTTCTGCCTGCGGTGAGAAAAATTTTCTCAAAAAGCCAAAAAGCCTATGATATCGTAATGCTGATTATGGATTCGGTAGGTCTTGGGGTTTTCACAGTTGTAGGAATTCAGACGGCGAAATCGGTAAATTCTCACTCGGGATTTTTCCTGCTTGTATTTGTAGGAATAGTCACGGGAGTAGGCGGAGGCCTTTTAAGAGATATCTGTTCTCTTGAAATGCCATACATATTTGTCAAGCATTTTTATGACTGTGCCTCCTTGCTCGGCGCTGTAACATGCGTTTTTTTATGGGATAAATCAGGGGAAAAAGCGGCTATGTTTGCAGGAACTGCGGTGATAGTAGTTCTTAGGCTTTTAGCGGCAAAATTCAGGTGGAGCCTGCCTAAAGCAAAATTGTAAAATTAATTCTTTTAATTTCAATGCATTTATGTTATAATTAATTTACTATAAATTTTTAAGGGGTAAATTATGGAAAATAAACTAACCGGTAAGCAGTATGTGCTTATCTCGTCGATGCTGTTCGGTCTGTTCTTCGGAGCGGGCAACCTTATTTTTCCGATTATTCTCGGAGCAAAATCGGGAGAAAACATAATTCCCGCTCTTATAGGAATGCTCATAACCGCCGTGGGAGTTCCGCTCCTCGGAATAGTTGCTATGGGAATTTCAAAGAGCGAAGGGCTTATGCATATGGCAAGCAGGGTTTCTAAGCCTTACAGCTATTTCTTCACCTGCGCGCTTTATCTCACGATAGGGCCTTTCTTTGCAATTCCGAGATGTGCCGCTACTTCGTTTACAGTAGGAATAGTTCCTATCACAGGCGATTCTCATATTGTTCTTTACAGGGCGATATTCAGCGCTATTTTCTTTGCGGCTGTGCTGTTTTTCTCGCTTAGGCCCTCTAATATTATGGACTCTGTAGGAAAATGGCTCAATCCTATTTTCCTTGTATTTTTAGGAGTTTTGATCGTAGCCGCTTTAATTTCACCCGTTCAGAGCGCTTTTTCCTTCAAAGCTACAGGCGATTATCAGAACGCCGCTTTCGCAACGGGATTCTTGCAGGGTTATGACACTCTTGACGCGCTCGCTTCTCTTGCTTTCGGAATAATCGTTATCACGGTTATAAGAGAGCATGGAGTAAAAGAGCCGGGAAGTATTGCTAAATGCACGGTTAAATCAGGCATATTCAGTATGTCGCTAATGACAGTTATCTATGCGCTTATCGCCTTTGTCGGAGCACAGAGCTTCGGTCTTTACAGCGATAGAATCGCAAATGACCCGAATTTTACCGGAGGCGACGCTTTTGCGATCATAGCAAAGCACTATTTCGGAAATGCGGGAATGATAATTCTTGCTATAACCGTTACATTCTGCTGCCTTAAAACTGCTATCGGTCTTGTTACCGCCTGCTCCGAAACATTTTCAAAGATCTTCCCGAAAACTTTCAGCTATAAGGTTTATGCGATTATCTTTACTGCATTTTCCTTTGTGGTTTCGAATATCGGACTTTCTAAGATAATCAGCTTTTCGGCGCCCGTGCTTTATTTCCTTTATCCTTTGGCTATTGCACTTATTCTTTTAAGCCTTTTCGGAAAGCTTTTCGGATATTCAAAATGCGTATTTGTAAGCACTATTGCGTTTACTATGATAGCGGCTGTTCTCGACCTTATAAGAGTCAGCGGAATTTCAGCTTTTGACGGATTTATAAAAACCATTTCAAAATATCTTCCGCTTTATTCCGCCGGAATGGGATGGCTTATTCCCACGGCAGTAGGCTTTATCTTAGGACTTCTTATTAAATGTTTTTCTAAATCTAAATGATATTTCGGGGCCGGAAATTCCGGCTCCGATTTTTTTAAAAAAACTATTGACAAATTTAAAAACAGGTTGTATTATAATATGTGGTTAGCGAGAGCTAACTTTTTAAAGACAATCCGGTTAGCTAAAGCTAATCTAAAAAACGGGGGATTATTTAATGTTACCTTTAACGCTTGCACAGGTCGGAGAAGATAATATCATAAAAAAGATCGGCGGAAATCCGGAAGTTAAGAAACATCTTGAAAATCTCGGATTTGTTGTCGGAGGAAACGTTAAGATCGTCAATTCGCTCGGAGGCAATGTAATTGTCAATGTTAAAGAGGCAAGAGTTGCCATAAGCGAAGAAATGGCGCGAAAGATAATGGTATAATTTTTAAGGAGGAAAAGAAGAATGAAAACTTTGAAGGAAGCAAAGATCGGCGAAACCCTTAAAGTGGTCAAACTGCACGGCGAAGGCGCTGTAAAGCGCAGAATTATGGATATGGGTATTACAAAAGGCGTAGAAGTTCATATTCGCAAGGTTGCCCCTTTAGGAGATCCTATTGAGCTTACAGTCCGCGGTTACGAGCTGTCTTTAAGAAAAGCAGACGCCGCTATGATTGAAGTTGAATAATTAATTTTAAGTATATCAAACGAAAGAGAAGATAGAACTATTATGGAATTGCGAATTGCACTTGCAGGAAATCCTAACTGCGGAAAAACCACTCTTTTCAACGCACTCACAGGTTCAAATCAGTTTGTTGGTAACTGGCCGGGTGTAACGGTTGAAAAGAAAGAGGGAAAACTTAAAAAGCACGACGGAGTAGTAATAACCGACCTTCCGGGTATTTATTCACTTTCTCCGTACACCTTGGAAGAGGTAGTTGCAAGAAATTATCTTATCGGCGAGCGCCCCGATGTTATTCTTAATATCATCGACGGTACAAACTTAGAGCGTAACCTTTATCTTACCACTCAGCTTGTTGAGCTCGGAATTCCGGTTGTTATAGCCATCAATATGATGGACGTTGTTAAGAAAAACGGCGACAAAATAAACACCGAAGAGCTTTCAAGACAGCTCAACTGCAAAATAGTTGAGATTTCGGCTTTAAAAGGCACAGGAATTATGGAGGCTGCCGAGGCTGCTATCGAGGCCGCGTCTTCCACCAAAACATTGCCTCAGCACAGCTTTTCCGGCTGTGTAGAGCACGCAATAGCTCATATTGAGGAAGCCGCTGTTCATAATATGCCCGAAGAGCAGCAGAGATGGTATGCTATCAAGATCTTTGAGCGTGACGATAAGGTTTTAAGCGACCTTAAAATCAGCGATGAGGTTATGAAGCATATCGAAAATGATATCGCAGCTGCCGAAAAAGAGATGGACGACGACTCAGAGTCCATAATCACCAACGAGCGTTACATATATATCGCTTCTATAATCAAGGCTTGCTACAAAAAGAAAAATGCCGGAAAGCTTACGAATTCCGATAAAATAGATAAGGTCGTAACAAACCGCTGGCTCGGTCTTCCGATATTCGCTCTTATTATGTTCCTTGTATATTATATTTCAATGGTAACTGTCGGCTCTGCCGCAACCGGTTGGGCTAACGACGGACTTTTCGGCGACGGTTGGCACTTGTTCGGAATAGGAACTTCCGCCACTGCCGACGCTGAAGATGAATACGGCGACACCGACGCAATAATCGACGGCTTTATCGCAAAAGCCGAAAAAGAGGGAATCGATGTCAAGGCGGCAAGCGCAGCGCTTGATCAGGAAAGCGACAGTTTTGACGCTGAGAAAGCCGTAAAAGAAATAAAGGATGTTGAAAGCAAAGCTGATTTCAAAACCTTTACTTATACTCTTGAAGATGAAGAAACACTTGAAACTACCGACAAAACAGGAAAGCTTGCAGATCTTGATACTGCGCTTGAAGTTTACGAAAAGTATGACGGCGGCGTAGATCCGTCTGATTACGGCGTATGGGTTCCAGGTATTCCTGTTTTGGTAGGAAACGGTCTTGAAAAAGCAGGCGCCGCAGATTGGCTTGCAGGTCTTATCAATGACGGTATCGTTGCCGGTGTAGGCGCGGTTCTCGGATTTGTTCCTCAGATGCTTGTATTATTCCTCCTCCTTGCATTCCTTGAGGCTTGCGGTTATATGGCGCGTATTGCATTCGTGCTTGACCGTATCTTCCGTAAATTCGGACTTTCCGGTAAATCCTTCATTCCTATGCTCATAGGCACAGGCTGCGGAATCCCCGGAATTATGGCTTCCAGAACTATTGAAAATGAACGCGACCGCAGAATGACCATTATGACAACAACATTTATCCCCTGCGGCGCTAAAGTACCTTTCATCGCAATGATCGCAGGCGCTATCTTCGGCGGCTCGGCTTGGGTTGCCACAAGCGCATACTTCATCGGTATGGCGGCAATAATCTGCTCGGGCATTATGCTTAAGAAAACAAAAATGTTCTCAGGCGATCCTGCTCCGTTCGTTATGGAACTTCCTGCTTACCATATGCCTACGCTCGGCAATGTTCTCCGTTCAATGTGGGAGCGCGGCTGGTCGTTCATCAAAAAGGCAGGAACAATTATCTTGCTTTCAACAATTCTTGTTTGGTTCACCACATATTTCGGCTGGGTTGACGGCTCGTTCGGAATGCTCACAGAAGATCAGATCGATTCTTCGATACTTGCGAAGATCGGCGGAGCGGTTGCTTGGTTGTTTGCTCCTCTCGGTTGGGGTAACTGGCAGGCAGTTGTCGCTTCGATCACAGGTCTTGTTGCGAAAGAGAATATCGTCGGTACTCTCGGAATTCTTTACGGCGGCGGCGACGGAACAGTTTACCAGAGCATAGCTCAAGCATTTACCGGCATTACCGCTTACTCTTTCCTCGTGTTCAATCTCCTCTGCGCTCCTTGCTTCGCAGCAATAGGCGCTATCAAGCGTGAGATGAACAGCCGCAAGTGGACCTGGTTTGCAATCGGATATCAGTGCGGATTTGCTTATCTGATCGCTCTTATGATAAACCAGTTCGGCAATATATTTGTCGGCAAGACAAATGTTATTGGTCTTATATTTGCTGTTCTTGCTCTTGCCCTTATAGTTTATATGCTTGTTCGTCCTTATAAGGAAGCAACTAAACTTACTGCAAAGGTAAAAGCTGATTAATATAACTTTGTAAAGGAGTTTTGCAAATGTTTGCTTGGATCATTGAAAATATCGCAACTATAATAGTTTCGCTTATTTTAATTGCTATTGTTGCTTTAATAGTTGTAAAACTTGTCAGTGATAAGAAAAAAGGCAAATCCTCATGCGGCGGTAATTGCAGTCATTGCGCCGGTTGCAGCTCCTGCCACAAAAAATAAAAAAAGCGGAGGATCGTTTGATCCTCCGCTTTGGTTTCTTATCAAATAAGGATGATAGAAAGACTTCTTATAAGTCAAAATGTATGGCTGACAATTATAGGTTTTATAATAGGTATTCCTTTAGGCATCTTGACGCTTAATATGCTTGTTTGTAGCAAGAAAGAATAAAAAGATAGATATGGTCGAAGCCTTAAAAGGAGCGGAATAAACTATCTGAAATCTCTATCTGCCTGTTATTTTTGATCATTTGCTCGGTTTTCAGGTGAAGATCCGAAAGAGAATGGACATAATCGTTATATTCAACGTGCATTTTCACCTGAAGATCGGCAGGCAGTGATAAGAAGTATTTTCTTGCGCTGCTGCTTGAAAAAATCAGTTCTTTTAAATTTTTATATTGCATTTTATCGCCCCCCAATATTTATGATTTGCACTCTTGGCGATAAAATACTAAGGAGTGAATGAAATTGGTTAAAACAGTTTTAAAAATCGACGGTATGATGTGTTCAATGTGCGAGGCTCATATCAACGACTGCATAAGAAAGAATTTTAAAATAAAAAAAGTTTCGTCTTCTCATAAAAAAGGCGAAACAGTAATTGAGTCTGAAGAAAATCTTAATTTTGATAAGATCAAAGAGGCAGTGGGAGAAACAGGCTATAAAGTGCTTGATATAAAAAGCGAAGTATATGAAAAGCACGGCCTTTTTTCTAAGAAAAAGTAAGTTGAAAAAAGTTTCAAGCTGTGATATAATTGAGGCGGTAATCTTTTGCCGCCTCAATTTATTTAAGGAGATTTTTTATGAATATAGTTTGTCTTGATATGGAGGGCGTTTTAGTCCCTGAAATATGGATAGCTTTCGCTAATGAAACAAAAATTCCCGAGCTTAAGCTCACCACGCGTGACGAGCCCGATTATGATAAGCTTATGAAATACAGGCTTGATATCCTTAAGAAACATAATTTAGGAATTAATGAGATTAAAGCAACGATAGCTAAAATCGATGTTATGCCCGGCGCAAAGGAATTTTTGGATAAATTAAGAAAAATCACTCAGGTGATAATTTTAAGCGATACTTTTGAGCAGTTTGCCGCACCTCTTATGGAAAAGCTCGGAATGCCCACTATTTTTTGCAACACGCTTGAAATAGGGGAAAACGGAATGATAACCGGTTATAAAATGCGCTGCAAAAACTCTAAGCTTACCACTGTTAAAGCCCTGCAGTCGATAGGGTATGACACGATAGCCGCAGGCGACAGTTTTAACGATCTCGGAATGATAAAGGCAAGCAAAGCGGGATTTCTCTTTAAGAGTACCGAAAGCATAAAAGCCGATAATCCCGATATTTCGGCATTTGAAGAATATGACGAGCTTTACAACGCTATAAAATCAGCTTTATAATAAAAAATATCCGTAAACCGAATGGTTTACGGATATTTTTTATCCGATATTGGCAAATTCCGTGGGAGTTCTGTAAGCTTTGGCATATTCGATTTTTCCTGCCTTAGCCATTATCAGCTCCGGAACGGTTACAAACTCATAGCCGTCGTCTTTATACTTATCGATAAGCTTAAATGCCGCGTCAACAAGATTGTATTTCGGGTGAATGATGATTATACTTCCGTCTTTAGCGCTTAAAAGCTGATTATAAACGGTTTCTGTATCGGCGCCCTCATTGACCTTGATCTGCGTTGAGTCGACCAAAACATTCTTTGTATCCCTTGAAAGTGAAGCGGGATTGTAAATTCCGTTGGGCTCCGCTCCTGCGGGGAGGGAAGAAGGAGTTTTATAAATAAATCCCGGAACTCTGAGCAGGAATGAATTATATCCGCCCGCATTTTGCTTTATCAAATTACTGCAGTCTGTTACTTCTTTAACAGGATCAAGAACAGTTGTAGTATTTGTTATATATTTGCGGTAAAGCGGGATATGGTTTTGCGTGTGGTTTCCTATAACGTGACCCTCGTTTTTCATTCTTGTGAGAAGAGCAGATGAATTTGAGTTCGCATTGATATTTCTGCCTATTACAAAGAAAACAGCTGCAACGTTTCTTGATTTAAGCCCGTCAAGCAAATAAGATGTGATCTCCGCCGGATGATCGTCAAATGTAAGAGCTATAAGCTTTTTGCCCGAAAAAGCGGTTTTTGCCCAGGAATATGCGGAATTAAGATCGCCCGTAACGCCGTTTTTAACCGAGTTTCTGCCCAGCGTTACAAGAGTATTTGTAAGGGAAGTTACAGCTTGATTAAGAGCGGTGTTATTTCCTTTAAGCGCTTTTGCTTTTTCTTTAGTGCTTCCTTTCACTTTGGAAAGAGAAAGAGCGGGATAAGAGCCGCCTAAAGCAGATATGGCATTTTGAAGTTCTTTTACTCTGCTTTCAAGAGATTTATTCTTTTTGGTATAATTTTCAATATCCAATGTATCCATAAAATCATCCTCGGCAGTTGTGGTATTAGAATTAGAGGCTTTCGTGCCTTTGCTGTTAGTTTGTTTGCCGGATTTTGACTCTTTGCTTTCAACTTTTGTTCCATCTTCTTTAACGATCTCTCCGTTTTCATTCACTATGTATTCGGAGTAAAGATCGTCAGCTTTATTTTTCTTGCAGCCGCAAAATGAAACAAGCATAAGCGCCGCAATTAAAAATGCAAGCGATTTTTTAAAAAAAATTTCATAAACAGCATCTTTCCTCTCCAAAATGCACAAAAAATCCGCGATTTATTTTATTTATTATAACATATTGCGGTGCTGCTTGTAAATATTTTTTCATTATTTTGTAATAAAAGTGAATTCTCCGCTTAAAAGTGAGAGCCTGCACTTCTCGGGCGCTTTTCCGAGAGCGGGAGTAACAGAATTATACTCATCCGGAATATCGACCGAAAATTCGGTATTCGAGAGGTTTATTAAAACAAGCGCTCTTGATTTGTCTGATTTTCTTTCAAATCCGAAAATTCCTTCGGGCAGTTCCCATGGCACATAATCTCCGCTTTCAAAAGCTTTGCATTTAGCTCTTTTATTTCCGAGAGTTTTATAAAATCCCAAAAGCTCCTTATCTTCTTTGCCCCAGGGATAATAGCCTCTGCAGAAAGGATCGAATCCGCCCGTCATTCCTGCCTCATCGCCGTAATAAAGAGATGGAATTCCGGGGAGGGTATATTGTAAAAGCGCGGCAAGTTTAAGTCTTTTTTTAGCAAATTCATATTTTTCGGGTGATAATTCCATTTTTGATTGCGCCGCGCGGTCGGAAAAATCATCATTGTTTTGAGAAAGGCGGGTCAAAATTCTTGCCGTATCGTGAGTGCCGATATGATTCATCATAAGATCCACGGCGGTTTTAGGATAATTTTCAAGAACTTCAAATACAGTTTCTTTTATCCCTTTTGAATTTCCCGTTCTGATATAATCTATGATCGCATTTGCAAAAGGATAATTCATAACGGAATCAAGCTGTTTTCCTCTTAAAAAGCGTCTTCTTTTGCCGTAGCTTATTTTGTTGGTTGCGTCTTCCCAGACTTCTCCCAAAAGATAAGCGCTTTTATTTTCTGATTTCACGGCAATTCTTATGTTATCGAGGAATTCGTCGGGCAGTTCGTCTGCCACATCAAGGCGCCAGCCGTCTGCGCCGAGCCTTTGCCAATGCCTTAAAACACCGTTTTCTCCCGTGATAAATTCAGTGAAAGATTTTGAGTTTTCATTGGTTTCGGGAAGAGATTTAACTCCCCACCAGGCGGAATAATCATCGGGATAATTTTTAAAATTATACCACTCGGTAAAAGGAGAATTATAATCGTTATAAGCGCCCTTATCGCCGTAACGCTTATATTTATTGAAATATAAGCTGTCGTCGCCTGTGTGAGAAAACACACCGTCAAGAATAATATGTATATTCTTTTTGTGTGCCGCTTTGCACAGCGAAACGAAATCTTTTTTATTTCCAAGCAAAGGATCGATCTTTAAATAATCGGCGGTGTTATACCTATGATTAGAATGAGCCTCGAAAATAGGATTTAAATAAATGCAGGTAACATTGAGGCTTTTTAAATAATCAAGCTTTTCTTCTATTCCTTTTAGGTTTCCGCAATAATAATCGTTGCCCAAAAAATCGGGGGAGATATCCTGCCTGTATGCAGGTCTTGCGGATTTATCGGTTACGATATGCCTATCGTTAAAAGGACTGCAAAGAGGCTTATCGGCGTCAAAAAATCTATCGGGGAATATCTGATAAATTATTCCTCCGCTTAGCCATTCGGGTTTATTTCCGTCGTCTTCAAATACCGTCAGCTGCCAGAATTCGGGATATTCTTTTGATACTATTCCTCTGCCTTCGTTTTCTTTTGTAACGAAAAAATCACCAAAAGGACTTGTATACTTAAAGGCATAAAAATAAAGCCCCTCTTTTAAATTAAGAGTAGTTTCATAAAAGAAATAATCTTCTAAGGCTTCGCCTGTTTTTAAAAGGGGAATATAGGTATCGATAGAGTCGCTGTCATTTTTTAAAATGAGATAAGCCGTGCCGCACTGAGCGTCTTTATGCAGCAGAAGCCTCAGCCGCAGATCTGTATCTGCGGCCAAGGCGCCTTTTTTTGATTTATAAAGCTCTGATTTTGAATCGAATGGATAATAATTCATATATTATTTAACCGGTTTTATATGCCAGATATTATCGGCATAATCTTTAATTGATCTGTCTGCGGCAAAAATTCCGGAATTTGCGATATTTACAAGCGACATTCTGTTCCACTTAAGCGAGTCCTTATAAAGCTCGGTCGCCTTATCCTGCGCAAGGCAATAATCGGCAAAATCGCCGAGAGCCATATAAGTGTCAACGGTTTTAAGAGTGTTGTAAATATTATCGAATTTCTTGCCGTCGATACCCTTGCCTATAAAGTCGAGTGCGGCTCTTAATTCAGAATTGTTGTTATAATAAAGCTGGGGATTGTAACCTCTTTTTTGGAGATTTAGAACTTCGGGAGTTCTCATTCCGAAGATTATGATGTTATCATCTCCGACAGCCTGGTGTATCTCGACATTTGCGCCGTCTTCCGTACCTAATGTAACAGCTCCGTTAAGCATAAATTTCATATTGCTTGTTCCGCTGGCTTCTGTGGAAGCAAGGGAAATCTGCTCGCTTATTTCTGCCGCAGGTATCATAAGTTCCGCTAAAGTTACCTTATAGTCTTCTAAGAATACGACTTTGATTTTTCCTTTAAGCGCCGGGTCGTTGTCTATAACCTTTGAAAGCTTATAGATCATCTGAATTATTTCTTTAGCAAAGAGATAATCCGAAGCCGCTTTTGCTCCGAAAATATAAGTTTTGGGAGTGAAAGAAGCATTGGGATTATTTTTGATATAAAGATAATCTCTGATTATATGAAGCGCGTTCATATGCTGGCGCTTGTATTCGTGAAGTCTTTTGACCTGCATATCCACGATAGAATGAGGATCGATATCAATAGAATAATTCGATTTGATATAATTAGAAAGTCTGATTTTATTATTGAGCTTTATTTCTGCAAGCTTTTTTAATACCGTTTCATCATCATAATAAGCTTTAAGCTTTGAAAGCTCAGAAGCATTGAGGATAAATCCGTCGCCGATAAGATCAGTAATAAGCTTTGAAAGCTCGGGATTAGCCTGGCAGAGCCATCTGCGGTGAGCAATTCCGTTTGTAACGTTAGTAAACTTTTTGGGAGTAAGCTTATAATAATCGTTAAACAGCTCGTTTTTGATTATATCGCTGTGGAGCTTTGAAACGCCGTTTACCGTGTGGCAGGTGGCAACGCAGAGGTTTGCCATTCTGATTACGCCGTTCTGAATAATAGCCGTTTTTTCAACCAGTGCTCTGTCGCCTGTAGTGTTTAAAATATGCTCTCTGTATCTGCGGTCGATTTCCTTGACTATCATATAAATTCTCGGAAGTCTTTCTTTGAAAAGGCTTTCCTGCCAGCATTCAAGAGCCTCGCTCATGATCGTGTGGTTAGTGTAAGCCATTGTTTTAGTAACAATGCCCCAAGCTTTTTCCCAGGAATATCCGCACTCATCAAGCAAAAGGCGCATAAGCTCGGGGATCGCGAGGGTGGGATGAGTATCGTTTATATGAATTGCGACTTTTTCGGGAAGATTTTCAAGAGAGTTGTATTTTCTCATATGTCTTCTGAGAATATCCTGGATAGACGCGGAAACGAGAAAATACTGCTGTCTTAATCTTAAAGATTTTCCTTCGATATGGTTATCTTCGGGGTATAAGACCTTGGAGATAGCCTCTGTCATAGCTCTTTGCTCCAAAGCTCTCACATAGTCGCCCTGATTAAACGCACTCATATTAAAGTCTTCGCACTCTGCGCTCCAAAGCCTTAAAACACTGACGGTCTTGCCGTCTTTTCCTGCGACTTTAAGGTCATAAGGCATAGCATGAACATTATGGAAATCTTTATGCTCAACATGGTGATAACTGCCATCCCACCACTCGTCGATATATCCGTCAAAATGAACGTCTACCGCGGAAGAAGGGCGCTGCTCAAGCCAAACACCTCCGCCGGGAAGCCAGAAATCGGGCATTTCGGTCTGCCAGCCGTCAACAAGCTTCTGTCTGAAAATACCAAGCTCGTATCTTATGCAGTAACCCATAGCGCTGTAACCGCCGGTAGCAAGTGCGTCTAAAAAGCATGCCGCAAGACGGCCGAGTCCGCCGTTGCCGAGGCCTGCGTCGGGCTCGAAATCATAGAGCTTTTCAAGCTTGACATTATATTTTTTAAGAGCCTGCCTCATATTTTCTGTAAGGTCGAGATTAAAAAGATTGTTTTTAAGCGATCTGCCCATTAAAAATTCCATAGAAAGGTAATAAACGGTTTTTGCACCCTGTTCGTCGACCTTTTTTCTGAAAGCGGCCTTTCTGTCGCTCATTATATCAAGAAGAACCAAAACGCAGGCTTTATAAAACATATCGTCGTCTGCCTGTTCGGGAGTAACGCCGAAGTTGTGCGAAAGCTTAAGTTCAAGCATTTCTGAAAGTTTTGCTGCACTGTAATTATTCATTTTCATATCTCCATAAAATCAAGGTATATTTCTTTTTATATTGTTCACTCTTATATGATACAATATTCATAAGTATTTTTCAAGTGTTATTATAGATAAAAAATATTAAAATTTTAGTCAAAATTCACAAAAGTAATTTTTAAAATCTGCGGTTTTTAAAAAATATTATGCAAAAAGCACTAATTTTAATAAAAAATAAAAATCAGTTGAAGAATTTTGTGAATTGAGCTATAATGTTCTATGCATTCTCACGCGGGGTGAATTTATGCAGAATGATAAAAGGTTTTTAAGCGGGGTTAAGGACGGTATGCCTGTTTGTATAGGCTATCTTGCGGTTGCGTTTGCTTTTGGAATATCTGCGGTTTCACAGGGGCTTTCCGCTTTTCAGGCAACACTTATTTCTATGGCGAATGTCACTTCGGCAGGTCAGCTTGCGGCTGTGCCGATAATAGTTTCGGGCGGAGCTTATTTTGAGCTCGCTCTTAGCCAGCTTATAATCAATTTAAGATATGCGCTTATGTCGGTTTCTCTCTCGCAGAGGTTTGATAAGTCTGTAACAACGCTTGATAGGTTTATCCTTTCGTTTGTTAATACCGACGAAATTTTTGCTATCGGCGCCTCAAAGCCCGGAATGCTGAACCGGCAGTATATGTACGGACTTATTTTGTCCCCTTATATCGGTTGGAGCATTGGCACGGTCATAGGCGCCGCGGCAGGTAATATTTTGCCCGCAGTTCTTATAAATGCTCTTAATCTTGCGATTTACGGAATGTTTATAGCAATAGTCGTGCCCGTTGCGCACAGCGATAAAAGCGTTCTTGCGTGCGTGGCAATATCGGTGGCACTTAGCTGTGCATTTAAATATATTCCTTTCCTTAAATCGGTGCAAAGCGGATTTGTCATAATAATCTGCGCGCTTATTTCCTCTTGTATAATGGCGGCTTTAAAGCCCATTGAAGTTCAGGAAGAAACGGGAGGGGAAGACTGATGAATTGGTCAAGATTTTTATGCAGTCTGGCAGTAATGGCAGGAGTAACTTATCTTATAAGAATGCTCCCTATGGTGCTTTTAAAGAAAAAAATCACCAATAGATATCTTTTATCTGTTTTGCATTATATGCCGTATGCGGTTTTGTCTTGTATGACGGTTCCCGGGTTTTTATACGCCACAGGCAATATTTACTCTGCGATATGCGGATTTATTGTCGCTTTTATTTTGGGGTGGAAAAAGTCAAGCCTTGTAGTCGTTGCCGCAGGTGCGAGCGGCGGAGCGCTTTCGTGCGAGCTGATAATTAAATATGTGATAAAATAAAGAAATCGGCTAAAAAAGCCGATTTCTTTTTATTTTCCGCAAAGCTCGCAGGCTAAAGCTTCCAACTGCTCTTCGTTTTCGTCATTTAAAGCGGATATGATTTTTACTGTTTGTTCTGTAAAGATTATATTTTTGCTCTTTTCAAATTTATCGCGCATTATTTTCGCGGCGGTGGGCGCCCAGGAGCCGTTTTCGATCAAGGCTATTGTTTTATTCTGAAAATTTCTTTCCGTGAGATGCTCGATAAACTCTTTCATAAAGGGGAAAATATCGGAATTATATGTAGTTGTCGCAAGAACGAGCCTGTCGTACCTGAATGCGTCTTCCACGGCTTCCGCCATATCGCACCTTGCAAGATCGTTGATCGCTGTTTTTTCACAGCCTTTTTGTTTAAGCTTTTCGGCAAGCTGGTTTGCCGCTTTTTCGGTATTTCCGTAAACAGAGGTGTAACAAATGCATACGCCTTTTGTTTCGGATCTGTAGGAAGACCAGATATCGTAAAGATTTAAATAGTAACTGAGATTTTCTGTCAGTACCGGTCCGTGAAGAGGGCATATTTTTTCGATATCAAGCGTCGCCGCTTTTTTAAGCAGGTTTTGAACCTGAACTCCGAATTTACCCACAATTCCGAAATAATATCTTCTCGCTTCGCACGCCCAGTCCTCGTCGGTATCATAGGCACCGAATTTTCCGAAACCGTCCGCAGAGAAAAGGACTTTTTCTTTGCTCTCATAGGTTACCATAACTTCGGGCCAATGCACCATAGGAGCAAAAATGAAGTTAAGAGTGTGCGCTCCGAGGGAGAGTGTATCGCCGTCTTTTACAAGTACGGTTTTTTCCGTCAGGTCAATATTAAAAAAGTTTTTTATCATTGCAAGCGCTTTAGTGTTTGTTACAAGCTTGCAGTCGGGATAGGAATTTAAAAGGTTTAAAATGTTAGCCGAATGGTCGGGCTCCATATGCTGAACAATAAGAAAATCGGGATTTTTCCCGCTTAATTCGCGCTTTAAATTTCCAAGCCATTCGTCTGTAAAATTTGCGTCAACAGTATCCATAACAGCAATTTTATCATCAATTATAACATAAGAATTGTAAGACATTCCGTTCGGCACTGTGTATTGCCCCTCGAAAAGGTCGATATTTTTGTCGTTCACTCCGATGTATCTGATGTTTTTTGAAATATTCATTTCCATATACGTGCTCCTTTTTGAATTCTCTTATAGCATTATATAACAAAATTTTACAAAATCAATAATTATTCCTGATTTTTAAAAATTTTTTTATTTTTATTGACAATTATTTATATTGTATGTTATAATTAGCTGTACCGTTTTTTTTACGGGGCATTAGCTCAGCTGGGAGAGCGCTACACTGGCAGTGTAGAGGTCAGCGGTTCGATCCCGCTATGCTCCACCAAAAAACCCGCAGTCAGTAATTTTACTGACTGCGGGTTTTGTTTTTTAGACTTTTTTAAACCAGGGGAGAACCGAAATGTCTGCACTAACTTCAGCAGATGAATTTCCTTTATAAATTTTTCCGGTGTTCTGATCCTGCCATGAACCTTTCGGGAAAACAACATTTCGGCTTTTGGCGCTTTTTTTCATAACAGGGGCAACAAGAATATCGTCGCCGAGCATAAATTCGTCGTCAATTTCCGCATAGCCTTTATGGGGATCGTAATATTCAAGTGTCCGCATAATCGGCTCGCCGCTTAATGAAGCGTGGTCTGCTAATTTTAAAAATGTATCAGCCATACTTGCGTGCAGATCCGCAGCTTTTTTAACTAAAGCAAAATGCTCTTTATCAAGCGCTTCCCACGGCGCCCAGGAAAACTGCATCATCGGGAAAAGTGCTGAAGCCTGAGCCATTCGCACAAACAACTCCTGATCCAGCTTTTCTATATTAACTTTAACTGTCCAGTTTCCTCCGCCTACCATATCGGGGCAAATATAAGGATAGCCGAGCAAGCCTGCTCTAAGCGCCATAGGAATCAGCGAGGAAAGACCTTCTCCTTCCCAAGTATGATCTCTGTCACAAAGGCGTTCAGCGATGGATTTTCCGCTCATATTGTAGGTATCTTTAAATTCGTGATATTTATATTTTTTACCCAGCTCATTATAAGCCTCAGAATATTTATGGGAATCAAAAGAATCGCTTGATAATCCGTTTCTTTGGTTGCGTTCACGAAGCGTGCAGGCGTTTGCACCGTCAAATTTAAAACCGTCTATTTTATATTCGTCAACAAGAAATTTAAGCTTTTTATTAAACTCGGAATTATCGGTTTCTTCTAAAAGATTTAAAAGCGCACTGTAACCGTTCCACCAGGCAAAATACATAATTTGACCGTCTTTATTTTTAACATAGCGTTTATTATAATTTACAGGATCAAAATCTTTGTTTAATGATGTAGCAAAATATTTTCCGTCGGGAGTAACATACGGAACTACCCACAGCATAACCTTAAAACCGAGCGAGTGAAGCTCTTCGATCGTTTTTTTAGGGTCGGGGAATTTTGCTTTATCAAATTCCCATATTCCGTAACGGGTATGCCAGCCTTCGTCTATCATAAGTATACCGGGCTGAAAGCCGTTATCTATAATATCGTAAGCATATTTAAGAACTCCTTCGGCTGTAGGCTCGTAATTAAATTGCATCCAGGTATTATATTGCGGAATTGAGAAAAATTCATCCGGAATTGTTCTTTTTTCAAAAGGAAAATATTTTTCAGCAGCCGAAAGATAAGCTTCTTTAAGGCAGCTGCCCATATTTAAAAGTTCTGTTTCTCCGAAGGTTATAATTATAATTCCGTCTTTAACAGTGAAAGCAAAAGGCTTATCGCTTTTAATAACTCTGCCTTTTGAAGAGATTAATATCGGTGCAGATTGATTTGAAGTATTTACCCTTAAATCAAAGCTGAATTCATCTTTGCCGGAAAACGGAAATTTCTGCGGAGCTCTGAAATGGCTTGCGCATCCCCACCAATATTCATTTTCAAGAATTTTTATTTCCATCGCAATTTTCCTTTCTGATTGAAAAATTAATTTACCTATAGTATAATTATAAAAAAGTCGGTTGTAAATACGATTTTAGGTAAAAAAATTATAATATCGGGTGCTTTATGAATACTGTTTTAAATAACTTTTATAATTATGATTTTAATAACTCTTATGCTTTCAAGGGCCACCGCCACGGAGGATTTGAAATCAATATTGTGCTTGATGGAGAAATGGAGATCGTTTATGACAGCTCTGTTTTAAGGCTGAAGAAAAATGATATTCTTTTGGGCGCTCCTTTCTTTTTTCATCGCAATAAATGTATTAAAGACACAAAATTCGTTGTGTTTATGTTTAATAGTCCCGAACTTTTTTTCAAGGAAAGTTTTTTGCTTTTTAAGCTTTCAAACTCCGGTCGTAATCTTCTGAAAATAATAATTGAGCAAGAGAGTAATTCAGTGAATGTTCAGAAACTTTTTGATGTTTTTTTGGATATGATTTTAAAAGAATCCTTTTTCAATGGATCGGGCGGCTCGGTTTCTCCTGTTTATACGGCTGCGGTCGAATATATGAAAAACCATTTGAATGAAAATTCCGATATTAAGGAAATTGCAAAAGTTTGCGGAGTATGTGAAACCGCTCTTAAAAATACTTTTAAGAAAAACGCTGGAATAGGTGTGAACAGATATTTTACGGAGCTTAAAATAAGCAAGGCTTATGATTTTTTAAAAATGGGAAAAAGCTGTGCCGAAACAGCGGAAATTTTAGGCTTTTCTTCGCCTGCATATTTTTCGTATGTTTTTAAATCCGTTACAGGGAAATTGCCGAAAAGTATAAAAAAGCAGGATAGCTGAAATTGGAATTATTATCCGCTTGACTTTTAACTTCCGCTTTTGTATAATCAGAAATAGAACATTTGTTCTGCGATTTTGAGCAAAAGGTGAAGATATGGAGCCTGAAAGATACTATTTATGTATAGACATGAAAACATTTTATGCCTCGGTGGAATGCGCCGAGAGGGGACTCAATCCTTTTGAAACCTCGCTTGTAGTAGCCGATCCCGCAAGGGGCAAAAATGCGCTTTGCCTTGCCGTTACTCCGAAACTTAAAAGGCTCGGGGTGAAAAATCGGTGCAGGCTTTCCGAAATTCCGAAAAATATAAAATATCTTATCGCACGCCCGAGAATGCAGCTTTATATTGATTACTGCGCCGAAATTTATTCCATATATCTTGATTATTTTTCTCCCGAGGATATCCACACTTATTCGATAGACGAGTCATTTATAGATGTGACGGGATATTTGAGAAGTATGAAAACCGACGCATTATCACTCGCAAAAAAGCTTATGAATGAAATAGCGAACAAGCTTGCAATACCCTCAACGGTTGGTATAGGCACCAACCTTTATCTTGCCAAAGTGGCGCTTGATATCACCGCCAAGCATACTGTTTCTCATATAGGCTTTTTAAATGAAGAGCTTTATAAAAAAACGCTGTGGGATCACACACCTCTCACGGATTTCTGGATGATAGGCACAAACACGGCAAAACGGCTAAGCAGCCGCGGAATTTTCACGATGCGCGATATTGCGCTTGCTCCGCAGGAAATTTTATATAAGCTTTTCGGAATAGACGCGGAGCTTATGATAGATCATTCTTTAGGGAAAGAAAGCTGTCTTATGGAGGATATAAAAAACTATAACAGCAAAAGCAGATCGGTTTCTCTTTCTCAGATACTTCCAAGGGATTACAGCTACAAAGAGCTTGAAACCATAATAAGGGAAATGACTTTATCGGGAACTTACGAGCTTACGAAAAGAAAAGTGATAGCAGGGAAGATAAATCTTTATATAGGTTATTCCGGGAATTATGAAGAGTCTTACAGGAAAGGAATAAAAATAATCGCTCCCACCGCGCTTTATTCTGAGCTTTTGCCTTATGCGATCAGGCTTTATGAGGGTATAAAAAATAAAAATGCTCCGATAAGAAGAGTGGGAATAAGCTTCGGCGGTATACAAAGCGAGGACTGCTACGGATATGACCTGTTTTCCGATTTTGACGAGATAAGACGTGAAAGGGAGCTTAATAAAACAGTGCTTTCTCTCTACGGAAAATTCGGAAAAAATTCTCTTTTAAAAGGCACAGATTTTCTCGAAAGCGCTATGCAGATCGAAAGAAATAAGCTGATAGGAGGCCATAATGCATAAATATGATGGAAAGGCAAAACAGAGCGAAGCAATTTATTCCGTTTGACGCTATGAAAGGCCTCAAAGAGGCTCTCGCCGAAAAAGAAGAGAAGCACAGCCGCGTAAAACTTCACGAGATTCCCGAAGAACAGCAGATAATAAATTCTAAAATAATTATTAATCTTAAAAAAGGTCAGAATGTAAAAATAGATTGCTTTAAAGATTTTCATAATATAATGTTTAAAGGAAAAGTGACTGAAATAAATCTCGCTTTTAAATACCTCGCTTTGGATAACGAAAAAATAAGATTTGAAGAAATATATTCCATAGAAGTTATATAATCTGGTATTTATATTTTATCTTGTTTTGACTATTGAAATAATACCAAAATCACATTATACTGTTTTTAACAAAAAGTCAGGTGTGATGAATATGAAATCGGAAAATCTTAAAAAAATAGTAATAAGCGCTCTTATGGCGGCGCTCGTATGCGTTGCAACAATTGTAATTCAAATTCCCTCTCCGATGAATGGGTATGTTAACCTCGGAGATTGCTTTGTGTTGCTTTCGGGCTGGTTTTTAGGCCCGTGGTACGGCGCTGCGGCGGCAGGTGTGGGCTCAATGCTCACTGATGTGATTGCGGGATATCTTTACTATGCTCCGGGCACTCTTATAATAAAAGCAATAATGGGCGCGCTTTGTGCGATAATTATAAAAGCTTTTAAATCCGCTCCTGCTCCGGCAGGATATATCGTAAGCGGTCTTGCAAGCGAGGCTGTAATGGTTTTGGGATATTTCGGATATGCCGCTTTGCTCCTCGGAAAGGGAAGCGCCGCGGCGCTGAGTATACCCGGCAACTGCGTTCAGGCAGCGGCAGGTCTTATAATCGGAACAGTGCTTGCGATGATATTTGAAAAAACCGGATTAAAACAAAAATTATTTAAATAGGGGTTTAATATGACAAAAACAGTTTTTCATACATCCGACAAAGAGTTTTTAAAGCAGATCGAAAAAGAGGCAAATAATGCCGCAAAAGAGCTTTTTGAGGCCGCGCGGCTTAAAAAGGGACAGACGGTCGTTGTAGGCTGTTCCACAAGCGAAGTGATAGGGGAAAATCCCGGCAATCATTCCACTCCCGAAATTGCCGACGCAATTTTTAAAGGCCTTTATTCCGTATTTTCAAAAGAGGGGATTTATATCGCCGCACAGTGTTGCGAGCATTTAAACCGCGCGATAATCGTCGAAAGGGAAGTGCTGAAAGGCGAGGAGATAGTAAATGTCGTGCCTCAGCCTAAAGCGGGAAGCTCTTTTGCTACGGCGGCATATAAAAATTTTAATGACCCTGTGGCGATAGAAGAAATAAAAGCCGACGCCGGAATAGATATAGGCGGAACCCTTATAGGAATGCACCTTAAAAAGGTTGCCGTTCCGCTAAGGCTTAAGCAGAGAAATATCGGTAAAGCGATAGTGCTCGCGGCAAGGGTAAGACCGAAATTTATCGGCGGCGAGCGGGCGGTTTATGATGAAAATTTAATGTAGCAGGAATTTAAAGCCGGGCTTATTTGCCCGGCCTTTTTTCTTGACAGAAGGTATTTTAAATTTAGGACTGAGTTTATTCTATTTCGCTGTTATATTATAAAAATAGAATAGCGGAACCGAAAACTTTTAGTTTTCGGTTCCGCTATTAAGCTTTTTGGTGCAGCGAGTGCACTGATATCCGAACCCAAGCCTGATTTTTCAAGCTCGGCGAAAGTTATTGTTTTTGAACCGTCTTTGTAATTGAATGTGAACGTAATCCTGTCATCGTAAAGGAAAATCGCATTGACAAAACTGTCGATAAGCCTGCGACGGTGCTCAAGCTTCTTTGCGTCCAGTTTTCTGAATCTGTGAAACCAGAAAACAATCTGCTCCCGTGAAAGCATAGGCTTTGCCATTTCTTCTTTAACGATTTGAACAGACAATTCGCTTTTCTGCTTTTCAAGGCTTTCGAGCCGCTCTTTTGTTGAAGCCGTCAAGATACCTTGCTGAATGGCATCAAGCATATTATCAATAGATTTTTGCGTGTCGGCATATTGCTTTTTCAGCAGAGGTAATGTTGTATTTTCCTTGCCCTGCAAAGCCACTACTTTATCGGCAATCTTTTCTATCAAATCATCATCAAAAATCAGATTTTTAATTTGCTCAATCACAAGGTTTTCGATCCATTCTTTTTTGACCGATTTCTTGTCGCAACCCTTGTGATTTTTTACGCTTGCACATTTGTAATACCGATGCACATGAGAGGTTTTGCTTGTTCCGCTTTCACCGACCATATAACATTGGCACTTGCCGCAAAACAACTTTGTTGTCAATAGATATTCGTCTTCGGCTTTGTGTTTTGCCGGAGCTTTTTTATTTGCCGCCATACGCTCCTGCACACGGTTGAACAAATCTTCAGGCACGATTGCCGGAATGCCGCTCGGTTGGACAATATCATTATACTTGTATTCGCCGATATATTTGCGGTTATGTAACATTCGGGTGACGCTGTTAATGCTGATTTTACCGCCACGTTTAGTGCGAACACCTTTCAGATTCATTTCATCGGTAATTTCACGCATCGACGCCCCGTCTGCATAATGCTTAAATGCGTCAAGCACCGCCGGAGCCGTCAGGGGATCAATCTGAAAATACTGCTCACTGTCAATGATATATCCGATCGGCAATGTGCCGCCGTTAAATTTGCATTTCAGTGCATTTTCAGTCAGTCCCCGTATGACTTTTTCCGAAAGCTCAGCCGAGTAATACTCTGCCATTCCTTCAAGCATTGATTCGAGCAAAATGCCTTCAGCACCGGCTGAAATAGCCTCGGTTGCGGAAACGACCTTAACACCGTTATTTTTCAAAATGCGTTTGTAGTGCGCCGAATCGTATTTATCCCGTGCGAAGCGGTCAAGTTTCCAAACAATAACGACCTCAAATTTTCTGCCTGCACTGTCTTTTATCATTCGCTGAAAGTCAGGACGGCGGTCGGTTCTTGCCGATAGCGCACGGTCAATGTAGGTTTCTACAATTTGAATGTCATTCTTTTCGGCAAAGGCCTTGCATTCGCGAAGCTGTCCTTCAATAGATTCTTCACGCTGATTATCCGAAGAATATCTCGCATAGATTACGCCTTTCATTTCTTTTCACCTGCCTTTCTTTTGGGGTTTATAACACAAGTTTTCCTTGATGTTATCTGGATTTTGGGGTGTTAGGGATCTCCCTAACAAGCGGCGAAAGCGACAAGCGAATTTGGATAGCCAAATTCAGTGCTTGCTGAGACAACGCCGTGTGTTTGCGCAAGCAAATGCGTTGCTTGCGGAGGCAATGCCGAGCCGGATTCGAGTGCTCAAACCCAGTGCTTGATAAGACAAGGTTACAACTGTATAGATACTCATTGTATGTAGACGCATTGTATTCATTTGTATTATACTATATTATTGGAGGAATGTAAATATGGATATTGTAAAAGTTTTCGCAGACAACCTCAAAAAATATCGTCACGCTACCGGTCTTTCTCAAGAAGCATTTGCCGACAAGTGCGGAATGCACCGCACTTATATTAGCGCAATCGAATGTTATCGCCGTAGTATTTCACTTGAAAATATTCAGCGTATCGCTGATGCGCTGGAAATAGAAACATATATGTTATTTATTGAGGAGAAAATAAAATGAGAAACACAATCAAACAAATTGTAATTGAAGAGTTTTCGAATTTGACCAATCTTATTGAAGCCGATTTTTATGCAAACTACACTCGTAAAGTTAATAACTTTCTTTTGAGCCAAATGGATGAAAGAATTACTGCCAGCATGGTTTTTGTTAGCAGTTTTGAATCGAAGAGTGGTTTTGCCATTGAAACTTGCGCAAAGAGAATAGCACGTTTGACTTTTGGTGAAGAAAATGTACCTGCTATAGTTAATCCTCGTAATTTAAGACATGATATTAATCCAGCAACTGTGACCGGACAAATTGTTGTTACGGATGTGGACACTTTTAATGGTGACTTAAGAGGCAGAATTGCTGCGTTTAGAGCAAACAATGAGGCTCAAGGCAGAGGCACAGCTCGTGTTGAAAGCGGTGTTAACCATCGTTCGTGTGAAGCAGAACTGCTTCCTCTTTCGACAGAATATAGAACAAATAATATCTTTACCAAACCAGTTGATTTGGCATTTTTTGACGGCGAAAATTGGAATGTTATGGAATTGAAAGCCGGCGGGGATTTAGATAGTTCAAATGCTCCCTCTAATGTTGAAAAACTATTGACTATTTATGTTGATATGGGAATAACTAACTGCAAAGCATATTTTGCTACCCTTTATAACAAAGATGGCGAAGGTAACACATGGAAAGGTGCTGTTAAAAAGCATTTAAGTTATCCTGATATGTTTCTAATTGGCGCAAACTTTTGGAATAGAATTTTGCCTCGTGGAATCACATTTGATGATTTTACAACGATATACAGAGAGGCGCTTGAAGAAATCGACCTTAATAAACGCATTAACGATATGATTAGTGATTGCATTGGAGAATGATATGGCAAGAATGATTAATTCCGATTGTTTGGAGTATATGAAAATAATACCCGACAACAGCATTGACTTGATATTAACAGATCCGCCGTATAACATTGCTCAATATTCTACCGGAAACATACCATTACCCGGAAGAGAAGCAATGAATAATGATATTGCCGATTGGGACAACGTTCTGTTAGAACCTAAGGATTTATTAACCGATTTCAAAAGAATAATCAAACCCGACGGAAACATTTTTGTTTTCACAAGCTATAATCTAATCGGAAAGTGGCACGAGGTGTTTGATCCGGAATTTGACACATTTCAGTTTTTTATTTGGCACAAAACCAATCCTGCCCCCAAAATATATAAAAATGGTTTTTTGAATAGCTGTGAAATGATTATTTGTATGTGGAATAAGGGACATAAGTGGAATTTTTCCAATCAAAATGAAATGCATAATTTCTTTGAATCTCCGATATGTATGCCACCTGAAAGATTAAGAAATCCCAAGCACCCAGCCCAAAAGCCTGTTAAACTACTGTCTCATATTATTAATATTGCAAGTAATCCCGGCGATATTATTTTTGATCCGTTTATGGGAGTGGGTTCAACAGCCGTGGCCGCAAAAGAATGTGGCAGAAGATTTGTAGGTTGCGAAATAGATAAATCTTATTTTGACGCTGCTTGCAAAAGAGCAGGAGAACTATAATGAGAATTGAAGAAAAAACATTAATACTTCCGACGCTTTATATTATTAAAAGAGACGGGGCTACGTCAACTTCTGACTTGATTGAAGAATTAACAGCGGTATTCAACCCAACTGGAGAAGATGCCAAAATACTCGATGGTCGTCACGACACTAAGTTTTCTCAAAAAGTTCGAAATCTTAAATCCCACAGGGCAACTAACTCAATGGACATATACACTTCATTAGATAGCAAAGGAAGATACTTACTAACGGACGCAGGAGAAGAATACTTAAGAGAAAATCTTGAAGCGATATGTTATTTGTTTTCAAACAAATTCACTTGTGAAGATTTCACAACAGCTATTGAAAGCATAGAAAAATCCGTCGGAAAGAAGCACTCGCTACTTGTTTACAGTGAGGATGAAATGATATCAGAAGGTACATCGGTTATTAAAAAGTCAAAGACAAGATTGCGCTCTCAACGATTACGTAATGTCGCAATTGAACATTATAAGTCTAAGGACGGTAAGATCCGTTGTACTATTTGCGGATTTTGTTTTGAAGAAAAATATGGTGATGTCGGAAAAGACTATATTGAAATTCACCATGAAAGTCCCATTTGTCAGTATTCCGATGACGGATTTGAAAGCTATATATCAGAAGCTATTAAAAATGTTAAACCGCTTTGTGCCAATTGTCATAGGATGATTCATCATAATTCGATACGTCCCATGACAATTGAAGAATTAAAGAAAACAATTAAATAGCATGTACTGATGCGGTGGGTTGAATATTTGTTATAATCAAATGCTCAACATTTCTTTCATTGCGGCTTCTGACATTGTATGTATAAGTTTTGTCAAAGCTGTAAATGTTAAAGTCGTTTTCGTATAAGGAGTAAATATAATCTGTATTCTTGATTATCAAAACAAACTTAGCTTTTGTCTTTTTCAGCGAGTCGGCTAATCTTTTTTGATCGTTTTTACTAAAATTCTTACCTTCATAATCTGAAAAATCGGTATCATAAGGCGGATCCAAAAACATAAAGTCATCATCTTGCAACTGTACAGACGAGAAAAAGTCTTCGAAATCCTTGCAATAAATATCGGTACCCTCAAATCTGTTGGATGTTTCACTTGAAAAGATATTATCTATTTTTGATTTGAAAGACTTTCTGTTGTAAGACATTCCGCCATAAGGAATATTAAATTCTCCCTTTCCGTTATATCGAAACATAGAGCCATAGCAGTATTCTCTGATGAAATAGAAATTGGCTATATTGTATTCCTGATTTGGCGTTTTCTTTCGACATAAAAGTATGTCATTATAAACGGACCTAAAGTACATATACAATCCGCTGACAAAACCGGTGATTAAATTTTCTTTTAAGTCATCGCTACAAAAAGGTGCCTTTTCTTCATTTTTGATGGTTCGGTTTAGCTTATCTATGACATTAGCAACAATTTCTTTTTCAAGGTCATTCCGATT
This sequence comes from uncultured Oscillospiraceae bacterium, assembly GCA_900547095.1. Taxonomy (GTDB): domain Bacteria; phylum Bacillota; class Clostridia; order Oscillospirales; family Acutalibacteraceae; genus UBA737. Next base: position 26,248 of record URFG01000003.1, read on the forward strand.
AAGGACAAGATTATTAAACGATGTTTTTGGTAGTTTAACAATCATTTTGGAACAGATTTCGTTGACAGCCGAACTTGTAGCAGCTTTGTCGTTGTTATTCTTAGCACACAAATAAATATTGTCAATTATCGAATATTGTTCATCGCAAAATGTGAGTACCCCGTTAAGTAAGGCATCGTAATCACACAAGTAAGTGTAGAACAATTTATTCTGCTCTTTGGCTAATCTGTAAAAGCTTGTTAAATCATTTGAGATATCGTTTATTATTGCTTTTTGAGGATGCAAATAAAAATACATAGCACCCCCGCCAAAAAACGGCTCAATATATCTGTTGAATTTGGGTATCAAGTTTTCAATATATTTGATTTCTCTGGCTTTACCGCCGGGCCATTTTATTAAGGTATTTACCGTGCTCATTTTTGTGCCTCCTGTAAATGCTCCATAATTTCTTTAACATCACAATTGAAATAGGTACAGATTCTATCAATGATATCTAAAGAAACTTGTTCGCCCCTGCCCATTTTATCCATTGTTGATTTTGAAATACCGGTAGCCTCCATTAATTGCTTTTTGGTCATTTCTTTATCAATAAGTAATTTCCAAAGCGGTTTATAAGAAAAAGCCATATTTGATACCTCCCTTTTCTCTATGTTACCACAAAAGTATTGAGATGTCAATACTTTTACATTGCTGTTATGGGTTTGTGATTTTATATTATTTAAAATATAGATTGTTTCGACGAGGTGAAATAATGAACAACGATTTGTATGGAGTATTAGTATACAAGGACAAAAAATATCATTTTGTGTTAGATGATAGATTTGTAAGGATTATTGGCGGGCCTTTTCAGTACATAAATGATTTTAATGACGCTGATGAAATAGATGTGATTCAAGGAGTTACAGCCGGAAACAGAGATATACGTTTTTTGCGCTGCAAATTTTCCAAAGACTACTTTGGATTTGCTGCATCATTTTCCATTCAAGGATATGCTATTTCAAACAGTAATATGGGCAGCCCCTGTGACTTTACATATAACCGCAGTTCATTTGAATCGGATGCAATAAACACATTTTTTTCGCCTCAAAAAGCAATTAATCTTGACATGGATATTGAAAATTGGACTGGTGAAATCAATATTAAATTATCTCCTTTTCAAGACACTACTCGAGAATTCAACTATTTAGATTCAAAATGTCAATTGAGTATTTCTCGCCATGTACGAATCAATAAAGAACCCACAAGTATTGGAAAAGTCAAATCGTTATTCACATTTGAGCACTCTAAAGTTCATCCTTTAATAAGAATAATCGATGATTTTTTAGCTTTATATGATTTTCTTTCTTTTGCAAATTACAACTCTAATATCTCATTTAAGAATATAGATATAAGTTCAAAAAATGAAGAAGGTCTTTTTGAAAAAACAGCAACAGTACATATCTTCATAAATAAAACAGAATATGAAAACACTCGCTTAAATTCAATTACTATTGATGATATTCCGGAAGAAAAGCTTTCAGCCATATTTACTTGCATTGCATCACTTAGAAAAAATGACAATCGATTAAGGTATTATTTCCCCGAAAATGCGCATGATGGGAAATACATTGATCCGGGTAAATGGCTGATAACGGCATTAAACTTTGAAGGATTGTTTTCTGCAAAATTTCCAAATTTCAAATGTAATATCAACAATGATTTTAGAAACGCAAAGGAGCTTGCGTTAGAACGAATTGATAATAATTCGGATGGCAAATCCTTATCAAAAAAAGAACAAGATTATTATAAAAAATGTCGTGAACAAATCGAGCATTATGAAGGGCAGTTAGAAGAAAAATTCAATTATGTTTTCAAAGCAAACAAGACCGTGTTAGATAGCATTTTGAAATATAACGAAACCAATCTTGGCATTAAGCAAACTGTTAAATACGGCAGTGTTTATGCGAATTATCGAAATAAAATTGCTCATGGTTCAGTAGAACCTCTATCGGATAAAGAGGTAGCCGTGTATCGGATTATACTACCGCTTATCTACATACTGATGTTATCCGAGATTGATCTATCCGACACAGAAAAGAAGAAAATGATTGGAAAATTATTTGGATAGAATAATGGCATTGTCTTAGCAAGCATCGTCGTTGTGTCCACACGACATTGCCTTTGCAAGCAACGCATTTGGATATCCAAATACTGCCGCTTGCCCGGCACTTGTTAGGGCAGTCTCGCCTGCCAGCTCGGTCAGTGCTTCTGCCTTTGGCAGAGGTGTCCGCCGGACACCCGCACCCCTAAAACCCTTTGAACGGAGAATTCTATGGATATAAATGAACTGAAAAAACAAATGATACCGTATTGGCGTGACATTTATAATCTGCAATACGGCAATATTTTCAAGCAACTATTTGTGCGTATCAAATACAGGATTTTCGGAAACCGTTTCGGAACATCGGAGATTCCGGACAATATTCTTGAAGCTATTGCACGGACAATGTTACCTGATATCCGTGAATTCTTTCTTTCAAAAGAAGGACAGGCTGAATTTGCGGCATGGAAAGTCGAACAAGAAAAGAGCAAAAGCAAGGATAAAGGCGAGAGATGAGTGTCCCTCGCCTTTTTGAGTATTATTGGTATATAAGCTCTTTAAGCACAAATTCTCTTGCTCTGCTTCTGATACTGTTCATGCGGCGGATCCATTCCATTTGGTCAACAGCTTTGAGTTGCTCGGTTACGCCCTCAATTTTAGCCGTCTGCTTGACAATAAGATTGAACATATCCTCAGCGTCTTTATCAATGCCCATAAGATAATCATGCAATGTGCCTTTCAACCGCATAGCATTGATAACCGACCTCTGATTGCGATAAAGAAAATCATAATGCAGTCTGCCCCAAGTACCGATGTTATTAAGTTCTGTTTTCATAAAAATCAACCTCCGAATTTTAATTTTTGTGTTTTGCATTAAAGTTCGGATAGTCATAAAAAATGACAAATCCGAACCCTTCACCGATTGGTATTAGGTTCGGATTTGTACTGTTTGGTGCGGATAACAGGAGTTGAACCTGCATGGTATTGCTACCACTAGAACCTGAATCTAGCGCGTCTGCCTATTCCGCCATATCCGCAAATATATGCCGCAAAAAATATAATACCAATTAGAAAGCGATTTGTCAAGTAAAGCGTTAAAGTTATTCACAATTTATTAAAAAATAAGTATTATAATAGACAATACAATCGGACAAATTTTCCGCTATGAGAAGCGTTGTATCCTGATTGTATTGTCTAATCTTAATATTTAATCAAAGGTGATAATTATGTCAAAAAAGCAATTTAAATCCGAATCAAAAAAGCTTATGGATATGATGATAAATTCCATTTATACCCATAAAGAGATTTTTTTAAGGGAAATTATATCAAATTCTTCCGACGCTATCGATAAGCTCTATTTCAGAAGTCTTACCGATAACTCCATAGGAATAAAACCCGATGAATTTGCTATTAATATTTCTCTTGATAAAGATAACAGGACCATTACCGTTTCCGATAACGGCTGCGGAATGACAAAAGAAGAGCTTGACTCAAACCTTGGTACTATCGCAAAAAGCGGCTCTTCCGCCTTTAAACAGGAAAATAAGGAAACTGATGAAAATGTCAGCATAATAGGTCAGTTCGGCGTAGGCTTTTATTCTGCGTTTATGGTAAGCGATAAAGTTACTGTAAAGACAAGATCTGTCGATTCCGACAGCGGTTATGAATGGCAGTCGGAGGGCGCTTCCGGATATACTGTTGAACCTTGCGAAAAGGAAACCGTCGGCACGGAAGTTATAATGCACATAAAACCCGATACCGAAGATGAAAAATACAGCGAATATCTCGATCAGTACAGAATAAGCGAGCTTATCAAAAAGTATTCCGATTATATCCGCCATCCTATAAAAATGCCTTTTGTGACTAAAAAGCCGGTTGAGGGTAAAGAGGGCGAATATGAGGATGTGACAGAGATCCGCACGCTTAACAGTATGATTCCGCTTTGGAAAAAGAATAAAAGCGAAATAAAACCCGAGGAATACAATAATTTCTACAAAGAAAAATTTATGGATTACGAAGATCCCGCCCGTGTTATTCACACGAGCACCGAAGGTCAGGCGACTTTTCACGCGCTGATGTTTATCCCGCAGTCCGCACCGTTCGATTATTATACTAAAGAATTTGAAAAAGGACTTCAGCTTTACTCGCGCGGCGTGCTTATAATGGATAAATGCGCAGATCTTTTGCCGGATTATTTCAGCTTTGTAAAAGGTCTTGTGGACAGTGAAGACTTATCGCTTAATATTTCGCGCGAAATGCTCCAGCATGACAGACAACTTAAATTGATTGCAAAAACCGTTGAGAAAAAAATCAAATCCGAGCTTGAAAAAATGCTCAAAAACGATAGGGAAGCCTACGAAAAATTCTTTAAAAACTTCGGTACTCAATTAAAATTCGGAGTTTATAATAATTACGGTCTTGACAAAGACAACTTAAAAGACCTTTTACTTTTCACGTCATCCTTTGAGAAAAAGCCCGTAACCCTTTCTGAGTATGTAAGCAGGGTTAAAGAGGATCAGAAAAATATTTACTATGCCTGCGGGGAAACTATAGAGCGCATAGAATTGCTCCCTCAGTGTGACTCCGTGAAAGAAAAAGGCTATGAAATTCTTTATCTTACCGAAAATATCGATGAATTTGCTCTTAAAATGATGAGGGATTACGACGGAAAAACGTTTATAAATGTATGCGACGAAAACCTTGATCTCGATACCGAAGAGGAGAAAAAAGAGCTTGAAAAGATAAACACAGAACAAAAAGAGCTCTTAGACGCAATAAAAGAAAGCTTGGGCACGAAAGTAAACTCCGTAAGATTTACGAATAAGCTTAAAAATCATCCTGTTTGCCTTACAAGCGAGGGCGGAATTTCGGTTGAGATGGAAAAAACGCTTAATTCTATGCCCGGGCAGAACACGCCTGTAAAAGCGCAGACTGTTCTTGAAATAAGCTCCGCAAACCCTGTTGCCGATAAGCTGAAATCGCTTTTCGGCTCGGACAAAGATTTACTTAAGGATTACTCAAAGCTTCTTTATGATGAGGCTTGCCTTATCGGAGGAAGATCGATAGACGATCCTGCCGAACATACAAGAATAATCTGCGAACTTATGATAAAGTAAGCAAAAAATGTTAAAAACCGCTTTAATAAAAGCGGTTTTTTTAGATCTATAAAAGGTTTCTGAAATAAAGACCTCTGGTATAATCGCCGTCAGGCCCCGAACCTGATTTATATTTACGCACTGTTTCTTCTATCTCTTTTTTGCTCTCTTTTTCAAAGCTTAAAAGAAGATATTTAACATTTAATTCGTTTAACCTGTCGGCAAGATAAGTTACCTTTGAATTTAAGATCTCACAGTATCCGTTTTTACAACAAACGGGGAAGCTTATTCCCATTCTGTCTTTTACTGCTCCTCTTTTTTTGCAAACGGAGCAATCTTTGGAATTATTTACAGGGCAGTTTGCCGTTATCATCAAAGGCAGTCTGCCATAAGCAAAGCAGCCTAAGTTTTCACTTTTTAAAAGAGGAATTTCTTCAGCCTGAATTTCTGCGGAAACAAAATTAATCTTAGCGCCTGACTTTTCAAACTCTCTTACCGACTCATAATTGCAGATATTAAGCGATGGCGCGCCTATAGGTATAAGCCCTGCTTTTTTTGATAAAGTTATTGCGGAAAGTTCCGAGCAAAACGCATATGAAAATCCGATGCTTTTCATAATTTTCAGTTCATTTAATACTGCATTTTCGTCAGTTATAAGCCTAGGAATTTCGGCTATAAGTTTTGTTTTCGGATAAGATTTTTCCGGTCTGCTTTTAAGCGGAAGAATTATTCCGAAAATATCGTAGGTATTAACGGGAATGCGCTTGATATCGGGAATTTTAAGTATAATCTCCTTGCTTATGTTATTGTTTTTAACAATAGTTTTATCATAATTATAAACCGCATTTACAACATTCTTTTTGTCTTGTATTCTTTTTTCGCTTAAGCTTTCGCAGAGGTTTCTTCTTAACTCGTTCAGATCTTTGCTCGGAATGAAAATGTTTTCATCGATTTTAATATCCGAATTGTTTAAAAAGTAGGGTGTGGAGCCGAGCTTTTTAAAGCTTTCTTCAATATCTGAAGCGGTCAGCGCTTTGTTTATTGATTTTTGCGGAGCAGGCCCTGATTTTTCCACGGTGAATTTTCCGTATGTCATAGAGCATTTGCAGGGCTTATCGGCTGCGGCTTTAAATGTGATTTCGACAGGAACGGAATTTCTTTCTTTTCTGTAAAGCCCGTGAATTTTTTTGATAGCCTCCGAGGAAGAAATAACATCCTCCTTAGTTCTGATACCGAACATTTCTTTGCTTTTTTTGCCTTTAAAATATCCGTCGGTAAATCCCGAGCGCGAAAATATTTTTTTAAGGTCGCTTTCAAGCTCTTTATCGCAGCCGCCCTCTGCTCTCATTCTGCAAACCGCCGTTGCCGCGGCGACATATTCGGGCCTTTTCATTCTGCCCTCTATTTTAAGAGAGCTGACTCCCATTTTGCTTAATTCTTCTATATGTTCTATGAGGCTTAGGTCTTTAAGGCTTAAATCGTGCCTTGATCTATCATCGGAAGCTGAAAACGGAAGTCTGCAGGGACCTGCGCAAAGACCTCTGTTGCCGCTCCTTCCTCCGAGCATAGAGGACATCAGGCATTGCCCCGAAACACTCATACATAGAGCGCCGTGGACAAATACTTCTGTTTCAATATTAAGCTCATCTGCTTTTTTGCAGAATTCGGCAAGGTTATCTTTGCTCATTTCTCTTGCCGCAACGACTCTTTTAAAGCCTTTTTCTTTTAATATTTCAAGTGCTGCAGGGGAGTGTACCGACAGCTGAGTTGAAGCGTGAAGCTCAAATCCGGGGATCTCTTTTCTTAAAATTCCCGCGAGTCCGAGATCGGAGATGATAAGAGCGTCAGCCCCGAATTCATAGGCTTTTTTTGCCGTGTTAAAAGCCGAAGACAGTTCCTTTGATTTTATCATTGTGTTGAGAGTCAGATAAACTTTCACATTTCTGTCGTGGCAGTAGTCAATAGCTTTTTCAAGCTGAAAATCATCAAAGTTATCCGCATTTCTTCTCGCGCTGAAATTTTTAACACCGAGATATACCGCGTCCGCTCCGCTAAGTACCGCCGCTGCAAGGCTCTCTTCGGAGCCTGCCGGAGAAAGCACTTCCGGTCTTTTTTTAAACATTTTAACCCTCCGTAAGGATTTTTTCTGATTATAACATATTTTGCTTTATAAAACAATTTAAATTTGCAAAAAAATCCTTGACAGTGAGGTTTGTTTGCGGTATAATATTAAATCACTAATGATGATGGGGGATTTTGCGCCTTTTTTCAGGAAACGGGCATATTTTTGCCTGATTTTCAGGCCTTTATTTCTTTTATTATTAAGGATTTGAGCAGGAGCGCGCATTCGCTTAAAAATTCACGCTCGCTGTGTAAAAATTTATTTAGGAGTGATCGTTAACCTATGGAGCCAAGTGCAATGGTGAAAGAAGTCCAAATGGGTAAAAACACTCGTATGACCTTTTCAAAGATCAATGAAGTTATCGATATGCCTAACCTCATTGAGATTCAAAAGGATTCGTACAACTGGTTTATAACCGAGGGTCTTCGGGAAGTTTTTAAGGATATGTCATCGATTACCGATTACAGCGGTAATTTAGAGCTTAGCTTTATCGATTACAGAATTGATGAGAAGCCGAAGTATGATGTTACCGAATGTAAATCCCGCGATACCACATATGCCGCACCCTTGAGAGTTACAGCCCGCCTTTTCAATAAAGAAACGGGCGAGATCAAGGAAAGCGAAGTATTTATGGGCGATTTCCCGCTTATGACAGAGGCAGGTACTTTTGTTATAAACGGTGCCGAAAGAGCGGTGGTTTCACAGCTCGTTCGTTCGCCCGGAGTATACTATGCGGTAAAAGCCGATGAAAAGACCGGCGCAAAGCTTTTTTCTTCAACTATCATTCCTAACCGCGGTGCGTGGCTTGAATACGAAACTGCCGTTAACGAGGTTTTGTATGTTCGTATAGATAAGAATAAAAAGCTCCCGATTACTACATTTATCCGCGCTCTCGGAATTGCTACAAATAATGAAATAAGAGAGCTTTTAGGTGCGGACGAGCGCTTAGACGCTACTTTTAATATCGACGAAACAAAAACCGTAGAAGAGGCTCTTATAGAAGTTTATAAAAAGCTTCGCCCGAGCGAGCCTGTTACTATTGACGGCGCTAAGGCTTATCTTGAGCAGTTATTCTTCGATGTTCACCGCTATGATCTTTCAAGAGTAGGAAGATATAAGTATAATAAGAAATTGAGCCTCGGTGCAAGACTTCGCGGCAAAGTATTGTCACGCCCGGTCGTAGATCCTATGACAGGCGAAGTTTTAGCCGAGCCCGATACCACCGTTTCAAAAGACCTTGCGTCTTTAATAGAGAAAAAAGGCGTTCGCGAAGCGTATGTCAATGTTACTGACCTTGAAGGAAAGGTAACGGAAGTTAAGATCCTTTCAAACGGAATGGTAGACCTTAAAGACTTTACCGATTTCAGCGCAGAAGAGCTTGAAAAGCTTGACTATGAGGGAATCAATGAAAAGGTAAGCTTTGAGGTATTAAAAGAGCTCTTAGAAGAGAATAAGACAAAAGAAGATCTTTATGACGCGCTTTTGGAAAATGCAGACGCACTTATTCCGAAGCACATCGTATATGATGATATTTTTGCTTCTATCAATTATTTTCTCGGTCTTACTAAAGAAGTAGGAAATGTTGACGATATCGATCATTTGGGCAACCGCCGAATTCGTTCGGTAGGCGAGCTTTTGCAGAATCAGTTCCGCATAGGCTTTACGAGAATGGAAAGAGTCGTAAGAGAAAAAATGACTCTTATGTCACAGGACAGCGAGAATATCACCCCGCAGTCACTTATTAATATAAGACCCGTTGTTGCGGCTATCAAAGAGTTTTTCGGTTCTTCTCCGCTTTCACAGTTTATGGATCAGACCAATCCTCTTTCAGAGCTTACGCACAAACGCCGTCTTTCGGCATTAGGCCCCGGTGGTCTTTCTCGTGACCGCGCATCTTTCGAAGTTCGTGACGTTCACTATACCCACTACGGCCGTATGTGCCCGATCGAAACCCCTGAAGGTCCTAATATCGGACTTATCTCTTATCTTGCAACCTATGCAAAGATCAATAAATACGGATTTATCGAGGCTCCTTTCCGCCATGTAAAAGACGGAAAAGTTCTTGATGAAGTTGTTTATATGACAGCCGATGAGGAAGACGATTATATCGTTGCCCAGGCAAACGAGCCATTGGATGAAAACGGATATTTTGTTCATAAAAAGGTCAACGCGCGTTACCGTGACGGCTTTATGGAAGTAGAAGCCGGGCGTGCAGAATTTATGGATGTTTCGCCGAAAATGGTCGTTTCCGTTGCAACGGCGATGATTCCTTTCCTTGAAAACGACGATACAAACCGTGCCCTTATGGGATCAAACATGCAGAAACAGGCTGTTCCGCTTTTAAAACCCGAAAATCCGATCGTTGCGACAGGTATGGAATATAAAGCGGCTGTTGATTCCGGCGTTGTTGTTCTTGCAAAGCGTGCAGGTACGGTTTCATATGTAAGCGCAGATTTCATTAAGATCCGCGCTAAAAACGGCGAGATCGATGAATATAAACTTATAAAATTCCTCCGTTCCAACCACGGAACCTGTATCAACCAGCGCCCGATTGTAAGCGTTGGTCAGAAGGTAGAAGAAAAAGAGGTTATTGCCGACGGTCCCGCAACAAGCAACGGCGAAATTTCTCTCGGAAGAAACGCACTTATCGGATTTATGACCTGGGAGGGTTATAACTACGAGGATGCTGTTCTTCTTAACGAGCGCTTGGTAAGAGATGATGTTTATACTTCTATCCATATAGAAGAATATGATGTTGAGTGCCGCGATACTAAGCTCGGCCCCGAAGAGATCACACGCGATATTCCGAATGTCGGAGAAGATGCGCTTAAAGATCTTGATGAAAACGGTATTATCCGCGTCGGTGCAGATGTAACCGCAGGCGATATCCTTGTAGGTAAAGTTACGCCTAAGGGTGAAACCGATCTTACAGCCGAAGAAAGACTTCTCCGTGCGATATTCGGAGATAAGGCACGCGAGGTAAGAGATACTTCTTTGCGAGTTCCGCACGGCGAATACGGCACGATAGTTGACGTTAAAGTATTTACCCGTGAAAATTCTTCCGAATTAAGCCCGGGTGTAAATGTTATAGTCCGCTGCTATATAGCACAGAAGAGAAAGATCTCCGTCGGAGATAAAATGGCGGGCCGCCACGGAAATAAGGGTGTTGTTTCGAGAATTCTTCCGAGCGAGGATATGCCTTTCTTACCCGACGGCACTCCGCTTGATATAGTTTTAAACCCACTCGGCGTTCCTTCCCGAATGAATATCGGTCAGGTGCTTGAAGTTCACTTAGGATATGCCGCAAAGGCTTTGGGCTGGAATATCTGCACACCTGTATTCGACGGCGCCCACGAGGCGGATATCCGTGAATGCTTTAAAATGGCAGGAATGCCTGAAGACGGTAAAGTTCAGCTTTATGACGGAAGAACAGGAGAACCTTTCGATAACCGCGTAACTGTAGGTTATATGTATTATCTTAAACTTCATCACCTTGTTGATGATAAGATCCACGCCCGCTCCACAGGACCTTATTCTCTTGTTACTCAGCAGCCGCTCGGTGGTAAAGCGCAGTTCGGCGGTCAGCGTTTCGGAGAAATGGAAGTTTGGGCTCTTGAAGCTTACGGCGCAGCTTACACACTTCAGGAGATCCTCACTGTCAAGTCCGATGATGTCGTAGGCCGTGTTAAAACCTATGAAGCTATCGTTAAGGGTCAGAATGTTCCTAAAGCAGGAATCCCCGAATCGTTCAAAGTTCTTATCAAAGAGCTTCAGTCGCTCGGTCTTGATATCCGCGTTCTCAATAAAGAGGGCTTCGAAGTCGATTTAAGACAGAATTTTGACGATGATGATATAGGTCTTGCTGCTCCCGTTATTCCCGAGGGCGGATTTGATGAAGACGACGCTGTGTCCGACGGAGATATTTCGAGCGGATTCAGCTTTGAAGACGAAAACGGCGACGCTATAATTGATGACGAAACCGTCAGCGAAGAGAATTAAGGAGGAGCAGATATAATGGCTAACGAAAACGAATTTTATTTTGAATCCGTAAAAATAGGTCTTGCCTCTCCCGAACAGATCAGAAGCTGGTCTTACGGCGAAGTTACCAAAGCGGAAACTATAAATTACCGTACTTTAAAACCTGAGATCGGAGGTCTTTTCTGCGAAAAGATCTTCGGGCCTCAGAAAGACTGGGAATGCCACTGTGGTAAATATAAAAGAATTCGCTATAAAGGCAAGGTCTGCGAGCGCTGCGGAGTTGAAGTAACACGCGCAAAGGTCCGCAGAGAGAGAATGGGCTCTATCGAGCTTGCGGCGCCTGTTTCGCATATCTGGTATTTCAAGACTATCCCGTCAAGAATGGGTCTTGCTCTTGATATCACACAAAAAGCTCTTGAGCAGGTTCTTTATTTCTCACAGTATATAGTTACCGATCCGGGAACTACTCCTCTTGAGAAAAAACAGCTTTTAAATGAAACCCAGTATCACAATATGCGTGAAAAATATGAGGATGATTTTAAGGCTGAAATGGGAGCCGAGGCAATTAAAAAATTGCTCAGCGAAATTGATCTTGAGAAATCCTGCGAAGAGTTAAGAAATGAACTTGAAGACGCAACAGGGCAGAAGAGAGTCCGCATATTAAAGCGCCTTGAGGTTTTGGAAGCGTTCAGAGCTTCGGGTAACAGACCGGAATGGATGATACTTGATGTTATCCCGGTAATTCCTCCCGATCTTCGCCCGATGGTCCAGCTTGACGGCGGCAGGTTTGCAACCTCCGATCTTAACGACCTTTACAGAAGAGTTATAAACCGTAACAACCGCTTAAAAAGACTTCTTGAATTAAGCGCTCCCGATATAATCGTCAGAAACGAAAAGCGTATGCTTCAGGAAGCGGTTGACGCTCTTATTGATAACGGCAGAAGAGGAAAACCCGTAACCGGTCCTAACAACCGCGCTCTTAAATCCCTTTCGGATATGCTTAAGGGTAAGCAGGGAAGATTCCGTCAGAACCTGCTCGGTAAGCGTGTTGACTATTCGGGCCGTTCGGTTATCGTCGTAGGTCCTGAACTTAAAATGTATCAGTGCGGTCTTCCTAAAGAAATGGCTCTTGAGCTGTTTAAGCCTTTTGTTATGAAAAGACTTGTTGAAACCAAAGCTGTTACTAATATAAAATCAGCAAGAAAAATGGTTGAGCGCGCGTCTACTGAAATATGGGATGCTTTGGAGCTTGTTATTAAAGAGCATCCTGTTCTTCTTAACCGTGCGCCTACGCTTCACCGCCTCGGTATCCAGGCATTCGAGCCGGTACTTGTAGAAGGAAAAGCATTAAAGCTTCATCCGCTTGTTTGTACCGCTTATAATGCGGACTTCGACGGCGACCAGATGGCTGTACACGTTCCGCTCTCCGCGGAAGCCCAGGCAGAGGCAAGATTTTTAATGCTCGCCGCTAATAACCTGCTTAAACCGTCAGACGGTAAGCCGGTAGCCGTTCCTACACAGGATATGGTACTCGGATCTTACTATCTCACACTTGTAAAATCCGAAGAGCCGGGAGCAAATAAGGTATTTCGTGATAAAAATGAAGCTATTATGGCTTATGAAGACGGAATTATCGGTCTTCACGCTCCTATAAGAGTCCGTTTTACAAATGAAAACGGAAAAAGCGGTCTTGTTTGGTGTACAGTAGGATTTATCATATTCAATGAATCGATTCCTCAGGATCTCGGTTTTGTGGACAGAACCGATCCGGCTCATGAGCTTGATCTTGAATGGACTTATACTGTCAAGGATCCGAGCAAGCTTTTGATCGAAAGCAACAACGATGTTATTCAGAACAAAGTCGGAAAAAAACAGCTCGGAATTATAATTGACAGATGTATCGATAAATACGGAACAAGCAGATCTTCTATAGTTCTTGATAATATCAAGGCGACAGGATTTAAGTATTCCACTAAGGGTGCTATCACCGTTGCAGTTATAGACGCGGTCATTCCGCCTGCCAAGAAAGACATTCTTGCGGCTGCAGAAAAGGAAATTGACGAAGTTTCCAAGAACTACCGCAGAGGTCTTATCAGTAATGATGAGCGCAGCCGCCACGTTATAGATATCTGGAACAAAGCAACTGAAGACGTTGCTGATGCACTTAAGGGCAACCTTGATGAATTCAACCCGATATTTATGATGGCTGACTCCGGCGCCCGTGGTTCTATGAGCCAGATAAGACAGCTTGCCGGAATGCGCGGACTTATCGCAAATACAGCCGGTAAGGTCATCGAAATTCCGATAAGAGCTAACTACCGTGAGGGACTTAACGTTCTCGAATACTTCATTTCTTCCCGCGGAGCCCGTAAAGGACTTGCCGATACGGCGCTTCGAACTGCCGACTCCGGTTATCTTACAAGAAGACTCGTTGATGTTTCACAGGATGTTATCGTAAGAGAAAACGACTGCGGAACAGAAGAGGGACTTCTCGTTTCCGATATCAAAGACGGAAATCATATTCTCGAAACACTCGAAGAAAGACTTATCGGCAGATTCCTGCTTCATCCCGCTGTTTCTCCCGAAACAGGAGAAGTTATCTGTGACAACGATCATATGATAACCAAGGAAGACGCGAAGAGAATTGTCGACGCAGGAATTGAAGAAATCGAGATCCGCTCAATTCTTACCTGCCACAGCCACCATGGTGTGTGCCAGAAGTGCTATGGTTCCAACCTTGCTACCAATAAACCTGTCACTGTCGGCGAGGCAGTCGGTATAGTTGCGGCTCAGTCTATAGGCGAGCCCGGTACACAGCTCACTATGAGAACATTCCATACCGGCGGTATCGCTTCGACTGAAGATATCACACAGGGTCTTCCGAGAGTTGAAGAGCTGTTTGAGGCAAGAAGACCCAAGCGTTGCGGTCTTATCGCTAAAATTTCCGGAAGAGTTCGTCTTGTTGAAGAGAAAAAGAGCAATGTAATCGTTATTAATAACGAGGAAACTATGGAAGAAGAAAAAATCGTTATTCCTTATGGTTCAAGAACTCTTGTTAACGACGGCGATTATGTTGAGGCGGGTCAGCTTCTCGTTCCCGGTGCTAAATATCCGCAGGATATCTTAGAGGCCCAGGGTCCGCAGGCTGTTCAGGAATATATCATTGCCGAAATTCAGAATGCTTACCGCACACAGGGTGTTGATATCAATGATAAACACATTGAGATCATTGTCCGCCAGATGATGCGCAAGCTTAAGATAACAGATCCGGGCAGCACCGATCTTATTCAGAATGTAAGCTATGAATATAAAGAAATATCTGAGGCAAATGCCAAGATCAAAGAAAGAATTGCAGCAGGCGAAGAGAATTTGAGTCTTGCACAGTACAGAGCGACTCTCCTCGGAATCACCAAGGCTTCTCTTGCTACCGAATCCTTTATGTCCGCCGCTTCTTTCCAGGAAACCACTAAGGTTCTCACAGAGGCTGCTATCAAAGGTAAGGTCGATCCGCTCTTCGGTCTTAAAGAAAATGTTATTATCGGTCAGCTTATTCCTGCAGGTACAGGTATGCGCTGCCCGGAAATAAATCCCGAGGACAGCAGCGATTGCTGCCAAGGCGAAGAGATTTCATCTGACACGGAAATTTCTGATTAAAAAACAAGTCGGCTGATTTCAGCCGACTTGTTTTTTTAACTTGAAAATGCAAAAAATATATGTTAAAATTCTTTAAGAGAGTTTTTATGGAGGATATGGCTATGAGGCATAGAAAAAACATTCGTGTTAGGCATAAGCGCGGTATTCCTATTCCTACAAGGATTATTTTTTCGGCGCTTTTTTTGCTTGTTCAGCTTGCAATATTTTTTGCGATTTTTTTCAATCTTTCAACTAAATCTCTTTCTATTTACTTTCTATCCGAATTTTTCGGAATTATAACAGTCGTTTATATTATTAATCGCAGGGGAAACCCCAGCTATAAATTGATGTGGGCGGTTTTTATCCTGATTTTCCCGATTTTCGGAATTTTCATTTTTCTGCTGCTCGGCGGAGAAAGAGTTATGCCTCATTTGAAGAAGAAAATGAAGAAATGTCAGGAGCATTATCTTCCTTTGCTTGAAAAAAACACAGGGGTTTCAAAAAAATTAAGGGTTAATGATCCCCGCCACGCAAGGCAGTCGGAATTTCTCACTAATGAGGCAGGTTATCCTTTAACAGATGCTTCATCGCTTGAATATCTTTCTCCCGGCGAAAAGTTTTTCCCGAGATTTTTAGAAGAGCTTGAAAGCGCGCAAAAGTACATATTTATCGAGTTTTTCATTATCGCCGAGGGTAAGATGTGGGACAGCGTGTATAAAATTCTCTGTGAAAAAGCCAAAGCAGGCGTTGAAGTTAAAGTGATGTTTGATGATTTCGGTTCTATCAAGCGCCAGCATAAGGATTTTATTTCAAGGCTTAATTCACACGGAATAGAAGTAGCGGTTTTCAATAAAATAAGGCCTTCTTTTAATATTTTTATGAACAACAGAAATCATAGAAAGATTGCTGTGATAGACGGTAAAACAGCCGTCACCGGAGGACTTAACCTTGCCGACGAATATATCAATCAGTTTAAAAGATTCGGCTATTGGATGGATTGCGCGGCAATTATCAAAGGCGAATCTGTTAAAAGCTTTCTTGCAATGTTTTGCACCACCTGGGAATTCACAACAGGCGAAATGATAGATATGAAATCTCATATCGCAGATTTTAAGGTTCCTTCCGAGGGCTTTGTTCAGCCTTATTGCGACGGTCCCTTAAATTCAAGAAATCCCGCCGAGGGAATCTATATGTCAATTCTTAACACTGCGGAAGATTATGTTTATATCGCAACGCCTTATCTTATTATAGATAATACTATGCTGACAACGCTTAAGAACGCCGCAAGATCGGGCATAGACGTTAGGATTTTAACCCCGTTTATCCCCGATAAATGGTATGTTCACCCGGTAACTCAGTATTATTATCTTGAGCTTTTGGAGGCGGGGGTCAAGATATACGAATATGCTCCCGGTTTTATCCATTCAAAGCTGTTTGTTTCCGATGACAGAATTGCCACCGTCGGCACAGTTAATATGGATTATCGAAGCTTTGTTTTCCATTTCGAATGCGGAGCGTGGGTTGATGATATCGATACTGCCGTTACAATCAAATCCCACTATGAGCAAATGCTCAGAGCATCTAAACAGATAACTCTCGAAGATTGGAAAAAAGAAAAGTTCGGCGATAAGTTTAAAAGAACTTTTTTGCATTTATTTTCTCCTTTTATGTAAAAGCTCTTGTAAATTGTTTTGATTTATGATAAAATATATTCAGTAATAAAAGGTAGGTGCTGATAATGAAGAATTTTTTAAAGGTTATTTTGGGGATCGCCGGAATATTAAGCGCGGCTGTGGGAGCTTTAGCAATTATAGACTGTTGCTTTAATAAGCACCGTATCAAAGGCAAGTATTTTAAATGCGGCAGCGATGAATCGATCGATGAAGCCGCAGAAGAAACAAACGAATAAAAAAATTTAAGCTGAGCGTGAAAGCGCTCAGCTTTTTTTATTGACAAATAAATACTATTGTGATAAAATATAACTGTACTATATCATATAGAACACTTTGTGTTTGAAAAAAAGGAGGTAAACTATGTTTCAGCTTGATTTGAAAAGCGGTCTTTCGATCTGCGATCAGATAGTTAACGGCTTTATCCGGCTGAAAGCCATAGGTGTTCTGAAAAGCGGAGATCGCCTGCCAAGCGTAAGAGCGCTTGCTTCTAAATTCTCCGTAAATCCAAATACCATCCAGAAAGCTTACGGAATTCTTGAATCAAAGAATATAATTTATTCCGTTAAAGGAAAAGGCTCGTTTATATCGGATGACAGTGAATCTGTTGCCGCAATTAAAGAAGCGGCAATGGAAAAATTCAAAGGTTCTGTAAAAGAAGCCTTCGATGTCGGAATAAGCAAAGGCGAGCTTATAAATTCTATAGAGAAATGGGGAGAGATCAATGATTAAAGCGGTGGAGCTTTCAAAAAAATTTGATAATAAATTAGCTCTCGATAAGGTCACATTCCGTATTCCTGATGGTTCCGTGTTCGGCCTTGTCGGGTCTAACGGTTCGGGTAAATCCACACTTTTAAGGCTTATTTCGGGAATCTATCCGCCCGATAGCGGAAGGCTTGAAATGAATGGAATAGCCGTGTTTAATAATCCGATGGTGAAATCGCAGATCGCTTTTTTGAGCGATATTCCTTATTTTCTTCCTCAAACAAACCTTGATGAAATGGCTGCGCTTTATGAAAAAATGTACCCGAATTTCAGCAGAGAAGAGTATAAAAGGCTCTTAGGTATTTTCCCTCTCGATTGCAAAGCTAAGCTTTCATCATTCTCAAAGGGAATGCAAAGGCAGGCCTCATTAATCTTAGCTCTTGCCTCAATGCCGAGATATATTCTTCTCGACGAGGCATTTGACGGGCTTGATGTCGTAATTAGAAAGGTGCTCATTAGTCTTTTGCTTGAAGGAATTGAGAAAAACAGCATAACTGCCGTTGTTTCCTCGCATAACTTAAGAGAGATAGAGGAAATGTGCGATCATATCGCGGTTATTCATAACGGTAAGCTTATCACAAGCGGAAGCGTGGAAGAAGCTAAAAATAATATCCATAAATTCCAGGCGGCATTTAATTCAGTGCCTGAAATTAAAGTGTTTGATTCTCTTGATATACTCAAAACCGAAAGAACAGGCTCGCTTATTCAGATAATCGCAAAGGGCGATGAAAAAGAAATAGAAGATTTTATAAAGCAATTTGATCCTATCTTTATAGAATGTATTGAGCCTACTTTGGAAGAAACTTTTATTTATGAATTGGAGGTGCTCGGTTATGATATTAAGAACATCCTCGAATAAAACTATCAATCCTTCTTTCAATATGTTTAAATTCACTTTAAGGCGAAATCTCGGCGTTTTGCTCCTTATCACCGCATGCGCGCTGCTGATAAGCCCGGGATATTCTTTGATGAAGATCAGAGAAACAGTGGAGAATATGGGATATTCTTCTTATGATGTGGGATATTTTATAAGATTAATGTTTTATTGCGGCACTTTTGCAGGCTGCGCAATTTCCGTTATCTTTAATATCATAAATTTCTCTTTCCTTTATCAGAAAAGATCCGTCGATGTGTTTTTATCATTTCCGCTCACTCGGTTTGAAATGATATCATCGCGATTTTTTGCCGGTTTGGTTTTAAGTATTATCCCTGTCACAGTGGGTTATTTGGGACTTCTCGGAATACTTCTTTTCTATCCGCCTGCTGTGGGAAGTATCGGAACATTATCCGTATATCTTTTATATTCATTGCTTTCGATACTTATTTGTTCTGCATTTTCTCTTATCTTTCTGGTTTGCGCAGGAAATGCCTTTGATTTTATTCTTTCGTTTTTCGGAATAAATATAGGTATTATAGGCATTTCTCTTATGGTAAGCTATATTTTACAGCAAACAGTTTACGGCTATGATGAATCCGGTTCCGAAAATTTCATATTAAAATACGGCTCGCCTTTTTCTTTCATTATACGAAGTATAAAAAATTATCTCGATAATCCGAGCGGAAAAGCAGTTGAACTTTTTGTTATAAAAGCAATTATTTTATCTGTGATTTTTTATGTGATAGCCTGCGCTTTGTTCTATCGCAGAAAGTCCGAAAAAAGCGGAGAATCCTATGCTTTCAGGTTTATTTATTATGCTTCCAGCATAGTTTACGGCGTTTGCGGAGCTTTCATAATAGGTATTCTTTTTGAGAGTGAAGTTGCAACATTGAAGTTTGTTATCACTGCGGTGTTAGGGGCGCTGATTTTCTGTATAACGTACGGTGCGATAAGCAACAGAGGATTTAAGACAGTCAAAAAATCCGCATTGCTCGGAATTATTTCCTCGCTGATGATAATAAGTGTTATTTTAGGCGGCCATTTTGATATTTTCGGAGTGGTAAAAAGAGTTCCCGCAAAGGAAGATATCAAATCGGCAAGCATTAACTTTTCGGGTCTTAATATCGAAATAAAAGATTTTGATATTGTGACTTCTCTTCATAAGGAAATCACTCTTGATAAAAATATGGAGCGATTAAGTCAGCATAATGACGGCGATATCAGCGATACTATAGATATTAATTATCAGCTTAAAAGCGGAAACAAATTATTCAGGAGCTATAATTTCGTTAAAAACGCAATGGAAGATAAACTTCTTTCCTTTTACCGCAGTTCCGACTTTAAAAATGCTGTGGAAGAAACAGCTACAAGAAATTCTGCGGTCGGAGCCGTTATCGATATCAACGGTGATAATTTAATTATCAAAACCGAAGATTATAAAGCTTTTGTCAAAGCTTATTTTTCCGATATCGAATCTGCGGATAAATCTTTAGTTACTTCTGATGAATTATTTATCACCGTGCAGGAAAACGCCGATTACAGGGATTACAATAAAAACTATTATTTCAGTCTTCCCGTGTCCGATGAATTCACGCAAACTGAAAATCTTTTAAATGAATTTATATTAAAATACGGATTTAATAATAGTGACGATTCGGTAGTTTCGGGATCATAAATTTAAGCCGCGGATATCCGCGGCATTTTTGTTGCCGATTTTAAAAAAGTCTGTTATAATAAATCAAGAGGTGAATTGCTTTGGATATTGAAAAAATTTTAAGATGCGTCGATCACACGGAGCTTAAGGTCACGGCAACGATGAGCGATATTATAAATCTCTGCGATGATGCGGTGCGTTATAATACAGCTTCAGTGTGCATTGCGCCCTGCTTTGTAAAGGGAGCAAAAGATTACCTTAAAGATAAAAAAAGCATTTGCACCGTTATCGGTTTTCCAAACGGTTATAATAATACAAAAACAAAGATTTTCGAAACCGCTCAGGCTTTATCGGACGGGGCCGACGAGATCGATATGGTAGCAAATATCGGCGATATAAAAAGCGGCGGCTATAACTTTGTTTTAAATGAAATAAAAGAAATTAAAAAAATATGTGATAAAAAAATTCTTAAAGTTATAATCGAAACCTGCCTTTTAACTGATGAAGAAAAGATCAATATGTGTAAAATCGTTTCCGAATCGGGTGCTGATTTTATAAAAACCTCCACGGGATTTTCTACAGGCGGAGCCACAATAGAAGATGTCATCTTGATGAAAAGTAATATCTTCGGCGGAGTTAAAATAAAAGCCGCCGGAGGAATAAAAACTCTTGAAGACGCAGAACTTTTTCTAAAATCGGGCGCTTCAAGACTCGGAACCAGCAGAATTGTTAAGTTAGTTAAGGAGAATGAGAAAAATGGCTGATTATCCTACCCCTCACATTAACGCAAAACCCTCCGATTTTGCAAAAACCGTTATAATGCCGGGAGATCCGCAAAGAGCGGAAATGATAGCAAAAAGATATCTTGAAAACCCTGTTTTAATAAACGAAGTAAGAGGGATTTTAGGCTTTACGGGGAAATACCAAGGCAAAGAAGTAACAGTTATGGCGAGCGGAATGGGAATGCCCTCAATGGGAATTTATTCTTATGAGCTTTTTAATATTTTCGGAGTTGAAAATATTATCAGAGTAGGTTCGGCAGGAGCTTACAGCAAGGATGTTAAATTAAGAGATATTATTTTAGCTTCCGCCGCTTCAACAGATTCAAATTACTGCTCTTCATTCAAGCTCCCCGGAACTTTCGCGCCGATAGCCGATTTTGGCCTGCTCAAAAAAGCCGCTGAAAATGCAAAAAATATGAATTTGCCATGCCATATAGGAAATATTTTATCAACGGATGTTTTCTATAAGGACTCTTCTAATCTTCCCTTTGAGAAAACAGACGCTTTTAAATGGGCAAATATGGGAATAAAAGCCGTGGAAATGGAGGCGGCGGCTCTCTATATCAATGCCGCCGCAAGCAAGAAAAAAGCACTGTGCATTTGCACTGTTTCCGATTCGCTTGTAACTAAAGAGTCGCTAAGCTCTGATGAAAGGCGCGATACCTTTGATCAAATGATAAAACTCGCTTTAACTTTGATTTAAAGAGGTAAAATATGAAAAGCACTTATTTATCGCTTTGCAAGACTGCCGAAAAGATATCAAAAAACGCCTATGCGCCGTATTCCGGCTGCTTTGTAGGTGCGGCTCTGCTTACAAAAACAAACAAAGTTTACACAGGGGTAAATATAGAAAACGCTTCTTTCCCTGCTGGAATTTGCGCCGAAAGGTCGGCTTTTTGCTCCGCAATTTCTGATAATGAAAGAGAATTTGAGGCAATAGCGATAGCAGGCGGGAAAGGCGGAAAATTCTCACCCGACTTTATGCCATGCGGAATTTGCAGACAGTTTATTTCCGAATTCGTTTCTAATGATTTTAAAATTCTTATCTGTGATGATAAAGGTTATAAGGAATACACATTATCCGAGCTTTTACCGCGCTCTTTTAAAGGAAGTGAAGTTAAAAAGTGAGAATGTATGATATTATTGCTAAAAAGAGAGATAATTTAAAGCTTACAAAAGAGGAATTGGCTTTTTTTATAAACGGCTATGATGAAGGTCAGATTCCCGATTATCAGGCTTCAGCTCTTTTAATGGCAATTTATTTAAACGGCCTTGATGATGAAGAAACCTCAATTCTTACAAAACTTATGGCAGATTCGGGAGAAAAACTCGATCTTTCCACTCTCGGCAAATTCACCGTGGATAAGCATTCCACTGGCGGCGTAGGGGATAAGACCACTCTTATAGTCGCTCCGATAGCCGCCGCGGCAGGCTGCACGGTCGCGAAAATGTCCGGAAGAGGTTTAGGGTTTACAGGCGGTACTGTCGATAAGCTTGAATCGATAAAAGGCTATAATTCTTCTCTCAACCCGGAAGAATTTGAAAATCAGGTAAAAAATATCGGAATTGCGGTAACAGGTCAGAGCGGTAAGCTCACACCTGCCGATAAAAAGCTTTATGCATTAAGAGATGTTACAGCGACGGTGGAAAGTATTCCGCTTATAGCGTCAAGCATAATGAGCAAAAAAATAGCCGCGGGCGCAAAATCTATAGTTTTAGATGTTAAGTTCGGAAGCGGCGCTTTTATGAAAACCCCGAAAAGCGCTTGCCTGCTTGCGGAAAAAATGATTGAAATAGGGAAGAGAAACGGCAGAAACACGGCGGCTGTTATTTCCGATATGGATTCTCCGCTCGGAAATAATATCGGAAATCTTTTAGAGGTTGAAGAAGCGGTAAAAATTTTAAAGTGCGAGGAAAAGGGAGAATTAAGAGAGGTTTGCCTCACTCTTTCTGCGGAAATGATCGCTTTAAGCAAAAAAATACCCTTTGATAAAGCGTTAGACACGGCTACCCGAATTTTAGACGAAAAAAAGGCCTATGCCAAATTCCTTGAATGGATATCGGCACAGGGCGCAGATTTAAGCTTTATTGAAAATTCGGATTTTAAAAAGGCAGAATTCTCGCTAGAGGTCAAAAGCGAAAAGTCAGGCTTTGTCTATAAAACCGATACTGCTTTAATAGGCAGTGCCGCAGGCGCTTTGGGTGCAGGAAGAATTGCAAAAGATGATAAAATCGACTTCCTTGCAGGAATTATAATAAACAAGAAAAAAGGAGATTTTGTCAAGATTTACGAAGTGCTTTGCACACTCTATTCAAGCGATAAGAATAAATTAGACGAGGCAAAAGAGCTCATTTTAAAAGCTTATGAATTTTCAGATAAAAAGCCCGAAAAAACTCCTCATATTTACAAAATAATAGAATAAAATTGAGTCCCTACTAAAAAGCAGGGACTCAATTTTATTAAAATCCTAAAAGCTTAGTTCCGGCATTGATAATTTCTTCTCTGCGCTTTTCGGCTTTTTCACAAGAATCGGAAACCGCGCCGATATAAATTTTAATTTTAGGCTCCGTTCCCGAGGGGCGGACTATGAGAGAGTCGCCGTCTTCAAGATAGTAGCACAAAACATTTGATTTCGGAAGATTAATTTTGGTTTCTTCATTTGTCTTTAAATTTTTGCAAACGGAGGTTTTGATATCTTTAATAACCGCCACCTTGCTTCCGGCAATTTCCGCAGGCGGGTTTGCGCGGAGCTCTTCGGTTATACCCTTTATCTTTTCAATTCCGCTCTGACCTTCGCAGGTAAAGCTCTTTTGAGCGCAGAAGAAATATCCGTATTTCTCATAAAGCTCGAAAAGCACCTGCTTTAAGTTTTTACCCTTGGATTTATAGTAAGCCGTCATTTCGCAGATAAGCATTGATGCCGTTACGGCGTCTTTATCTCTTACATAACTTCCTGCAAGATATCCATAGCTTTCCTCAAATCCGAGAATATATCTGTCCTGCTCGTTTGTTTTCGCAAGCTCTGTTATCTGCTCGCCGATAAATTTAAATCCTGTTAAGGTTTCGATAAGCTTACAGCCGAAATCCGCGGCGATTTTTTTGCACATTCCGGTGGAAACTATCGTGGTCACAGCTACGGGATTTTTCGGAAGCTTGCCTGTTTCCTTTTTAACAGAGAGCATATAGTAAAGAAGTAAAACTCCCACATCGTTGCCTGAAAACAGCTCGTAGTTTCCGTTGACATTTACTGCAATTCCCACTCTGTCACAATCGGGATCGGTTGCAAGCAGAATGTCTGGATTATATGATTTTGCCATTTCAAGCGCAATTTCGAAAACCTGCTTGATCTCGGGATTGGGATAGGGTACAGTGGGGAAGTTGCCGTCGGGATTTTCCTGCTCTTTTACAACTTCGATATTTTTAATTCCTATTCTGTCAAGAATTCTTCTTACAGGCTTGTTTCCCGTTCCGTTTAAAGGAGTATAGATAATTTTAAGATTTGATAGATCCATATTCTTTGAAACTCTCGAAGACTCGACCCTGTCTAAAAACGCATTTATAACATCTTCGCCGATATATTCGATAATTCCGCTTTTAAGACCTTCGTCAAAATCAGAGGTCTTAACTCCCGTGAAAATATCCACACTCTGCATAATGTTTAAAACATAATCTGCAGCTTCGGGACCTAACTGACAGCCGGTTTCATCGTAAGCCTTGTAACCGTTATATTTAGAAGGGTTGTGGCTCGCAGTGACAACAACGCCCGCGTCGCATTTTAAATATCTTATCGCAAACGAAAGCATAGGTGTGGGCATTAGCTCTTTGTAAATATATACCTTCACACCGTTAGCCGCGAAAACTTCCGCAGTTGTCCTTGCAAAGAGATCGGATTTTATTCTGCTGTCGTATGCTATAGCTACAGAGGGCTTATCGCTTTGGGAGAGAACATACTGTGCAAGTCCCTGCGTTGCCTGGGCGACAGTATAAACATTCATTCTGTTGCAGCCTGCGCCTATCACGCCTCTAAGACCTGCCGTGCCGAATTCAAGGTCGGTATAAAAAGCGTCGTTAACGGCGTTTTCATCGTCTTTGATCTCTTTTAGCTCTTTGATAAGGTCGGGATCTTTCACGGCATTTTTCAGCCAAAGCTCATATTTTTCTTTTATCATAAACTTTTTTTCCTCCGTATTTTATTATTTCTGAATTTATTGTATTATTTTTTCATTCGTTTGTCAATATAAACAAAGGCGTTTATAATAATTTTACTTGACTTTTTAGTGCAAATGGTATAAAATTATAAACGTAATAAAAATGTTTTTGGTATAATTTACAATTTTCGACAAAATTTGTGAATATCCCTCAAATTATCGGTCTGATTTCTTGCAAACGAACCGATAAAAGTGTTATAATTTATTTTACACTTATTTCGGTTTGGAGTATTTATGGAAGATTTTTTAAAATCAGGTGCCGCGCTCAGCGATAAAGAGATCATTTCTAAAATAAAAAGCGGAGATCGCATTTATCTTAGAATTTTGATCGAAAGATATATGCCTTATATTATTAATGCGGCGAGGAATTATCCTTATATCGACCGCGAGGATCTCATTCAGGAGGGCAGGCTTGCCGTGTTTTCCGCGGCGGAAAGCTATGATGAAAAAAGCGCCGCTTTTTCAACCTTTGTTTTCCTTTGTATAAACAGGGCAATATCTTCTTTTGCGAGAAGCTTTTCAGCAAAAAAGCGCGTTCCTGCGGAGCTTATTGATCCGTTAGGCGAAACCGATATTCTTTCGCTTGAGGATCCCGAAAAGCTTATTATCGAAAGAGAAAATTTTGAAAATTTAAAAAATAATATAAAAAGTCTTTTATCCGAAACGGAATATAAAGTGCTTATCGGTTTTTTATCCGCAAAGAGTTACGGCGAGATAGCGGCGGAACTTAATATATCGGAAAAATCAGTTGATAACGCACTGAGTCGCGTAAGAAAAAAGCTTAAAAAATAAATATGGCCTTGGTAGCTTAAATAGCAGAGCGTTGAAAGCAAAATCAAAGATGTCGGTGCGAACCCGTCCGGGCTAATTAGAAAACAAGAGAGGTACAAAAAATGTTCGAAGACAAGACTTTAGTTTGCAAGGAGTGCGGAGCGGAATTCGTTTTCACTGCAAGGGAGCAGGAGTTTTATCAGGAAAAAGGCTTTGAGAACGAGCCCCAGCGCTGTAAGGCGTGCCGCGACAAGCGCAAGAATGCAAACAGAGCGCCCCGTGAAATGCACGAGGCAGTCTGCGATGCCTGCGGCGGCGTAGCAAAGGTTCCTTTCGTTCCCCGTGACGACCGACCCGTTTATTGCAGCGAATGCTTTGCAAAAATGAAAGAGCAGAATCAGAAAGATGACGCTGAATAATTTTTGACAATGAACCTGCCGCCCGGAATTTCTTTTCCGGGCGGTAAGTTTGTTTTCAAAAAATAATACAAATATTCATATTTTAGTAATAAAATTATTGTAAAATTTTTTCATAAAGTTTATCAGGGGGACAGGATTATGAACCGTCAAACGATCTTAATCGCGGATGATGATATAAATATTTGCGAGCTTTTAAGGCTCTATCTTGAAAAAGACGGATTTAATACAGTGGTTGCTCACGACGGAAAAGAAGCGCTTGAGCAAGCGGAAAAATTCGATGTGGATTTAATAGTACTTGATATTATGATGCCCCGGCTTGATGGATGGCAGGTCTGCCGCGAGATCCGCAAAAAAAGCAATACACCTATAATTATGCTTACCGCAAAGGGTGAAACCTTTGATAAAATATTAGGCTTAGAGTTAGGGGCGGACGATTATGTCAGCAAGCCCTTTGATTCGAAAGAGGTCGTAGCAAGAATAAAAGCCGTTCTTCGCAGAACTAACGGTGAGGACTCGCAGACCGATATTAAAGAAGTCCGCTTTGATAAGCTTATTATCAATCTTACCAATTATGAGCTGATAGTTGACGGCAAGAGAATAGACACTCCTCCTAAAGAGCTTGAGCTTATTTATCATCTTGCAAGCAATCCGAACAGGGTGTATACCCGCGATCAGCTTCTTGATGAAGTTTGGGGCTTTGATTATTACGGCGATTCGAGAACAGTCGACGTTCACGTTAAAAGGCTCAGAGAAAAGCTTGAAAACGGTTCCGAAAAATGGTCGCTTAAGACTGTTTGGGGCGTTGGATACAAATTTGAGGTAAAGTGATGCGACAGCGTCTTTTCGGAAAATATTTTTTAGCATTTATGCTGATAATCATTTTAAGCCTGGGAACTTTAATGGCAACGCTCACCCTCGTTTATAATGATTATGTTGCAGATTTAAAATATGATTCGCTCAAAAAAGTGAGTGAAAGCGTGGCGGATTTTGCCGGCGGTCAGTTACACACTATAGATGAGGCTGCAGATAACAAAGGGCTTTACTATATTATTAAAAATCTCTGCGCGGTTAATGACAGCGACGTTTTTGTAACCAACAGCTACGGAATTATAAAAGTCTGCAGCTGCGAGGAATTCGGGATAAACGGATTTTGCGGCCATTCGGGTTCAAAAATTCCCGACAGCGTTATAAAAGGCTTCGGCAGGAAAGAACCGAAGGGAATTGATAATCTCGATCTTTATAAGGAGCAGCAGTATTTCTATTCCTGCAAGCTTGTTTCTAAAAATGACAAGCAAATGGGATATGTTGTAGCCGCATCTTCGCTTGCAAGCGTTAAGCATTTGACAAAGAAAGTCACAAGGCTCTTTTTGTTTTCTTCTATTCTTCCGGTTGTGCTGATGTTCTTTGCGCTGTACGGAATGACGGTAAAGATTTCAAAGCCTATAAAGCTTATGTCCGACGCTTCTAAAGCAATGGCGGGAGGAGATTTTTCAAAGCGAATTCCCATCACGAGCGACGATGAGATAGGCGAGCTTGCCGCGTCGTTTAACCAGATGACAAATTCTATTTCAAGGCTTGAAGAAACAAGAAAAAGCTTTGTTGCGAATGTTTCGCACGAGCTTAAAACTCCGATGACCACTATAAGCGGATTTGTTGACGGAATTATCGACGGTACCATAGAGCCGGAAAAGCAGAATTATTATCTTAATATTGTTTCCGAAGAGATAAAAAGGCTTTCGAGAATGGTTCAGTCGATGCTCAGCATTTCAAAGCTTGAATCCGGTGAATTTGCTCTTAAATACGAAAAATTTGATTTCAGAGAATTGCTTCTCAGGATAGTTGTAAGCCAGGAGCAGAGAATAGAGGAAAGAAAGCTTGAAATTTCAGGGCTTGATTCGATAGAAAGTATCACTTTAAATGCCGATAAGGACCTTATTTACAGGGTGATTTATAATCTTGTGGATAATGCCGTTAAATTCACTGATGAGGGCGGATCGATTTCTTTCTTGCTTAGTGCTGACTTAAAGGATATGGACTTTAAAATAAGAAATACAGGCAAGGGAATTCCGCAAAGCGAACTGCCTCTTGTTTTCGAAAGATTTTATAAGCTTGATAAATCGAGGTCTGCTAATAAAAACAGTATGGGACTCGGTCTGTATATTGTAAAAACAATTGTTAAATCTCACGGCGGAACGATCTCTGTATCAAGCGTTGAAAACGAGTTTACGGAATTTGAAGTAAAACTCCCTCTTATAAAATAATTTGTATTATTGATTTTGAAAGGATAATTTTATGAGCGAAGAAATTAATAATAATCTTAATTCAAATGACGAGGAAATAAAGCAGGAACCTGAGGTAACCGATGAGGAAACCTTTAAAGAGCCCGAAGAAGTCCCGGCTCAGCCTACGCTTGTCAAGGTTGAATATACTGACGACGAGCCAAATGATGACTATTCTTCTTCCGTCAGGGGACTTAAGCTTTTTGCTCTGATAATGGCTTGCGTTATGCTTCTTACCGCCACCTGCCTTACAGGATTCTTTATGGGAAGAAGCTCTTCGCATTATGCGAGAAATAAAAATATCACTGTAGACCTAGCGGCAAAGCCTAAGAAAACGGATCAGATGACTCCCGCTCAGGTCTACGATAAGGTAGATAAAAGCATAGTAGGAATAATCGTTTATAATTCCGCAGGCTCCTCGGCTAATGCAACGGGTGTTCTAATTTCCGAAGACGGATATATTGTTACAAACGACCATATCTATGCCGATATAGGCGCTCCTAAATTCCTTGTTTATATGAGCGACGGTTCAGAAAGAACAGCGGAATATATAGCCGGTGATTCCATAAGCGATCTCGCAGTTCTTAAGCTTACTAAAACTTCCGGTATAACCGCCGCCACTTTGGGGAATTCTTCAGAGCTTATTTGCGGCGAATCGGTCGTAGCGATAGGCAGACCAAGCTCCGCACAGGATAAATCTACTATCACGAGCGGAATAGTATCGCTCACCGAGCGCAGAGTTAAAACCACCTCTAATTATTCTTCAAAACTTATTCAGACAGACAGTGCCATAAACCCCGGCAGTTCCGGAGGCGCGCTAGTAAATATGTACGGTCAGGTAGTAGGAATCACTTCTTCAAAGCTTGCCGGCGCTCAATATGATTCAATAGGTTTTGCAATTCCCACAACCACCGTTTCGAGAGTAACAAAACAGCTTATAAAATACGGGAAGGTAACAGACAGGGCAAAACTCGGAATTACTTATCAGATGATAAATACTCCCGAAGCGAATTCGAAAAATCTTTCAAGCACAGGCCTTTATGTCGTTTCCGTCGGAGAGGACAGCGATCTTTACGGAAAGGTAAAAGAGGGCGATATAATTACTCATATCAACGGCACAAAAATAACCTACGACGATATGGTGCTTAATATTATCGACGACTGCCGCGCAGGAGATACTATAAAGGTCACCGTGGTGGAATCAAACGGCGGTGTAAAGGAATACTCCGCAAAGCTTAAAGCAAATATCGGAGAATCGAGCTATTCTTCTTCTGTAAAATCAAATTCTTCCGATAAATCAAACAGTTCTTCGGAAAGCAGTTCTTCCGGAAAAACATTCGATTTCCCTTACGGCGGATAAATTTATATAACTTTTTAAAAAACCGTTTCATGATTTTCCCATGAAACGGTTTTATTTTGCGTATTTCAGGGAATAATTATATTACTTTGAGGGTGATATAATGAAATTTGCAAAAACGGCAGTCAGAGCGACGGCGATTTTATTTGCCGTAATTTCTTTTGCTCTGTTTTTAACGCTTTATGTTATGAAAAAGGATGTGGCAACAAGCTATAAGGTAAATCCAGGAGAAAGCTTCAGCCTTGATTCAAAACTGCCTGTTACGGCTGTTTATAAGGGCGCAAAATTCAGGCAGGTGTCGGCGTCGTCGGTCGGAGAAAAATATAATATCGATTTAAAGCTTTTCGGCTTTATTCCTTTTTCTTCAACCAATGTTGAGGTCGTCGATCCGTCGTATGTAACGGTGCTTGGAAACCCTTTCGGAATGAAGCTTTATACAAACGGCGTGCTTGTAATAGAAACATCAAGTGTTAACACATCAAACGGATCCGTTGATCCGGCGAAAGAAGCAGGACTTAAAGTCGGAGATTATATAGAAACGATCGACGGCATAAGCGTTAACTGTAATGAAGATGTTTCGGAAATTGTTAGCGGCTCTGACGGCAAAGAACTTTCACTTAAAATAAACAGAAAGAAAAATTCGGTAGATCTTAAAATAAAACCTGTTAAAGACAAGTCCGACGGAGTTTACAGAATAGGAGTTTGGGTAAGGGACAGCTCAGCGGGAATAGGCACTCTTACTTTTTACAGCCCGTCAGACAATGTTATCTGCGGCCTCGGCCACGGAATATGCGATGAAGATACGGGAAGTCTGCTTGATCCGTCATCGGGAGAAATGGTCGGAGCGGAAATAATATCCGTAAACAAAGCGTCAAACGGCAATCCCGGCGAACTGAAAGGCAAATTCACCTTTTCTTCTTTAGCCGATATTGCCGCAAATAAATCAGACGGCGTATATGGTTTTTTAAAGGGCGAGATTAGTTTCGGCAACCTCACAAAGGTTGCGAACAAGCAGGAAGTAACCGACGGTGAAGCACAGATCTTATGCACGGTTTCAGGCGAACAGCCTAAGCTTTATTCGTGCTGCATTAAAAAGAGAAACCTGACCTATCTTTCTAAAACTCAAAATCTTTTGGTGACTGTTACCGATCCCGAGCTTTTGGATAAGGCAGGCGGAATAGTGCAGGGAATGA
The DNA here is from genome assembly GCA_900547095.1 of uncultured Oscillospiraceae bacterium. Lineage (GTDB taxonomy): Bacteria > Bacillota > Clostridia > Oscillospirales > Acutalibacteraceae > UBA737. The sequence goes on from URFG01000003.1 coordinate 57,132, forward strand.
GCGGGAGCCCGATAATTCAAAACGGCAAGCTTGTCGGAGCGGTGACGCACGTTCTTGTTGACGATCCTAAAACGGGTTACGGAATATTTGCCGAAAATATGTTAAAAGAGGCTAAAATGGCTGCAGATTCCAAAAAGCTTAAAAATGCGTCTTAAAATAATAAAACTGCCGCGAAAAGATTTTTTCTTAACGCGGCAGAGTTTTTTAAGATATAATATTATTTAATAGGCAAAAATGTTGCTATAATTTTTAAATGTGGTATAATATTAATATTATGTTTTAAAAAAATCCACAATTGTGCTTTATAATATAGGTATATCATGTTTAAGAGGATGAAACAATGGCACTATTTAATAAAAACGGAAAAATAATCGAGCAGTTTCTTAAAAGCAAGATAAATGAAGACGAAATAAGGCTTTTGGCGCAGGAATATACAATACCTTTTAAAGAGCTTATGGCTTATTGCAGATGCGCTATGATGGAAGTTTCAACAAAGTTTAATGTTTTAAACGAAGAACTTTCTTTGCAATATGACCGAAATCCGATAGAAAGCATTAAAACGAGGCTTAAATCTCCCGAAAGTATTCTTGAAAAATGCAAAAGAAAAAATATTCCTATTAATGCTAAAAGTATAGAAGATAATATTTATGATATCGCGGGAGTAAGAGTTATATGCGCTTTCCCGTCGGACATATATATGATGGCTGACGCACTTTTAAAGCAAGACGATATTAAGCTTATAAATATGAAAGATTATATAAAAAATCCTAAAGAAACGGGTTACAGAAGTCTTCATCTTATAGTGGAAATTCCGATTTTCTTGCACAATGAGAAAAAGTTTATGAAAGTTGAAGTCCAATTCAGAACTATTTCTATGGACTGGTGGGCAACGCTTGAACATAAAATCAAGTACAAGAAAAACTATGAACTTACCAGCAATATTGAAGATGAGCTTAAGGAATGCGCAAGAGTAAGCGCTGAACTTGATAAAAAAATGGAACAGATACATAAAAATGTTGAAAAGTTTATTTCAATAGATTAAAATCAGATTTAAGGAGAGATAATATGCAGGATTTTATAAGAGTTGCAGCGGCAGTACCCGACGCGGCGGTAGCCGACCCTTTAAAGAACACCGAGAATATTCTGAATTCGGCTTTTAAAGCGGCGCAAAGCAATCCGGATATTATAGTTTTCCCAGAGCTTTGCATAACAGGATATACCTGCGCCGATCTTTTCTTTAATAATAACCTTTTGTCATCTGCAATAACCGGACTTAAGGAAACAGCGGAAAAAACAAAGGAAATAAGATCTGTAATAGCTGTAGGTCTGCCTATAGGTATCAGCGGCAGGCTCTATAACTGCGCCGCAGTTATTTTCGGCGGAAAGATACTCGGTATTGTCCCAAAAACCTATATCCCTACCTATAATGAATTTTATGAGGGCAGGTGGTTTTCTTCTGGATCAGAGCTATTAAATGGCGAAATTTCTTTGCCTTTTGCCGATTATAAAATACCTGTCGGAACAGATTTGATATTTGATACAGGTTCATTTAAATTCGGCTGCGAGATATGCGAGGATCTTTGGGCTGCTGTTCCGCCCGGAAATATTCTCTCGCTTGCGGGAGCAGAGGTAATATTAAACCTTTCTGCCAGCAATGAAACCATTTCTAAAAGAAATTATCGCAGAAATCTTATCAGCCAGCAGTCGGCATCAAGCCTTAATGCTTATGTATATGTGTCGGCAGGCTGTAAGGAATCTACGACCGATCTTATTTTTTCAGGCCATAGCTTGGTCTGCGAAAACGGAAGAATTATTGCTGAAAACAAGAAAAAGATAGATACCGATTATGTGCTTATCAGCGATATAGATCTCGGCAAGATCCGCACGGATAGGTATAAGATAAAAACCTTTTCACAATCGGCAAGCCTTAATCTTAAAAATAAAAATTTCAGAACAGTTAATATTGATTCGGATAAAAAGGAAAATGACGCTTTATTTTACTCTGTCTTTAAATATCCTTTCGTTCCCGAGTCTGAAAAGGACCGTGCACAAAGGTGTATGGAAATTTTCGAAATGCAGGTTATGGGGCTTAAAAAGCGAATGGAAATAACCAAAAGCTTTCCTGTGATCGGCGTTTCGGGTGGTCTTGATTCAACGCTTGCACTTCTTGTAAGCACAAGAGCCGCCGCCCTTTCGGGACTTGATCCAAAATCTGTCACGGGTATCACAATGCCCGCTTTCGGAACTACCGACCGCACTCATTCAAACTCCGTTAAGCTTATGGAGAAATTAGGGGTTAATTCTGTAGAAATTCCGATAAGCAACGCCGTTATGCAGCATTTTAAGGATATCGGGCAGGATCCGGAAAAGAAGGACCTCACTTATGAAAACTCTCAGGCAAGAGAGCGCACGCAGGTGCTTATGGATTATGCCGGAAAATCTCACGGCTTTGTTGTCGGCACGGGCGATTTAAGCGAACTTGCCCTCGGGTGGTGCACCTATAATGCCGATCATATGAGTATGTACGGTGTGAATTCCTCCGTTCCTAAAACTCTTATAAGATGGATGATAGACAGTATAATAGAAAACAATATTTTTGAAAACTGCAAAGAGGTTTTAAAAGATATTTTAGATACTCCCGTAAGCCCCGAGCTTCTTCCTCCTGATGAAAACGGGAAAATAGCTCAGCAAACTGAGGAAATCGTCGGTCCGTATGCTCTCCACGATTTTTTCCTTTATTATTTTGTAAGATTCGGATTTGATCCGAAAAAAATATATGATCTGGCACTCTTGGCATTTAAAGGGGAATATGATAGCAATACTATAAAAAAATGGCTTATTGTTTTCCTTAAGAGATTTTTCTCACAGCAGTTTAAAAGAAGCTGCTTGCCTGACGGCGTTAAGATAGGAAGTATTTGTCTTTCCCCCAGAGGCGATTGGCGAATGCCGAGCGATGCCGAGGCGGAGATATGGATAAAACAGGCAGAAGAGCTTTAATAGAATTTGAATAAACTGTCAGTAGAAAGCGACTCTAACATCGGTAGAGCCGCTTTTTAAACGGTAGATTGAAAAAATTTTAATTTACCATAAAATGTTTATAAAGCGATTTTTATTTAAAAGCCGCTTTAAAAATTTAAAAGGTGATAATATGATAACTTTGTTTACCGATACTTCGGCAAATCTTACAAAAAATATAACGGATGAATATAATATAAAAGTCATTCCTTTCGGCTATACCGTAAACGGTGAAGAGATATCTTATAAAGATACGGTCGATTTTGACGGAAAGAAATTTTATGACGCTATGCGCGGCGGTGCAGATGTAAAAACATCAATGATAAATATTTCTTTGATTTCCGAATCTTTGGAAGAAGAATTAAATCAGGGTAACGATGTTATTTATATCACAATGTCGGGCGGCATAAGCGGCACGGCTCATTCGGCAAAGCTTGCCGCGGAAGAATTAAGAGAAGAATATAAAGAAAGAAAAATAGCCGTGATAAATTCTCTTGCCGCCTCTTTAGGTGAGGGACTTCAGGTAATAAGAGCCGCAAAATATTTAAAAGCGGGCGCAAGCTTCGAAGAGATTGTAAATTACTGTGAAGATATGAAAAATAAAATATGTCAGTATTTCACTGTCGATGATCTTGAATATTTAAAGCGCGGAGGAAGAATAAGTCACCTTGCAAGCGCGGTTGGCACAGTTCTTAAAATAAAGCCGGTTTTAAGAGGTGACGAAGATGGAAAAATCGTTATGTGCGCAAAGATACGCGGCAGAAAAAATGCGCTTTCATCACTTGCTGATTATTATGAAAAACTGTGCGAGGATAAATCTTCGGATATAGGAATTGCTCATGCCGATGATGAAAGCGACGCTTCCCACTTACTTGAGATCTTAAAAGAAAGAGGCTTTAAGGGAAATTGCATTACTGTTTGTTATGAACCCGTGACCGGCGCTCATGTAGGCCCCGGAACGGTCGCGCTTTTCTTCTTTAAGAATATGTGATAAAAAAGACGGCAATCATTCGCCGTCTTTTATTCTGCACTGAGTTCCGTCGTGCTTTATTTCATAATTTTCTTTATAAATAAGGTCGCTTATAAATACGAATTCATAGCCCTCGTCTTTTAAGCATTTTAAAATCGTGGGGAGAGCCTCGGGAGTGTGGTCGGCGTCGTTATGGAATAAAACGATACTGCCGTTCGTCACTTTTGAAGTCACCCTTTTGCAAATGCTGTCGGGAGTTGCGCTGTCTTTCCAGTCAAGACTGTCTACCGACCACTGAATTGCGTGCATTCTTTCGTTTTCAACAGCCTCTACCACGCAGTTATCGTAATCGCCGTAAGGAGGTCTGAAAAGGGTGGGGCACTTGCCTGTGACGCTTTTGATTTTTTCGTTGCAGGTTTCAATTTCATTTTTCATTTGCTCTGTGGAAAGCTTTGTCATATAAGGGTGGGAATTAGAATGGTTTTGTATCTGATGGCCTGCTTTATCCAACGCTTCTACCGATTCGGGGTATTTATCCACCCAACTGCCGACCACGAAAAATGTGGCGGGAACATTATATTCTTTTAAAATATCTATGAGCGTCTGAGTATCGTCATTGCCCCAAGCCGCGTCAAATGAAATCGCGATCTGCTTTTTATCGGTTTCAATGCAGTAAATAGGCAGTTTGGTTTCCTTTGCCGCAAAAGCCGCCGTTGATCCTATTGCTATTATAATGGTGCTGAGCAGTACTCCGAAGCTTAGCATCAGCTGTTTTTTACTTAAAATAAAGCATTTCATAAAATTAGCCCGCCTTTCACATACTTAAATATATGAAAGCGGGCTTGTATTATATGTGCAATATATTTTCGTTATTTATTAAAATAAATTCCACATCTTTAAAATTTTCACCGAGCAGATTTTTAAGAGGCTCGAGTATTACATTTTCCGTCGCATAGTGGCCTGCGTCAAAAAGAGATATTTCCGCATTTTGAGCGTCAATAAATACATTGTGCTTAACATCGGCTGTCAAAAGCGCGTCAAAATTTTCTTTTATGGCTTCGCTTAGATAATCTCCGCCTGATCCCGAGCAGACGAGTATTCTTTTTAAGTCTGCTTTACCGGGAACATATCTTACAGATGTATCGAGCTTTTGTGAGAGCAGTTTTGCAAAAGACTTTGGAGATAAGCTGTCGGTTTCGCCCTCACGGAGGGTAAATCCGTCGAAAGCTGTAAAAGGCTTAATATTTTTAAGACCGATTTTTTTGCAAAGCTCGTCGCTTACTCCGCCGTCTGCAATATCCAAGTTCGTGTGGCAGGATATTACGCCTATACCTGATTTAACGCAGCCGAAAACAACGCTTTGTGCGGTAACGCTCTTGATACCGTTAAAAATCACGGGGTGGTGTGTAATAATAAGATCCGCTGATAAAGCTTCCGCTTTTTTAAGCACTTCTTTATTGCAGTCAAGAGCTATAACCGCTTTTTTTACCTGCGCGTTTTTATCTCCTATCAGGATACCCGTGTTGTCAAAATCAAGCGAGGTATCAAAAGGGAAACGGCGATCCAAAAAATCATAAATATCTTGTAACTTTATCATTTCTTTTTCACAAACGAGTCCTTAAGGGCAACGGTCCTGTTAAACACGAGATTATTTTCTTTAGAGTCTTTATCAACGCAGAAATATCCCTGCCTCATAAATTGGAAAGTATCTCCGACCTTTGAACTTAAGAGCGATTTATCGACCTTGCAGTTTTTGATCTCTTTTAAGGAATCTTTATTTAAGTTTTCCGCAAAGGAGGAAACACCCTCTTCATCGCTCGGATTTTCAACATTGAAAAGCCTGTCGTAAAGTCTTACGGTCACATCGGCACAGTCCACGGCGCTTACCCAATGAAGCGTGCCTTTTACCTTTCTGCCGTCGGGAGAATCTCCGCCTTTGGTTTCGGGATCATAAGTGCAGTGAACTGCGGTGATATTACCGTTTTCATCCGTTTCGTGAGAAGCATATTTAATATAATAAGCACCTTTTAAGCGGACTTCCTTTTCGGGGCAGAGCCTGAAATACTTTCCGGGAGGATCAAGCATAAAGTCGCTTTTTTCAATATATATTTCTTTTGAAAATGTCACGCTGCTTTTGCCTGCAGACGGATCGCTCGGGTTTTTATCGAACTCTATCTTTTCCGTTTTATTCTCATCATAATTATCTATAATGATCTTAAGCGGATCGATAACAGCCATTGCGCGCTCTGCGTGCTCATTAAGATAATCGCGCACGCAGGATTCGAGCAGGGCATAATCGATAACGCTGTAGGCTTTGGATACTCCTATTTTATCGACAAACGCTCTGACAGCCTGCGCCGGATAACCTCTTCTTCTCATTCCGCAAAGAGTGGCCATTCTCGGATCGTCCCATCCTGTTACAAGCTTATCGTTTACAAGCTTCAAGCATTTTCTTTTGCTTGTAAGAGTGTAATTTACATTCATTCTTGCAAACTCTATCTGTCTGGGAGGATTTTTGATGTCCGCGGCTTTTAAAACCCAGTCGTAAAGCGGGCGGTGGTTTTCAAATTCAAGAGAGCATAATGAATGTGTAACTCCCTCTTTGGCGTCGCTTAAAGGGTGCGCAAAATCATACATCGGATAAACGCACCATTTATCGCCAGTTCTGTGATGGGTGGCTTTAAGAATTCTGTAAATTACGGGATCTCTCATATTGAGATTCGGAGAAGCCATATCGATTTTTGCTCTTAAAACCATTGAGCCTTCTTCAAATTCGCCTTTTGTCATTTTAAGGAAAAGCTCTTTGTTTTCTTCTATAGGGCGGTTTCTGTAAGGGCTCTCGATTCCGGGCTCTGTTAAAGTTCCGCGCATTTCACGGATTTTATCCGCGCTTGATTCGTCTACAAATGCAAGACCTTTATCTATAAGATAAAGAGCGCAGTCATAAATATAATCAAAGTAATCGGAAGCATAATATACATTGTCCCAGTCAAACCCGAGCCATTTAATATCTTCCTTTATTGCGTCAACATACTCGACGTCTTCTTTAGTGGGGTTAGTATCGTCAAGCCTTAAATTGCATTTGCCGTTATACTTCTCCGCAGTGCCGAAATCTATGCAAATAGCTTTTGCGTGGCCGATGTGAAGATAACCGTTCGGCTCGGGCGGAAATCTTGTCTGAATATGATCGTAAACCCCGTCTTTCAGATCTTCATCAATAAAATCAAGTATAAAATTAGACGGAAGTTCGTTATTCTTTATTTCTTCCATAAGTGATCCTTTCTTAAATCCCTTTTATCATTTCATCGATTCTTTCATAGCATTTTTCAGTGCCCAGCACCTGCATAATTGCACAAAGATCGGGAGTGTTTCTCCTGCCTGTGACTGCAATTCTGAGTATAGTGCTTAGATCTCCCGCGCTTCCTTTAAAGTTATCGGGATTATTTTTATATTCTTTTGTATCGGAAGCAAAGCCGAGATCGGGGCAAAGAGATTTTATTTTGTCAAACCATTGCTGTCGGTCGTCGCTCATATTATAAACATCTTTGTAACGGTTTAAAAACAACTTTGCGTCTTCAGGATCGATATTTTCGGGAATTTCGAATGACGGCGTAAAAAGTTCGTCAAAAAAATAAGAAAAATAATCCTTGGCGTCAGACCATTTTATAAGGTCTTTTCTCGGCTTTTTAGCGTCGTCACGGTCGATAGAAAGCATTTTTACCGTATAATCGGGATCGCGGGTCAAAATTTCATAAAATTCCGCGTCGAATTCTTTCGCCCAGAGAGTAAGTTTTTCGTATACCTCGTTGCTCTTAAGCCGGGATATTCGAGTTTTACTCACATCGTTTAACTTATCGTTATCAAAAAGCGCTCCTGAAACACTCATTTTCTTAAGATTGAATTTGAAAGTTCTGTAATCAGCGTCGGGATTTGCTTTGCGCCAATCCTCATAATCTGAAGCGGCGATAGTCATAAGATATTCTATCACGCTTTGCGGATCATAGCCCTCAAGCGCAAAATACTTTACTGCCGCTTCCGGGTCTTTTCTTTTTGAAATTTTTCTCTTGGCACCGTTTTCGGACTTCATAATAGGGGATATATGCCCGTATTTCACAGGCTTAAATCCGAGAAGCTTGAAAAGCTCTATATGCTTAGGCACCGATGATATCCATTCATCTCCGCGGAGCACGTGAGTCGTTCTCATCAAATGATCGTCGATCGCGTGAGCAAAGTGATAGGTAGGTATACCGTCGGATTTAAGGATAACGAAGTCTTCATCGTTTTCCGGCATTTCTATTTTGCCCTTTATGCAGTCGTCAAATGTGATTCGGGTTTTTTCGCTGCCCTGCGATTTAACTCTTATAACAAAAGGCTTGCCGAGTTTAAGCTCGGATTTAACCTCATCTAAAGTTATATTTCTGTGCTTTGCCCACTTTCCGTGGTAACCCGTGCGTATTTTTTTGCTTTCCTGCTCGTGCCTTACCTCTTCAAGCTCTTCGGGCGTGCAGAAACAGGGGTATGCAATACCTTTTTTGATAAGATCCTTAGCATAAGTTCTGTAAATTTCGGCCCTTTTGCTCTGCTGATAAGGCCCGTATTTTCCGCTCTCTTCTTCGCCGCTGATAAAGCCTTCGTCAATTTCAATTCCGAAGCGCTTTAATCCGTCGATAATATCGGCAATTCCGCCCTCTATTTCACGCTTTTTATCGGTGTCTTCGATTCTTGTAAAGAAAACTCCTCCGCTTGCGGTGGCAGTAATTCTGTTTACAAGCGCGGTAAAAAGAGTGCCTAAATGAAGATATCCTGTGGGGCTCGGCGCCACTCTTGTCACTCTTGCGCCCTCTTTTAAGTCCCTTAAAGGATAAAAATTCTCATAGTACGACGGCTCTTTATCTATATCGGGCAAAAGCAACTGCGCCATTAATTCGTAATCGTTCATCAAATAATCTCCTCAGCTTTTTTCAAGAAGCTTGTTAAGCTCCTCCATAAAGGTATTTATGTCTTTAAACTGCCTGTAGACCGACGCAAACCTGACATACGCAACCTCGTCGATACCCTTAAGCTTTTCCATAACAAGCTCGCCTATTCTGTCGCTGCTGACCTCGCGGTCCATAGAGTTCTGAATAGACTGCTCTATATCGTCTATCGCTTTTTCAAGCGTTTCAAGAGAAACCTGTCTTTTTTCGCAGGCTCTTATCATACCGTTTAAGAGCTTTTCGCGGTTAAAAGGCTCGCGCGATTTATCTTTTTTAATAACTATTATCGGCAGGCTTTCTATAAGCTCATAAGTTGTAAACCGCTTGCCGCATTTTAAGCATTCTCTTCTTCTTCTGATTCTTTCGCCCTCGTCGGTAGGTCTTGAATCGATAACTTTGCTTTCTTCAAAAGCGCAAAAAGGACATTTCATACTATTTCTCCCGATATATAAATTAAAATAATTATAACATATTATCTTTTTAATTACAAGATAAATAATCGATAAGAAAAGGTCTTGTTATTAAGATAAGTTTTGTGGTATAATGTACTAAATTGATTTTTCATCGGAGTGATAGATTTGCCTTTAAAATCAAAAAAAATTGCAGAAAATGCAGACGGAATTTTTATAAGAAGCAATAAGTTCAACACGACCTTGATCTCGTTTAATTTTTATCTTCCTTTAAGCGAGGAAACTGTGGCTGAATATGCGCTTTTGCCGTTTGTTCTTACAACCTGCGGGAAAAAATATCCCGATTTTTCGGAGCTTAATTTCAAGCTCAGCCGTCTTTACGGCGCAGAGCTGATAGCTTCAAGCGAAAAGGTCGGCGATCTTCAGCTTTTAAAAATCGGTATTTCGGTTATAAACAACAGATTTACTCTTGATAACGACGATCTTGTCGGCAGTGCGGCAGATATGCTCGAAAGTCTTATTTTCGAGCCGAAAGCGGAAAATGAAGAGTTTTCATTATCCGATGTTGAAAGAGAAAAGAACAAAGCTGTTCAGCATATTTTAGTCGAATTCAGTGAAAAAAGAATTTATGCCAAAAAGCGCCTTATAGAGGAAATGTATAAAAATATGCCTTACGGCGTTCCGAAATGCGGAACTACTGAGCAGATAAAGAAAATTACCGGAAAATCGCTTTATAAGGCTTATAAAGAAGTCCTTTCAAAAGCATATATAAGAGTTAATGTTATCTCTGATAATCTTCCCTTAACACTTTTCTCGGAAATCGGTGAAAAATTATCCTTATTTAACCGTGAGAATAAAGCGGATATCACAGGCAATATAAATCTTGATCCCGCTTTAAAGCCTGTCAGAATCGACGAAAAAGAGGATGTAACGCAGTGCAAGCTTGCAATGGGATTTACAAGCGAGCTTAAAGGCTCCGATAAAGACACGGCGGCTTTAATGCTTGCCTGCGATATTTTCGGCGGCGGCCCTTATTCAAAGCTTTTTTCAAATGTCAGAGAAAAAATGAGCCTTTGCTATTACTGCGCCGCAAGGTGTGTTAAAATAAAAGGACTTGTAACGGTGGAAAGCGGAGTCGAGCTTGAAAATATCGAAAAAACCGAATCTGCCGTTTTAGCCGAGCTTGAAAAGCTGCAAAGCGGTGAGATAACCAATTTTGAATTTGAATCTTCAAAGAAAAGCTGCGTTGATTCGCTCAAATCGTTCAGCGACGGTCAAGGTCTGCTCGATACCTGGTATTCGCTTAAAATTTTTGAAAGCGAGCCTTTGGATCCCGAAAGCCTTGCAGAGCTTTTAAAGCAAGTAACTAAAGAAGAGATAATTGAGGCGGCAAAGGGAATTAAACTGCACACGGTATTCCGTTTGTTACCTAAATCCTGAAAGGAAATTGCTATGAAAAAAGAATATTTTGAGGGACCTTTAGGCGAGAGCTATACAAAAGCTGTCCATAGTTCGGGTCTTGAGATCTACATTATGGAAAAGCCGCAGTTTTCGTCTTGCTATGCGATATTCGGAACTAAATACGGCTCTATAGATACGGAATTTTCCGTTGACGGTAAGGATACGGTGAGAGTTCCCGAGGGAATAGCGCACTTTCTTGAGCATAAGCTCTTTGAGAGCGAAGACGGCGACGCTTTTAACAAATATGCTCTTACCGGCGCTTCCGCCAATGCTTACACTTCTTTTGACAGAACCTGTTACCTTTTTTCCTGCAGTGATAAATTTTATGAAAATCTCGATATCCTTTTAAATTTTGTTCAGTCGCCTTATTTCACCGAGGCAACCGTATCAAAAGAGCAGGGAATTATCGCGCAGGAAATAAAAATGTATGACGACAGCCCCTCCTGGCGAGTAATGTTCAATATGCTTAAAACGATGTTTAAAAAGCACCCTGTGAGCATTGATATCGCGGGAACGGTGGAGTCCATAGCCGAGATAGACGCAGGTCTTCTTTATAAATGCTATGAAACATTTTATAATCCTTCAAATATGTTTATCTGTATTGCAGGTAACGTTGATACAAACGCAGTTTTAAAAGAGATAGAAAAGAAAATCATTTTAAAGCCTGCTCTGACTATTAAAAAAGGCAATTTTACAGACGGCGAAAAGGTAGAAAAGCATTTTGTTTCTCAGAAATTATCGGTATCGATTCCTATGTTCTGCTTAGGCTTCAAGCAAAGTATTACCACCGCTTTTCAGAGCCTGAAAACAAAGGTGTGCCTTTCATTGCTCCTTGAAATGATATGCGGCGACAGCTCTCCGCTTTATGCCGAGCTCATAAGAAAAGGACTTATAAACGATGAGTTCGGAAGCGAATATTTCACAGGCAACGGTTATGCGGCGCTTATTTTTGAGGGAGAGTCGTCAGATCCTAAAAGAGTGAGCGAGGAAATAAAGGGCGAAATAAACAGAATAAAGAAAAACGGAATTGATAAAAAGCTCTTTGCAGCAGTTAAAAACTCGGCTTACGGCGACGCCGTAAGGTCTTTCCAAAGCACGGAGGGAATTGTAATGCAGTTTGTAAACGGCGCGGTATCTGGTTACAATATATTTGACGAGATAAAGTATATAAAATCCGTTTCTTCGGAAGACCTTTTAAGGTGCTTAAACGAATTTGATGTTACAAACAGGGTTTTATCGGTTATCGATCCTGTAAATCAAATAGGGGAGGAAAATCTCTGATGACGCAGAATGTTACCATTTTCGGAATTCACTTAAAGCTTGATCCTATCGCATTTACCCTGCCGATAGGGAAAAACGGCTGGGATATATATTGGTACGGCATTATAATCGCCGCGGGATTTCTTTTGGCGATTATTTACGCTTATAAAAATGCGGACAGATTTAATATAAATATCGACAGAATGCTTGATGTTATTCTGGTCACCACACCTGTCGCTATTCTTTGCGCAAGAACATACTATCTTATTTTTGACGGAGAAAAGCTAGAATCTTTTTCCGATTTCTTCGGATTCGGCAATTCCGGGTTTACAGGGCTTGCGATTTACGGCGGTGTTATAGGCGCTTTCGGCTGCGGAATGCTTATGTGCAAATTAAGAAAAGTTAAAGTGCTTGATATGTTCGATCTAGCCGCAATAGGATTTTTGATAGGTCAGGGAATAGGCCGTTGGGGTAACTTTATAAATCAGGAAGCTTTCGGCGGACCTACGGGCAGCTCCTTTTTCGGAATGACGAGCGAAAATGTTGTAAGGGATTTTGCTATGAAAGGTTATGATCCCACGGCTCTCGCGCATCCGTGCTTTTTATACGAGTCTATTTGGTGTATCGCGGGATTTTTCGTTCTTAATCATTTTTCAAAGAAAAGAAAATATTCAGGCCAGATAATTCTGATGTACTGCGCGTGGTATGGCTTCGGAAGAGGTTTTATCGAGCTTTTAAGAACCGACAGCTTAATGCTCGGCCCCTTAAAGGTATCAAGTCTGTTATCAATCCTTATCTGTATCGGCTCGGTTATAGTTATGATCTGCCTGCATAAGAGAGCAAAAGTTAAAGCTGCAAACGCCGAATATGAAAGCGTTTTCGAAGAAGATAACATAAATAAAAACATAGAAATAACAGAAAATATAACCAAAGAGGATGAGGGAAATGGCTCAGATACTTGACGGTAAAGCAGTAGCGGCGGCAGTAAAAGCCGAAGTGAAAGAAAAGGTAAATGAATTAAATAAAAAAGGGATAGAAGTTTGCCTTGCGGTCATTCTTGTGGGCGATGATCCCGCTTCTGAAATTTATGTTTCAAATAAGAAAAAGACTTGCGAGGCGCTCGGAATAATATCTAAGGAATTTATTTTAAGCTCTGATACAAAAGAGGAAGAACTCATAGAGCTTATAAATAAACTGAACGCCGATAAATCGGTTAACGGAATTTTGTGTCAGCTGCCTTTGCCTAAAGGGATAAATGAAAAAAATGTTTTAAATTCTATTTCTCCTCTAAAGGATGTTGACGCTTTTCATCCCGTAAATGTCGGCAAAATTATGATAGGCGAGTATGATTTTGTTCCCTGCACGCCTGCGGGAATTATGGAGATACTTAAATTCTATAATATTGATCCGAGCGGAAAAGACTGTGTTGTGATCGGAAGATCGAATATAGTGGGAAAACCTATGGCAATGCTCCTTTTACATAAAAACGGGACTGTTACCGTATGTCATTCAAAAACCGCCGATCTTAAAATTAAATGCAAGAGCGCGGATATTTTGGTAAGCGCTGTAGGAATTGCGGGATTTGTAGCAGCCGATATGGTAAAGGAAAACGCGGTAGTAATAGATGTCGGAATGAACAGAAAAGACGGCGTGCTTTGCGGTGATGTTGATTTTGAAAAAGTAAGTAAAAAAGCGGGCTATATTACTCCTGTCCCGGGAGGAGTAGGACCGATGACTATCGCTATGCTTATGAAAAACACCTTAACTGCAGCCTACAAGCAAAACGGTATAAAGCCTTCGGAGGGAAAATGAAAAAACACTATTTTTTTCTTATACTTTTGATTTTAATGCCGATCGTTTTCTTTTCTTCCTGCGCCGAGCAAAGAGAATACAATATAGGAATTCCCAAAGGATTTTCTTCCGCTCAAAGCGATGAGGATCTATCCGAGCTTGCAGAAATTATCGGTGTGGAGAAAAAAGAATTAAAGGACTATTTTAAAGAGGACAAAATTGTTTTAATGGCGGTAAACAGCGATAATTCCGTACAGATAAAATTAAGCTGTTTTGAAAACGATTATTCAAAAGCTATCGGCTCTTTTGAATTTTTGAAGACTGAGGAAATTAACAACTATGCCGCTGCCGCTGTTAAAAGCAAATATGAAATAGTAAAGAATAATGATAATCCTTTTATCTATGTTCAGGAACATATAACGAGCGAAGATAAAGAATATATTTCTTCAAGGTATATCACTGTTAAAAACGATAAATTTTATGTTTTGTCCTGCTATAATACAGGCGGTACGCAGGATAAAGCGGTAAAAAATGTTTTTAATTCCCTTGAAATAAATTCAAGGACCGCGGCGATACCCGTGTGGCAGACGATATTAATTTCTCTAGGAATCGCATTGTTTACTGCGGCGGCATTCGGAATAATTATAAGCTTTATTAATGACAGAAAAGCAAAAGAACAATAAATTTGAAAAAACAGTGCCTTTTTCGGGAAATATAAAACCGAGGGAGGCGCTTTTTTTTGACGGAACTTTATAAAAACTATATAAAAAAGATCGACGGCGTTTTAAAGCCGGATCTAAGCTTTGATGTTATTAAGCGGAATATCGAAGTGGGCGGCAGCAGTGCGACTCTTTATTTTGTAGACGGATTTATTAAAGACGAGGTTTTTGAAAAGATACTTGAATATCTTTTTACGCTCGATACAGAAAAAATGAACTCTGTGAAAACTATGGAGGAGTTTGAAAAATTCGGTCTTCCGTATGTCGAAACGGATGTTTCGTCGGACCCGGAGGAGGCGGCAAGATCTGTGCTTTGCGGGCCTGCGATGCTTGTGATCGATAAAATTTCAGGTCTGCTTGTTATCGATACAAGAACATATCCCGTAAGAGGAATAGAGGAGCCTACCAAAGACAGGTCGCTGAGAGGCTCAAGAGATGGATTTGTTGAAACGCTGATAATGAATACCGCACTCTTGAGAAGACGGATAAGAACAGAAGATTTAAGAATGGAATATATGCAGATAGGCGAAAATTCCAAGGTGGATATCGCTATTTCTTATCTCGATAGCTCGGTGGATAAAAAGACTCTTGACCTTTTAAGAAAAAGACTTGAAAAAATAAACCTTAAAAGTATCTCTATGACAGGGCAGGCGATAAGCGAAAGTATAATTCCGCACAATGTTTTAAATCCTTTTCCTAAATTCAGATTTACCGAAAGGCCTGATTTTGCCTCGGCGGCCGTGCTCGACGGCAAGATCGTGCTTTTAATGGATAACTCGCCGTCGGTAATAATCATTCCCGATTCCTTTGCGGATTTTTTCAGAGAGGCGGACGATTACTATTTCCTGCCCGCAATATCCTGCTATACAAGACTTTTGAGATTTGCTGTAACTTTATCGACTATAATTATTTCGCCTCTTTATCTGATGCTTATGAACGATCAGTCGCTTATCCCTAAATTTTTAAGCTTTTTAAAAAATGCGAAATCGGGATCCTTGCCGCTGCTTGTTCAGTTCCTTATTCTTGAGCTTATAGTTGACGGCTTGCGGCTTGCTTCGATAAACACCCCCGATTCTCTTTCAAATTCTTTGGGAATTATCGGAGGACTTATTCTTTCGGAATTTGCGGTCAGCGCAGGCTGGTTTGTGGGAGAAACCATTTTACTCACGGCTTTTGTAACTATAGCCGCTTACTCACAGCCGAGTTTTGAAATGGGATACGCTATGAAATTTCAAAGAATTTCGCTTTTAATATTAACACAGCTGTTTTCCTATTTCGGACTTATTTTCGGAATAATATTCTGGATAATAGTTTTATGCTGTAATAAAACCCTGTCGGGCAAAGGCTATTTTTACCCCGTGATACCATTTAATTTAAAGGCATTTTTAGGAATTTTTTCACGAAAAAAACTTGATCCGAAAAAATATTAAAAAATAACTTGCAATTTTTTAAAACCTATGGTATTATTAATATTACTGTGATAAATGTGGTTTAATGCCGCGTGGTTGGGAGGTGCTTCAATGCCTAATATCAAATCAGCGAAAAAGCGTGTTGTTATAAGCAAGGCGAATTATGAGCGCAATAAAGCTTACCGTTCTGCTTTGAAAACAGCCGTTAAAAAGGCCGACGCCGCTATTGAATCTAATTCTGCCGACGCTGCCGCAACTGTTAAAGCAGCTGTTGTAAAGCTTGATCAGGCTGCCGTTAAAGGTCTTATTCATAAGAACAATGCCGCAAGAAAGAAATCGGCTCTTATGACAAAGCTTAATTCCAAAGCATAATATTATTTTTTGCAAAGAATAATATTGCGTTGCTCCTGTTTTGGAGCAACGCAGTTTTTCTGGATTTTTTTATGTTATAAAATTAAACATATTATATGGTCTTTAAATCAGTTATATTAAATGTGAGGTGTATGTTATGCAGGAGAAACTTATTTTAAGACAGAAAAATTTAAAAGGCGAGGACGGATTTAAAACCTTTTCTATCCGAATTAAAAATGACACGGTAGCTTCGCTTGACGATCTTTCAAAGCAGACAAAGCGTTCGAGAAACGAGCTTATAAATGTTCTGCTTGATTTTGCTCTGCGCAACTGCATAGTTAAATAAAACTTGATTTTAATATCGGCAAAACCCGTGCTTATTCAGCGCGGGTTTTTATTAAGGCTTGCATATTTTGCAGGGTGAATATCCTTTTTTGATAAGATCTTCGCGGCTTGAAGATGTGATGATATTACCGGATTTTTTGGATTTTGAATATCTGCAGGTTTCAAGGTGAAACTTCTTTGTAGAGATATTTGCGTAATATCCGCCGCTTGATTCGGGTTCTAAAGAGGCAGTTTTGTAGCCGTTGACCGTGCCGGTGGAATCTTTTAAAACTTCCACTTCTTCAGCAGGGTTGCTGCATAAGTCGCCGCTGCCGTTAAAATCTTTGCAGCTGCAAAGAAATATCGATAAAACTGCCGCAAGTATCAATGAAATTTTTCGGATATTCATAAATTCATCACCGAAAATCAATTATAATCTTTTTTAATAACAAAATCAATCGAAAGGAGAATTTTTTTGAATATTTATGCCGACGCGGATAAGCTTAAGGAATTAAAAGCCAAAGCAAACAGGCTGCCGAAAAGCCCCGGAGTATATATAATGAAAAACTCCGGCGGTAAAATTATATATATCGGAAAAGCTAAAGCTTTGAAAAACAGGGTAACGCAATATTTCGGCTCGGGAAATCAGCATACAGAAAAGGTTAAAAGAATGGTCGGCTCGGTCGACGATTTTGAATATATAATCTGCGACAGTGAATTTGAAGCGCTTGTTCTTGAAAATTCGCTTATCAAGCAAAATCTGCCTAAATATAATATTCTTCTTAAAGATGATAAGGGTTACCATTATATAAAAATAACCAAAGAGAAATGGCGCAGGATAGAAACTGCCAATCAGATATCGGACGACGGCACTTATATAGGGCCTTATTATTCTTCTTATATCGTTAAAGATACTCTTGATGAAGTAAGAAAGATATTCAGGCTACCCGATTGCAACAGGTCTTTTGATAAATACTCAAAACCGTGCCTTAATTATCATATTGACAGGTGCTTTGCCCCCTGCAAAGGAAATATCAGCCTTGAGGAATATAATTCCGCCGTGAATTCGGCGATAGAGTTTATTAAACACGGCAATACTAAAAAGTTTTCCGAAGAAATGAAAGTTAAAATGCTGGAAGCCTCCGAAAGGCTTGACTTTGAAACAGCGGCAAAATTAAGAGATAGAATAAACGCCGTGAAAAAGCTTTCCGAGCGGCAAAAGGTGGTTATGTGCTCTTATAAATCGCAGGATGTTTTTTCAGGCGTTATATTAGGAGAAAAAGCCTGCGTGAGCGTGTTTATTTTCAGAAACAGACGGCTTACCGATAAACAGCATTTTATTATCGAGGGCATTACCGATATAAAAGAGCTTTACGCAGAATTTCTCTTAAGCTTTTATTCCGATAAAGAGGATATTCCGCCGAGAATTCTTTTAGACAGCGAGCCTGACGATCTTGAAATTCTTAAAAAATTTTTAAGTGAAAAGGCAGATCACGCGGTTTCGATAATATCACCGAAAGCAGGCGAGCAAAAGGCGCTGTGCGATATGTGCAGAAAAAATGCCTCGGATAATTTAGCTTTAAATCTTGAAAAAAGCGGTAAATATATGACAGGGCTCGGCGAGCTTGCCCACCTTTTAAATCTTGAAAAACTGCCTAAATATATAGAGGCTTACGATATTTCAAATACTGCCGGTGAAGAAAATGTCGCAGGAATGGTGGTTTTTAAAGACGGTAAACCTTTTAAAGAAGCCTATAAAAAATTCAGGATAAAAAGCTTTTTGGGGCAAGACGATTACAGATCGCTCGCCGAGGTGCTTGACAGGCGCTTTTGCGAATATGAAACCTCTTCAGACGAGGGATTTAAAACCCTGCCCGATCTTATTTTGCTTGACGGCGGCAAGGGGCAGGTTTCGGCTGTATTGCCCGTGCTTAAAAAGCATAATATTTCTGTTCCTATTTTCGGAATGGTTAAAGACTCAAAGCACCGCACAAGGGCAATTTCAGCTTCGGGCGGAGATCTCACGCTTAAATCAAACAGGCAGGCTTATACTTTTATCACGACTGTTCAAGACGAGGTGCATAGGTTTGCAATAGGTTATCACCGCAAAAAAAGAACGCAGAAAATGCTTGATTCTGAGCTTACGAAAATTCCCGGTATCGGTGAAAAGAAAGCGGCATTGCTTCTTAAAAGCTTTAAAACCGTTTCCGCTGTAAGGCAGGCGGATATTTCCGAACTTGAAAAAATAAAGGGAATTAATAAGGATAATTCAGAAAATATTTATAATTTTTATCATTCAGATAAATAACTGTTGAAAAAAGAAGAAATAATTGGTAAAATAAAATAAATATTAATAAGGAGAAGTGATCTATGGCTTCTGTTCAGCTTTCAAAGCCGTCTAAAGGCGAATCGGTTGCAGTAATGCACACAAATATGGGAGATATATCAATTAGATTTTTTCCCGAGTATGCTCCTAAAGCGGTTGAGAATTTTATCACTCATTCGAAAAACGGTTATTATGACGGTCTGATCTTTCATAGGGTAATAAATGATTTTATGATTCAGGGCGGCGATCCCACAGGCACGGGTATGGGCGGAGAGTCTATCTATAAAAGAAGCTTTGAAGATGAATTTTCTAAAGAGCTTCACAATATCAGAGGCGCTCTTTGTATGGCTAATGCCGGTCCTGATACTAACGGAAGCCAATTCTTCATCGTGCAGGCAAAATCAGTTCCCGAAAATATGATCTCGCAGATGAAAGATATGCCCGAGTCTTTCCCCGAAGATATAGTTGATTATTATGAGTCGGCAGGAGGAACGCCCTGGCTTGATTTCAGGCACACGGTTTTCGGTCAGGTGTTTGACGGAATGGATGTTGTAGATAATATCGCAAGCGTCGAAGTAGGGAATGCCGATAAGCCGATAAATGATGTAATAATAAATTCGATAGAAATTAAAACTATTTAAGGAGATATAATTATGAAGGGTATTATTCTTGCAGGCGGCAGCGGAACAAGACTTTATCCGCTTACTATGGTAACTTCAAAACAGCTTTTGCCGGTTTATGATAAGCCGATGATATATTATCCGCTTTCTACTCTTATGCTTGCGGGTATCAGGGATATTCTTATAATTTCCACACCCACCGATCTTCCGAATTTTGAGCGCCTTTTAGGTGACGGCTCAGATTACGGAATAAATCTTTCCTATGCCGTTCAGCCTTCGCCCGACGGTCTTGCGCAGGCATTCATTATCGGCGAGGAATTTATCAACGGCGATAGCTGTGCTATGGTGCTCGGCGATAATATTTTCTATGGAAGCGGTCTTAAAGCCCACTTAAAGAGTGCCGCTGAAAAGACAAACGGCGCCACGGTTTTCGGCTATTATGTTGACGATCCGGAGAGATTCGGAATTGTTGAGTTCGATGAAAACGGTAAGGCAATATCTATCGAAGAAAAGCCTGAACATCCTAAATCAAATTACTGTGTAACAGGACTTTATTTCTATGATAACAGAGTCGTAGAGCTTGCTAAAAAGGTTAAGCCGTCAGCAAGAGGCGAGCTTGAAATAACCGATCTTAACAGAATGTATCTTGAAGAGGGCTCGCTCAGCGTTGTAACGCTCGGCAGAGGCTACGCCTGGCTTGATACAGGAACAATGGACGCTTTGAGCGAGGCGGGAGAATTCGTTAAGGTTATTGAAAACAGACAGGGGATTAAAATTTCCGCAGTTGAAGAGATCGCTTATAAAAACGGCTGGATAACTAAAGACGAGCTTCTTTCTTCCGCTGATAAATACGGCAAATCTCCTTACGGCCAGCACTTAAGAAAAGTTGCCGAGGGAAAGATTCTTTACTGATATGATATCTGTTTTACTTGCAACATTTAACGGTGAAAAATTTTTAAAAGAGCAGATAGATTCTATCATTGAGCAAACATATAAAGATTTTAAAATCATTATCCGCGATGACGGATCGACCGACTCAACTAATGAAATAATAGAGTCTTACGCAGATAAATATCCTGAAAAAATATCTGTGATAAAAGGCGAACCTACGGGCAGCTCGCTCGGAAATTTCTTCGAGCTTTTATCTGCCTGCCCGGAAGGGTATGCTATGCTTTGCGATCAGGATGATTTCTGGTGCCGTGATAAAATAGAAAAAACCTTTAATGCTATGCGTAAAAA
This sequence comes from uncultured Oscillospiraceae bacterium, assembly GCA_900547095.1. Taxonomy (GTDB): domain Bacteria; phylum Bacillota; class Clostridia; order Oscillospirales; family Acutalibacteraceae; genus UBA737. Next base: position 78,003 of record URFG01000003.1, read on the forward strand.
AGAGGAAGAAGCAGGGGAAAACACCCCCATATTAGTCCACACCGACGCTTTTGTTGCGGACAGCGAATTAAATATTATTTCCGAGTCATTCATAAAATTTGAGGCGCTCTCGCCCGATTTTAATAAGCTTAATAATCTGCTTGTTCAGAACAATGTAACAGGCTGCACGGTTATGATAAACAATGCTCTTTTAAAACTTGTAAGGAAAAGGCCGGAAAACTGCGTGATGCACGATTGGTGGATAGCGCTTGTAGCTTGTCTTTTCGGAGAAACCGTGTTTGTAAATGAGCCATTGATGTATTACCGCCAGCACGGAAACAATCAGGTAGGAGCGAAGCAGGCAACGGGTCTAAATTTCATTGTTACTAAATTCAAAAACAGAAAAAATGTGAAAAAGAATTATCTTGACGCTTATTCGCAGGCAAATTCTCTTTTAAAGGAATTTTCAACAGACCTAAAAAAAGAGGATAGAAAAATCATTTCCGTTTATGCGGCAATGCCGTGCCTTTCAAAAGCTGAAAAAATAAAAGCGATCAATAAATATTCTTTTAAAAAGAACACGGTGCTCAGAAATATCGGGCAATATTTTTCCGTTTAGATCATTCGGTGTACAAAATTTTGTACACCGAATATTTTATTATTTTAATCGGAACCAAAATGTGTTAAAATATATTTTAAAAGGGGGACTTTAAAATGCTTCAATTTATAATCGGAAGAATAAAAAGCGGCAAATCCGCTGAAATAATTAATAAAATTAAAGAAGATGTAAAAGAAAATAAAGAGAGTATTATAATTGTCCCCGAGCAGTATTCTTTTGAAACAGAAAAAAATCTTTTGGAAGTTTTGGGCGAGTATAATGCGCACAAGGTCGCTGTGTTAAGCTTTTCGAGGCTCTGTGATGAATACCGAAGGGTTAACGGGGGCGAAGCAGGAAGAGTTCTCGGCGATTGCGACAAGATAATTCTTACAAAAAGAGCGCTCGCCGATGTATCAAGCGAGCTTGAAGCTTTCGGAAAGAATAAGTATTATACGGGCTTTGTAAGAAGTATGGCGGACACCGTATCGGAGCTTAAGCTGAATGCTGTCACACCGCAGGAAATATTAACTTGCTCCGAAAATGTAAAAGCAGAGTCTTTTTCCGGCAAGCTTAGGGATACCGCTAAAATTTTCGAGAGGTATAATGTCCTTTTGTCCGAAGAATTTATCGATCCGTCGGACAGGCTTACAAGACTTTATAACGAGCTTGAGGGCAAAAATTATTTTAAAGGCAAAAATGTTTATATTGATGAATTTAAAGGGTTTACAGGTCAGCAATTTAAGCTGATAGAAAGAATTTTAGGAAGCGCGGATAATCTCACGGTCGCTTTATGCTGTGATAATTCCTCAGATCAGCCTTTCGGGATATTTGCAAATGTTATAAGCGCAAAAAACCGCATTTTAAAATCCGCTTTAAAATATAACTGTGAAATAAAAGAAGATAAAGTACTTTTAAAAAGTTACTATGAAAATTTATCTCTTTTAAATCTTGAGTCGGTTATTAGAGGCTATGAGCCTGAAAACAGGCAAAATGAGGGAATAGAAATTATAAAAGCCGCCGATGTTTTTGATGAGGCGGAATTTGCGGCTTTAAATATTAAAAGGCTTGCAAAGGAAGAAAATATCAGATATTCGGAAGTTGCAGTGATAGCGAGGAATTCGGAAACTTATTTGCGGCCGCTCAAAGCCGCTTTTAAAAGGAGCGGGATACCGCTTTTTTCGGATGACAGAATAACACTTGATTCCCTGCCTGTATTTTCACTCACATTAAGCGCTTTAAACCTCAAAAGAAGCCTTACTTCCGAAAATATTTTAAAATTCTATAAATCCGGTCTTGATTTTTTAACTCCCGATGAGCTTTTTGACCTAGAAAACTATGTTTATTTATGGAATATCCCCGGCACTTTGTGGGAAAAAGAATGGGATATGAATGTTTCGGGTCTTGAAGAAAAGGTGGGAAAAGATAACTCCGAAAAGCTTTATAGGCTTAATTTTTTAAGGAAAAAAGCCATTTCTCCGATACTTAAATTCAAATCACAAATTTGCGATAATGCGCAAGAGATAATAATAGCTCTTATTTCTCTTTTTGACGAGGTGGGAGCTCAAAAAAGCTTTTCTGAATTAAGCAAAAGGCTTGAAAATGATAATTCTTCTCTAAGTGACGCATTAAAATCTTCCTGGGACAGCTTTATTTCGGTGCTTGAAAGCTTAAGCGCCTGCTATAAGGAAGTGCGCCTGCCTGTATCCGAATTTACCGAGGCTTTCAAAACAGCCTGCGCCCTCACTTCGGTAGGAACTATTCCGCAAACGGTTGATGAGGTGGTTTTCGGCTCTGCTGATAAATTAAGGGTAACAAGGCCTGAATATGTCTTTATCCTCGGCGCAAATCAGGGTGTTTTTCCGGCTGTGATATCAAGAAACGGGATTTTCAGCAATACCGAAAGAGAAGAGCTTATAGCGCAGGGAATCGATATCCCGGATAAGCTTTTTAAATCCGCAGTTGATGAGGATTTTCTTGTCTATTCAAATGTCTGCCGTGCGTCAAAGGGAGTTTTTATATCTTTCAGGACTGAAAACCCCGATAAATCATTGGCTAAACCCTCCGCATTTGTTGAAACCGTAATCGAAGCTTTGGATATCAAATTAAAAAAATTCCCCGATAAGCTTTTGCCTGATAGTTTGCCGATGAGCAGGGAGGCAGCTTTCTTTGAATTCTGCGCAAGAAAAAATACCGATAAGCAGGGCGCGGCTGATATAGCCGAGGCTCTTAAAAGCAACGATGAATATAAAGCCAAGATAAAGCTTATTGAAAAAGAAAACGATCCTCTTCTTTATTCTATTTCCGAAGAAAGCGCGCGTAAGCTTTTCGGAAAAAATATCTATATGTCGGCTTCTAAGCTTGAAACTTTTAACAGGTGCCGATTTATGTTTTTCTGTAAGTACGGGCTTGATATTCACCGCGTACAGCCAGCGGCTTTTGATAATATGCAAAGAGGCACTTTTGTGCATTTCTGCCTGCAAAGGCTTATAGAAACCTATAAAAAGGATATTTCAAAGCTTAATAGGGAAGAAATAAGCGCGGCTGTGGAAAAGTGCGCAAAAGAGTATCTTGACAGTATTCCCGGATACAGAAGTATAGAAAACAACTATCTTAAATTCATTGTAGAAACTCTCAAGCGCTCTGTAAAATATGTTGCGGAATTTATCGCCGCTGATTTTGCGCAGTCGGAATTTGAGCCGGTTAAATGCGAGCTTAAAATCGGCGGGGAAGACGGCGATATCAAAGCCATCGAGATTCCTGTAGACGATGATATGAAAATAAATATAACCGGCTTTATCGATAGAGTGGATACATATAAGACTTATGTCAGAATAATCGATTATAAAACGGGGCAGAAAATATTCCGCTTGCCCGATGTTCTCGCAGGGCAAAACTTACAGATGCTTATTTATCTTTATGCGGTGATATCTAGCGGAAAATATCCTCAAATACCCGCAGGAATTCTTTATCTGCCGGCTTCAAGAAAGAAAAAGCGGGCAGACAGGAAAATGAACGGTCTTTTAAGCCTTGACGAAGAAGTGCTTTATGCGCTTGAAAAGGATCAGAAAGGTCAGTTTGTTCCGTCTGCAAAACGGTCTAAAGACAGTTACATAGAACCTGAGGATTTTGACGATATTTTTGAATACACAAAAAGGAAAATAATCTCCGCAGGATTGCTCATTAAAGCTGGAAATATCGCCGCCGATCCGACAGACGATACCGAGAAAAATGCCGACGCCTGCAAATACTGTGATTTTTCTTCCGTTTGCAGGAAGAAAAACGAGCCGCATAAAAAGATTGATAATTTAAGCACAAAGGATTGTGTTGAAGAAATGAGAAAGGAGAATTCTGAAAATGGGAATTAATTTCACTCCCTCTCAAGAAGCCGCCGTAAAAGCAAAAGGCTCGGTGTTTGTTTCCGCAGCGGCCGGATCTGGCAAAACTGCGGTGCTTTCTTCAAGAGTAGTTTCTCTTTTGACAGACAGATCCGATCCCGTCAGCGCGGACAGATTGCTTGTTGTCACATTCACAAATGACGCCGCCGCCGAAATGCGCGCGAGAATAGAAAAAAAGCTTAATGAGGAATGTCTTAAAAACCCGCACGACAAACTACTTTTAAGGCAAAAATATCTTTTGCCGAGTGCAGATATCTGCACAATAGATTCATTTTGCATTAACCTTATCAGGGATAATTTTGAGCTTTGCGGAATTTCTCCCGACTTCAAAGTATCAAGCGGGGAAAGCTTAAGCGAAGAAAGATCGGCGGTTTTGCGCAGTATTTTTGAAGATAGGCTTATTAAAAACGAGCCGGCATTTAAAATGCTGCTTAATATAGCCGACTGCGAATATGATGAAAAAAATCTTTTAGGTTATGTTCTTGCGGTTTATGAAAAAGGGCAGAATATGCCGAGCCCTGAGGCGTTTTATAACTCATTAAAAGAGCCGTATACTATGGCGTTTGATAAAGAGCATATATGGCAAAAAATAATGTTTAAAAAGGCGAAAAGATTAGCCGCAGATCTAAAAAGATCCGTTATGCAAGCCGCAAATGCCGGCTCATTTCTGCAGGTAAACCGCGAGGCTGTTTTAAAGGACTGCGAAACCCTTTCGCTTTTGGCAGATGATATTTCCGATCTTATAAATTCCGAAGATTGGGATAAGATATATTCTTTGATGAGATCATCGGAAATACCCAGAATAAAATCAGGTGATAAAACCGATACGAATTATATCGATTATAAGGATTTCAGAGAAGAATATAAAAAATGCAATACTGAATTAAAATCCATTTTCAATAAATCTTCATCGGATATCGAAAATGATCTTAAAAAAAGTCTTCCTGCAGTTAGTATGTTCGTCGATATAGTAAAGGAATTCAGCGATAAGTTTTTTGAAGTCTGCCTTGAAAAAAACGAGCTTACTTTTTCAATGACTGAGCAGATGGCGCTTCATTTGTTGGCGGAAGTAAAAGACGGGAAATTTGTTCCCACCGCTGTTTCCGAAAAGATCATATCCAGGTATTCTGAAGTTTTGGTGGATGAATTTCAGGATGTAAACGATCTGCAGGATATGCTCTTTGATATATTATCGGATCACGGTAAAAAACTTTTTGCCGTGGGCGATGTTAAGCAGAGCATTTATGGGTTCAGGGGTTCTAACCCCAAGAATTTTATCCGCCGAAAAAATGCCTGCGTGCCTTATGCGGATATTAAATCGGACAAACCGCAAAAAATAATTTTATCCGAAAATTTCAGGAGCAGGGAAGAAGTCTGCAATTTTATAAATTTCTCATTTTCTAAATTAATGGACGGCCGCATAGGCGATATTGTATATAACGAAGAAGAAATGCTTAAATGCAGCGGAAGTTTTTGCCCGTCTTTAAACAATTCGACAGATATTTTGCTTTGTGACGCAAATTCCGATGATACTTCCGAGTCGCCCGAAAAGCCAGGGCTTGAGGCGGAAGCAGTAGCCGATTATATCGAAGAGCTTATAAAAAGCGGATTTAAGGTTTCTTCAGATACAGGCGAAAGAAATGTTACATATGAAGATATCGCAATTCTTTTGCCGGCGCTTAAAAATAAAGCCGATTATTTTGCTGATGAATTAAACAGGCGAAATATTCCCGTGAATTACGGCAGTGAAGAATTTTTCGAAACATTTGAGATTTCGGTATTTATCTCATTGCTTAAGATAATCGATAATCCAAAATCGGATATCGATCTGCTTGCGGTTATGCTGTCGCCGATGTTCGGTTTTTCATCCGAAGAGGCGGCTTTGATCCGTGCGGAATTTAAAAAATCAAGCTTTTATTCGGCTGTAGTTTATGCTTCGGAAAACGGTAACGAAAAATGCGCGAAATTTCTTAAATCAATTTCCGATATGCGCCTTAAAGCGACAGTTCTTCCGTGTGACGAGCTTGCCTACGAATGCATGCAGGCGACGGATTTTTTAAGCGTCTGTTCAGGTCTTGCAGGCGGGGAAAGGAAAAGAGCAAATCTTAATACTTTACTCACTGTTATTTCAGATATTTGTTCCGATTCTTCAAGCGATCTAAATTCTGTACTAAAAAGGCTTAAATCCTCGGATAATATTAAAACCGTGTTCACAGGAGAGGGCGGAGTGACTATAAAAACTTTTCACGGCTCAAAAGGACTGCAATATCCCGTTTGCATTCTCGCAAATTTAGGAACTCAGTTTAATGAAATCGATATAAGACAGAATATAATTTTTGATGAAAACTGCGGAATGGGGATTTCTTTCTTTGATTACGGTGTGGATGAAAAAGTAAAAAATATAGGTTACGATGCGATAAGCGAATATAAAAAGCTTAAAAATATCGAAGAAAAAATGCGCCTTTTATATGTTGGTATGACAAGGGCGGAAGAAAAACTCGTATTATCTTTCGCCTCTTCATCTATGGAAAAAACCTTAAATAAAATAGCCGCATCCATTGACCCCGATAAGCTTGAAATCTGCGATAGGGTTTTATTCAAATCCAATAATATGATGAATTGGATAGCCGCCTGCGCACTTATGACTAATGACAGCAAGGATTTAAAAAAGTTTTACGGTATAGAAAATTTCGCGGGTTGCAAAGATTTAAGAATAAATTTAAAAATATGCACAAATCTTAATAGAAAAGCAGACGGAAAATCTTTGGAAGAAATAATTGCACCGGATATTAAAACAGTGCAAAAGCTTAAAGAAAATTTCGATTATAAGTATCCTTATAAGGGGCTTACTTCTTTAAGATCAAAAGCCTCCGTATCTCTGCTTGCAAATAAAGCCGAGGCGGATAGCTTTGCTTTTTGCGCGAAACCGTCATTTATGAAAAGCGGTAACAGCGGAGCGGCAAGAGGAACTGCTATGCATAAGGTTATGCAGTTTATAGATTTTAATTCTGCCGACCTTGATAAAGAACTTGAAAGGCTTTATGAGCGGAAGTATATATCCGAAGAAGAATTAAAGCTTATAAATAAGGGAAATTTAGAAAAATTCCTTTCTTCAGCGCTTGCACAGAGGATAAAAAATGCCAAAGATCTAAAAAGAGAAATGAGATTTTTATGCCGTGTGGAGGCAGGCGCTTTTGATCAGAAACTTTCTCAAACGGAGAAAAAAGAACCCGTTATAATTCAGGGAGCGATAGATCTTTGCTTTATTGAAAACGGCGAGATCGTTATAGTGGATTTTAAAACCGATTATGTAAAATCAAAAGAAGAACTTGCCGAGAGATATAAGGAGCAGCTTGAAATTTATTCCTTTGCCGCAAAAAAGATATTAAATGCGAATGTAAAAGAAAGAATTTTATATTCATTTTGTTTGGGTGAAGAAATAAAAAGCGGTTTTAGAAATTTCTAAAACCGCTTCCTTTTTTATTTAGTTTTAACTCTGTCCATTTGCGCATATAAATCGTTAATAAAATCAAAAACCTTTTGTTTTTCGTTCTTGCCGAGAATATGAACAAGCTTCAGCATATTAAGCTCGGTTTTTGATGGAAGAAACGGCAGATACTCCGAAAACGGATTTGATGGCGCGTGCAACTCCATAGGTCTTGTAGGCGGTCTGAGCATTGAGGCAAAAGCTACATATCTGCCTTTATCGCCGTATAAAAGCCAATCCGCAGAAACTTTATAAAGCTCGCTTATCATTTTCATTTCTTCTATAGATGGATTTCCGAGCCTTTCCATTCTTGCGTATGTATTTCGTTTCATATTCATAAGGTCGGCGGCTTCCTGTTGAGTATATCCCATATTTTTTCGCGCCTCGGCTATTCTTTTATTTGTTTCGCTGGCATACTCTGTTTTCATAATTTCCTCTTGACTTAAATTTGATTTATTGATATAATTATTTTCACAGCAATTTTGCTGAAGTGGCTCAGTTGGTAGAGCAGCTGATTCGTAATCAGCAGGTCGTGGGTTCAAGTCCCATCTTCAGCTCCAAAAATCCCGTTCACTTTAGTGGGCGGGATTTTTACTTATTACTTTTTACATCTTCCATCAAAATAAATTCAATAAAGGATTTTTTGGTAGGTAATAAGTAAAGTGTTTTTTTATATAAATATTGTATTTAATATTCCAAAATATGTCAAGTGAAAAATAAAAATATCTTAAAAATTTGCATTTTAGCGAAATGTGAAAAATATTGTTGTTTTTTAAAAACAAAAATGATATAATACTTTTTGCAATATAATATAATGTATTAAAACTTTCGGAGGTACAAAAAATTGAGCAGCGAAAATATAATTATAACCAGCGACTCGACGTCTGATCTCGGTCCCGCTCTTCTTGAAAGATACGGTATCGAAACACTTCCGCTTGGCGTAACTCTCGGCAGCGAGTGTTATAAAGACGGCATGGATATTACTCCCGATGATATATACGCTCATCACGATAAAACAGGAGAATTGCCTAAAACAACGGCAACGAATGTCGGCGAATGTGAAGAATTCTTTAAAAAGTTCGTTGATATGGGAAAAACCGTTATTCATTTCACTATAAGCTCGGAAATGTCTTCGACTTATAATAACGCCTGCCTTGCTGCGGAAGAATTTGAAAATGTTTATATAATCGATTCGCGCAATCTTTCAACAGGCAGCGGTCTTTTAGTGCTTGCGGCGGAGGATATGGTCGCACAGGGAATGAAAGCCGAAGAGATAGTTGAGAAAATAAAAGAGCTTACGGATTATGTTGACGCTTCTTTTGTTATAAACAGCCTTGAATACCTTTATAAGGGCGGCAGATGCTCTGCTCTCTCAATGATGGGAGCAAATCTTTTAAAACTTAAGCCCTGCATTGAAGTTAAGAACGGAAAAATGGGCGTAGCTAAAAAATACCGCGGCAAGTATAGCGAAGTCCTTCTCGAATATGTTAAGGACAGACTTGCAAACGGTGACGATATCGTTAAGGACAGGGTGTTTATCACTCACGCAGGCGTTGATGAAAGCACTGTGAACGAAGTTCTTGAGCTCGTTAAGAAAACTCTTGATTTTAAAGAAGTTTTTGTAACAAGGGCAGGATGCACCATTTCCTCTCACTGCGGAGCGGATACTTTAGGAGTGCTCTTTATCAGAAAATCAAAAATATAACGTACACTTCTTTTTAACTCTTTGCATAATATAATGCAGGGGGCTTTTAAGGAATTCCTGATGTTTCGGCGATAGTGTTATGCTGTCTGTAAGGTACCGAAATTTCCCCTTAAAATAGATTTGGAGCAGTAAAAAAACCGTCGGTTTTTTACTGCTCCGTTTTTTATTTGCTTTTAATCTTTTTTATAGCGCCTTTTTCGAGCCTTGAAACCTGCGCCTGCGAAATTCCTATTTCTTCGGATACTTCCATTTGAGTTTTGCCCTGCATAAATCTTAGCGTTAAAATGGATTTTTCCCTGTCGCTGAGCTTTTTTATTGAGTCCTTCAAAACCAGCTCGTCTATCCAGCTTTCCGCACCGCCGCTGTCACCTATTTGATCGAGTACATATATCGTGTCGCCGCCGTCGTTATAAACAGGATCGTAAAGCGACACGGGATCGACTATACTTTCAAGCGCTATAACCACGTCTTCTCTCGGTATATCTATCTCGTTAGCTATTTCGGTGACTGTCGGTTCTCTTAAAAGCTTTGCTAAAAGCCTTTCTTTTGCCTGCATAGCCTTATAAGCGGTATCTTTTATCGATCTGCTTACTCTAACGGCATTATTGTCCCTTAAATATCTTCTTATTTCTCCTATGATCATCGGCACGGCATAGGTGGAAAAGCGGACATTCTGGCTTATATCAAAATTATCTATAGATTTCATCAGTCCTATACAGCCTATCTGAAAAAGATCATCGGGCGGCTCGCCTCTGCCGGTGAATTTCTGAACCACGCTTAAAACAAGCCTTAGATTTCCTTTGACAAGATCTTCCCGCGCTTTTTTATCGCCCTGCTTTACCTTTTTTAAAAGCGCCTCTTTTTCCTTTTCCTTTAAAAGAGGAAGACTTGCCGTGTCAACCCCGCAAATACAGACCTTATTGTTATACATCTTCTCGGCACCTCGCTTTTCGTTTTTATTATTATTGCCTGAAATTTAAAACCTAAAACCGAAAAGGAAGAGAAGTTTTGACTTGACAAGAAATTGTTTAAATTTTAAAATATAATAAAGAGAGGCTGATTTATGAAAATTCTTGCTAACGCTAAAATAAATTTAACGCTTGATATTCTTTATAAGAGGGAAGACGGCTATCATCAGATTGATTCGGTTATGCAGTCAATAGGTCTTTATGATGAAGTATCGGTCAAAAAATCAGATAAAATTTCGGTTGTAAGTGATGATCCGGCTCTTTGCGGAGAAAAAAATTCGGGATACATTGCAGCAAGGAATTTTTTAAGGTTTACAAAAATAAATTCAGGCGCTGAAATTATTATTAAGAAAAATATCCCTTTAAGAGCAGGGCTCGGAGGGCCGAGCACAGACGCTGCGGCTGTGATTTGCGCGCTTGATAAGATATATAATACAGATCTTGATTATGAGTCACTGATAAAGATAGCAAAGTCTGTAGGAGCTGACGTTCCGTTTTGCCTTTTCGGAGGTACGGTAAGAGTGGGCGGAATAGGCGAGAAAGTGGAGCCTATGCCGATATTTTCGGATCATTATGCCGTTTTGTTTAAAGACGGTGAAAAATCCTCCACCAAAGAAATGTATGATAAAGCCGACTTAAGAGTAAAAAAGCATAATTTTACTAAAAATTTTATTTCAGATCTTGTGCAGGGCAAAAAGCCTTCAAGCTTTGCCAATGATTTTATATTCGGCGATGAGCATTTTCTCGCTTTTTCGTGGCTTAAGGAGGCGGGAGCCGAAATAGTTAATCTCAGCGGAAGCGGACCTTTTGTATACGGTGTTTTTAATAGTTATGATAAAGCTGAATCCGCAAAAGAATTTTTAAGCGAGAGGACAAAAGACGTTTATTTAGCGCCTTTTGCCGAGCAAGGACTTATTTTTGATTAAAAAAATTTTTTCCGTCAATAATCTTCACATAAAAACAAGTGAGGCGGAAAATTATGAAAAACATAAAAAGTAACAGATTACATTACGGTATATTAATAGGGCTTATAGCGGCGGTTTTTTTAAGCTTTACTAATTTTGACGCAAAGTGTGAAAATTTAAAGGAAAGCGTGTTAAGACTTCACATTCTTGCAAATTCGGATTCTTCAGCGGATCAGGAATTAAAGCTTAAGGTGCGCGACGCGGTTTTAAAAGAATGCTCAAAAGAGCTTTCTGCCTGCGATGATCTTGATGACGCGATAATCACCGCAAAAGCAGATACAAAAAAGATCGAAAATATAGCGGATAAAGTGATAAAGGATAACGGCTTTGATTATTCTTCCACCGTGTATATAGGAAAAAGCTTTTTTGAAACCAGGGAATATGATAATTTCACACTTCCTGCAGGGACTTATAATTCACTTATTATAAGGCTCGGAAAAGCAAAAGGGCATAATTGGTGGTGCGTAGTTTTCCCGTCGGTATGCCTGCCTGCAGCGTCGGAAGCGAAGCTTTCGGACAGCGCCGATAAGTCCGCCGCAGAAATGGCGGAAAATCCTCAAAAATATGTTATGAAGTTTAAAACGGTCGAATGGTACGAAACAGTAAGAAAAAAATTTTTCAAATGAAGTAAATTTTTCTTGCAATTTATAAAGATATGTGATAAAATGTCAATGTTATCGAATTGAAAGGGGTGACCAGAATGAAGGAAGGTATTCATCCGCAGTATGAAAAGGTAACTATTAAATGTGCCTGCGGTGCTGAATTTGAAACACGCTCAACTAAGAAAGACATTCGTTTGGATATTTGTTCTAAATGTCATCCGTTTTTTACAGGTAAGCAGAAGTTGGTAGATACCGGCGGTCGTGTTGACAGATTTAAAAAGCGCTTTAACATTGAAAAATAATTGCCTGATCTTGCAGCTGCCAATTTTGGCGGCTGCAATTTTTTGGTTTTAAAAGGAGTTTGTATGGATAAGTTTCTATCGCTTGAAAAGCCTGCTTTCGGGGAATACAGTGAGAAAAGATCGCGGTTTCTTGCAAAAATTTTTCCGTGTGCAGATGAAAATGAGGCTCAAAGGCAAATAAGCGAAATAAGATCCGAATTTTTTGACGCCAAGCACGTTGTATTCGCTTATTCGCTCGTTTCGGGAAAATTCAAATATTCTGACGACGGTGAGCCGCATTCCACCGCGGGAAAGCCCATCTTTGATATATTAGAGGGTAAAAATTTAAAAAATATCAATGCGATAGTTGTAAGATACTTCGGAGGAGTGCTGTTAGGCCCCGGGGGACTTATGAGAGCGTACGGTCAAGCGGTTAAAAACGCGCTTGAAAACACACAGCTTAAGGAATTTAAAAAAATGGCGGTTTTTAGGCTTGAATGCGGATATCCCGAGTTTAGCGAGGTAAAAAAGCTGATTGCGGATAATGACGGGAGGATAATCAATTCCGAATATTCACAGGTTATAAATACAGAATTTTATTTATCCGATTTTAAATCTTTAATATTTGAAGATAAACTTAAAGAAAAATTCAACTCAAAAATTTCAGCACAAAAACTAAGCGAAAAATATTTTTCCGAATAAAAAAGAGGAAAAAAGGATTTTTTGTCTAATAATATAAATAGAACACAAAAGTAGGTGGGATAAACGGATAATATAAGAATTAGGAGCGAAAAAACAGAGCATTTGATATTGTGCGATGCCGCCGCATTCAGCGATCAGTCTTTAGGGCGGAAAAAAAGCGAAACAAAATGCGATATCAGAACGGAGTTCCAAAGGGATAGAGACAGGATCATCCATTGTAAAGCTTTCAGAAGACTAAAGCATAAAACGCAGGTTTTTTTATCTCCCGAATCCGATCATTACAGAACAAGACTTACCCACACCTTAGAGGTAGCACAGATAGCGCGGACTATCGCCAGAGCATTAAGATTAAATGAGGACTTGACAGAGGCTATAGCTTTAGGCCACGATCTCGGGCATACGCCGTTCGGTCACGCAGGCGAGCGTGCGCTAAACGAGCTTTTTGCCCCCGGATTTACTCACTTTGAGCAAAGCGTGAGAGTTTGCGAAAAGCTTGAGAAAAACGGTGCAGGCCTTAACCTTACCTATGAAGTGACAGACGGGATATTAAATCACACCAAAGGCGAATGGGCAAAAACAGCCGAGGGTAAAATAGTTCGGTTTGCCGACCGCATTGCTTACATAAATCACGATATTGACGACGCGATACGAGCGGGAGTTCTTTTAAAAGAAGAAATTCCTAAAGAAATTTCAGAAAATTTAGGCGATACCAAAAGCAAAAGAATAACCACTCTTGTAAATTCGGTTATAAATTCAAGCAAAAATAAAGATATTTCTTTTGATCCTGAAACAGAAAAGTATTTTGAGCTTCTTCACTCTTTCTTATTTGAGGCTGTTTATTTCAATAAAAAAGCAAAATCCGAGGAAGAAAAAGTGGGGGCGCTTATTGAAACATTATATAAGTATTTCACTTCCGATCCCTCAAGATTTTCAGAAGAATACAGGCTTATCTGCGAGGAAGAGGGAAAAGAGCGCGCGGCTGTGGATTATATAGCGGGAATGACCGATCATTTTGCCGTTACAAAATATTCGGATATCTGTATTCCTAAATCCTGGAGCGTGTAAAATTAAAAAAAGGAGGGCAGAGATTTATGGCTATAAATGAAGAGATAATAAATGAAATAAAGTATAAAAACCCTATAGAATCGGTTATATCCGATTATGTTAATCTAAAACACCGCGGGAAAACGCTTGTAGGTCTTTGCCCGTTTCACAATGAAAAAACTCCGTCGTTTACCGTCTATCCGCAAAACGGCTCGTTTTACTGCTTTGGCTGCGGAGCGGGAGGCGATGTTATAAGCTTTGTGCGGCTTATGGACAGACTTGATTATATCGACGCCGTGAAATCCCTTGCCGAAAAAAGCGGAATAACTCTTGCAGACGATGAATATTCCGATTCTATGCAGAGGCTTAAAAATACGATTTATGAGATAAACCGCGAAACGGCGATCTTTTATCACAACTATCTTATGTCGCCGAGCGGAAAATGGGCACTTGATTATTATTTATCAAGAGGACTTAAAATGTCAACTATCAAGCACTTCGGATTAGGCGCCGCTCCCGAAAATTCCTGGGATTCACTTTTAAACTTTTTAAAATCCAAAGGATTTTCCGTTGCCGATATGCTTGCGGCAAATGTTATTTCCAAAGGGAAAAACGGCGGTTATTACGACAGATTTCGCCATAGAACGGTTTTTCCGATTATAAATATCCGCTCAAAAGTTATAGGCTTCAGCTCCCGTGCAATGCCGGGAGATGAAAAGGTGGGAGGAAAGTATGTCAATACTTCAGACACCCCGGTCTATAAAAAAAGCGAAAACCTTTTCGGAATGAATTTTGCAAAAAATTATTGCTCGGACAGTATAATTCTCGTCGAGGGTAATATGGATGTTATAAGCGTTCACCAGGCAGGGCTGCAAAATGCAGTTGCGGCTTTAGGCACTGCTTTCACTTCCGAACAGGCAAAGCTTATGTCGAGATACACAAAAGAGGTTATCCTCACTATGGATGCCGACGCGGCAGGGCAAAAGGCTGTAAAAAAAGCCGCGGAAATACTTAAAAACACGGGGCTTGAAATAAAGGTCGCCGTTGTTCCCGACGGTAAGGACCCTGACGAATATATAAAGAAAAACGGGGCTGAAAAATTCAAAAAGGTCATAGAAAACGCGGTTCCGCTTATTGAATACGATCTTTTGGCAGCAGCCTCCGATATCGATCCCGAAGATGATTCCGGAAAGCTTAAATATCTTTCCGCCGCCGCTGATATAATCGCTTCGACAGAGGATATAGTTGAAAGAGATCTTTATATCGGCAGACTTTCGGAAAAATTCGGGGTTACGAGAACTGCTCTTGAAACAAAGGTAAGAGAGCTTAGAAAAAGAAAAGTAAATAACAACAGAAAAAAGACGATAAACGAAGTTATTCATCCTAAATTTTCTTCCGATGATATAAATCCTCAGCGCAGGACATCGCCTTACGGGACTAATGCCGAGGAAACACTTATCGCAATTCTTCTTCAGCATCCCGATCTTGCGGAGTATGCCGAAGAAAATATAAAACCCGAGGAATTTATAACTTCCTTGAATAAAAAAATATTCGAGCGGATATCAGAGTTAAGCCGCGAGGGAAGAAACACGGATATTTCATATTTTTCGGATATCCTTTCCGTTAGAGAGTCAGGCTATTTAACAAGACTTTTAAACAGTGAAAAGGGTGAAAAAAACGCGCTTATCGTTCTTAAAGACAGCATAAAGGTTATAAAGGACGAAAAGCTAAGGATCTCGGCTCTTAATTCAGCGGATCTCTCGCTTGATGACTGGGCAATGAAAATGAAAAAAATTATAGAAGATAAACAAAAGGGGTAAACAAAATGGAAAATCAGGAAAACAAAAACATTAAGGATACCGAAAACATCACAACCAATGAAGACGGTTTCAGCGATAAGGATGTTTCGATAGACGAAATTGAAAATGCGCCTGAAGAAGAAACCGAGCTTTATGCCGAGCCTCCTATTCTTGAAAGAGATTTCGACGATGAGCCTACCGACGACGAGTTAGAGCTCGAAGAGATGAATATTGAAAATATTGAAGACGACAGTTTTATCGATAATATTTCTCTTGACGATCCTGTTAAGGTTTATCTCCGCGAAATAGGAAGAGTTCCTCTTTTAAGCTATGAGGAAGAAATAGAACTCGCAGTTAAGATAAGCGAGGGCGATGAGTACGCTAAAAAGCGCCTTACAGAAGCGAACTTAAGGCTTGTTGTAAGCATAGCAAAAAAATACGTAGGAAGGGGAATGTATTTCCTCGATCTTATTCAGGAGGGAAATGTCGGCCTTATTAAAGCTGTCGATAAATTCGATTATACCAAAGGCTTTAAATTTTCTACTTATGCAACATGGTGGATAAGACAGGCTATAACCAGAGCCATTGCCGACCAGGCAAGAACCATAAGAATTCCCGTGCATATGGTTGAAACTATAAACAGGCTTAAGAAAGTTCAAAGCCAGCTTCTCCACGAGAATGGTTATGAGCCGAGCGAAGAGCTTATCGCCGAAAAAATGGAACTTCCCGTTGAAAGAGTAAGAGAAATTATGAGAGTGGCTCAGGAGCCTGTTTCAATGGAAACACCGATAGGCCCCGAAGAGGATTCAAGACTTATGGACTTTATCCGCGACGAGGAGGCTTTGGCTCCCGATGACGCCGCGCTTAAAACAATTACCAATGAAGATATCGACAGCGTGCTCCATACTCTCACTCCGCGCGAAGAATCAGTTATCCGCCTGCGTTTCGGTTTGCAGGACGGCAGATGCCACACCCTCGAAGAAGTGGGAACCGAATTTAACGTTACGAGAGAAAGAATAAGACAGATAGAGGCAAAGGCTTTAAGAAAGCTCCGCCATCCTGTAAGAAGCAATAAATTCAAAGAGAAATAAGGAATAATTACAATGAAATACACATATAAAACTAAAGGAGTTTGTTCTCAGAAAATTGATCTTGAAATCGAAAACGATATTCTTAAATCCGTAACTTTTACAGGCGGCTGCAACGGAAATTTGCAGGGAATAGGAAGCCTTGTAAAGGATATGAAGATAGATGATGTTATAAATAAGCTCAGCGGAATAAAATGCGGCTTTAAGAATTCATCATGCCCGGATCAGTTGGCTGAGGCATTAAAGGAATATAAATCTACCGTGAGGTGAAAAAAGTGTGCCAGGATAGAGATGTCAAAATATTTGACGCGGGCAGTTCATATAAAAAGCCTGAACAAAATTTTCCCGAGGTCAAGCTGTCAAAAGAAGATCTTATGAAAGCAAAAACTGCGGGCGAAAGAGTAGCAAAAAGCTTTATAGAGGCTGTCAGCTCCACTTCCGATGACGAGGCAAACGATTTTGAATTGCTTCATCAAAGAAGACTTTTGCTTTCCTTTACCGCAAATATCGGATTTGAAAGATTTATAAGCAACGAGGCATTAAGCGAAAGAGCTAAGCGCAGCTTTCTTAATTCTTTAAAAGCGGAGCAAAAGGATATTTATGAAACCGCTGTAGACACGGGCGCATTCTCGTTTTATTATCTTGCTTACAGGCGGGCTAATGAAGTCGAGCGAAGAATGGGGCAGACCTTTGCAATGCTCTGCTCGCACGACGGCGATCCGATCTTCCAGGAACTCGGAGAGGCGATCTACTGCTGGTTTTCTTCGGAAACGGAAAATATAATCAAAGAAATATTTGAATGATGTTATAAAAATCCCCTTTAAAGAATAAAATTCAATAAAGGGGGATTTTTATGCCTAAAATTTACTTAAGTCCGTCAACACAGGAATTCAATCCTTATGTTATCGGCGGAAACGAAGAATATTATATGAATTTAATAGCCGACGCTATGGAACCGTATCTTTATGCCACGGGTATCGAATTCACGAGAAACACACCCGATATGACCGCCGGATCCTCTATAGCAGCCTCAAATGCGGGAAATTATGATCTTCATTTAGCTCTTCATTCAAACGCCACAGCAGGCGCACAGGGCAATGTGAGAGGGAGCGAGGTTTATTATTATCCCACAAGCATAAACGGTCAGCGGGCGGCTGAAATAATAGCCAATAATCTTCAGATGATCTATCCTCTGCCCGAAAGGGTAAGAACTATCGAAACAAGAACGCTCGGCGAGGTCCGAAGGACCCGGGCGCCGAGCGTTTTAGTAGAGCTTGCGTATCACGATAATTATGATGACGCCGTCTGGATAAGAGATAATATAGATGAAATAGCGAGAAATTTGGTGCTTTCTTTAGCTGATTATTTCGATCTGCCTTTTAAAATGCCTATATCTTAAAAAGCAGGTCACCGTAACTCGGATAAGGCCAATATTCACGGGATATGAGAGTTTCGGCAGAATCTGAAAGCTTTCTTATTTCTTCCATTAAACTTAATACTTCATTTTTATAAATTCCTGCCGAATCGATAAGCTTGTCGGTTTCGGCAGCTTTTTTTGTGCTTTCTTCAAGCTTTTGAGTAAGGGAGTAAAGGCTTTCCGATATATCCGAAAGCTTTTTTGAAATCGCTTTTTCTGCGGCTGCTTCAAGTCCGGCAGCCGTTTTATTTGCTATGAGATTGCAAAGCTTATCGGAATATTTGAATATGGCGGGTAAAACATCGCGGTTAATCATTTCAATTAAAGTGAGCGACTCTATATGAATGATTTTTCCGTATTTTTCAAGCGCCGTATCGGCTCTGCATATAAGCTCCGTTTTATTTAGTACTCCGTGCTTTTCAAAAAGCTCAAAATTTTTCTTTGTGCAAAGATAAGGCACAGCGTCAAAAGTGGTGCGCAGATTTAAAAGCCCTCTTTTTTCGGCTTCTTTTTCCCACTCTTTTGAGTATCCGTCGCCGTCAAAAAGAATTCGCTTATGCGCGGAAATTGTTTCTTTAATAATAGCTAAAACTTCCGATTTAAAATCCTCTGAATTTTCAATTCTTTGAGCGAACTGCGAGAAAACATCGGCTACCATAGTGTTTATCATAATATTTGCGTCCGAAATCGAAGCGGAGGAGCCGAGCATCCTGAATTCGAATTTATTGCCTGTGAAAGCGAAAGGTGAAGTTCTGTTTCTGTCAGTATTATCCTTGCGGATATAGGGGATAGTGTCAGTCCCGACGGTCATTTTTATTTTTCCTGTATCGTTATGCCTTGCGCCCCTGTCGATATCCTTTAAAAGAGCGGAAAGCTCTTCTCCTAAATACATTGAAACTATCGCCGGCGGCGCTTCCGCAGCACCGAGCCTGTGGTCGTTACCCGCCGAGGCTACGGATATTCTTAATAGATCCTGGTGATCGTCAACAGCCTGAATAACCGCGCAAAGAGTTAATAAAAAAAGCTTGTTTTCACTTGGAGTTTTTCCGGGCTTTAAAAGATTTATTCCGGTATCAGTAGAAATCGACCAGTTGTTGTGTTTTCCCGAGCCGTTTACCCCGGCAAAAGGCTTTTCATGCAAAAGGCAAACAAGTCCGTGCTTATCCGCAAGCTTTTTCATAAGCTCCATTGTAAGCTGATTGTGGTCGGCTGCAATATTGGTTGTTGTAAAGATCGGGGCAAGCTCGTGCTGAGCGGGAGCGGCCTCGTTATGCTCGGTTTTAGCAAGCACTCCGAGTTTCCAAAGCTCAAGATCGAGCTCTTTCATAAATGCCGCAACTCGCGGCTTTATTACTCCGAAATAATGATCGTCCATTTCCTGGCCTTTTGGCGGAGCGGCACCTATAAGTGTTCTTCCGCAAAACATCAGGTCAGGTCTTTTCTTAAAAAGCTCTTTATCTACTAAAAAATATTCCTGCTCCGGTCCGACGGTTGTATCGATATGTTTAACATCACTCATACCAAAGAGTTTTACTATTCGCATAACCTGTTTATTGAGCGCGTCCATACTGCGCAAAAGCGGAGTTTTCTGATCCAAAGCCTCGCCGCCGTAAGAGCAAAAGGCTGTGGGAATGCAGAGAGTAGCGTCTTTAACAAAAGCATAAGAGCTCGGATCCCAGGCGGTATAACCTCTTGCCTCAAAGGTTGCTCTAATTCCTCCGGAGGGAAAAGAAGAAGCGTCAGGCTCGCCTTTTATAAGCTCTTTTCCCGAAAATTCCATTATTATCCTGCCGTCTTTACCGGGGGCTATAAAACTATCGTGCTTCTCGGCTGTGATACCTGTTAGCGGCTGAAACCAGTGAGTATAATGCGTAGCGCCTTTTTCTATGGCCCAGTCTTTCATAACCGAAGCGACGGTATCGGCAATATTGCTGTCAATTCCTTTACCTATGCTTATTGCTTTTTTTATGGAATTATATGTACTTACAGGCAGCCTTTCTTTCATTACGCTGTCGTTAAATACCATACTGCCGAATAATTCTTCTGTTTTAGTCAAAAAAACAACTCCTATTAAAACACTAGTAATATAAGTATAAAACAATTTCAATTTAAAGTCAACCAATAGGAATTTAAGCTTTATAATTAATGTTTTTAATAAAAATATATTAATAAAATAAGCCGAAGTTAATTTTAACTTAATAAAATTAACTTCGGCATTTGTTTACCATTTTATCAGTAAATAATTTGTATTGTTCACTGTAGACATTGATTTTAATGATAAATTTGCTGTGCGTGCCATAGAAGAGCCGAGCTTGCTCATTATTTCAGCAGGGCTTTCTGTGACGGACGGGTCGGTTTTTATCTGCGCGGAATTTTTTCCTTTGCTGTTTTGAAGAGCGATCGCTTTTGAAAGCTCGTCATATTCATTGTTTTTAAGAATAAGATTTTCTTTATTGAAATAGTTCATAGCCACAGAGGAGCAGGTATAATTTATAAGATCATAAATTCCGGTTGAAGGTATTTTGCCGTTTTTCGGATCTGTAAACGCAGCTGAAATATGATCGGAAGAAATTTCCGAATCTGTAAGGTTAAAATAACTGTATAAAATGGAGTTAGCTCCGTTTGATGTCTGGTCATCCCATGTTACATCAATGTTATACCAATTATTTTCAATATTTACTATATTCCAGGAATGGTTTTGACCTCTGCTCGTTCCGCGTTTTATAAAAGAATTTATTCCGGCTTTTGAACAAAGCAATGAAAAAGCTCTTGAATACCCCTCGCAAACTGCTTTTTTTGAAACGAGTGCACCGTAAGCCGAGTATTTAAATTCCGCATTTAAGTCATATACAGTGTTTGAGCAAAGATAATCGTGAATATAAAGCTCAGTTTCATATTGCGAAGATATATTTTCGGTGGCTTTTATAATTTCATTGACCTTTGCGTCAAGTTCGTTTTTCATTGACGCCGCCTTTGCTTTTGAGACAAGATAACTGCATTTAAATCCGTTTATATCGCCGCTGAAGCACACCGCCGTCTGATTGGAGTGACTGCTTATAAAATAGCTTGAGGGAAGCCAGAAAAGCTCCGGATAATCATCGCCTAACGCCTGATAGGCAACCGAAATATCACTTTTGATAGTTTCTTGGTTGCCGCTGAGATTTCCGAGGTCTATCCAGCCGTCTGTAAAATCCTCGGTGGCTTTAAGCATTTTTTTATAGATTTCCTGCCTTGTAGAGCTAAGAGAAGAAAATACCGTCAGTCTGTCCTGCTTTACTCTGACTTTGCCAGTTTCAACCTGCTTTAAATTGCTCTTATCAATTTTAACATCAACGATTTCTCCGGCGGCAGAGGGAAGAGGAGAAATCTTGTTTTTTGCGTTGCTGACAGGCTTTTCGGATTTGCTTTCCGAAACCTGTTTCTTAGTTTCCGATTGATTAGGAATTTCTTCAAAGTAAGATAATGAAGAATAATAAGAGTCTTTCGGTTTGGATTGTTTACAGGAAGCAAAAAAGCTTACAGAAATTATTACCGCAAGAAATAAAGATATAATTTTTTTCAAACAAAGCGCCCCTTAATTATTTATAAATTTAAAATTATTCAGCATATCATTAATATGATACTGCCAAAAATATGTGTCAAAGGCGGAGATATTTGTATCTGCTGAGTTCAGTATAGCGGAAATATTATCTTTTGTCAAATCAATCTTTTTTAAACCTGAAAAAAAGGCACTAATAATATCGTTTTTTAATTCGGAATCAGAAGAAAGCATATTCATTGCCTGAACTCCCGTGCATCGGACATTCTGTCCGTAAACCGAAAGCTCTATCCCTCCGATACTGTCTAATATCTCGGCAGAAGAGTTATAATTCAGCTTAATATATTTTTCGGTTTGATTTTCAGCCTCTTTTAAAACTATCTTATTTGACTTAAAATCGAGGCTTAGAAGCATTCTGCTTTCGTCCGAAAAAATAATATTGATATCCATATTTTCAGGCAACGACTCAGCGTAGGGAACATCGTTCTTTTTATTTTCCGCATTTTGTAATCTTACCGCGCCGATTTTTTTGCATAAAAAAAGATAGCAAAATGTAAACCCCGAAAAAATCAGTGTGCTGAGCAGAACAGTGAGAAAAACTTTTAAAATATCTTTTCTTTTGGAATTAAAATTACCCATAATATCACCTAAGTAATATTATGGGTAAGATTTAATCTATAAATTCAAGAATATCTTTAATCATTTCTTCTTTGCAGGTATCGTTATGAATTTCGTGCCTGCCGTCTTTATAAAGCTTTAATGTCACATTTCTGCCTTTTTTTAATTTGTTATAAACCTTTTTAACGCCTTTGCCGTAATTCCCCACAGGATCGCAGTCGCCGGAAACTATCAGCACAGGAATTTTCGGGTCAAGCTCTCTGAAAAATTTTCGGCTGTTCGCAATTCTGTTAAGCTTAACAAGATCGTGCATAGCGCTGACGGTGAATTTAAAGGTGCAGTAATCGTCTTTAGAATACTTTTTGATAGCCTCGCTGTCTTTAGTGAGCCAATTATATGGGGAAGTTCCATCGAAGCGCTTGTTATAAGTGCCGAAAGCGGTTTTATCAATTATATTAGAGATATGTTTCTCGCCGAAAAGGAGCTTGAATATATCGGTGAGAAGAAGTCCCGCTCCCGAGGCTATGTTAGGGCCGCCTGTTCCGCAGATAATAAGCTTATCGGGATCTAAAACATAATTAACAGCCGTTCCTCTTACTATAAACGAACCCATACTGTGACCCATTAAAATATAAGGCACATTCGGATAATTTTTTCTTATTTTATCGGAAAATACCTTTACATCGCGCATAAGATAATCATAACCATTTTTGTGTGCGATAAATCCAAGTTCTTCGGCATTGTTTGCCGTTTTGCCGTGGCCTAAATTATCGTACCCGCAGCAAACATAGCCTCTTTTTGCAAACTCATCAAAAAATCCGTCGTACCTGTCGATATGCTCGGTCATTCCGTGCACTAAATGAAAAACGCCCTTTATCTCGCCCTCGGGAATAAATATTTTGCCTTTTAAAGTATGAATATTATCGCTTGATCTTACCTTTACTGTTTTGATCTCATAATTCATAAAATATCTCCCGCCTGAAAATTTTATCAGGTTTTAATAATTCTTGTAACTCTTTTTGAAATTCCGCAGATTATCTCATAATTTATCGTATCGCAGATATCGGCAATTTCATTTACAGAAAGCTCTTTCCCGAAAAGAGTAACTTCATCTCCGATTTTAACATCATCAATGTTACTTATATCCACAGACATCTGATCCATACATATTCTGCCTATAATCTTCGCTCTTTTGCCGTGAATTAGCACATTTCCTTTGTTTGAAAGCGCCCTCGGGTAACCGTCGGCATAGCCTATACAGACGGTAGCAAGCCGCATTTTTTTATCGGCTTTAAATGTTCTTCCGTAGTTGACCGTATCTCCGGGGTTTATCTCCTTTACCATTGAAACGGTCGATTTAAGAGTCATAACAGGGATAAAATCTCCGATATCTTTAAGCTCCGGATTAGGGGAGAGTCCGTAAAGAATAATACCCGGGCGGCAGGCATTTAAAAGCTTATCACAGTCAAGAATTAAAGCCGCTGAATTGCAGCAGTGGCAATATTTCGGAGTAATGCCCTTTGATTTTAAAATATCCACAGCGCTTTTAAATCTGTTATACTGCGAAACTGTAAACCCGTCTTCTGTTTCGGGAGTTCTGTCGGAAACCGCAAAATGGGTAAAGATACCCTCGCATTCGAGATTTTTGAGAGTTGCGGATCTAAAGGAGTCTTCAAGTCCGCTTAATTTTTCATCTCTGCAGTCAAATCCGAGCCTTGACATACCCGTATCGAGTTTTAATTGAATTTTGATTTTTTCATTTAATTTTACGGCTTCTTTTGAAAGCGCCAAAGCATAATCATAAGAATAAACACACTGTGAAATATCAAGCTTTGAAAGCATATCCGTATGGTCCACAGGGGTGTACCCTAAAATGATAACGGGTTTTTTTATACCCAAATTTCTAAGCTGTGCCGCCTCTTCGATATTTGAAACAGCAAAGCCTTCCGCTCCCTCTTTATCGAGAACAGGGGCTATTATATCGGCGTTATGCCCGTAAGCGTCTGCTTTTACAACGGCGAAAATTTTACTTCCGCCGGCTTTTTCCTTTATGATTTTGAAGTTGTGCCTTAAGGCGTTCAAATCAATTTCCGCCCAGGTTCTTTTCAAAAAATCCATTAAAGGCGCTTCCTTTCTTTATTATCCCAAATGGAGCTTTTTGATCAGCTTTTCGGGAAGAATTGTTTTTAATTCCTTTAAATTTAGAACAAGATAAATTCCGCCTGCAATAACACCGGATATAATAATATATATTATACTTTTTATCCGCGTATCCGGAATACCCAAAACTTTATTGAATACTATGCAGAGAAGTATCAGAATACCATAAGATACAACTGCTCTAGGCAAAGCTTTGAGAGTATCGGAAAATGTTATCTGCATATTCTTTTTAAGGAATAAAAGGCTCATTATATTTGAAACCGCAAAGCCTGTGAATGTGGCTAAGATAGCGCCGTAATAAGCTTTCAGCCCTAATTTGCCGAAAAGATACATAAAAGGAACATCCAAAAAAAGATTTATAATAAGACCTGTTATAACGCTTTTATAAATTATCTGTTTGCGGTTTAAGCTTTGCAGCAGGGAATTAAGCACCATATAAAGGCAATCAAAAATCGTTACGATTATAGTGAATCTGATTATCGAAGAACCTGTTTCGTTTCTGCCGTAAAACACGGTCCAGAAATTATCCGCCTCTAAACTTATAAAAAGTGAAAGCGGAGCAATGATAAGAAGAATTATTTTAAGGCATTTATTGAAATTGATATTTACAAGCTCGTAATTTTTGACCGTGTAATCGTGAACGATATTCGGAATAAGACTTACTATAAGACCTGTTGAAACGGCGGTAATAATAGCATTGAACTTTGTTCCCCAGGTTGTGAAAACACTGCTTACAAATTCCGTCTGCTTGCCCGAAAATCCGAGCTTCGGAAGAGTGTGCAGAACAAGTATCATATCTGTGCTTGTGTAAAGCGTGTTAGCAAGATTTATTATAATAAAGGGAATAGAGCAAAGGATTATATCACGGATTATAGTTTTGTCATAAGAAGTGTCGTCAGCTTTGATATTAAGGCTTAGATCCTCTTTGTTGTGCCTGACGGTTCTTGACAGATAGATATAAGCGGCAAAGCCTCCCACAGCGGCGGCAAGCACCGAAATACCCACGGCAAACCTTATCGGCAGCTTAACGATATAAACGAAGAAATAACTTCCGACTAAAATAATTACAATTCTTACAAACTGCTCGATAACCTGGCTTATCGACGGCTGACTTATATATTTATGCCCCTGAAGATATCCTCTTTTGATACTTAAAAGGGGAACGATAAGCAGAGTAAAAGCGATACATCTAATAACGAATTTGACATCTTCAATAGTGTTTCCGCCCTCGATATCGCCTATTATAAGCTTAGAAAGCGGGCCTGCAAATACAAAGCATATCAAAAAGGAAACAACGGAAAATACGACTATTATTCTCTTGGCGAGAATATACATTCTGACTTTTTTGACCGTTTCCTCCAAAGCGGAATATTCGCTTGCAAGCTTGCATATCGCAAAGGGTATTCCCACGCTTGAAATGGTGAGAAAGATATTGTAAATATTGTAAGCGTAGCCGTAAAGCGCGCCGCCGTCGTCGCCTATTATCTTTTTAAAGGGGATAACATAGATTATACCGAGTATCTTGCTGACGAAGATACAGGCGGTAGCGATAAATGCGCCCTCTAAAAATGACGATTTTTTCAGTTTACCCATTTGCTGTTCTCCCCGAAATAAACATCATACCAAATAAGGAAAGTATAGATATTATAAATTTTTCTTCCGTGGTTTGCAACTCCGTTATGGTGGTCTTCAAGCAATTTTAAAATAACTTTTTTATCGAAAAACTGCGAAGTACAGTCCCTCTCAAACATTTCCTTAACTAAGTTATAATATTTATCCTCTTTTACCCACTTAGAGAAAGGAACAGGGAAACCGAGCTTTCTTCTCCTGCTCCAATCCTCGGGCATTTTTTCTTCCGCTATATCGCGGAATATGGCTTTGGTTTTTTTGCCTTTTAAAAGATATTTTGAGGGAACCTGCGACGCTGCCGCCCATACTTCCTTATCGAGGAAAGGCACTCTTAATTCCAAAGAATTTGCCATAGTCATTTTATCGGCTTTAAGAAGAATATCCTGCGGCAGCCAAAAATGCATATCGATATACATTTTTTTAAGGCAGTCGTCTTTATCTTTTACCTTATCGTAAAACGGCTTTAAAACCTCGGTCGTAGTAGTATTGTCCTTTAATTCGTCGCAAAGAATTTCGTTTGCCTCGTCTTCATCCATTATCTGAGCGTGGCCGAGATATCTTTCGCAAAAAGGTTTTGCGTATTTAATAATAGTATTCTTGCCGGGGAAATGAGGCAGTTTTTTGGCGGTTTTCGCCATAAATTTTTTGAGATTTTCGGGCAGCGCCATATAAGCTTTAACTGCGGCGGTTTCGGGGTATTCGTTATATCCGCCGAACATTTCGTCAGATCCTTCTCCCGATAAAACGACCTTTACTTTTTCGGCCGCTAATTTTGATAAAAACATAAGCGGCACGGCGGATAGATTAGCCTCCGGCTCATCGGTATGATACTGAACTTTCGGGAGAGTCTCGAAAAACTCTTCTTTTGAAATATATCTGCTGAAGTTGTGAATTCCGTTAAGCTCTGAAAATTCGCGGGCGGTCTTAGTTTCGTCAAAACCGTTTACATCAAAGCCCACGGTAAAGGTCTTATCGGGTTTTGCAACACTTACTACATATGATGAATCCACTCCGCCCGAAAGATACGAGCCTACTTCCACATCAGAGCTTAATTTATGGTATTTTACCGAATTTTCAAGAGCCGCTTTTATCTCTTTTTTATGCTCTTCATAGCCTTTATCGGTTTTATTGTAATTCACCGTAAAATATTGCTTTATATCAAGCTTGCCGTCTTTATACTTGAAATAATGACCGGGGTTAAGCTTATAAACGCCTTTGAAAAATGTTTCGTCAAACACGGAATACTGAAACAAAAGGAACATTTTAAGTGCACTTTTATTAACCTCTTTTATAAAATCGGGGTGTTCAAGCATAGCTTTTATTTCCGAGGCAAAGAGGAAACAGCCGTTTTCATTATAATAATAAAAAGGCTTTATTCCGAAAGGATCGCGCGCGCCTACGAGTTCTTTTGTCACCGTGTCATAAATAACAAAAGCAAACATTCCTCTTAATTTTTCGAAAATTTTGTCTTTATATTCTTCATATCCGTGAAGAATTGTTTCGGTGTCGGAATTGCTTGAAAATTTATGGCCTTTTTCTTCAAGGTCGCGCCTTAATTCCTTATGGTTATAAATCTCGCCGTTAAAAATAATAACTTTTGTTTTATCTTCATTGAAAATAGGCTGATCTCCGCCGGCTAAATCGATGATAGAAAGCCTGCGAAAGCCGAGAGCTGCAAAATCATCGGTAAAATAACCCTCGGAGTCGGGACCTCTGTGAATGATCCTGTCCGCCATTTTCTTCGATATTATTTTCTTTTCTTCCGAATTCCTTTTATCGGCAAATCCGATAATTCCGCACATTGCTAATCAACCTTCCAATAAGCGTTTTTATATTCTTTATAGTATCTTAAATTCTTTTTGAGAAGATAAAGCTTTCTTTTAAAATCCTTGTCTTTATTGAAAACAAGCGGATTTAAATGCTGCTTTTTAAAAAGGGCAAGCGCTTTATCTTTATATTCTTTGTTTACAATATATTTTTTGATTATTCCTTTCGGCACAAACGAGAGTAACACCTCGTCTTTAAGCACGCCGTAGTCTTTGCAATTATCAAAAATAAGGTCGTCCGCTAAAATACTGACGGGATTGCAGCCGAGAGCGGTTATATAATAACTGCTTCTGCCTTGCCGTGCGTTTATTTCAAGCACCTTGAATTTATTATCGCGGTAATCATATTTAAGATCGAATTCCGCAAAACCGCAGTATCCGATATCTTCTAAAAACGCTTTAAGTTTTTGACATATTTCGTCGGTTCCGCCGAACTGATTATATCCGTTTATAAGCACGGCGGCGTTTCCCACCATATTTTTTGAATGCTCCTGCAGTCCTATCTGGGCAAAGGATAAAAGCTTTAATTTTTTATCCTTTGAGCAGTAAGCCACTGCGTCAAACAAATAGCTGTCGTCGCCGGGTATGAAATCCTGGATAATAAGCTTGTCTTTGTAACCGCTGTTTTTAATAAGAGAAATGGTTTTTATAAGCTCCTCGTAAGACTCGATCTTATATATCTTATTTTTCCCCGCAAAGCTTAAATGATTATATTCTATAACATTGCTCGGCTTTAAAATAACAGGGAAAGAAAAATCTTTTGAAACTTCACTTGGCGATGAGCAGTCAAAATATTCGGTTTTAGGCAGATCGAGAATGCTGTTTTCATAGGTCTTATAAAAATCCTCTTTAAACATAAGAGTTTTTAAAAGGGAAGTATCGGGATAATTGAAAACATATCCTGCATTTTTAAGCTCTTCTTTGTTTTTGGAAATGAAATCAGCATAGGTTTCATTTGAACTTATCAGGATAACCTTTTTATCGCCGAATTCTTTTTTAATTTTTAAAGCGGCGCTTAAAAATCCGCTCTGAGTCCAGATACTTTTATCGTACTTCACGGTTAAAATGCTGCTGTAAGTAGTATAAGGCAGAGGAGAGTGGCCTAAAAGCAATGCCTTAACCCCGAATTTTTCATAGTAACAGCGCGCCATATAATAAGCGTTCGCGTCGGTACCTGCTATTAAAACTCCGAAATCCATTAGTTTTATCGTTCCTTTTCCTTACCTTTATAAATTCTCGGCACTCTTGAAGATACTCCGCAAAGCAGCTTATAAGAGCTTATGCCGCTGCTTGCCGCCGCTTGTTTTACGGATACCGTATCTCCGAAAATTTCAACCTTATCGCCGACTTTTACGCTTTCATCGGCTTTTATACTTATCATATCCATACAGTGCTCGCCGATGATACCGTATTTTTTCCCGTTTATAACGACGGATTTAAGACCGTCGGGAATCCCGTCATAATACCCTGCGGCAACAGTGGCAACATATCCGTCGCTTTTCGATATATATTCCGCTCCGTAACCTGCAAATTCATTCTTTTTTATCTTTTTAACTGCTATCACAGTGCTGTAAAATTTCATTGCCGAAGAAAGCTTTAAGTTATTTTTAAATATTATATCGGAAGACGCGTTTTTAAAAAATTTTCTTTTTAATTTTCTGATTCCTGTAGGTTCGCTTAAGCTCTGGGCAAAGCCGTACATACATATTCCTGTCCTTATTCCGTTTACAAAGTCCGGCTTTTTATGATGAACGAATGTAAGCGAGCGGTCAAGATGAACTATGGGAATATCTTTTAAATCAATTCCTGCTCCTTTTACGATATTTAAAAAATTATTTTTCTGCAGGTCATAATAAGAATCGTTTATCCCCGAAGTCGCAAAGTGAGAGAATATTCCCTCAATCGTGATGTTTTTGCTTTCTTTTATCAGGCCGTAAGCTGTTTTAAGCTCCGAAATATCTTTAAATCCAAGGCGGTTCATTCCGCTGTCGATTTTAATATGAATTTTAATTGTTTTATCCGATTTCAAAAGGGAATTTAAAGTATTTAAGCTGTCGGCTGTGAAAGTTATATTGTTTTGAGCCATTATATCTATAGCGTCAATATCGGCAGGCTCTAAGCAAAGAATAGGAATTTCGCCGTTAAATTCTCTTACTTTCAGCGCCTCTTCGGGAGTGGCAACGGCAAGATAATTTATTCCGCCCTCTATAAGTGCGTTTACTGTGTGAAAACCGTGGCCGTAAGCATTGCCTTTTACAACTCCGAAGTAATACTTATAAGAATTGTAATTTTCTCTTATGTTTTTTATATTGTTTTTCAGAATTTCCTCATCTATTTCAACATAGGTCTTTCGGTACAAAACAATTCTTCCTCTCAAATCAGACGTTAAAACGGAAAAGCACTATATCTCCGTCTTTCATTACATAATCCTTGCCCTCGCTGCGGACAAGACCCTTTTCTTTTGCGGTTACCATATTTCCGCCGCATTTATTTATAAAATCGTCAAAAGATATAACTTCCGCTCTGATAAATCCTCTTTCAAAATCGGAATGGATTTTTCCTGCCGCCTGCGGTGCTTTGGTACCCTCGGTTATAGTCCAGGCTCTTACTTCCGGCTTGCCGGCAGTGAGATAAGAAATAAGTCCGAGCAGGTGATAGCATTTTTGGATCATTCGGTCAAGACCCGATCTCTCAAGCCCTATTTCTTCTAAGAACATTATTTTTTCTTCATCGGAAAGCTCAGATATCTCCGCCTCCAAAGCGGCGCAGATAGGAAGAATTTCCGCTTTTTCGCGGTCGGCTATCTCTTTGACCGTGAGATAATTTTTATTTTCCTCAATTCCCGAAGTAAAATCCTCTTCGCTCATATTGCAGGCATAGATAACGGGTTTTAATGATAAAAGAGCGGTTGAGTGGAGAATTTCATATTCCGTATCGTCAGCCGTTTCCATAGATCTGGCAGGCAGTCCCGATTCAAGGTGAGAATTAAGCCTTTTTAAGAAATCCACTTCCTTTAGCGCGGATTTATCACCTTTAGCAGCTTTCTGCGCCTTATCAAGTTTTCTTGCCACTATTTCCATATCGGAAAAGATAAGCTCGAGATTTATGGTTTCAATATCCCTTGCCGGATCGACCGAACCGTCGACGTGTATTATATCGTCGCTTTCAAAGCAACGGACAACGTGAACTATCGCGTCTACTTCTCTTATATTGCTTAAAAATTTATTTCCGAGTCCCTCGCCCTTTGAGGCGCCTTTAACAAGGCCCGCTATATCTACAAATTCTATTACAGCCGGCGTAAACTTGTCCGGATCATATATTTCCTTTAATTTTTCAAGTCTTTCATCAGGAACGCTTACAACGCCCACATTCGGCTCTATCGTGCAAAACGGATAGTTCGCCGATTGCGCTCCCGCATTTGTTATAGCATTAAATAAGGTTGACTTTCCGACATTCGGCAGTCCTACCATTCCGAGTTTCATAAAATTCCTCCAAAACACAATAAATCATTCTAATTATATAATCTATTTACTCTCATATCAAGAAAAATTGATAAATTTTAAAAAAAATATTCCAAAATAATGAAAAATATAGTATAATATCAAAATAAAGGAGTGTGGCTATGAAAACGGATTTTACAGTTTCTTTTGGAAAAATAATAAAAGAATTCAATCTTGAAGAATTTTATCTTCCCGAGGATCCCGAAAATATTCATATTTCGAGTACGGAAATTAACAGGCCCGGTCTTCAGCTTGCGGGATTTTTCAAGTACTTCGATCCTAAAAGAATTCAGATATTCGGTCTGAGCGAAATGAGCTTTATTGAATGCTTTGCTCATGAAAAAGCAGTTAACAGAGCCAGAGAGTTCTTTTCAAGAAAACCTGCGGCCGTAGTTGTTTCAAGAGAGCTTGAAATGCCTGAATACTTTATTGAATCCGCAAAGGAATTCGGAGTTCCGCTTTTAAGAACTAAGGACACCACTTCGGGATTTTCCGCCGCTTTGATAGCTTATTTAAGCCTTAATCTTGCCCCGAGGATAACCCGCCACGGAGTGCTTGTGGAGGTTTACGGCGAGGGTATTCTTCTCCTCGGCGAAAGCGGAGTAGGAAAAAGCGAAACTGCTATTGAGCTTGTTAAGCGCGGCCACCGCCTTATTGCTGACGACGCGGTAGAGATAAGAAGAGTATCGAGCAAATCGCTGGTAGGCTCTGCGCCTGAAAATATCCGTCATTTTATAGAACTTCGCGGAATAGGAATTATAAATGCAAGCAGGATATTCGGCGTCGGAGCGGTAAAGCTCACAGAAAAGATCGATCTTGTTGTAAATTTAGAGCAATGGGATGTAAATAAATCGTATGACAGAATGGGACTTGACGACCAGACTACGGAAATTTTAGGTCTTGAGATACCCTCGCTCACGGTTCCTGTAAGACCGGGAAGAAATCTTGCGGTTATCATAGAGATCGCCGCTATGAACAACCGTCAGAAAAAGCTCGGCTATAATGCCGCCGAGGATCTGCTCAACCGCCTCGGAATGACTGACGATTTTAAAGAAACAAAATAATTTTTCGGAGGATAATATGTTTAGACTTGGAATTGATTTAGGCGGAACAAATATTGTTGCCGGAGTGGTAAACGAGAATTATGAGATAATCGCAACGGATAAAATAAAAACCAATATGCCAAGGCCCGCCGAAGAAATTGTTGATGATATTGCAAAAGCGGCAATAAATGCGGCGAAAAAAGCCGGTTTGGATATAAAAGATATTGCGGCTGTGGGAATAGGCACACCGGGTTCTATCAATCCGATAACGGGTATCGTAACATTTTCGAATAATCTCGGATTTTACGATCTTCATTTGGGCGAAATGCTTAAAAAACGCTTAGGCGTGGACCTCTATCTTGAAAATGACGCCAATGCCGCGGCTTACGGCGAATATATCGCAGGCGCAGGAAGAGGAACGGAAAAATTTATTGCCATTACTCTCGGAACAGGTGTCGGAAGCGGTATAATTATAGACGGAAAGCTTTATTCCGGCTCTAATTTTGCAGGCGGAGAGCTCGGCCATACCGTTATCCAAATGAACGGCGAAGCCTGCACCTGCGGAAGAAACGGGTGCTGGGAGGCTTATGCTTCGGCTACTGCTCTTATCAGACAGACTAAACAGGCTATGATCCGCTATCCCCAAAGCTCTATGTGGCAGCTTTGCGACGGAAAGATAGAAAAAGCGAGCGGAAAAACCGCCTTTAACGCTATGAGAAACGGCGACGAGGCAGGAGCGGCAGTTGTAAATAATTATATAGGTTATATAGCAGTCGGTCTTGCAAACGTTATAAATATTTTTCAGCCGGAGGTCATCTGCATAGGCGGAGGAATTTCAAAAGAAAAAGAAACTTTAACAGAGCCTATCAAGAAAATAATTGACGGCGAAAACTATGCAAGAAATATCCCTGTTAAAACAGTTATAAAAACCGCCGATCTCGGAAACGACGCAGGTATAATAGGCGCAGCTTTCCTTGACTGCCTTTATAAGGACTGATATATGTCTGCTTTAATGTTTGAGGAAAAGCTGAATGAATTAAATATAGAATTTAAAAAGAATGTGAATTTGAGCGAGCACACGAGCTTTAAAATAGGCGGCAACGCGGAAATTTTCGTTATGCCTGCAAGCAAAGCTGAGCTTGTAAGCGCTGTGAATTTGGCAAGAGAGCAGGGTATCGGTTATTTCATTCTCGGAAAAGGCTCGAATATTCTTGTTTCGGATTTAGGGATAGAGGGAGCGGTTATCGATACCTCTAAGCTTAATAAGATCGAAAGAAATGAGAATATTATCACCTGCGAATGCGGAGTTTCGCTTATAAGGCTTTGCAATTTTGCGGCGGAAAATTCGCTTAAAGGGCTTGAATTTGCATTCGGAATTCCCGGAAGCGTGGGCGGTGCGATGATTATGAATGCCGGAGCTTACGGCGGCGAGATATCCGCTGCGGCAAAAAGCGCCGAATGCTTAGACATTGGCGGCAATATCGTAAATTTAAAGCTTTCGGCTTCCGATTTTTCGTACAGATCAAGTATTTTTAAAAAGAAAGATCTTATCGTGCTTTCGGCTTCATTTTCTCTTGAAAACGGCGACTGCGAGAGCATACGCTCTTCTATGAATGAATTTATGAAAAGGCGCAAGGAAAAGCAGCCTCTTGAATATCCGAGTGCGGGAAGCACATTTAAGCGCCCCGAGGGATATTTTGCGGGAGCGCTTATTGAAAAAAACGGATTTAAGGGTTTTTCCGTGGGCGGAGCGCAGGTAAGCGAAAAACACGCAGGATTTATTATAAATAAGAACAGAGCTTGCGAAAAAGATGTTTCGGCTCTGATTAAAATTATACAGGAAAAGGTTTTGAAAAACGACGGTGTTTTGCTTGAACCCGAAGTTATCAAAGTGGGAAGAAAGGAATAGGATATGAATCTTCTGATAGTTACGGGAATGTCCGGCGCAGGAAAAACACAGGCGGCGAATACTCTTGAAGATCTCGGCTTTTTTTGCGTGGATAATATTCCGCCGGCAATAATTCCGGCTTTTATCGAACTGTCAAAAAGAAAAAACAGCGAGCTTGAAAAGCTTGCGATAGTCACTGATGTCCGCGGAGGAGAAAGCTTCGATGAGATAGGTGAGATATTAAATACTCTTAAAAATTCAAATATCGATTATAAAATTCTGTTTCTTGACTGCGAGGATAAGCTCCTTGTTCGCAGATTTAAGGAAAACAGGAGAAAACATCCTCTTTGCGAAAAGGAAAATATTTCATTATCCGAGGCTGTTGCCGCAGAAAGGCAAATGCTTAAAAAAATCAGATTTGCCTCCGATTATGTTATCGATACCACAAATCTTACCATTTCGCAGTTAAGACAGCGCATTTCGGATACCTTTTTGGAAAATGCCGAAAAGGGAATGCAGATCCAGTGCAAATCTTTCGGATTTAAATACGGCACCGACGCGGACGCGGATATTGTTATAGATGTCAGGTGTCTGCCCAATCCGTTTTATATTGAGGAATTAAAAAATAAAACAGGTCTTGACAGCGAAGTAAGAGATTATGTTATGAGCTTTGATGAAAGCAAGGAATTTTTAAATAAAATTCTTGATTTTATCGATTTTTCCATCCCGCTTTATTCGAAAGAGGGAAAAAGTCAGCTTGTTATCTCTTTCGGCTGCACAGGCGGAAAGCACAGATCGGTAACCTTTGCCCAGCTGCTTTATAAGCACCTGCTTAAAAACGGTTTTATCGCGTCTTCCTTGCACAGGGATATACATAAGAATTAAGGGGGAGTTTTGTGTCGTTTAATACCGACATAAAAAACGAGCTTTCTCTGATAAGACCGTCTGAATGCTGCAGACAGCCGCTTTTGTACGGCTTTTTGCTCTTCAGCCGGTCTTTTTCCGTTAAAAAGATATGTATGCAAACGGAAAATGAGAATACAGCTTTGCTTTATAAAAGACTTTTAAAAGAGGTATACAATGCCGACGGCGAACTTCTCTGCGGAGGAGGAGTAAGACCTACATTCAGAGTGCTTGTCACCGATGAGGCGGACAGGCTTAAAGTGCTTGCCTCCGTGGATTTCGGGATTTATTCCGGGAAAATAAACCGTGAGAATTTCGGCAGGGACTGCTGCTGTGCCTCTTTTATAAGAGGGGCTTTTTTGGCGTGCGGCCACCTTTGCGATCCCGATAAAGGATACCGCCTGGATTTCCCCGTAAAAGAAAGAGCTTTAGCGGAAGAATTTTCTGAATTTTTGCTTGAGCATAATATTTCTTCGCATATTAGCACAAGAAATAAAGGGAATGTAGTTTATATTAAAAAAAACGAGACGATCGGCGATTTGCTTACGCTTATGGGGGCGTCGGCAAGAAGTCTTGAATTAATAGAAACCGCTATTTTAAAAAGCGTTAAAAATAATACTAACAGGGTAAGAAACTGCGACAGCGGGAATATAAACAAAACCGTGGAAGCTTCTCTTTACCAGAGAAAAGCCATTAATTATCTGATTTCGCACGATTATCTTGAGAGTCTGCCAGAAAATCTTGTAAAAGCCGCAAAACTAAGGCTTTCTTCTCCAGAGGCGACCTTAAAGGATCTTTGTAAATTAAGCGACGAGGCGATAACCGTTTCAGGGCTTAATCACAGGCTTAAACGAATAACGGAAATATATGAAGAAAAGATAAAATAAAGGAGGGCGGATTTATGAATTTCGTGCATTTGCATACGCACAGCGAATACAGTCTTTTAGACGGCTGCTGCAGAATTGAGCAGCTGATCGACAGGGTTAAAGAATCGGGTCAAAAAGCTATAGCGCTGACAGATCACGGTGTGATGTACGGTGCGGTGGAGTTCTATAAAGCCGCCGTTAAAAAAGGAATAAAGCCTATAATCGGGTGCGAAGTATATGTCGCTCCGAGATCGAGAAAAGATAAAATAAAAGGTCAGGATCAGGAATATTCCCACCTTATTTTACTCTGCGAAAATAATACGGGATATCAGAATCTTATAAAAATGGTATCGCTTTCTTTCACAGAAGGATTTTACACGAAACCGAGAATTGATAACGAGCTTCTTGAAAAATATCACGAGGGGCTTATAGCCTGTTCTGCGTGCCTTGCGGGAAAAGTGCCGAAAGCCTTGCTTAAAGGCGATTATGAAGAGGCTGAAAAGACGGCGCTTTATTTTAAAAATATTTTCGGTGAAAACAACTATTTTTTGGAACTTCAGGATCACGGCCTTGCGGAGCAGAAAAGAATAAACCCGATGATAGTAAAGCTTTCAAAAAATACAGGAGTAGGTCTAGTCGCTACAAACGATGTGCATTATCTAAAAAAAGAGGACAGCTTTATTCAAAAGGTCTTGCTCTGCATTCAGACAAACAGTAAAATAAACGATAAAATGCCCCTTGATTTTAAAACGGAGGAATTTTATCTTAAATCCGCCGAGCAGATGAGCGAGCTTTTTAAGGATACTCCCGAGGCTTTGGAAAACACCGTTAAAATTGCCGATAGGTGTAACGTTACTTTTGAATTCGGGAAAATCAAGCTTCCGTTTTTCGATACGGGCGGCATTGATCACTTTGCATTTTTTAAGAGAAAATGCATAGAGGGAATGAACAGAATTTACGGCGAAAACCCCGACAAAAAAGTTACGGACAGGTTGGATTACGAGCTTTCCGTTATAAACGAAATGGGCTATGTTGATTATTATCTTATAGTATGGGATTTTGTAAACTATGCTAAAAGCAAAGGAATACCCGTAGGGCCGGGCAGAGGATCGGGAGCGGGCTCGCTTGCGGCTTACTGTATTGGAATAACGGGTATCGATCCAATAAAATATAATTTGCTTTTTGAAAGATTTTTAAATCCCGAAAGAGTTTCTATGCCAGATTTTGATATAGACTTCTGCTATGTCAGACGGCAGGAAGTAATTGATTATGTTATAAGAAAATACGGGGAAGACAGGGTGGCGCAGATAGTCACATTCGGAACTATGGCGGCAAGAGCGGCTGTAAGAGATGTGGGAAGAGCACTTGATATTCCCTATGCTCTTTGCGATAAAACAGCTAAGCTTATCCCGCAAACGCCCACAATGACCATTGACCACGCTCTTGAAATTTCAAGAGAATTAAAAGAGCTTTATTTAAACGACGAAAGAGTAAAAGAGCTTATCGATACTGCTAAAAAGCTGGAGGGAATGCCGAGGCACGCTTCAACTCACGCGGCGGGAGTGGTAATTTCCGACAGAGCGGTCAGCGAGTATGTTCCGCTGTCTGTAAACGACGGGGCGATAGTCACTCAATACACTATGACCGCATTAGAAGAATTAGGTCTTCTTAAAATGGATTTTTTGGGGCTTAGAAACCTCACCGTTATTTCCGATACACAAAAATTCATAAGAGAAAAACATCCCGATTTCGATATTGAAAAAATCCCTCTTGACGATAAGCCGACGCTTGAAATGATGGGCGAGGGAATGACAGACGGCGTATTTCAATTCGAATCCGAGGGAATGAAAAATTGCCTCAGAAAAATGAAACCCGATTCTATAGAGGACCTTATAGCGATAATCTCGCTTTACAGGCCCGGGCCTATGGAATCTATTCCGAAATATATTCATAACAGAAAAAATCCTCAGGATATAAGATATGATACACCGCTGCTTAAGCCTATTTTAAATGTGACCTATGGCTGTATTGTCTACCAGGAGCAGGTTATGCAGATATTCAGATCGCTTGCAGGCTATTCGCTTGCGCGCGCGGATATCGTAAGGCGGGCAATGGCTAAGAAAAAGCAAGCTGTTATGCAAAAGGAAAGAAATTCCTTTATTTTCGGCGAAAAAGACGAAAACGGAAATACCGTTATAAAAGGCGCGGTGAATAGCGGCGTAAGCGAAAAAGCGGCAGAAAAAATATTTGATGATATGAGTTCATTTTCATCTTATGCTTTTAATAAATCCCACGCGGCGGCTTATGCTCTCCTTGCTTATCAGACGGCATATTTGAAAGCGAATTATAAAAAAGAATACTTTGCGGCGCTTCTTTCAAGCGTTATAGATAATTCTTCTAAAATTGCTTTATATATCGCCGAATGCAAAAGGCTCGGAGTAAAGGTACTTCCGCCCGATGTGAATGAAAGCTCTCTTGATTTTTCCGTTACGGAAAGCGGAATAAGATTCGGCCTTTCTGCCGTTAAGAATTTAGGAAGCGCAGTAATTGAAAAAATAATTTCCGAAAGAAATGCGGATGGAAATTACACCTCGATGTATGACCTTTGTATCAGAAATTTTTCAAGGGAATTCAATAGGAAAGCGCTTGAAAGCCTTATAAAATGCGGCGCGCTTGATCATTTGGAAAAAAACCGCAAAACAATGCTTTACAATATGGATAAAATAATCGGCATTGCGGAAGAAGAAAAAAAATATAAAAGCGCCGATCAGTTCGATCTGTTTTCTTCGGAAGAAAAGGTTAAAGTTACCTTAAATGAAGTTGATGAGCTCGAAAAAACACAGCTTTTAAAAATGGAAAAGGAAGCAACAGGTCTTTATCTTTCGGGTCACCCGCTTGACGGGTATAAGAGTTTTATTAAGTCAGGCGGTTTTACTCAAATAAAGGATATTTTTTCTTTTGAAAGATCAGATGGATTGAGAATAAGAACAATTGCCGTTATAGATAAGCTTAGAATAAGAGAGCTTAAAAACGGAAATATAATGCTAAGCCTTATCCTGGAAGATACCACCGGCAGGATAGACGCGACTGCGTTTTCAGGAGTTTATTATAAGTATAAGGATATGCTTTTTGAAGATAATTCTTTGATAATTTCGGGGAAAATATCAGAAAGAGATGACCGCGATCCTGAAATCATCATAGAATCAGTCGGTCTTTTAGGTGAGATTTCCTCAATTAAAAACAATAAAAATTCTGTTAAAAGCGGGCTTTATTTAAGAGTTAAAAGCAAAAATTGCCCCGAAATTGCAGATATTAAATCAATACTTTTAAAAAACCACGGAAAATTTGATGTAATTTTATATTGCCTCGATACAAAGAAAAAGCTTTTCGGCGGCGAAAAACTTAAATTCAACGGCGATATTAATGCTACCGATCGCTTAAAACAATTGATCGGCGAAGAAAATGTCAAATTTATAGCCGAAAATGAAAATTAAATGTTGCGAAATCGGGGAAAATAGTATATAATATCAAAATGTGTGATACTAATATTTGGAGATGAATTGTTATGAAAACTATCGGTGTTTTAACAAGCGGAGGAGACGCTCCCGGAATGAACGCGGCAGTAAGAGCCGTTGTCCGCACAGGTATATCGCTTGGAATGAATGTAAAAGGTATTTGCCGAGGATATAACGGACTTATAGAGGGAGAAATAATTGATCTAGATGTTCGCTCGGTATCTGATATAATCCATAGAGGCGGCACATTGCTTTACACAGCGCGCAGCCCGAGATTTAAAACAGAAGAGGGTATGCAGGAGGCTATCGCAAACTGCAAGAAGCACGGTATAGAAGGAATCGTCGTTATCGGAGGAGACGGATCTTACAGAGGTGCCAGAGATCTTTCCGAAAGAGGAATTCTCTGCGTAGGAGTTCCCGGAACTATTGATAACGATATCGCTTCCACAGATTATACTATCGGTTATGATACCGCTATGAACACAGCCATGGAAATGATCGATAAGATCCGCGATACCGCACAGTCGCACGAGCGCTGCAGCGTTATCGAAGTAATGGGAAGAAACGCAGGCTATATTGCGATGAACACCGGAATTGCCGTCGGAGCTACGGATATTCTTATCCCCGAAGAAATTCCCGATGTCGAGAAAACTATCAAAAGAATTGAAAACGCAAGAAGCACCGGTAAAAAGCACTTTATTATAGTTGTTGCCGAGGGAGTTGACAAAGCCACAGGCGGCGTTGAAGCCATTTCGAAGAAAATACAAGAGGCAACTGGCATTGAATCAAGAGCAACTATTCTCGGCCACGTTCAGCGCGGCGGTTCACCCTCGTTAAGGGACAGAGTAAGAGCAACGGTTATGGGTAATGCAGCTGTTCATCTTCTCGATAAGAATATAGGCAACAGGGTAGTTTGCTATAAGGGCGGAGAAATCGTTGATTACGATATATTCGAAGCTTTGAGGATGAAGAAAAGCATTGATTTTGA
This sequence comes from uncultured Oscillospiraceae bacterium, assembly GCA_900547095.1. GTDB lineage: Bacteria > Bacillota > Clostridia > Oscillospirales > Acutalibacteraceae > UBA737. Next base: position 118,507 of record URFG01000003.1, read on the forward strand.
TATGATGAAGATTGCAAGAGAAACTTCTATCTGATATCCTAAAAAACGGGACTTTATTAAAAAGTCCCGTTTTTAAACATTTATTGATTTTTGTTCTTTTTATTTTTTACCGATTTTATTATATCGAATATAACATCGGTGATTCCCGTAGAAGAGCTTTTCGGCGGCTCTGCGCTTATGAGCCTTGCTCTGCCGTCGCTTATAACTATATAGTTTAAAGGAACGATATTCACCTTTGCTCCGGCTCCCGCGGGAGAATTGGCTTTTTTCTTTTTCTTATCGCTCACATCGGCTCCGCCGCCTGCAAATCCTACCGATATTTTTGATACGGGTATAACCGTTACTCCGTCGGACACCACAGGCTCGGATAAGACCGATTTTGAATTTGCTATTTCAATAACGCTTTTTGCCGTTAAATTCATCAGCTCTATTAAATTTTTTTCAGGCGTAGGTACGCTGTCTTTTTTCAAAGCGGTTCCTCCTTATTCCTTGTTCGATCTGTAGATATTCACAGCTGAAAGCAAAGCTGCTTTTAATAGATAAAAAATTCTGATTTTGAAAGCGAAATCGATCAAAAACACAGGCTTGTCCGCGCCAAAATCGCATTTAAGGTCAAGCGATATATTATCGGTGCTTTTAGATACAGCCCGAATATATCCTGTGACAGGATATACCGCCGAGCAGGCAAGACCGTAACCGAAAGCGGCTGACGACGCGTCGTCGCCTCCGCTGATAAAAGAAATTATCAATTTTTTGATTTTTAAGTGCTTTATCACCGATTTAAGCTGACCGAAAATAAATTTGATAATATTAATCGTCTTAGAAAAGGTTCCGTCAATTCCGCCTTCTTTAACATTTCGGAAGAGTTTTTTAAAGGAATCGAATCTATCTATGCCGAAAAGATGCTTTATCTTTTTTATTCTTTCATTATTCTCTCCGCTTTTTTCATCAAGTTTCTGATTTTCGGAAGAATTTTTTTCGGGTTTCTTTTTTTTAGGCTTTTTATTTGAAAAAACCGTGAAAAAAAGAATTTTTACCTTTACCGAAATTTTTTTATCATTTTCGGAATTCACTTTTACCGTTATCGGCAAAAGTGAAAGCAAAGCGGGAATAATCAAAAGGAAAGCGATGATGATTCCTGAAATTTTTAAAGCAATCAGTTTGATCTCCCCCCTATAAGGGTAATTTTATCATATTTTTCTTTATAATTCAATAAGGAAGTGAATGTTATGAATAAAATAGAAAAATTGCAGAATTTTTTAAGACCGCTCGAAGCCGTGCTTATTTTCAGCGATCCCGTGAGATATTATTTTACTGACTATCTCGCTGACAGCGGCGTTTTGGTAGTTACAAAAAATAGAGCGGTGTTTTACACCGATTTCAGATATATCGAAGAGGCAAAAGCTAAAATAAAGGACTGCGAGGCTCTAAAAAGCAATAATTTTTACTCGCAGATAAATGAGTTTTTAAAAGGTCATAACATATCAAAGGCTTACACGGAGCCGGGAAGAATAACCATCTCGCAGTTTTCCGCTTTAAGAAAGGCTCTTGATAAGAAAATAGTTCTTTCAAAAGATAAAAGGGTAGAGGTGTTTATAAATTCCCTGCGCGCTGTAAAATCCGAAGAAGAGCAAAGAAATATTATTTGTGCGCAATTGCTTACCGATAAAACTTTTGATTATATTATTGACAAAATCGTTCCCGGTAAAACAGAAAAAGAAATAATGCTCGATATGGAGTTTTATATAAGAAAGCTCGGAAGCGAGGGAGTTTCCTTTGATTTTATCGTGGTATCGGGGAAAAACACATCTCTTCCGCACGGAAAACCTACCGATAAAAAAATCGAAAAAGGCGATTTTGTAACTATGGATTTCGGAGCTGTGGTAAACGGACTTCACAGCGATATGACAAGAACAGTCGCCGTAGGATATGCGAGCGAAGAAATGAAAACCGTTTATGAAACGGTGCTTAAAGCACAAACTGCTGCGCTTGATATTTTAAAACCAGGGCTTAAATGTAATGCCGCAGATAAAGCGGCGCGCGATATTATAGAAAAGGCGGGATACGCCGGCTGTTTCGGCCACGCACTCGGGCATAGTTTAGGATATGAAATTCACGAAAGCCCCACGCTTTCGCCTAAATGCACGGATATTTTAAAGCCGGGCAACGCGGTAACTGTCGAACCGGGAATTTATATTGAAAATAAATTCGGCGTTAGAATTGAAGACACCGTTTTTATAACTGAAAACGGAATTACCGATATTACAAAAAGTCCTAAAGAACTTATAATACTTTAATTCGGAGCAAAATATGAAAATTCTTTTTAAAAACGCGGCGAAATATAAGTTTGAATGTATAAGCGGTCCTGCTTTCAAGGCGCTTGAAGCAACATTTGAGCTTTGCGTTCCGCTGGTTATGAGTAAAATTATAGATGTGGGAATAGCTGGAAATAACAGCGGATATATTATCAGAATGGCTCTGCTTTTGGTGCTTCTCGGTATTCTCGGATTTTTATCCACCGCCGCCGCGCAGTATTTTTCTGCAAAAGCCTCGGTTAAAATCGTTTCGGGAATAAAAAGGGAGCTTTTCTTAAAAATTCAGTCGCTTTCTTTTTCCGATATCGATAATATAGGAACGTCTTCCTTGATAACCCGAATGACGAGCGACGCCAATCAGGTGCTTACAGGCACAAACCTTACTTTAAGGCTTTTTATCCGCTCTCCCTTTATAGTTTTCGGAGCTATGATAATGGCATTTTTTGTGGATAAGAAAGCCGCCTTAACATTTGCGGGGGAAATTCCGCTTTTAAGCATTGTGGTATTCGGAATAATGCTTATCTGCATTCCGCTTTATAAAAAAGTGCAGTCGGCTCTTGATTCGCTTACTTCCTCTTCGCTTGAAAATCTTAAGGGCGTTAGAGTTATAAGAGCGTTTAACAATCAAAACAGAGAGGTAAAAGAGTTTTCCGAAAAAACGCAGACTTTATTTGACCGCCAGACGCTTGTTGGAAAAATTTCCGCTCTTATGAACCCGCTTACCTATATTCTTATAAATATCGCCGTTTGCGTGCTTATATATGTAGGCGCGATAAGAGTAGATAAAGGCGCACTTTCTCAGGGACAGGTGGTTTCGCTTTATAACTATATGCTCCTTATTCTTGTGGAGCTTATCAAGCTTGCAAATTTGATCATCACTATGACAAAATCCGCCGCCTGCGAAAACCGTATTGAAGCAGTTATCAATATGCCCGAAACTCAGTTAAAAGAAATGCTTAAGGAAAAAGCAAATTCACAGTATGCCGTGGAATTTGATGATGTGAGCCTTAAATATTCTCCTATGGGCGAGGAAAGCTTAAGCGGAATAAGCTTTAAAGCAGGCAAAGGCGAAAGAATAGGAATTATCGGCGCCACAGGCAGCGGAAAATCGAGCCTTGTAAATCTTATCCCGAGATTTTATGACGCAACTAACGGAAGCGTTACCGTTTTCGGAAAAAATGTAAAAGCTTACGATTTATCGGAATTGAGAAATAAAATCGGAGTTGTTCCGCAAAAAGCAATGCTGTTTGCAGGCACTATAAAAGAAAATATGCTCGTAGGCAATGAGAATGCCACCGATAAAGAGATAGAAGAGGCTTTAAAGGCTGCCCAGGCTTATGATTTTGTAAGCGAAAAAGGTCTTGAGTCATATGTTGAGCAGGGAGGAAAAAATTTTTCGGGCGGTCAAAGGCAGAGGCTCACTATCGCAAGAGCGATAGTTAAAAAGCCCGATATCCTTATTCTTGACGATTCCGCGAGCGCCCTTGATTTTGCAACCGACCTAAAGCTTAGAAAGGCTTTATCCGCGCTTGATTTTAATCCCACGGTATTTACCGTTTCGCAAAGAACTTCTAGTATAAAAAATTCGGATAAAATAATAGTGCTTGACGACGGAAAATGCGTAGGAATAGGCACTAATGACGAACTGCTTGAAAACTGCGAGGTATATAAGGAAATTTACGATTCACAGTTTAAAAAGGAGGAAAATTCAAAATGAAAAGATCTTCCTCCGTTAAAAGAATTTATAAATTTATAAAACCCGATCTTTTTTATATTGCTCTTTCGGCTTTCTTTTCGCTTATTACTGTAGGACTAACTCTTTATTTTCCTATTTTGATAGGCAGAGCGATAGACTGTATAATAGCTATGGGAAAAGTTGATTTTGCGGCGCTTAAAGGTTACCTTTTCAAAGCCGCAGTTTGCGTTATGATAAACGCCGTTTTGCAATGGGTAATGTCAACATTCAATAATAAGATAACCTATAAAACCGTTAAAAGAATGAGAGAAACGGTGTTTTTAAAACTGCAGGATCTTCCCGTTTCTTATATCGATTCTCACCCTCACGGCGATATTGTAAGCCGAATGATCTCTGATATCGATACCTTTGCAGACGGTCTTTTGATGGGATTTACGCAGTTTTTCACGGGAATTATGACGATTCTCGGCACGCTTATATTTATGTTTTATTTAAACGCCTATATTGCGCTTGCCGTGGTTGTTATAACGCCGCTTTCTCTGTTTGTAGCAAAGTTTATTTCTTCAAAAACCTATTCGATGTTTAACGACCAGTCGGTTTTAAGAGGCAAACAGACGGCGATAATAGAAGAGGCTGTGACGGGCGCTAAGTTATCTAAAGCTTTTTGCTATGAAGATAAAATGTTTGAAAAATATGAAGATATAAGCAAGGATTTAAGAAAGGCTTCTATAAAAGCGTTTTTCTTTTCTTCGCTTGTAAATCCGTCTACAAGACTAATAAATAACTTTGTGTATGCGGCTGTAGGAGCATTCGGTGCGCTTTCGGTAATAGGAGCGCTCGGAGGAAACGCTATATCTGTAGGTATCCTTTCAAGCTTTTTAAATTATGCCAATCAATATACAAAGCCTTTTAATGAAATATCCGGCGTTATAACGGAACTTCAGAATTCTATTGCCTGCGCTGACAGAGTATTTGATTTTTTTGACGCGCCGAGTATATCTTCCGACAGCGGCAAAGAGGAGCTTTCGGGCGTTAAAGGAAATGTTGATATCAGCAATGTTTACTTTTCTTATACTCCCGACCGCGAGCTCATCAAAAATTTTAATCTTTCGGTTAAAAAAGGAAGCAGGGTTGCGATAGTAGGTCCCACAGGGTGCGGCAAAACCACCGTAATAAATCTTCTTATGCGCTTTTATGATGTAAAAAGCGGAAATATTAAAATTGACGATAAGGATATATCCGAGGTCACGCGAAAGTCGCTAAGAAGAAATTTCGGCCTTGTTTTGCAGGATACCTTTATTAAAGAGGGAACGGTTTACGAAAATATTTCTATCGGCAATCCCGACGCTTCAAAAGAAGAAATTATCGCCGCCGCAAAAGCAGCCCATGCCCATGGATTTATAAAAAGACTTAAAAACGGCTATGATACCCTTTTATCCGACGAGGGCTCTCTTTCATTAGGTCAAAGACAGCTTATCAGTATAGCGAGAGTTATGCTCTGCATTCCGCCTATGCTTATTTTAGACGAGGCGACATCATCTATAGATACGAGAACCGAGCTTAAAATCCAAAGCGCATTTTCCGAGATGATGAAAGGCAGAACGAGCTTTATAGTTGCCCACAGGCTTTCTACAATCAGAGAGGCTGATGTTATTCTGGTTATGAAAGACGGCAATATTATCGAAACGGGTAATCATAAAGAACTTCTCGAAAAAGGCGGATTTTACGCTAACCTTTATAACAGCCAGTTTGAAAGCTGAGTTTTATTGACAAAACAGAAAAAAATGTATATAATATTCAAGTATTGCCCCGATTTAGGGAATAAAGATTTTAAAGATTACAGGGTGTTTGATTTATGAAGTGGACTTCGCTTAACGATCTTAGGGAAAAATATCTTTCTTTTTTTGAGTCAAAAGGTCATTTAAGGCTCGGCAGCTTTTCGCTTGTTCCGAATAATGATAAATCGCTTTTGCTCATAAATTCGGGTATGGCTCCTATGAAAAAATATTTCACGGGCGAGGTTACTCCACCCTCCAAAAGAGTTACCACCTGTCAGAAATGTATCAGAACTCCGGATCTTGAGCGCGTGGGCCACACCGCGCGTCACGGTACATATTTTGAAATGCTAGGAAATTTCTCTTTCGGAGATTATTTTAAAGAGCAGGCTATAAAATGGGCATGGGAATTTTTAACAGAAACTTTAGAGATCCCGGCAGACCTTTTGTGGCCGTCCGTTTATGAAGAAGATGATGAGGCTTATGCTATCTGGCGCGATGAAATAGGTGTTGATGAAAGCCATATCGTAAGGCTCGGCAAAGAGGATAATTTCTGGGAGCACGGCACAGGCCCCTGCGGACCTTGCAGTGAGATATATTTTGACCGCGGCGAGAAATACGGCTGCGGCTCTCCCGACTGTAAGCCGGGCTGCGACTGCGACAGGTATATGGAAATATGGAATAATGTTTTCTCGCAGTTTAATAATATGGGCGACGGTACTTATACAGAGCTTGAGCATAAAAACATAGATACCGGAATGGGCCTTGAAAGACTTGCCTGCGTTATGCAGAACGTAGACAATATGTTTGAGGTCGATACGATAAGGAATATCCTTAATAAAGTCTGCGCGATGTCAGGCAAGGAATACGGTGCAAATGATAACACCGATATTTCTATCAGAGCCGTAACGGATCATATCAGAGCTTCCGTGTTTATGATAAGCGACGGTATTATTCCTTCAAACGAGGGCAGAGGATATGTTCTTCGCAGGCTTATAAGAAGAGCCGCACGCCACGGCAAGCTGCTCGGAATAAATAAGCCGTTTTTATGCGAGCTTTGCGACGCGGTTATCGCTGAAAATAAAGCCGGATACCCCGAACTTTTAGAAAAAGAACAGCTTATTAAAAAGGTCATCTCAAACGAGGAAAATAATTTTAATAAAACTATCGACCAAGGTCTTAATCTTCTTTCAACTCTTACTAAAGACGGCGGAGTGCTTTCCGGTGAGGACGCTTTCAAGCTTTACGATACGTTCGGATTTCCGCTTGATCTTACCAAAGATATTCTTTCGGAAAAGAATATGACTGTCGATGAAAAAAGATTTACAGAGCTTATGGAAAATCAGAGAGAACTTGCAAGATCTTCGAGAAAATCTGCGGACTCTCAGAGCTGGAAGAGCGACGGCTTAAGCTTTGAAGATATTAAGCCTACGGAATTTTTAGGATATAAGGAAAATAACTGCTCCGCAAAAATTCTTGATATAGTTGTAAATTCGGAACATAAAAAATCCGTTAAAGCAGGGGAAAAGGCGGTAATCGTTCTTGACAGAACAGTGTTTTACGGTGAGTCCGGAGGCCAGGTAGGCGATACGGGCGAAATCATCGGTAACACGAAATCCTTTGCCGTTTCCGACACCAAAAAGACGGCAGGCGGAGTGTTTACCCATTTCGGAACCGTTGCTTCGGGTGAATTCACAGTCGGAGAAACCGTTATGGCGGAAATAAATGTTTCAAGAAGAGAAGCTATTCGAAGAAACCATACTGCCGCACACCTTTTGCAGGCAGGATTAAGATCAATTCTCGGTACGCACGTCGAGCAGGCAGGTCAGCTTGTAAATGAGTTCGCCGTAAGATTTGACTTTACTCATTTTTCAGCGCTTACCAAAGAGGAAATAAAAGCTGTTGAAAACTTTGTAAATAAAGCTGTGCTTGACGGTATAGAGGTTGAAAACACCGAAATGCCGATAGATGACGCTAAAAAGCTCGGCGCTATGGCACTTTTCGGCGAGAAATACGGTAAAATAGTAAGAGTTGTAAATATCAGCGGCAGATCGGTCGAACTCTGCGGAGGAACCCACGCAACAAACACCGGCAAACTCGGTCTGTTTAAAATTGTTTCCGAAACAGGCGTTGCCGCAGGTGTAAGAAGAATAGAAGCTGTTACAGGTCTTAATGTTTTAAAACTTCTTGAAGATTATAAGAATGCCGCAATGGATACAGCCGCCGCTCTTAAATGCGGAAATGTATTTGAAATTTCATCAAAAGCGGCTCAGGTCGTAACTTTACTTAAAGAGGCGGAGAAAAAGGCGGAGGCGCTTGAAAGCAAGCTTGCAAGCGGTAAGCTTAACGAAATGATAGAAAACGCTGTATCTGTCGGCGAATTTAAAGTAGTTACAGGCTCGTTTAAGGATATTGATTCCGCAGAGCTTAAGAAAATGGCGGACAGCGTTAAAGCCGACTGTGAAAACTCGGTTGCCGTGTTTGCCGGAATTTCAAAAGATAAGGTTACTTTCTGCGTCGGCTGCAGTAAGGCCGCGGTAAATGCGGGAGCAAACGCAGGTCTTATAGTTCGTGAGATTGCAAAAATTGCAGGAGGAAACGGCGGCGGAAAGCCCGATCTCGCTATGGCAGGCGGTAAAGATGCCTCTATGGCTCAAGCGGCGCTTGATAAAGCCGCAGAAATAATTTCCGGTTTTATAGAGGTGAAAAGCTAATGAAAGATTGTCTTTTCTGTAAAATTTTAAAAGGCGAGATACCGAGCACAAAAATATATGAAGACGAATATGTTTATGCATTTAAGGATATCGACCCTCAGGCGCCTTTTCACGCGATCGTCATTCCGAAAACTCATATAGAGTCGGCAGATGAGATCACTTCTGAAAACAGCGCGGCTGTCGCTAAAGTTTTTGAGGCTGTTGCCAAAATTTCTAAAGCGGAAAATCTTGAAAACGGCTACCGAGTTGTCAATAACTGCGGTAAAGACGGCGGGCAGACTGTAAATCATATGCATTTCCATCTTCTTGCCAGAAGAAATCTTGCTTGGCCTCCGGGCTGATATTTAAGGGAGAAAAATTTATGTCAGAATATTATGATCTTAAAATTGCGGGACTTGAAAGAAAACTTGAAAGATTCCCGGTGAACGATAACCTCGATATCGCAGCTTTCATTATTTTCGGCGATGTGGAGCTTACGATAAAAGGCTGTGAGGAATTAAGAAAAAAGCTTCCCGAATTTGATATTATTATAACTCCCGAAGCTAAAAGCATTCCTATAGCATACGAGCTTGCAAGGCAGACGGGTAAGCCCTATGTTATAGCCCGAAAGGGAATGAAGGTTTATATGAGGAATGCTTTGGAAGTAAATGTTACTTCTATCACCACTAAAAACGAACAGCACCTGTTTTTAGGCGAAAGCGAAACCGAAAAGCTTAAAGGCAAAAAAGTACTTATAGTTGACGATGTTATAAGCACCGGCGATTCATTGGCGGCTGTAAGAGAGCTTGTTAAAAAAGCGGGCGGAATTGAAGCTTGTGCCTGTGCTTTCTTAGCTGAGGGCGACGCGGCTGAAAGAAAAGATATCGTTTTTCTTGAAAAGCTTCCTTTATTCTTTAAATAATTATTTTATCCCCGACAGTTTTTGTCGGGGATATTTTTATGAACAAATTGTAAAAGTCAAAGAAAGTCAAAAAAATTTTAAAAATTCTATTGACAAATGAGAAAATTTGTATATAATATAATTGTTAGCACTCAAGAGGTGAGAGTGCTAAAAGCAAAACGGTGGTGATTATATGCAGCTGTCGCCTCGAAAAAAAGCCATTCTTTCGGCTGTTATCAAAGAATATATCAGCTCCGGAGAGCCGGTCGGCTCTAAGGCTTTGCTGAGCAGCCTTGAAAACTCACCGTCAAGTGCAACGATAAGAAATGAAATGAATGATCTTTGCTCTTTAGGTCTTTTGTTTCAGCCGCATATTTCCGCAGGAAGAATTCCCACGGATTTAGGATTTAAATTATATGTTTCATCGCTTTTAAAGCCGACTGATCTTAGCCCCGTTTCAAAGGAATTTATCAATCAAAAACTGAATTCCTCGGTTTTTGATTCGGCTTCGGCTTTTAAAGCCGCTTCCGATTCGCTTAATTCGCTTTACGGCCTGCCTGCGGTTTATACATTTGTTTCAGACGATTCGGCGTTTCTTAAAGCCGCCAAGCTTTATAAACTTGCTGATAAAAGCGCGGCGCTTATGGTTTTCTCTTCCGACGGAAGATTTCAAAGCCGCATAATAAGAGTGCCGGGTGTGATTTCGGGAAATTTTGAAATGAATTTCAGGATGATCTCAGAAAGCAGGCTGAAAAATAAAAAATTGATCGAATTTTCAAGAGCGCATTTACAAAGTCTTATAGCAAATGTAAGCTCCGATTCTTGCGAGCAGATCCATTTGTTTGAAAATCCTACAGGTTCCAGGACAGAAG
>URFG01000004.1 GCA_900547095.1 uncultured Oscillospiraceae bacterium
AGTGGCACTGGGTCAGGAGGTGATGAGCCATCCTAAGGGCGAGCCCCTGGAGTGGGAAAAGATATAAATTTTTATACCGATAAGACCTTTACGGGCGATATAAAAACCGATACCGAAAATTTCAAAAAAATATTTGAAAACGACAGTATTTTAAGATACCGCAAGCAGATAATAGCTAAAAACACCGAATGCTCTTTTTTTAATTTTGACGGAATGGTAAATACACAGGTGTTAAATGACTCGCTTGTGGAATCTTTGGTAAAGATAAAAAGCGCCGAAAACCTTTCAACGGAATTCATAGCCGAAAACTATCTTTATTCCTGCGATATTAAGATAACCGATAATTTGGGCGACTGTATCCGCGGAGTGCTTTACGGCGATACCGTTTTGCTGATAGATAAAAATAAAAAGGCGATAGTGGCAAACACAAAAGGCTTTCGCTCAAGAGGGATTTCCGAGCCTGAAGACGAGCGGGTTTTGCAGGGTCCGCGAGAGGGGTTTGACGAGGTCGCGATGCTCAATCTTGCAATGCTCAGAAGAAAGCTCCCCACCCCCGACCTTTGCATAGAGTCGCTTAGAATGGGCAGAAGAACGGATACTATGATATTTGTCTGCTATCTCGGAAGTCTCGCCAAAAAGGATACCGTAAAAGAGCTTAAAAAAAGGCTTTCTTCTTTTGAAACAGACGGAATTTTAGATGTGAACTATATTGCCGAAAGCATACGCGACCATAGACACAGCCTTTTTAAAACAACCGGAACGACCGAGCGCCCCGATACCGTCGCGGCAAGACTGCTCGAGGGCAGAATTGCCGTGTTTTGCGACGGCTCGCCCGTGGTGCTTACTCTTCCCTACCTTTTTTCGGAAAACTTCCAGTCCGACGAGGACTATTATCTTAATTATGCGGTTTCAAGTATAGGAAGATTTTTAAGATACATCTGCTTTTTCCTCGCGGTGTGCGTGCCGGGGATATTTTTGGCGCTGATGTCCTTTCATCTGCAGCTGCTTCCTACGAATTTTGCGCTATCCGTAGCAAGGCTGAGGGCGGGAGTGCCTATGCCGAGTGTGGTCGAATGCGTGATATTGATTCTGGTTTTTGAGATACTCAAGGAAACGGGTGTGCGAATGCCGCAGTCGCTCGGCCACGCGCTTTCGATAGTAGGCGGTCTTGTCGTAGGTCAGGCGGCGGTGGAAGCAGGAATTATCAGCGCGCCTATGCTTATAGCGGTAGCTTTGAGCGGAATAGCAGGGCTGATGATACCCAGGCTTAAAGGAGCGGTATTTTATTTAAGGCTCGCTTTTGTGATACTTGCGGCGCTTTTCGGTCTTGTGGGCGTATCAGCAGGGATATGCGCCGTGATATTAAGAATATTCAATCTTTCCTCTTTCGGCGAGGACTACACTTCTTCCCTTGAAAATCCCACTCCGCAAAGACTTAAAGACACCTTTATCCGCGCTCCCTGGACATTTATGAAATTAAGACCTTTTATAACAAAAAATCTTAAAAGGCGGAAAACAAACAAATGAGAAAAAAAGTATTTTGCCTTTTTGCAGCGGTAATACTTTCGCTTTTTCTTACTTCCTGCAATCCCTCTTATGAGGCTGACGCAAGATTTATAGTATCCGCAATAGCCGCGGATAACGATAACGGAAATATAATGCTCACCGTGCAGGTGATAGCTATAGGCGAGGGCGATTTTGAGAACGAGCCGAAAGTCCTCCTTATCCGTTCTTCGGCAAAAAACGCCGAAACAGCCGTTAAAAAAATAGGAACAAAATGCATAAAACCGCTTAATTTCGACCACTGCGCAGTGCTTATCTGCTCAAAGGATTTAAAGTTGGAGCAGTTTAAAGATGTGCGGGATTTCTGCCTTAAGAGAAAGGATATAAACCTTGCGGTAAATGTCTGCTTTGCGGAAAACGCGAAAAATATCCTGAGTGCCGCAAAAATAGCGGGAATAACATCGGGCTATGATCTTGCTGTGATGATAAACTCAAAAATAAGGGAAAATAAAGATGATTTTAAATGTAAATTTTATGAGATAGCGGATAAATCGGATATCACTCTGCCCTATATTGCTCTGACGGATAAAAAAATATTTTTAAAAGGGCGCTACGGCCTTATCTTAAGCGGAGAGGAAGATTTCTATGAAAAGTAAAAGCCTGAATCTTCATATCTTCGCATTTTGCTCTGTTTATTTTCTTTCGGGCGCTCTTATAAGCCTGCCTAAACCCCTTGAAAACTCTAACAGCCTGCTTTCCCTTTTGCTTGCCGCTGCTATTTCTTTCTTCTTTGCTCTTATCATAATTTTTGCGTTTAAAAATAAAAGACTTAATAATATAAGCAGATATCTGCTTATAGCTTTTTATATCATTATTTCTCTCGGCGCTGTTTTTGACGCCGCCGTGATGTTCCGCGAGCTTTTAAAATTCGTGCATTTTATTATGATGCCTTCGGTCAGCTTATGGCTCTGCGCCCTGCTTTTGATAATTTCCGCATTTTGGATGACGGTTAATAAAATTTCCGCAGTTTTGAAATTCTCGGTATTCCTTTTTGCGGTCACATTTATAAGCTTTGCTGTGCTTTTTTTGATATCTCTTAATCAAATGCATTTTTATAATCTCGGCTCGCTTAAAAATATAGAGCCGCCGCCTTTTTTAAAAGAAACATTTTTTTATATTTTAAAAATATTTCTTCCGCTTATTCTGCTTTTTAGTTTTGTTTTTAATCTCAAAGAGGAAAATAAAAAATATAAATATGCTTCCATCGGGGTTTTAACGGGGTTTGTTTTCACTGTTCTTACCGTTTTTCAGATAACCTCCGTGTTTTCCGAAAGCTTCACCGCAAAGGTGCAGTTTCCATATGCCGCGGTGATAAGCACCGTGAGCGTGGGAAATATCTTCACGAGAATGGATTTTGCCGCTTATTTTATATTCTTCGCGGTGTTTATTTTAAGAGCCGGCACGGATTTAAAGCTTATAACCCTGCTTTTGAAAAAAACAGGGCTTAAATCTAAAAGCTCAATGTATCTTACAGCCGCTTTGGCACTGATAACAGCCATAGTTGCACTTTTTTAAAAATGGTGTATAATTATTATATTAAAAAAGTAATAAAGGGGATACTTATGCGCCGCAGCGGAATTTTAATGCCTGTTTTTTCTCTCGCCTCGCCTTACGGGATAGGAACAATGGGAGAAAAAGCTTTCGAATTTGTGAGATTTTTAAAAAGAGCGGGACAAAGCTTTTGGCAGATTCTGCCCCTTATGCCTATAGATTATTCGGGCTCTCCCTATCAGTCAAAATCAAGCTTTGCAGGCAACAGCCTGCTTATCGATTTAGACGAGCTTGTAAAAGACGGTTTGCTTAATTCAAGCGATATAAACGAATTTTCTTTCGATAATTCAAAGCTTGATTTTTCAAATGTTATAAAATCAAGAGAGGTCTTACTTAATCGGGCGTTTAGTAAATTTGATAAGGAAAATTCCGATTTTAAGGAGTTCGTTAAAAAAACGCACTGGCTTTTAAGCTACGCCTGCTTTTCCGCTTTGAAAGACGCGCACGAAAATAAGCCTTTTTACGAATGGGAAGAAAAATATAAAAACTATTCTCGGCAGACTTTAGAACAAACTTTGCGCGAATACCCAGAAAGGGTTTTATATTATGAATTCGAGCAGTTCGAGTTTTATAAGCAATGGAAAAAGCTTAAAAATTTTGCAAACTCTCTCGGCATTAAAATCATCGGCGATATCCCGATTTATGTTGCTCTTGATTCTGCCGACGTATGGTCCGATCCTAAGCAATTCGACCTCAATTCGGAATTAAGACCCGAACACGTTGCAGGAGTTTCGCCGGATGTGTTTTCAAAAAACGGTCAGCTCTGGGGAAATCCGCTTTATAACTGGGAAAAGGCTGAAAATGAAAAAGAGCCTTTTTCCTGGTGGAAAAAAAGGCTTAAAGCGGCTTTTGAGCTTTATGATACAGTGAGGATAGACCATTTCAGGGCATTTGAGTCCTACTATGCGATAAAAAGCAGCGAAAAGACCGCTATCGGAGGAGTCTGGAAAAAAGGACCGGGAATTAAATTTTTCGATGAGATGAAAAAAGAATTTTCGGGCAAACTTCCGCTTATCGCCGAGGATCTCGGAATTATAGACGATAAGGTAAGAGCCCTTTTAAAGCAAACGGGACTTCCCGGAATGAAAGTTTTGCAGTTCGGGTTTGACGACGGCCCAAAAAGCGAGCATATTCTCCATAACCACATTAAAAACTGCGTCTGCTACATAGGAACTCACGATAACGATACAGTAATAGGCTGGAAAAATTCAAAATCCCAAAGCGAGCTTAAATTTATTTACGATTATATCGGTTTCGGCGAAAAAGAGGGCTTTAATATCGCAATGATAAGAACTGCGATGTCCTCCGTTGCGGACACTGTGATAATCACCCTTTCAGACCTTATGGGACTCTCAAGCGAGGGAAGAATAAACACCCCCGGAACTATCGGGAATAACTGGTGCTTCAGAATAGCCGACGGCTGTGTAAACGACTGGCTTGCCGATATCCTGCTCGATATCACTTCTACCTACGGCAGAAATTCAAATTAAAAGAGGAAAATATAATGATAAATGAAAAAATGGCGGCGCTGGGGAAAAAGCCGTCCGTTATTCGCAAAATTTTTGAATATTCGAATAAGAGAAAAGCGGAGATAGGCGAAGAAAATGTTTTCGATTTTTCTCTCGGCAATCCGAGCATTCCCGCACCCAAAGAAGTAACGCAAACGCTTAAAGAACTTGTAATGGATACCGATCCCGTTAAGCTTCACGGATACACCTCCGCTCCGGGCGATTTGTCCGTAAGAAAGCAGATAGCCGAAAATATATTTAAAAAATTCGGGTTCTCGTGCGGATTTAAAGATATATATATGACCTGCGGTGCCGCCGCGTCGCTCACCGTTTCATTAAAAGCGCTCTGTATCTCGGGCGACGAGGTGATAGTTTTATCCCCTTATTTCCCCGAATACGCGGTATTTATAGAAAATGCGAATGCGAAAATAAAAGAAGTGCCTTTATCCACCGATACTATGCATATCGACTTTAACGCCCTTGAAAGCGCTATAAATAAAAGAACAAAGGCTATCATAATAAATTCTCCTAATAACCCGACAGGCGTTATTTATACAAAAGATGAGCTTTTAAAAACTGCGCAGCTGCTCAAATCAAAATCCGAGGAATTCGGCCGCGATATTTATATCATTTGCGATGAGCCCTACCGGGAATTAAGCTACGGCTCTCCCGTGCCCTATATCCCGAATTTTTATGATAACACCATTCTTTGCTATTCCTACAGCAAAGCGCTCTCCCTTCCCGGCGAGAGGATAGGCTACATAATGGTATCGCCCAAATGCAGCGATAACTCCGATATCTGCGCCGCAGTTGCAGGCGCGGGAAGAAGTATGGGCTATGTGTGCGCGCCGAGTTTAATGCAGTTTCTTATTAAAAACTGCGATATGAACAAATCGGATATAGAGGCATATAATAAAAACCGCCTGACCTTATATTCCGCTTTAAAGGATATGGGCTATGAGCCTTTATATCCCGACGGTGCTTTTTACCTCTTTGTAAAAGCTTTGGAAGCTGACGCCGTGAAGTTCTGCGAAAGAGCAAAGAAATATGAGCTTTTGCTTGTTCCGAGCGACGATTTCGGCTGCAAAGGATATGTAAGAATTGCGTATTGCGTAAGCTTTGAGCAGATAGAAAGATCACTGCCTGCATTTAAAAAGCTAAAGGATGAATATAAAAAATGATTTATACTTTAACTTTAAATCCCTCGCTTGACTATCATATTTATAAGAGCGATATTAAAAAAGGCGAAGTAAACCGCATAACCGACGCTAATATCACTTTCGGCGGAAAAGGACTTAATGTTTCCTATGCGCTTAAAATTTTAAAAACCGAAAGCGTAGCTTTAGGTTTTTTGGGCGGTTTCAGCGGAAAAGAGATAAAAAGACTTCTTGACGAAAAAAATATAAGAAACAAATTTATAGATATTTCGCCAGAAACTTCAAGAATAAATGTTAAAATTCATTCTGAATTAGATACCGACCTAAACGCACCCGGCCCGAAACCGCAGGAAAAGCATATAACTTCCCTTTTAAATCTTTTATCTCTTCTGAAAGAGCAGGATATCCTCTGCCTTTGCGGCACTGCGGCGGATAAAGAAAGCTATAAAAGGATACTTTCGGCAACACCGGAAAATGTTAAATTAATTGCCGACGCCGACGGTGAATTTTTAAAAGAAGCGGTAGAATATAAGCCTTTTTTAATAAAGCCTAATTCCTTTGAGCTTTTAGATCTTTTCTCAAGTGACGATCCAAGCGAAGAAAATCTGATAAGGTTAGGCTTAAAGCTAAAAGAGAAAGGCATAAAATACGTGCTTATTTCGCGAGGCGAAAAAGGGCTTTTGCTCCTTGGAGGCTCGGGAGTTTATAAAGCCGAGGGAATAAGCGGCAACGCGGTAAACACTGTGGGAGCCGGCGATTTTTCACTTGCAGGATTTATAAGCGAATATTTTAATTCGTTTGATGAAGTTTCGGCGCTTAAAAGCGCGCTTTCAGCCTCGGCGGCAAGAGTTTTTTCAAAAGATGAGCCTAATTATTTCGATATGAGGAAATATGCAAATATCGCAAAAATCACAAAAATTAAATAAATTATGAACAGGCTCCCGACTTTTAGGGAAGCAAGGTTTGACGAAACCAAAGATTCCATAAGTCGGGAGCCGAAGTATTTTAATAATTCTTATCGTCAAGCAATCCTTTTAAAAGGATTGCTTTTTTGTCTTTTGTGATAACATACCCGGGAGCGATATTAAGCACATCATCGTAAAATTCCGTAAGAGAATCGATCTTGGTAATACGGTTTATCCTTTCGCTCTCGGCGGTATTCGCGGCGTCGGCAGACGCTTTTTCGCTTATAAGATAAAAGGCTTTGTCGGTCTTGATAATTGCCGTGTCGCCGTAGGAATCAAGCCCGTGATAAAGGGCTAATATATTTTCATTTCCGAGAGCCGATATATCCACCTTGTATTTTTCCGTGTTACCGCTCATATCGTAATAGGCGCGGTAAAGCTTGCCGTTTATAAGAGCAAGATCGGCGGCAATAGATGTAAAATCGCTGCCTAAAATATCCTGAATTACATTCTTATAAGGAGTACGCATAATATCATACTGACCGTCGGTTTCATCCGACTGCTGGATATAGTACCAATTTCCGCCCGTTACCATAACGGAGCAATCGGTGCCGTAATAATTATCCACGGCGACCGCCTTTTCACCGCCTGCCAATGTTACATCACAGAGTGCTTTTGCGTTATTTTCACCGTCAACAGCGGAAGTAAACGAATAGTAATAAAGTTTTCCCCCGGAAAAATATACCGCATTGGAAAACAGGGTTTCCGCGTTGATACTGTCGGCGCCTTTGAGCGTTATGACCGACGACTGCGAGCGGGATTTTGCCGCCTCTTCAAGCGTTTTCGGGTCGGACACAGTTTCTTTTTTAGCTTTTGTTCCGCAGCCGCAAAGAACTGTCAAAACAAATATCAGGCATAATGATGATTTTAAAATTTTCATAAATTTTCTCCGTTTAAATGAGTGTTTTATAGTATAGGCAGATGTTTTCATATTCTCGGTCGCTCACCTTAAATCCGCGCGGAATAGTTCCGAGAAGTTTAAATCCGAGCCGCTCGTAAAGCCCGCGTGCGGCAAAATTGGTTTCCACCACCGCATTAAACTGCAAAATTTCAAACCCCTTCTCTTTTGCGGTATTTAAGCAGTCTTTAACCAGCTTTTCGCCTATATGCCGACCTCTTGAATTTTTAGATACTGCAAACGACGCGTTTGCAATATGCCCGCACCTGCCGATATTATTCGGATGAAGAATATAAAGCCCTTTAATTTCGCCCGTTTCTTCGTTTAAAGCTACTTTTGTTTCGGTCTGCTGCGAGAAAAACGAAAGTGCGGAGTTTTCCGATAAGCAGTCCTCCTGCGGAAAAGCATTTTTCTCCTCCACCACTTCGTTCCAGATATCGGTCATAAAAGGGATATCTTCGCTCTTAAATTCACGGATAATTATTTTTTGCTCCGTTATTTTTTCATAAAGCTCTTTAGCTGTTGATACGATTATATTCGCTCCGTTTTCCTCTAAAAATTTTCTGCTTTTAAAGCCCCAGTCTACAGATACGCAGTCTACCCCCGCGTTTTTCGCCGTGAGGATATCCACCTCGCTGTCGCCGATATAAAGTGTGCTTTCTTTAGGTATTCCGAAATTTTTCATTATTTCAATAACCCCGTCGGGCGAGGGCTTTGTTTTCATATTTTCTTTTACTCCTGCCGAGTAATCAAAAAGTTCTCCGAAAAATTTATCCGAAAGCTCTTTTACCGCATAATCCGCCTTGTTTGATAAAACGTCGGTTTTATACCCCTCTTGTTTAAGCTTTTTTAAAAGACCGTCTATTCCTTCGTAGCTTTTTGTAAAATCATAGCAGTGGTCTTTATAATATTCGTTAAAATCCGAAAAGACCTTTTTTGCGGTTTCTTCCTCTGTATTTTCAGGCACCGCTCTTTCGATAAGCTTTTTTATTCCGTTTCCGACAAACGAGCGGACCTCCGACTGCGTGCGCTCATTTAATCCGCTTTTTTTAAGAGCATAGTTCGTGCTTATTGTCAGGTCCTTTAACGTGTCGAGAATAGTCCCGTCCATATCAAAAATCAAAAGCTTGTATTTTCCCATAATTTCCCGCCGAAATCTTAAAAATTCTTTTTCCATTATACCACTTTTCACGGCTTTTTCAATTCATTTTAAAAAAACACTTGAAAATTATTTATGAAATGTTATAATAATTCTATAGATTATATTAAATGCTGTGATAAAGAAGAGTAAGCTTATATCCTCATTAAAGAGAGAGAGCGCCGCCGGCTGAAAGCGCTTTTATGCAAGGATTTTGCCGAAGTTCGCTTTTGAGCAGCGGCGCTGAAGCTTTTTATTAAAAAAAGTGCCGTAGGCGCCGCCGGGTTAAGGCTCCGTTACAGGCTTTTAAATTTAAGTGTTCCGATTAATTCGGAAAATGCGGGTGGTACCGCGGAGTGCTGATTTTAAAAGACTTCGTCCCTGATTTCAAGGATGTAAGTCTTTTTTTGTTACTCTTTTTAAAATTCGGAGGGATAAAAATGAAAGAAAAAATCGAAGCCTTGAGAAGCAAGGCAAAATCTGCTCTTGAAGCTTGCGACAGCGAGCAGGCTATAGAAGAATTAAGAGTAAAATATCTCGGCAAAAAAGGCGAGCTTACTGCGCTTTTAAAGCAAATGGGTTCTCTTTCCGCTGAAGAAAGACCGGTTGTCGGTCAGCTTGTAAACGAGGCTAAGCAAAAGCTTGAAACCCTTATAGGAGAAAAGAAATCAGAGCTTAAAAGCAAAGCGGTCGAGATGAAATTAAAAGCCGAAACGGTGGATATTTCCATGCCTGCAAAGGTGCATAAACCGGGCAAGCTTCATCCGCTTAACACCGTGCTTGAGGATATGATAGATATTTTTCGCTCAATGGGATTTGACGTGCTTGACGGACCCGAGGTGGAAACCGACCATTATAATTTCGAGTGCTTGAACGTGCCTGCGGACCACCCCGCAAGGGATATGCAGGATACCTTTTATTTAGGCGAAAACCTCCTTTTGAGAACGCAGACCTCCGCGGCGCAGATAAGAACTATGGAGCAAAGAAAGCCTCCTATCAGAATTATCTGCCCCGGAAGAGTTTTCAGAGCCGACGAGGTAGACGCGACCCATTCCCCCGTATTCCACCAGATAGAGGGACTTGTTGTGGATAAGGGAGTAACTATGTGCGACCTTAAAGGAGTTTTAGAGCAGTTCGCCCACGAGATTTACGGTCCTGAAACAAAGGTTAAATTCCGTCCGTCGTTTTTCCCGTTTACGGAGCCGTCGGTCGAAGTTGACGTTACATGTTCGGAATGCGGAGGAAAAGGCTGCAGAGTCTGCAAGGGCAGCGGCTGGATAGAAATTCTCGGCGCCGGTATGGTCCACCCGAATGTGCTGAGAAGCTGCGGGATCGACCCTGAGGTTTATTCCGGATTTGCTTTCGGCATAGGTCTTGACAGAATTACTACAACAAGATATAAAATCAGCGATATAAGGCTCCTTTTTGAAAACGATAAGCGTTTTCTCGAGCAGTTTTGATTAAGGAGAGGAAAATTATGAAAATATCTCTTAAAGCACTAGAATATTATGTAGATATAAATGTTCCCGTAAAAGAGCTGTGCGATAAAATGATTATGGCAGGCTTTGAGGTTGAAAGCATAGAAAAGCAGGGCGAGAATATCAAAAATGTCGTCGCAGCTAAGATCACCAAAATAAAGCCCCACGAAAACAGCGATCATTTGCAGATATGCCAGATGGATATCGGCAAGGGCGATCCCGTGCAGATAGTCACAGGCGCGCAGAATATAAATGAGGGCGATATTGTTCCCGCCGCTCTTGACGACAGCTATCTGCCGAACGGGCAGCATATAAAGGCTGGTAAATTAAGAGGAGTGGACTCAAACGGAATGCTTTGCTCCGGCGAAGAGCTTTGCCTTACGGAGGAGGATTATGAGGGCGCCGGAGTTTACGGAATTCTCATTTTAAAGCCCGATGTTGTTCCGGGTACGGATATGCGCGAGGTATTGGGTCTTGACGATTATATAATAGACTTTAAGATCACCGCTAACCGCCCCGACTGCAACTGCTTTATCGGCGTTGCAAAGGAAATCGCGGTCGTGCTCGGCACAGAGTTCCGCGCTCCCGCTACCGACTATAAAACCATAAGCGAAAAAACATCCGATTATATCGATGTCGAGGTTAAAAATTATGACCTCTGCCCGAGGTATATCGGAAGAGTTGTAAGGAATTTAAGAATAAAGCCGTCGCCCGAATGGATGCAAAAGGCGATTTCGGCTTCGGGAATGCGCCCGATAAACAATATCGTAGATATCACGAACTTTGTAATGCTTGAAACCGGTCAGCCTATGCACGCGTTTAATTATGACGACCTTTCCGACCGCCGAATAATAGTCCGCACGGCAGACAAGGGCGAAAAGATAACCACTCTTGACGGCAAGGATTATGATCTAAGCGAAGATATGCTCGTTATCGCAGACGGCGAAAAACCCTCCTGCCTTGCGGGAATTATGGGCGGAAAAGAAAGCGAAATAGAAGACGATACAAAAAACCTTTTCTTAGAGTCCGCAAAATTCCGCAGAGATAATATAAGGCACACGGGCAGAAAGCTCGGTGTCCGCACCGAAGCGAGCGGAAGATACGAGCGCGGGGTGGATATAAAGAACGTTGAGTTCGCTATGAACAGGGCGCTTAACCTTATATATACTCTTGACGCCGGCGATATCTGCGAAAATGCGCTTGACAGATATGAGTCGCTCCCCGAGGACAGAACCATTATCACCACCGCAGAAGATATCACCGCACTTTTAGGTGTAAATATAAAGGAAGAAACGATAATTTCCATTCTTAACAGGCTCGGTCTTAAGACCGAGGCGGAAAACGGTAAGCTCAAAGTTCTCGTGCCGTCTATCAGAGATGATGTCGAATCGAGAGCGGACCTTGCCGAAGAGGTTATGAGAATTTACGGTTATGACCATATCGTTTCCACTCCTATGCGCGGCGAGATCATAAGGGGTACAAAACTTCCTTCAAGGATTAATGACGATAAAATCAAAAAGCTTATGTGCGCTCTAGGAGCATACGAGATAACCACTTATTCGTTCATTCCGTCAAACGCGGCTGATACTTTAAAACTTTCTGCCGATGATCCGCGCAGAAATATGATAAAGATTTTAAATCCGCTCGGCGATGAATATTCCTGTATGAGAACTCAGCTTACAACAAGTATGCTCACCGTTCTTTCCACCAATATAAACAGAAAGATAACAGAGGGCAGATTTTTCGAGATAAGCAAGCGCTTTATAGCGCACGAGCTGCCTTTAAAGGAACAGCCCGACGAGCTCGGTACGATGTCGATAGGTATTTACGGAAAAGACGAGGATTTCTTCACCCTTAAAGGTATAGTTGAGGAAATTATGAAGCTTTTCGGAGCTCACACGGAGTATATCCGCTCAAGCGAGCCGTATCTCCACCCCGGCAGACAGGCTTACTGCCTTGCTAACAATAATAATATTGCGGTATTAGGCGAAGTCCACCCCGATGTTGCCGCAGCTTACGGTATTGAAACGCGCGTTTTAACAGCTGAAATAAAGCTTGATGAGCTTTATAAGATAAACAAGCGCAAAACAGTCTATAAGCCTCTTCCGAAATTCCCCGCAGTTGAGCGCGATTTCGCAATGCTCTGCGATATCGATCTTCCCGTAGGCGAGCTTTATAAGGCGATAGCTTCGGGTGCGGGCAGACTTCTTGAAAAAGCCGAACTTTTTGATGTTTATTCAGGCTCGCAGATCCCCGAGGGCAAAAAAAGCGTTGCTTACAGCGTGTTCTTAAGGAGCGCTGAATCGACCCTGTCGGAAGAAGAAATAGACCGCGTTACGGAAAAAATAATCTCAAAGCTTGAGCTTAAAGGTGCAACTTTAAGAAAATAATGCTTGAACTTTTTTAAAAAGAGGTATAAAATATTTAAAAGAGAGGTGCTTGTTATGAATGACCAGACTATGACTTTTTCCCTCGGCGATCAGACCGAGCAGGAAATCCGCAGGATCTTGACCGAAGTGTATAATGCTTTAAAGGAAAAAGGATACAATCCGATAAATCAGATAGTGGGATATATTCTCTCTGAGGATCCTACGTATATTACCACGCATAATAACGCCCGAAGTCTTATAAGAAAGATCGACCGCGATCTTCTGTTGCAGACTATCGTTAAGTATTATCTCGCAGGTTGAGAAAAAGCATAAACCCTCTGGCCCCGGACTCAGAGGAAGGCAGAGTAAGTCAAATTTAAAATGCTCCCGATTTTATCGGGAGCATTTATTTTATTTTTCCGCTGTCATTTCCGGTTTTGCGGTTTCATCGGGAATTCGCTTTCTGCAGGCAGAAAATGAAAATAATATAAGCAAACAAAGCAAAAATGCAATGATTTTTTTACTCATCGATTCCAAGCTCCTTTATAAGTTTCGTGACATTCTGCCGTTTTTCTTCCGTTACGGCGGAATTTGCCTTTAATTCTTTAACATATCTTCCGACTCTTCTGTCGGTCAGCACCTTTACCCACCGCTTGACTTCATAATAGGGCAAGAGCCATTTGTGCTTTTTAAGCGCAGGATAAGTGTTTGCAAGAAGTTTTGCGGATACGAATATCCTCGAAAATACCGCGCCCGATTTCCCTCCGTGCTGCGCCTGATTAATAAGCGCCTGATTTTCTCTTGAGCCGTAAATACTTCCGTTTAAAATAAAATCTTCAAGATCTAAGGCCGTGTCCGTGTAAGGCGCGCCGTCAAACCAGGAAAAACTAAGCTCTTTCGCTCCTTTTTCGAATTTATCGAGCCCGCCGGATTTTAGCAGTGCGTTTCTTTTATCGGCGTTAAATTCCACGCTTTTATTAAGTATATATAAATCGGCAAAAGGCCTTATCCCGCAGCCGCCCGTGGTGATATGCTTTGCCATGTGTGCAAGATGATAATAATAAAAGTATTCATCTTTCATAAGATATCTGTGATTTTGGTCTGAAACAGAGTTTTCAAAAATATCCGTAAGCGGTTTTTCTATCTTCCCTATCCTGTTTTCCTCGATAAGCGAGAAATGAAGCTCCAAAGTGATATTTTCGGGACTTATAAACACATCCTCGTGCGAGCCGCTTGTTTTGAATTTAAACCCGTTTTCTTTAAGTAACACTGTAGCAGTCTTTAAGCTTTCGGGTCTTATAAGAATATCGAGATCGCACTTTGTCCGCATAAGGCTTTCGGGATAAAGATTTTCAAGAATCAGCCCTTTTAAGGGGATATAATCAATTCCGTTTTCATCAAAGAGCGCAGAAACCTGCGAATAAGTATATTTCTGCACCGTTTGATAATATTTCGCGCTCGCGGCGGATCTTTTGAATTTTTCTGAAATTTCACCGCTCACACCCGAAATTTTAAGAGCCGAGTAAGCCGCGGGAATAAGCGCGTGCGCCTTGGCGGCAAAGCTAAGCTCGGATAAAAAAGCGTCGTCGATCAGAGTTTTATCAAACTCGAACTTTTCGCCTTTAAACTGCGACCTTAAATAGCCTATTAAAAATTCATATACGGGTTTCAATTCTTTTCTCCGTTTTCATAAATGATCTTAAACATTTTTACATTCTTTTCAAGCCCCGGGATATAAACTTCCTTGAATTCATCGGTTATCTTCACTCCGCAGGAGCCGTAAGCTTTCATACTTGCAATATTATCTTCCCTGATATAGCTTACCATTCTTTTAAAGCCGAGCCTTTCTCCCTCCGCAAGACCTGCTTTTATCGCCAGCTTTGCATATCCTTTTCCGCAGAATTCCGAGCATATTGCACAGGCAAGCTCATAATCGGAGCCATCGGGATTAATATAAAGGTGGCCGACCTTTTTATTAAGCTCATTTTCTATAATATAGATTTTTCTCTTTTCTTTTAAAGCGGCATTTTTCACCGCCCCGTAAAAAAACTTTTCAAGGTTTTTTCTTTCGGGCTTGTCCGCCCCCCCTGCCCAGAAAATATTGAAATCTTCTGATTTAAGTTTAAAGAAAAACTCAAAATCATCATTTTTTGCAAGTCTGATCGTTACCATTTTGCACCTCGATTAAAGAGTAATTCCGCAGTCTGCTTTAAAGTCAGCTTCTGCCTTTTTGCCGATAACATTATCCCAATCTATTGCAAGCAGACCGGTATCGTTTCTCTTGACGCATAAGTTATCGGGTGAAAAAACATCGCCTTTTTTGATATCCGATCTTGCAACGATTCTTTTTGTTACAACTTTTTTTATTTCCTTTTCGGCGGCCGTAGGCTTTTTTTCTTTACTGCCGAGCGCAATTTCCACGTTTCTTATTTCCTGCGTCATTTTTTTAAACTCCGCAGGCTCTGTGCTCGCCTTATGATCGGGGCCCGGCATAGAGCTGTCAAGCGTGAAGTGCTTTTCTATCACCTCGGCTCCGAGCGCGACCGCCGCAACGGCGACCTCGCCGCCTAAGGTGTGGTCGGAATAGCCCACTTTAAAGCCGAATTCTTCTTTTAATGTAAGCATAGCCTTTAAGTTTACATCATTAAAGGGAGTAGGATAATTTGTGGTGCAGTGAAGCAGAGTGATATCATCACAGCCGCCGTCTTTAAGTGCTTTTACAGAGATCCTCACCTGCTCTGCGGTGCTCATACCCGTGCTTAATATAACGGGCATTTTTTTGCTTCCCATATATCTTAAAAAGGGGATATTGCATATATCGCCCGAGCCTATTTTTATAAAAGGAATTCCTAGATCTATCAGAAAATCAAGGCTTTCGGGCTCGTCTGCCGTGGAAGCAAAAGTGATACCTATTTCATCGCAGTGCGCTTTTATTTTTTTAAAATCATCATATTTTAGCTCCAGCTTTTTTAGCATATCAAACTGCGATTCTTGCTTTTTTGTGTTTTCAGCCTGATACTTCGCCTGACCTACCGACCTTGTGATAAGAGCCTCTGTCTTCCAGGTTTGGAATTTTACTATATCGGCTCCGGCCTCTTTTGCGGCGTCGCAAAGCTTTAAGGCTGTTGAAAGCTCGCCGTTATGATTTATGCCTGCCTCGGCGATTATAAGACATTTATTTTTCATCTTTTTTCTCCTTTGAATCAAGAAGCGCCTGCGCCATATAAAAATCCGTCAGATCGTCAATATCTATGCTTGATGATTTATCCATTTTGTAAGCTACACACCGCTCGTTATAAAAATCGAAATCGGGATCGGCAATATCCTTTGTTTTAACTATGTAGATAGCGCCGTTTTCCCTGTAGTGCTTTTTAAGCTCCTGTCTTCTGCAGTCTTTATAGAGCGAATGTGAAAAATCGGTCATAAAATCGGTGTTTTCAAGCTCAAAGCACCACTGAACGGGGTGATCGGTTTCCGTCACCGAAGTGAGGCTTAAGGCATTGTTTTTCTTAAAAAGCTCAAAGGCGTTCTTTATATCAGAAGCTGTCCTTAAAGGCGAGGTGGGCTGAAGCAAAACGCAATAATCGAATTTTTTCCCGATATTTTCATATTTTTTTAAAACTTCTCTTACAGCGTCCCAGGTGGAAGAACTGTCGGAGGAATTTTCGGGCTCTCTTAAAAAAGGCTCGTCTGCTCCGGCATTTTTTGCGATATTTAAATATTTTTCAGAATCGGTAGAAACGTGCACCGTGTCGAAAATCTTTGAATTTATCGCCGCCTCTATGGTATAGACCATAAGCGGCTTATCTTTAAGCTCTAAAATATTTTTATCCTTCAGCCCTTTTGAGCCGCTTCTTGCAGGAATTATCGCAATGGCTTTTTCCAATTTATTTTCCCCTTTTAAAGATCATAAAACTTCTTTTTAAGATCTATTTTTTTATTCAAGAATTCTTTTATGCATTTATAAATGTTATAAGAAACATTGCCGTCGCCGTAAGGGCTAACAACATTTTTCATATTTTCCCTGAACTCTTCGCTTTTAAGCTTTAAAATTGCTTTGCTTATCGCGTTTTTTTCAGGCTCGCAGGAAATTATTGAGTTCGCCTGCAATCTTCCCTTTTGCCTGTCGCCGATATTGATGGTAGGCACATTCAGCGCCGGTGCCTCCACTATTCCGCTCGAAGAATTTCCGAGCAGAGCCGCAGAATAAGAAAGCACCGCCGCATAGGTTTCGGGATCAAGCAAAGTGAAAAGAGCGCAGTTATCATTAGCTCCCGCATAAGCCTTTATTTTATCCATTACTATATGACCGCCCGCGTCGGAATTTGAATGTAAAATAAAGTAATTATATTCTTTGTGAAGATCGATAGCGGATAAAAGGTTTTCGGTCTGCTCCGCGGCATTTTCGATCTGCAGAGTAACGGGGTGGAAAATAACGCATATATAAGGCTTATTGAAATCAAAATTAAGCTTATTCTTTAATTCTTCGCGGCTCGGTTTCGGAGCTTTTTTTACCATTTCCACTCCCACATCGCCGAAATTAAAGACTCTGTCGGGCGCCTCGCCTAACTGAATTATCCTTTTTCTGTACTCTTCGCAGGCAGGGAAATGAAGATAAGCGGTTTTTGTAAGGCTGTGCCTTACGCATTCGTCGACCGCGCCCTCGGTGGTTTCCCCTCCCGAAATATGAGCTATAGGTATTCTTTCATTGACCGCTGCGAAAGCCACCGGTATCATTTCTGTTCTGTCGCCTAATATCACGAGCATATCGGGCTTTTGCCTTGCGAAGATATCCGCAAAAGCGATAAAAGCCATTCCCTGCGTTTTGGAAACTGCGGCAGGAGTATCGCCGCTTACAAGAATATCGGGTTTTTCGCTGATAATAAAGCCGTCGTTTTCGATTTGTGAAACGGTATATCCGTATTCACGGGATAAATGCGTACCCGTGGCAACAAGGCACAGTTCCAGTTCTTTATCCTCGGAAATAAGCTTTATTATTCCTTTTAAAAGTCCGTATTCCGCGCGGGAAGAAGTAACAACGCAAATTTTCTTTTTCATCAAACCACCGCTTTATTTTCTGTACTGAATATAATAATCATTGTTTTTATCAAAAAGCGGATCATTTTCTTTCCTTAAATCGAGCAGATGATCGTAGGCGTTTTGGTCGGCTATAGTGCGCCCGATAAAGAAAGGAATTCTTCCGTTTTTATTAAATTGTTTTTTAAAATTAAACAGGCTATCCTCTATTCCGACGCCGCCGCCCAAATGAAGCTTCTTTATACCCCTTTCGTTCGCCCAGAGCGCCGCCTCATAAAGCAAAAGATTTGTAGGAGCATAAGATCTGTACTCCATAAGAGTACCCGAAAGGTGATAATGCATAAAATTATCATTGAAGAAAAATATCGAAGAGCTAATTATGGTCCCGTTTAAAACAGCATAAAAGAATTTCGTATTTTCGCCCATTTCATTTATCAGAAATTCATAATACGATCTCTCAAAGAAATAGTAATTCTTAGCGTCAAGCCTTGTCATAGTGCTGTTATAAATATTTATAAAATCTTCTAAATGTTCGCCGTTGTCACAGATTATCTCAACGCCCGATTTTTTCGCCTTTCTTATCATATTGCGGTTTTTAGAATCCATATTCGAAAATATCAGATCCGAATCGGAAGTATCGATATAGACCGTATCTTTTATTTCGGAAATTTCGCTTACTTTATCGATAGTATGCTGATTGCTAAGCAGCGGATGATATCTTACAAACTGCGTGACTATTTTATTTTTTCTGCAGAATTCTTTAAAATATGTATCGAATTCCTTTTGGTCCGCCTCGGGAATTTCAGAGTCGCTAAGCGGTCCGCCGTAACCGTAAGGCGTGCTGAGATCGAAATAAACGCCTTTTTTAAGAATTCCCTCAAAGGCTCCGAAATCGGCAATATCCTTGATATGCACGGGATAGCAAAACCGCGAATTTTCTCCCTTAAAGTATATAAGCCACTGTTTGCCGTCGCCGTGGCGAGCCATTGATTCGGTGTATTCATAAAGATAATAAATATCCCAATTTTTAAATGATTTGACGGTTTTATTCCATTCTTCGCGGCTTTCCCCGTCAAAAACAATAAACTCACTCATTAAAATAACCCCCGATAATTTTCGCAACAGTGTCCATATCCTTTAAGCCGTAACGCTGGTCGGTAGGAACGGAAATAACCGTTCCTGACATCTCTTTTGCATTTTTATCTTTTATGCACTCCGGCATCGGCCAATGAACGGCACAGTAAACTTTATTTTCAATAAGATATTTTCTGAATTTATCCCGATCTTTTAATGCGGTCACATAAGTAAAAGGAATCTCTCCGCTTTTTATCGTGTCGGTTACCGGCGGCAGAAATTTTGAAATAATGCTTTCAAGCCGCTTATAATTTTCAAGCCTTTTTTGCTTTATGATATCCACATCAAAGCAACCGAGCAGAAATTTTGATAGATCGGATATTTTTTTGATCTCGCTTTCTTCGAATTCTTCTTCCGTTTTTAAAAATATTTTTCTGAAAGTTTCCTTGCAGTCGAAATTGCCTCTTAAATACAATGATTTTAAAACCATTGCGTTTATCCTGCCGCTTTCTTTGGTATTTAAACTGCAATATCCGCTCCTATCCAAAAGATTTTGCGAATAAAGCACGCCGCCGTCAGGCACAGGAAACCATTTTCTAAGCGAGCAGACGCAGAAATCGCCTATAGTTTTTAAAGAAGAAAAAATACCGTGAGTGGTGTCCTCGATTATTATAAAGTTATATTTTTCTTTTTTCTTTATCAAAAATTCTCTTATTTCTTCACTCTGCAAAAATCCAAAATAATTCATCAGATAAAAAATATCAAGCTTTTCAAAATCCAAATTTTCAAGACTTTTCAAATCAATGGAAAAATCATCGTTTATCTTATAAAAAAATGTTTTTTTATCCTTAAAAAGATCGGTCACGCTCTCGCAGATATAAGCCGGCAAAGCTACGAAAGACGCGGGATTTTTTTCAAGCAAAAATCTTATCGCGTTTCTTCCGCTGTCAAAATAAAGCGAATCATAATTTTTAAGATATTTAAAAATATTATTTTCTTTAGCTTTTATCTTTTTTAAATCAATATCGAAATCGCTTCCGAACTCCATATCCTGCCTGCCTTTTAAAATTTAAGTTTCCTTTTTAATTTTGAAAAAAATGTTTCTTTTGCGTATTTTTTTGTAAGCTTGGTAAATTTATCGGGATATTTTGCAAATTCCTTTAAAAACTTTTTTCTTCTGCTGTTTTCGGGAGCGGGAGTCATAATTCTTCCGTTTCGTTTTATTATTTCTTCCGCGTCAATTTGTTTAAATTCAGTATACTTCAATATTTTCCCGAGTTCAAGTTTTCCCTTTTGCGATAATGCCAAAACAGACGAAACTCCCAGATTATCGTCAAAATCAGGGAAAAGCTTATCCATTCCCCAGCCGTCGCCCAAAAGAATATCCGCTTTTATGTTTCCGCCTTTAATTTTGCATTTGAGGCATACATCGCGCTCGAAAATTCCCGAAGTAAAGCATTTAAGGAAATAGCCGTCTTCATTTCTGAAAGTTATATGCTCGGAATTATCTTTGAATGTGACGCGCATTCCGTAGTTGCTCCAGCCCTTTTGCTTGTCGCGCATAGTTAAACTTTTTATCTCGCCGCGCTTTTGCTCTTCTTTTAAAAAAGCCTGATAAATATTCCTGCCGATAGATCCGTGGCATACCACCCCTACGGTTAAAAGCTTATCCGAATCGGTTACCGATCTTTTAAGCGCATCTATCTGGCACGGCACGCCCGAAAAAAGAACTTCCTTGCCCTCGCTTAACAAGGTTTTTATTTCATTAAAACAATTTTTTAAATTGCTTACGACATATTTTGATCCCATCATTTTATAAACATCGGATAAATCGTTGCTAACAATATGCTCGGGTAAAAGCTCCTGCGAATAAACACAGCCGCATACATACCCTCCGCGGCTGATAATTTCTTTTGCAAGCAGAATAAAAACTCCGCCAGAAGAGCTGTTTTTGCGCTCGGCTTCATTTTTATTTTTTATAACATAACCCTCGGCGTTTATTATCGGCACGGGATCAAATTCAAAATCTTTCATCTTTTTAAAGCTTCCTTTCGGGGATAAGATCGATTGCCGTTTTAAGATAACTGTATGATTTTGCTCTTTTTTCTTCAAGGATTTTTTCTGCATTTGAATAATCAATATCGGATAAATCGGGCGAAGACAGACACAGCCTGTTTTCAAGACCGAAAGTTTTAAGAGCGTCGGATAATCTGTTATTATCGGAATTTATATCGGTGCTTTTTCTTTTTTGAAACGATAAGAAATTCTTTTTAAAATTCACTGAAAACATTGTTCCGTGGAAAGAATCCGTGCAGATAAAATCAGCATTTTTTATAAGAGAAATAAACCCGTCAGGTCCGACCGTTTCTTTTTTTATATTCCAGTTTTTCATTTCAAGATAGGACATCGGGATTGCTCTGATTTCAAGCCCTTTTTGCTTTGCTATATTTTCCGCTGTTTTTCTGTGCTCGGTATTATCGCCTAAAAAATAAGTAAGAAGATAGGGTTTTTCAAAAGTAAAATCAGAAGAAACCTTTTCCCATTCCTCCGGCTTTAAAAGGAGCGTCGGGTCTAAAACAGGGCTTACCGTTTTACCTAAAAGCTCGCTTAATATCTTCGCTCCTCCCTCTTCTCTGCAGGAAAGCGCGGAAAACTCCGATAATGCGTTTTTAAATATTTCTCTGTATTCTTCGGGAATTTTCCCTGTGCCGATGCTCGGAGCATAGCTTAATTTAACCGTTTCTTTTTCGCTTAAAAATTCAAGTAAAAAATCTCTCCACCTTGAAACATAGGGGTTCCAGGTCTGATCGCTTCCGATCATGACAGCCTGATATTTTTCACACTGTTTTTTAAGGCTTTCATAATTATCGGATCTTTCGTTTGATAATTTTAAATTGTCTTTATAAAACTTATCAAACTCCGCTTGCTTTTTTAATTCGCAATCCTTAAATTTATATAAATTATAATACTTATCAAAATCTTTTATATAAGTAAAAATTCTTTTAAATCTTGTTAAAAAAAGTTTTTTACCGACATAGTCGTTTTTCGGCATAAAATCAATAATTTCGGCAGTGCAGTCAAAATTGTTTTCTATAGCTTTGCAAAGCGCATAAGCCTGGAGCATAGTGCCGTAATTATAATATTTATGATAAGTTAAAATTCCTAAGGATCTCATTTTTTCTTTCTCCCGCGAATCATATTTAAAAGCAACTTCATTTCGTTTGTTTTAAGAACAACAAGGCTTGCAAGATACACCGCAGTGCCTATAATTACCATTAAAAGGGTATAAATCAGCGTGCCTTTAAATCCGGACGAGAAAAATCCGATCTTAATAAGCGGAATTTTTATAAGCGACAGAATTAAAAGCATTAAAACAGCTGAAATTCCTGATTTTACCGATAAAACAAACGATTTTTTATAATTTAAGCCGTCAAGTCTTTTCTTCGCTGTTTTAAGAATTAAAAACGCGATAACAGCGGTTGATATCGTGGTTGCAAGCGCAAGCCCTAGAGCCCCTAAGAATTTTGCGAGAATAATATTAAGCACTATATTTATTCCTATTCCGATAAGCGAGTTATACATCGGAGTTTTTGAATCCTCCAGAGAATAGAAAAGCCTTGAGCTTGCCTGCCTTAAAGCCGTGAAGAAAAGGCAGACCATATAGCACACAAAAAGCGGTGCAATAGAGCTTACCGATTTTTCATCAAAAGCTCCTCTCATAAACACAATGCTTATTATCTCGTTTCTGAGAACATATCCTCCGATAATAAGCGGGAAAAGAATTAAGATAAAAAACGATATCGCAAGGTTTAATGTTTCGGACATTCCCTCTTTATCATCTCTCGCCGCCTGGCGCGCCATTTGAGGATAAATAACCGTCGAAACACCGGATATTAAAAGTGTGGAAATCGCGCTTGTGAGCTTTGAGGCATAGTTAAGCGAGGCGATACTGCCCGTTGATAAAAACGAGGCGATCATTCTGTCTATAAGCTTGTTTATCTCCGCCGCGCCTATTCCTAAAAACACAGGGCCCATCATTTTACCGGCACTTATAAGCGAGGGATCTTTTAAAGAAAACTTAAATTTATATTTATAATATTTCCGCCTTATGGCTATCGAATATAAAAGCGAGAGAAATATTCCTGCGAAGTTTCCGTAGATCGCGGCAAAAATTCCGAATTTGCTGTGAAGAACTATCACGGATATTATAAATACAACATTTTGAATATTGGAAGTGAGCGCGGGAAGAGCAAAGCTCTTGTTTACATTCATCACACCTGTGTTTACGGTGATGATCTGTGAAAAAAGAATCGTGGGCACTATAATTCTTGTGAGCTCCACTGCAAGCGCGTGGGTAGACTTGTTTAAACCGGGGGAGAATGCAAAAACCACTTCATTTGCGAAAATTTCAAATAAAATTATAATAATTCCCGTAAATGCTGCAATCACAGTTATAAAATTAGAAATAAACCTATCTGCACTCTCAATCGACTCGCCGAATTTATGCTTAGAATAAATCGGGATAATTATAGTCTGAATTGCGGTAGTTACGACTGCAAAAATGGTAACCGGGAGCGAAACCGCCACCGTGTATGCGTCAGCCTCGGCAGTTGTACCGTAAAAGCCTGCAAACACGGCCTCCATAACAAAAGAAAAAACTATTGAAACGGCGTTTACAACCGTCAAAAGCATAGCGGATTTAGCCATTGCTCCGTTTTTACCCATTTTTTCACCTACTTTATCATAGATCTCAATTTATCTTTTACTTTTCTTATAAAGCTTTGTTTAGGATATTTTTTAATAAGTCCATTTATAGACAGCTTTTCTGAATCGCTCAAAAATTCTTCTCTTAAACTTGGAGCTTTAAAATTGCTTAGCGCAGTTTTTCTTTTTTCAAATATGCTTTCCTCGCTGACAGGTATTAGCTCGATTTTATCCTTAATAAAATTTAAAAGCTTTTCACCCTTATCGGAGCTGACGATTACTGCGGATATCCCCTGCTTTACGGGGATTTCGGGATAATATTCTTCTATTTTCCAAAAATCGGCGACGGTGATATCCGATACGCGGTCCTTTCGCCTGTAAAGGCAATTAAAACAGCTTTCTCTAAGCGACAGATGCCGCCCGAACCAATAATGGAATTCGTTTTTACTGCCTGAGTTTTTAAAAGATTTTAAAGGCTTAAATTCGGCGGACTGCGTCAATTTGCCCCAGCCATCTGTTTTTGCCCTGAAATTATATTTTATAAGCTTTGCTTTGTGCTTATCTTCAAGATATTCTTTATATTTCCCCCATAATGCGGGAGCGGGCACGCCGTGGCAGATAAAATCTATAATATATAAATTTTCATACTCTTTTTCTAAATATTTTTTAAGACCGCCAGCCTGGCAGGGAGCGCCTGTAAAAAGCACGGTGCCGCCCCTTTCAAGCTCTTTTTTTATCTCTTTATATGTATCTTTTAAATCACTCTGCAAATATTTTGAGCCTGCAAAGGCTTTGATATCGCCGATATCATCAGAAAGCTTATGGTAAACGGTTTTTAAGTCATCACTAAACCTCGCTCCGCACACTTTAAAGCCTTGTTTTACAAATTCCTGCATAAGAAGCGATACAACCGCGCCGCTCGTGGAATTTTCATCCATAAACTCTTCTTTTGCATACGCCGCAAAATAATTTGCATTATCACTGCTTAAAAATATATTTTCATTATCCTTATATGCCTGGCATACTTTTTCGCAAAGTCCGCAGTTTACGCACTTATCCTTATTTATTTCAGGAAATAAAAATCCGCCTTTTCGAGCTTTCATTTCAATAGCGGATTTAGGGCATACGCTAAAGCACGCAGTGCAGCCTGTGCAGAGATTTTTGATTTTATTAATTTCTATCAATTTTCTTCCCTCAAAGCTGATTTAAGATAATCTTCGGAGCTTTTGATAAAATCGGCAAGCTTGTCAGAGTCCGAATTATAATCGGTTTTTAAGTCTTTCTCGCTCATATTTTTTACTTCGCTTAAGCTCTTAATTCTATCAGAAATTCCTGCGACTTTTAAAAGGCTTTCCATTCTGGAATTCGCTGTTTTCTTTTTTACAACTATCAGATCTTTTTCAAATATGACTGAAAAAGCTGTTGCGTGAAAAGAGTTTGTTATAACCATTTCCGCATTTTTAATAAGACCGACGAATTCTTTAGGGCAGGCGTCTAAAATATCGATATCGGGTTTGACCTTTTCGCGGTCGTTAATATCGATAAGCACGGTTTTAAGTCCTGTGATTCTTTTTATCTCTTTAACGATTCCAACCGCCTCTGCGCTCGGATTTAAAAAGTAACAGCAGATATAAGGCTCTTTTATCTCAGGCTCTTTTGAAAAATCCGACCATCTTTTTTTATCAAGCAAAAACACCGGATCGCATACGTGCCTGACCTCGCCGCCGTATAACGGCTCGATCTGCTTAATATCCGAGCTTTCTCTTACAGATACCGCTTTAAAATCCTTTAAAAGCTCTTTAACCTCTTCCTTTTTATCCTCGGGAATTTTATCGGCAACGCTCGGAGCATAAGCTATTTTTTTAACATTTTCATAACTGCCGTCTAACCCTAAAAACCAAACTTTTTCTATCTCTTTATGGCGCGAAACATTCCAAATCTGGTCGCTGCCGGCAATCAAAGCGTCATAAGGGCAAGGATCGCTTTCGATATCCTCTTTTGAAAAATATGGTTTTGAGCATTTGATATTTTCTTTTACGAATTTTTTATAATTTTCAAATCTTTTCTTTTTAAGATATATTCTTTTAGGGTGCAGGCAAGTAAGGCCGAAAAGCGCAAAAGTTTTTGCGCCCGTGATTTTAGGAAGAACTTTCCAATAATTTTTATAATGCGCGGGGAAATAGTTAAGAACCTCGGCATCGCAGTCAAGATCTTCCTTTAAATATGTCTGTAAAGCATAGGTCTGCAAAAGCGCACCGTAATTACTCGCATACTGCGTAGTTACAACTCCGGTCTTCATCGTAGAGCTCCTTTTCAAGTTTTGTATCAAAAAGCATTAAAAGCATTATATTCATAAAAAATATTGAATTAAGCAGCGAAGACTGCGCAAATATCGCAATCAGCGACATTATAATAAAGGGCTTCGCGCCGTAATTCGGGGTACGCAGTCTTTTTATATAAATATAAAGGAAGATAATAAGCCCTATTATTCCGTAATCAAAAATAAGTCTGCAAAAAGTATTTAAAAAGATATGTCCGCCGTCTTTTATATAATCTTTTACAGGCGAATCCGGCCTTAAAAGCCCGATATTTTCTCTGATATAAGTATTCTGATCGTTATAATTTTCTCCGAATATCAGCTTAACCGGGTCCATAGTCGCTATAGTATCAAAACCTACGACGATTCGGCTGTTTACCGTGCTTTTGCCGTCTAAAACCTCTTTTAATTTTTCATTTCCGCCCGAAAAAATATTGAGTGTGAAAAACGCCGTGCATATAACCGCTATAAAAACGGCTATAACCGCTTTGCTTTTAAATTTAACCTTATTCGATCCTAAAACGGTCAGCCATAATACCGCCGAAAGAACTACTCCGACAGTCGAAGTCGAGGCTAGTATCATAACCGTCGAAAATCCTGCCCACTTATAATCAAGCTTTTTAAGCGAAAGGAATTCAAGCGGCAGCATTGCCGTAACATACGAGGCAGGCTCAGCAAAGAACGAAGACGGTCTTACAGATTCTTCCGCAACTTCCCCTCTTAAAACATATCCGGGAATTATCGAAATAGGCGTGACCTGCGCGCCGAACGCATATACATTTATAAGCTGATATATAAGTCCTGCCGAGAAAATGACTCCCGCAAATTTATAAGCTTTAAAAAGCGCGTCTTCATCAAAGTCAAACGCAGTAACAAAAATACAAAGAATAAATATTACCGTGAATGCGGTAACCTTATTAAAAATCGTATCAAAACTGTTATCGCCTAAAAACAGATTAAAGATATTTTTTATTATCGCATATCCTAAAAATGTGAAAAAAACCGCCTGACTCTTTTTAAAAACGATTCTTCCGTTTTCCCTTAAAAGCATTAAAAAAGCGCAGATAATAAGACCTATGGTTCCGAGATCGATTATCCCGAATTTATAGGGAGCAAGCATTATATAAAAAGGAAGATAATATTCTATTATACAGCTTTTTTTCTTTTGCAGATTTTTTTCCATTTTTTCACCGTGAATCAAACCGAATTTTTATAAACTTCTATATATTTTTTAGCCGTGCTTTCCATTGTAAAGCTTTCGGCGTGTTTTTTTATTTTTTCTATGTCAAAATCAGATTTTAATGCTTTTTTTATTGTTTCTGCCGCCGCAGTGTCCGATCGGTCAAAGCATTTTAAAGAGCATTCTGCATTAAACACATCTTCTGCCGAATCGAGATCTGAAAAAAACACGCTCGGCACTCCGAACGAATAGCCTTCGATTATAGAAAGCCCGAAGCCGTCATTTAAGCTTAAAAGAACCGTGAGATCCGCCAGATTGTAATATCTGCCGATATCTTCTTTAAATCCTGCCATTATACAGCAGTCGGTCAATTTTTCTTTTTCAATATAATTTCTTAAAAGTCCTCCGTCGCATTCGTTACCGAAAAATACCGCCGCAACAGGTGTGTTTTCACCCTTTAATATCTTCATAATACGCGCGAGCTGAATTTGATTTTTATTATCTGTAATATTCCCCACGGCAAAAATAATCTTATTTCCGCTAAGCTTTAAAGATCTTAATTTTTCGGTCAGCTCGTCGTTTTCTTCGCTTTTTGAGCCTTGCGCCGCTTTTGTGCCGTTTAGCACCACCGTGATATTATCGGCAGGTGACAAAAGATAATTTTCTTCTATTCTCTTTTTCATTCCCGAGCTTATCACCGTGACGGGGATATTTTCTTTTTGTGCTTTAATTAGAAATTCCTTTTCAAGCCTTTTTGTGGAAGCGGGCGCTAAGACCGAATTATCAAGCCCGATAAGGCCGTGAAGCGTTACAACAAAAGGAACTTTAAGCTCAAGGCATATATCGATATAGCTTTTTGTAATAGGCCCTATGCCGTGAATATGAACAATATCCGGGCGCTCTGATTTAATTATAGTGCGGACATATCCGCCGTCAAAATCATAAAAAGCGTTTCTCAAGCGGTCTTTAAAAGCATATTTTCCGTAAAAAAATGCTGAAATCGCTCTTATATAATCGCGCGGTCTTGCAGATTTAAAGATATCCGAAAATGTGTGCTTTAAGATCTTATAGTTTTCAAAGCTTCTGCCGTTTGTTATCACTCTCGAAGAAAAAATCACTTCTTCTTTTTTCCCGACAAAATCAATGATATCTTTTACCATCATCCCGAAACCGGTGCGGTTTTTCTCAAACTCCGCGCACCCCGGGTCGAAAATATAAGACGCGAGCATAAGAACTTTCATATCAGTTGAATTTCCTTTCGCTTTTAAGCTTATCATAATGCTCTTTATCTCTGAATTTAAATGCCTCCGCCGGGTGGCCGCCTGCAAGAGCTAGCGGAGGAATATCTTTGCATACTACCGAGCCTGCCTGATTAATGGCTCCCTCTCCTATCTCAACTCCGCCTAAAATCATAACATTTTCGCCTACCCAGACATTATCGTTGATAATCACATCTTTATGGATATAAGTGTTGTCATAAGGCAGAGCGTCGCCTTTCCAATTATGAAAAGAAGTAAGAATTCTGATATCTTTTCCGCTGTGAAAATTATTACCTATTTTGACCTTGCCGGAGCCGGATATTTTCATACCGTTAAAATGGCAGTTATCCCCTATTTCGGTGTTTTTTGTGAACCTGCACTTAAAATTGCATTTAACGCCTTCGCCGTGGGATATTCCTCTCAGCGAAAGACAGGTATTGATTTTTGAAATAAGAGCTTTTAAAAAGCTTTTCATAATTTTACTCCTTTATTTCGCTTAAAAGTCTGTGATTGACCGAGAGCATTATATATCTGCGCTCTTTAAGCTTTTTAAAGTTTTCGGGATTAGAAATATCGTCTATCACCACTCCGATATTTGCGTGATAAGCCTGATTTAAAACGGAGGAATAAAGCGATATCGCATTTTTTGTACTAAGGAGCGAAGCTTCTATCGTGAGAGCCGAGGTATCCTCGATATTAAACTCGCAAAACAGCTCTTTTGTTATCTTCATATCGGCATATCTCGGGTGAGGTCTTACGGAAATTTTGTATCCCAAGCTTTTAAGTTTTAAAAGATTTGAAGAAATTATTTTTAAAACGCTTTCCGGCTCTGCCGCAAGATAATATGTAAAATCAAATTCCTTTTTTATATCTTTATCCGCCTTTATTTTAACCGACGGCGGCGCTTCTAAATTAAACTGACTTTTTTCCGCTCTCATAGATATAAGCAGATCGGCATAATATTTATCCCAAACAAAATATTCATCATAGCAGACAAAGGAATCGCGCATAAAATATAACTTTTCGCCGTGCATAACATTTATCCTGGTGATATTTTTTCTTCTGCACCACTCGGTCAAAAGCGAGGAGGTGAAAGAAAATTCATCGCAGGATATAAGCGCTTTTGGGGAATGTTTTTCAGCCTGAGCGCTGTAGCGCGCAATTTTAATTATAGATTTAAGCCAAAAATGCCACGAAAAAGGATATCTTTTAAATATTTCTTTTAAAAACGCGATATCAAAGGCAAAAAGTGCGCCCGAATTTTCTTCGGAGGTAACGATATTTTTATACCTTTCAAGCAATGAAAGCGGAATTATATTAAAAGGCTTGCCGTCTGCCAAAAAGACCGCGTCGGATTTTTCTTCTTTTAAAACTTTTTTTGATTTACAGCTTATTAGATATTTAATGCTAAGAGGAAGCGAGGCGAGATTTAAGAAAAAAGAGATAAATCCGCCGTAAAACTTCATCTGGCATTTATACTGAAAAAAGCTTCTCTCGATAAGGTCCTTTGGCTCTTTAAAATGCGAAATATATTTTTCTTGGGCTTTAACAGGATAATTTAAAACATTTCCCTGCTTTTTTTCAAGCTTTACAGCCGCTTTTTTTAAAAATTCAGCCGACAAAAAATCAATCCTTTATTTTGTTAAAATATCCGCTATGCGGCGGCTTGCGAAACCGTCGCCGTAAGGGTTGGCGGCGTGCGCCATTTCGTTATAAGCGACTTTATCCTCTAAAAGTCTTTTGAAATTTTGATAAATGGTTTCTTCCGTTGTTCCGACGAGCTTAAGAGTTCCCGCGTCTATTCCCTCGGGGCGCTCGGTGGTATCGCGCATAACAAGCACCGGTTTTCCGAGAGAGGGAGCCTCCTCCTGAATTCCGCCCGAATCGGTGAGGATAAGATAGGAGCGCGCCATAATATTATGGCAGTCAAACACCTCTACAGGGTCGATTATATGTATCCTGTCAAGTCCCGACAGCTCCTCTGCTGCCGCTTTTCTAACAGCCGGATTCATATGTATCGGATAAAGCGCCTTAACATCGGGGTGCTCTTCCATAACTCTTCTTATCGCCCTGAACATATGGTGCATAGGCTCGCCTAAATTTTCTCTGCGGTGAGCGGTGATGAAGATAAGGCGGCTGCCCTTTGCCCAGTCGAGCTCGGGATGAGTGTAATCGTCTTTAACAGTGGTTTTAAGAGCGTCGATAGCGGTGTTACCGGTAACAAAAATCGAATTTTCGGCTTTGCCCTCTTTTAAAAGGTTATTTTTCGAGCGCTCGGTCGGCGCAAAGTTATACTTTGAAATTATAGATACCGCCTGGCGGTTGAACTCCTCGGGATACGGCGAATAGATATTATAGGTTCGCAGACCCGCCTCAACATGGCCTACGGGTATCTGCAGATAAAAGCAGGCAAGCGCAGTTACAAAAGTGGTGGAAGTATCGCCGTGAACAAGCACCACATCGGGATTCTCCTTTTCAAGCACTTCTTTTATGCCGTTTAAAATATTTGTTGTGATATCAAAGAGGGTCTGCGAGGTTTTCATAATGGAAAGGTCATAATCAGGGGTAACGCCGAAAGTTTCAAGCACCTGATCGAGCATCTGGCGGTGCTGACCTGTTACGCAGACGACCGTTTTGACATTGTCCCTGCTTTTAAGCTCGTTTACAAGAGGGCACATTTTTATAGCTTCGGGTCTTGTTCCGAAGACAAGCATAATTTTTTTCATTTTTTATCCTTTTTTAGATATGATATACTCCGGGCAGATCGCAGATATTATGGCAATCGAGAACGACTTTATCTTTAAGCTTATCCATATTCTCGATAATTTCCGAATGCTTGACCATAATTACGACCATATCGACAGAGTTTAAAAATTCATCAAGCTCAAAGCACTGGTTTTTAACCTCTTTTGTTTTTATAAAGGGATCGTAAACCAAAAGCGGATCGGCTAAATGGCGCTCCTGACTTTCAAGCAGCTGCAAAGTGGGGGATTCGCGCATATCGTCGACATTTTCCTTATAGGTAAGACCGTAAAGTCCGACTCTTTTTATATCCTTAATACCCTTTTCTTTCATAATTTCATAAATTCTGTTTAAAACGAAATCGGGCATACCGTCGTTGGTTTTCATAGATTCGTCGATAACCTTTGCAAGGCTCGGATAGTCGCCTACCAAGAACCACGGGTCAACAGAAATACAGTGGCCTCCGACTCCGGGACCCGGCTGTAAAATATTTACTCTCGGGTGCATATTGCAGATCTTTATTATCTCGTAAACATCCATATTATCGTGTCGGCAGATCTTTGCAAGCTCGTTTGCAAAAGCTATGTTTACCGCTCTGAATGTGTTTTCTACGACCTTTGTCATTTCAGCCGTTCTGATATCCGTTACCACGATATCGCCCTGACAAAAGCTTGCATAAAGCGATTTTATTTTTTTGCCGACTTCCCTGTCGTCAGCTCCTATAGTGCGGTTGTTATGAAGAAGCTCATAAACCATATTCCCGGGGATTATTCTCTCGGGTGCGTGAACGAGATTTATATCCTCGCCAATCTTAAATCCGTTTTCCTCGATAACGGGGCGGACATATTTATCAATGGTTCCGGGTGATACGGTGGACTCTACCACGACCGTTGCTCCTTTAGGGCAAACTTCCATAACGCTTTTTATAGCGGCTACGACATAGCAGGCGTCAACCTTTTTTGAAAATTTATCATAGGGCGTGGGAACCGAAACGATATAAGTATCAGTTACCTGATATTCGGTTGAAAATTTAATTCCCGAATTAAGTGCGTCGGCAAAAAGCTCATCTAATCCTTTTTCCTTAAATGTGGTCCTGCCGGCATTAAGAGTTGCTACAAGCTCTTTGTTGTAATCCGTTCCGATAACCTCCACCCCGTGCGAGGCAAGCATCAGCGCTGTGGGAAGACCTATGTATCCGAGACCTATAACATTAACCATTTTCTTTTGCTCCTATCGTTTTATTTATCACATTTATCAGATCTTTTGATAACTTTTTATAATCGAAATCCTTTGCCGCCGCCGAGGCGTTTCGGCTTAAATTCTCAAGGGTTTCGCTTCCGCTGCCGAAAAGCCCGCTTATGGCGCCTGCAAGTTTTTCGCCGTCACAGCAGTCGATCTCAATTCCGCAGTTATACTTTTCGATCGGGGAATACCCCATTTTTACCGTGGAAATGATAGGCTTTGCGCAAGCCATATATTCAAAAAGCTTATTTGAGCTGTTTCCCCTTGTCCAATTATAAAGAGTGGGCGAATAGTTCAAAATGTTTACCGATGATCTTGAAAGAATATAGGGAACGAACTGTTTTTCAATTCTTCCGAAAAATTCAACATTATCGAGCTTTTCGTCTTCTTTTCTCTTTTCAAGCCTTGAAAGCTCCTCGCCGTCGCCGAAAATGCGGAACACGATATCCTTATTTTTCTTAAGCGCTTTCGCGGCGTCAAGCAGCATATCGATATTATTTACTTCCCTTATCGTTCCTACGTATGTCACGGCAAACCTTTTATCGGACTCTTCGATTTTATCGCATTTGCAGTCAGTCATCTGGCTTAAAAATGCTTCTAAGTCCACGCCGTTGTTAATATAGTAGCACTTATCGTCGTCAACATCGCCGCCCGTGGATTTCATCCACTTTTTCTCTTTAAGATAATCCGTATCGCCGGGTTTAGTGAATATCATAGCGTCGGATCTTTTATAGATCTTATGCTCTATCAGCTCCAGCGCTTTTACAAGCGGCGAGCTCTCGGATATTCCCTTGTAATAAACAAAAGCTTCGGGCCAAAGATCCCTTACTTCGCTTATGCATTTGCATTTTTTAAGCTTTGCAAGCTTTATTGCCGCAAGACAGGCAAACGGGTGCGGACTTGACGAAATTATAACATCGGGGCCATCGAATTTTTTAAGCACTTTTAATGAGTTTTTGTAAAAATCGATCATCGAAAGAGCCCTTGCTTTTCCGTTGCCCTCATAGTTGCGGGTCTTTACGAATACGAACTTAATTCCCCCGTTTTCCTCTTCGAGATAAGACTCAACTTCAGGGTTATACCTTCGCAGGTGCGAATAGCTCCCCGCAACGATCGTTACATCGTGACCGGCTTTTTTCAGCTCGCGCGCAAAATAGTAATGCCTGAATTCCATACCGTATTCAAGGCTTCCCGCATAATGATTTAAAATCCAGATCTTCATTTTTAACTCCTAAGCCCTTAAATTTAAACAAGTTCTTTTATTTTTTCGGTGTATTCATCTTCGGAAATAGCTCTGTTTTCAAGCAGCCAATCCCCGAGATCGAGATCGGAGGAGGTGCCCTCTCTTACCGTATCCGAGCGCTTTAAAACCTTAAGTACAGTTAAAAGCACTATTTTAGCGTCGTTTTTAAAAGAGATACCGTCGTTTATGTATTTTAAATCCCACTTGAATTTTTCGGTCCAGGGGATATTGTTTCTTCCGTTCACCTGAGCAAGGCCTGTAAGTCCGGGTCTTACATTGTGCCTCATCCTCTGCTCCTCGGTCATAAACACCATATCTCTTACAAGCTGCGGCCTCGGTCCTACTACAGACATATCGCCCTTTAAGATATTTATGAGCTCCGGCAGCTCATCAAGCGAAGTGCTTCTTAAAAACTTTCCGTAGGAATTGAGCCTTACGCTGTCGGGAAGCAGGTTTCCGCTTTCGTCTTTTTTATTGCTCATCGTTCTGAATTTAAGAAGATCAAATATTTTTTCTTTTCCGCTCTTATCCTTTTTGCCCGGCCTTTTTTGAACAAAAAAGGGATTTCCGCCCATAAAAACCGCACCTAAAACCATAAGCACCAAAACAAGCGGCGATAAAAAGATAAGCGCCAGCAAAGAAAGAAAGAAATCAAGAAATCTTTTTATAAACTTTGCATACATAATATTTCACCCGAAATTATTCAAAGCAGGCTTTTATAACTTCGATTATTCTTGCCTGCTCCTCGGCTGTCATTTTGTTATCGCTTGGCAGGCATAAGCCGCGCTCGAAAATATCCTCGCCCGCATCATATACCTCGCCTGCTATATAAGCGTTCGTCTGTGCTCTCATATTGCCGAGTACTGTAACATAGGGGTGATTCATATATATCGGCTGCATATGCATAGGTTTCCAGATAGGTCTGCCCTCTGCGTTTATACTCGATATTGCTTCAAGAATTTCAGTGGGGCAGGATTTGCCGTGTTCTTTTATGTAAAGTCCCTCTTTATCCGATCTTACCTGCTTAGCCATAGCCTCGCGGTCAACCGTGATGCACGAAAGCCAGAAATTCGGCTCGCTTGACTTTTCGTCATACGGATTCATTTTAACGGGCAGACCTTTAAGCCCTTCTTTATATCTTTCATAAATAGCTTTTTTCTGTGCTATATGCTCGGATAAATGAGGGATCTGACCTCTTACCGCTCCCGCTATAACATTGCTCATTCGATAGTTATATCCTATCTCCTCGTGCTGATACCACGGAGCGCTTTCGC
The DNA here is from genome assembly GCA_900547095.1 of uncultured Oscillospiraceae bacterium. Taxonomy (GTDB): domain Bacteria; phylum Bacillota; class Clostridia; order Oscillospirales; family Acutalibacteraceae; genus UBA737. The sequence continues at coordinate 34,700 of URFG01000004.1, forward strand.
GGCTTTGAGTCGATAATTTGCGCACCTTTTCGGCGTCGGCTTTTGAGTCTGTTAAGAACATTCCGCCCGAAGAGCCGGTGATTATTTTATTGCCGTTAAATGAAATCGCGCCGTAGTCCCCGAAATTACCGGTCTGCACGCCCTTATAGGTCGCGCCCAGGGATTCTGCGGCGTCTTCAATTATCAATGCGTTGTTATCATCGCAAATTTTTCTTATTTCGTCTATTTTTCCGGGAGTTCCGTAAAGATGAGCCACTACCACCAATTTTACCTCGGGGTAAAGCTCGAAAGCTTTTTTAAGCGCTTCGGGGTCCATATTCCAGGTGTCTTTTTCAGTGCCGATAAACACCGCTTCGCCGCCCTCGTAAGCAATGGGGTTAACGGTGGCGTCAAAAGTCATATCGCTGGCAAAAACTTTTTTGCCCTCAAGCATTCCTTTATTTGCAGGCATAAAACCGTAAAGCTTTAAAGCCGCAAGCCTGACAGCCAGGTGCAATGCCGCCGTTCCGCAAGAAAGTGCGACCGCATACTTACAGCCTACGATCCGAGCTATCTCTTTTTCCGATTCATCGATATTTTTGCCCACTGTGGACATCCAATTTGTTTCATAAGCCTCGGTTATATACTTAAGCTCTTCCCCGTGCATAGTGGGAGAGGAAAGCCACACTTTTTTATCAAATTTTTTAAAACCCTTATCACTGAACATAATCTTAAATTCCCCCGAAGAAAATATAGACAATACAATCAGGGTACAACACTTCTCATAGCGGAAAATTTCTCCGATTATATTGTCTTGTCATTTGAAATACGGCAGTATTTCTGCATTCCTCGACTTCATAATCAAAAAAAATTTCTCGCTATGAGTCGAAGATTTTGTAAGATAACGGCGCTGTTTAGCGGCGCGGCGCCCGACCGAAGAATACTTTCGTATTGTGAGCGGAGGGCAACAAAGTCGATAAATGCGCCGTTTCTTCAAAAAAGTATTATACCCCGATTGTATTGTCTATATTATTAAATTCCGAAAACCTGTGAATTTGTTCCGTAAAAAATATCTTTTCTGTTTGCAAGCTCTTTGCAGATATCTTCAAACCAGCTCCAGGAATTATCGGTATCAAACTCAAAAGAATGTCCCCAGATATAGAAAAGCTTGGGGGAATCGGGTTTAAGATCGATAAATTTTTTTGTAAGTTCCTCTATCGATTTATGATCTGCCTGCCTTTCGGTGGGATCAAAGCGGATAAGATCACTTTGAAGATCAAAGCTTTTTGTGGAAGTTATAGTTCTTGAATATTTTATACCCGTATTTTCTTTGATAAGCTTTGCTACCCGCTCGTCATTATTCTTTCCGCCGCAGGGATATGCCATTCCCTTAACTTCATATCCGACAAGCTTTGAAAGATTTATCCTGTCTGTTTCAACCTGCCTTATAACTTCTTCATCGGGCAAAGAAGTTAAAAGCGGATGAGTAAGCGTGTGAGCGGCAACCTCGTGGTCCTTATATATCTTTGCGATTTCGCAGTCCCTCGGCTTGCAGTGAGCAACTGTTACATCATCTCTTATAAGCGAGCCCGCCTTGCCTAAAAGCTCCGAATTTATATTGAAAGTGCATTTAAGATCATATTTATTAAATATTTCTATAAGTCTTTGATCCTGGGTAATTCCGTCGTCAAAGCTGAAAGTGAGCGCTTTTAATTTTCCGTCAAACATCTCGGTCCCTCTGAGCCATAACGCTTTCGAAATACTCAAAAGCATTATCTCTCACGCTTTCCATTTTATTCTTAATTTCCGCATCTAAGTCCTGATTTTCAGAAATTGCAAGAATTTCAGACTTCGCGACCTCGGTTCTTCCCAAAATCAAATTTATAAGTTCTTTATTTTCGCCTGTTTTTTCATTTGATAATTCGTTAGATAACTCTGTCGCTTTTAAAACGACCTCGCCTATAATATCCGAGCCGAAAGAAGTGATATCATCAATTATTTCGGAATCTTCTATAATTTTAGGTTCTTCTTTTGTTTCGGGCAAAGATTTTTTAGTTTCTTCCGTTTCGGATTTTAAAAGCTCTTTAATGCGCGCGTCTTTTTTGGAAATTTCCTTTTTAAGAAGCGCAAGCTCGATTTCAAGGTGCTTCACCTGCTCAAAAAGCAGAGTATTCTGTTCAAGAAGCTTTTTCTTTCTCACAAGCTTTTCTCCCTTTTTTTAAAATAAAGCGAAACTAAAATAACAGCTATAAGAGCCGCCGATGAATCTATCAGCATATCTCTTAATTCGCAGCTCCTGCCGGGAACAAAATACTGATGAATTTCATCGCTCACCGAGTAAAGCGCGCAAAGCGCAAAAGCAAGCAAAGAGCGAACTATAAATTTAGGTTTTTTCAAATTTAAAAATGTCAGTGCAGAAAAGATACCTAAAACAAAATAAATGCTGAAATGAGCGGATTTTCTGACAGGAAAGGTAAGATCGCTTACCACTTTTTCTTTTTCTTTCTCATTTAATTCTTTGAATTTCGGCGAAACGGTGCTTAGCACTTTCACAGTGAAAGAATCGCTCGTTTTATCGGAGGCTGCGGAATTCTGAGCGCTGAAACAGAAAATCAGAACCATACAAAGAACGGTAAGAATTCCGAAGATAACAGATTTATTCATTACAGCTTCATATTTCCTCTTATATAAGTAAGAAGAGTTCCGCCTAAAAGTCTGACATTATTGCGTTTTACTTCAACATGGAGATGATAGCCTGTCGAGTTGCCGGTAGTGCCCACATAGCCGATCACCTGACCTTGCTTAACATGAGCGCCGTTTGAAACGGCAGTTCTCATCATATGTGCATAAAGAGTAATATATGTGTTACCGGTGGGAGTGCGGCCGTGGTCGATAGTTACATAATTTCCGTAGCTTGCCATTCCGTAAGTTCCCATAGAGGCATTCCACCCGCTCTGAACTCCTACTACAACTCCGTCAGCCATAGCTAAAATAGGAACACCCGGTGTTCTGTTAGTAGGAATATCATACCCGGTGTGACCGCCGTAGGTAGTTGCATTATAATAACCCGGAAGAGGCCAGATAAACCTCTCCGCATCAAGAACGATATTGACATTTGAATTCAAATTCAAAAGATAATTCTGTCTTTCTCTTATCTGTGATTCAAGCTCTTTATTCTGCTTAACAGTGGTGCTTTGCTGAGAAGAAATGCTGTTTAAGGTGTTTTGCTCCTTTGCCCTATCGGCTTCAAGCTCTTTTCGCTTTTCGGCAATAGTGTTTTTAAGGGCAACCTGATCGTTTAAAAGCTTTTCATTTTCCGCATTTTTATCCCGGAGCTCTTTTATAGCGACTTCCAATTTCTCCATAAGCGCTTTATCGTGAGAGCTTACCGCTTTCATAAGCTGAGAAAGCTGAAGATACTCGGCAAAACTTTGCGCTCCGAATAAAACCTTTATATTACTGTCCGTATTGCTCATATAAGAAGCACGGAGTCTTTTCTTGAATGTGAGTTTATCAGATTCGATCTCTTTATTTTTTTCATCTATCTGCGCATTATTGGCGGCAATCTTTGAATTTATTGAGCTTATCTGCTTATTGCAGGCTATAATTTGGCTTTCAACAACATTCATCTTTTTCTGAATGGTGCTGACAACCGCCTTCTGATTATTCTTTTGCTTGCTGAGCGATGATATCTGCTTTTCAAGCTCGCGCGACTGCCTTTCAAGCTCATTTATTTCATTCTGAACCTGAGAAGCCGACTTTGCGGCAGAAGTATTTGAAAAAGAAGAAAACGAAACGGCCGAAGTTATCATCAGCACAGATAAAAATACCGAAATAATTCTATTCGATTTCATAGCTATCATCCTTAAAAAATTATATTGCCGCAAATTCGCTGCCCTCTCGCCTTAAATACTTTCCGATTATGATAACGCTTCCGAGCACTCCTGCAATTATGCCCACTCCTATGAATATCAAAAGCAGCTGCCAGGAAAGCGAGCTGAATTTAACCAAAGAATCGGGGCCGAAAGATTTAACGATCGTTTCAGTAGCGACGCGGTAGCAGAAATAAATGAGTCCCTCCGCTATCAGAGCCGAAACTGTTCCGATAAGAATACCCTCTACAACAAACGGAATTCTTACGAACGAATCGGTCGCTCCGACCGCTTTCATAATGCTTATTTCAAGCTTTCTGTTATACATTGTAATACGAATTGTGTTACAAACTATAACCAAAGATATAATAATCAATATTGCCATAATAACTGCTCCGGCAACCGCAATGCCGTTTTTGATAGAAGTTATCTTCTCTGCGGTATCGCTGTTTGACTGGATAACATCAACACCGTCAAGTGCTTTTATTTTATCAAGCGTTGCGTCAAACAGGGACATATCGGTCATAGTGACTTTTGCGGAGGCGGAAATGGGATTTCCGTACTCATCGTTTAAAAAGTTGAATAACTCTCCCTGGCTTTCGTCAAGCATAGCTGCCTTGGCGTTTTTAAGCCCGGCTTCACTCGAAATATATTCGACTTCCTTGACATTCGGAATCTTTTTTATCTCTTCGCAGAGCTTTTTGCCCTCTTCATCATCGTGAATGATATAATCACTCTTTTTTATACCGTTTTTATCAGCCTGCTCTTCGGACTGCGTTTCGGAAGAAGAGGCATCTTTCTTATCCGAATAAAGCGCCCAATTATAGTCTTTCATATAGACAATAACGACATTTTCCTGCTCAAGTCTGCCTATAGCTTTATCGGCGCATGCAGATATAAGCACCGCAAGACCGATTATGACCATACACGCAACAAGCACGCCAATAGAAGCAAGCGACATCAATCTGTTTGCCCAGGTGTTTTTAACTCCCTCTTTGCAAAGGTATTTCACGCTTTGAATTTTCATCAGTCCACACCTCCTGCCGCGTTATCGGCAACAATATGGCCGGAATCGAGCATAATAACGCGATGATGAAAATCACGAACGAGATTATGATCGTGAGTCACCATAAGAATAGTGGTTCCGCGCTTATTGATCTCGGTGAGCAAAGAAACTATTTCGTAAGACATATTGGGGTCGACATTACCCGTAGGCTCGTCCGCAATAATAAGCTCGGGTGAATTAACGAGTGCTCGGGCAAGACCTACTCTCTGCTGTTCGCCGCCCGAAAGCTGGCACGGCATTGATCTTGCTTTATCGCCGAGGCCCACTTTTGAAAGAGCTTTAGATACTTTTATTCTTATTTCTCTGTTTGAAGCTCCTACCACATGCATAGCAAAAGCCACATTTTCAAAAACATTCATAGTGGGAATAAGCCTGAAATCCTGGAAAACTATTCCCATTGTGCGCCTGAGCATAGGCACCTCACGGCGGGGCATTTTAGTTAAATTAAAACCGTTGACGGTAATAAGACCGGTGTTAGCTTTTTCTTCGCGCATAATAAGCTTTAAAAACGTACTTTTACCGGCTCCCGAAGAGCCTACCACGAATACAAATTCTCCGCTGTTTATCCTTACATTGAGGTCCTCCACAGCGTGAGTGCCCGTAGGATAAGTTTTTGAAACGCCGCGAAATTCAATTATAGTCTTAGAGGGGCTTTCGGGAATAATTATTCCCGGCTGCTCTGAATTTTCGATAGACATTTTAAAGGTGTCTTCCTCTCTTTTAATACTTTATCGGATTGCTCTTTAAATATTTATTTACCATAAGAGCAATTTTAAAGATTATGGCGTGATCAAATTCTCGAAGATCAAGACCTGTTATCTTTTTAATCTTTTCAAGCCTGTAAACCAGCGTGTTTCTGTGAACAAAAAGCTTTCTTGAAGTTTCGGAAACATTAAGGTTGTTTTCAAAGAAACGCTGAATGGTGAATAAGGTTTCCTGATCGAGAGTATCGATTGATCCTCTTTTGAATACCTCGCGCAAGAATGTTTCGCAAAGGGTGGTGGGAAGCTGATAAATAAGTCTTGCTATTCCGAGGTTATTATAAGAAATTATAGTTTTCTCGGTATCGAAAACTTTTCCGACTTCCAAAGCCGTTTGCGCTTCTTTGAATGAGCGGGCAAGGTCTTTTAGGTTATCGACAGTCGTTCCTATTCCTATAACCGCTCTTACATAGAATTCGCCCGAAATAGTATCTGCTATCGAAGAAGCAAGATTTTCAATATCCTTAGGCTCTATCTCAGGGGGAGTTTCTTTAACGAGCGCAATATCTGTTTCATTTATATTGATAATAAAATCCTTTGATTTATCGGGAAAGAGGTTTTGCAGAACATCATAAACCGACACATCGTTAAGCTCAAGATTTCTGATAAGTATACAGGTGCGGTTGACCTCACTGTTAAAATAAAGCTCTCTCGCTTTAAGATAAATATCTCCGGGGAGAATATTATCAAGAATTATGTTTTTAATGAAATTGCCGCGGTCATATTTTTCATCATAATAATATTTGATATTAGCGAAAGCAACTGCTAAAACAGAGGCATATTTATCCGAAATAATATCATCGCCCTCAACAAAAACGGTATAATCGCCGCCGTTTTTATTTCCGAGAGATTTAAAAGTAAAGCCTTCGGCAGTCACAGTTTCTCCGGAGCTTACTGAAACAGCCGAAAACTGATCGCCGATATTGCCAAGCTCACTGCATGCAATAACAATAAAATTCTCATCAAGGACGCCGAAAGTTTTATCAATAGAATCTTTCATCTGGTGGATAACACCCTGAAACAAGCGATTTGACATCTATTTTACACACCCTGTCTGTTATAATATTATTATTGTACACAAATTTCGCCTTTTTTTCAAGTGGATATACGAAAAAAGTTACAAAAAGTTACAAAATAAAACCATGGATTTCTTTAAAGCGCGAAAGGATAAAAACAAAGACGTCAGCTTTAAAAAAGCTAAACCGTCTTTTTGGGCAAGGGTAAATCATTGTACAAAGTAATAAACAGCTTTGCCAGAAACTCTTTGTTGTCGACCTCGTCGACTGACAGCATTTCTTTCGCGCCTTTATACGGCGGCTCGCAAATAGCGTTAGGCATAAGTTTTAAAGCGGAACTTGTTTTCTTTACAAGTAACCGATCATCATATATTCCGCCGACGATTTTGCCGCGGTAATAGAGGATATATTCTCTCATCATAGCACGATAAGAAACATCGCTTAAATCTGATAACTGCTCCAAAATAAAACAAAGATATTCTTTGCTTGACGCCATTTTATCACACCTTTTTTTGCCGATTTTCCTTATTAAAACAGCTGACAGAGAAGTTTTAAATTTTCCTTTTTAGGAAAAGCTTTTTCAAATTTTTCAAAACCCTTAGGGTCTTTCTCGCAGACAAAATATCCCTCGGGATCTTCTGCGCATATCTCGCCCGATTTGATAAAAGCGCGGAAAATATCTGCGTGATAATCTACTATCATCTCCACATATTGCTTTGAATAAAGCTTTGCAAGTTCATTAGAACGGAACTGCTCAATAGTCATCATTCGGCGAAATCGGCTGATAGTTTCGTTATGAAGAGAATACGTATCATAAAATTATTCTTGCTATTTCCATTGTTGCGATCTTGATTACCGCTCCGCCCGACATAATATAAAACCATATTTCTCTTACTTTCTGCGATTTTGCCATCGGCGTGCCGATAGCGGCAATTATAATCAGCAGCGCACCGATACAGCCAACAATCGTCGGAATGCTCAAAAGCGCAAATATTCCGGGCGCACAGCTGCCGTCTATAGAGTGCTGAATGGTTTTATCAAGACCGTCGCGCGCGGCGGCAAAGCAACAAACGACAAGGCCGAAAATCAGCAAAATTGCGCTCCTGCGCCCCCAATATGAAATATTTGAGCGATTAAAGATCGAATATCCGATAAATCCGAGCAATGCAAGGATCATCAAGGTTGTCGCCGTGGTGACAGCGTTTTCAAAATAAAGTTTCATAAAATCTCACTTTCTTTAAAAAAATACTTTACAGTTTTTCACTTTTTGTAGTCCGCTTCTATTTTCGCAATAAAGCGGTCAATATGATCCAGAAGCAACCGCGAAACGCTTTCTTTTTCCTCTGCCTTATCATAAATGCTGTAAAGCAGGAACATCGGACCGTAAAACTCAAGCGCCAGCTGCATAGCGCTAGAGTCTGAATCAGTCAGTTTCCGGAAAATAGCCGACATATATTCTGTCGGTCCAGTTGCAAGATAATCGTGATAAAGCCCGCAAAGCTTCGGATCGCGGTATTGCTCCAAAGTCAGCATTTTTCTTAAATTTGAAGAAAAAGGCTCCTTTGTCCAATGGTCAAATTGCGCCGCCGCATAAGCTTTTATCTTATTTATCGGCGCGTTTAAGTAGGCTTCTGCAAAACCGTCAGGTTCGGTTTCGGGCATTTCGTATTCTTCGGCGCGATCATAGTCCGTTTTATTCATTCGCTCAACAATGCTGTCAAGTATTTCCTGCTTGCTTAAATAGTGCTTATAAAGAGCGCCTTTGGTGATTTGCAGTTTGCTTGCTATATCGCTCATAGAAGTACCCTTATATCCGCTGACGGCGAACAGCTCAAGCGCCGCTTCTAAAATTCGCTCTTTTGTATTCCCTGACATAAATTTCATTCCTTTAAGATAAAGTAACCGAATGGTCACTTTAATTATAGCAACCGTTCGGTTACTTGTCAAATTTTTTACAAAAAAATAACCGGAAGGCTTTTACACCTTCCGGTTTTATACCGCTTAACTTTAACGGAGATTACTTTCCGTAAAGCTCAACAAGCTTTTCAAGATGAGCTCTTCTTGCCTTAGCAGTCTGGGCCGCCTTATCAAAGAGCTGCTCTGCGCGCTCGGGGAAAGAACGGGTAAGAGAAGAATATCTTGCTTCACCGAGAATAAACTCTTTATAATCGGTGGTAGCAGGCTTGCTGTCTAAGCTGAACGGGTTCTTACCCTCTGCTTTGAGAGCAGGATTGTAACGGAAAAGATCCCAATATCCGCAGTCAACAGCTTTCTTCATTTCTTTCTGGCAGTTAACCATTCCGCCCTTAATTGAGTGCATTTCGCAGGGGGCGTAACCGATAACAAGCGACGGACCGTCATAAGCCTCAGCCTCTTTTAAAGCCTTGAGCGTCTGATTCTGATCTGCGCCCATTGCAACCTGAGCTACATAGATATAGCCATAAGACATAGCTATCTCTGCAAGGCTCTTCTTAGCTATTGCTTTACCGGCAGCTGCGAACTGTGCGACCTGGCCGATATTGGAAGCCTTGGAAGCCTGACCGCCTGTATTGGAGTAAACTTCGGTATCGAATACCATAATGTTTACATTTCTTCCGCTTGCGAGAACATGGTCAACACCACCGAAGCCGATATCGTAAGCCCAGCCGTCGCCGCCGAATATCCAAACGGATTTCTTGGAAAGATACTCGGAATTCTCAAGGATATCCTTGCATTTATCGCAATCAGCGCCCGAAGCCTTGATAGCGGCAGTTAAAGCCTTGGAAGCTTCTGCATTTGATTTAGCGTCATTAAGTGTTTCGAGGTACTTATCAGCGGCAGCCTTAACTTCTGCGGAAGCCTTATCGGATTCCGAGATAGCCTTAGCGTCGTCAATAAGGCGCTCTCTTATAGCTGTCTGACCGAGGAACATACCATAACCGTGCTCGGCGTTATCCTCAAAGAGGGAGTTTGCCCAGGCAGGACCGTGGCCCTCTGCATTAGTGGTGTAAGGCGAAGTAGCCGCAGGACCGCCCCAGATAGAAGAACAGCCTGTTGCATTAGAAATATACATTCTGTCGCCGAAGAGCTGAGTGATAAGTCTTGCATAAGAGGTTTCGGCACAGCCTGCGCAGGAGCCCGAGAACTCAAGAAGCGGCTTTTTGAACTGTGAAGTGATAACATTTGCGTCTGTAGCAACTTCTTTTTTCTCCGAAACATTTGCTACGCAGTAGTCAAATACTTTCTGCTCATCAAGCTGTGATTCCTGAGAAACCATTTTAAGAGAAGCAGTCGGGCAAACGCCTACGCATACTCCGCATCCCATACAGTCAAGCGGAGAAACGGTAAGAGCATAAGTATATCCCTTACTCGAAACGGTTTTTTCTTTAACCGCATACTTTGTATTAGCGGGAGCATTTGCTTTTTCATCATCGGAAAGAGCAAACGGGCGAAGTGTTGCGTGAGGGCAGACAAACGCACATTTGTTACATCCGATACAGGTTTCATTATTCCACTCGGGAACCATAACTGCAACGCCGCGTTTCTCAAATGCGGAAGCGCCCTGCTCAAAAGTACCGTCAGCGTGATCGGTGAATGCGGAAACAGGAAGCTCATAGCCGTTCATAAGGCCGACCGGTTTCATAATTCCGTCAACCATTTTAACGAGCTTTTCAGGTCCGTTTTCAGTAACGGCAGTCTTAACATCTTCGGCATCAGCCCATGAAGCGGGAACATCTACCTGAACAAATGCGGTTGCACCGGCGTCGATAGCCTTTTCGTTCATTTCAACGATCTCTTTACCCTTCTTCATAAACTTCTGTGCTTTTTCTTTCATATATCCGATAGCTTCATCAACAGGAAGAACCTTTGCAAGAGCGAAGAAAGCGGACTGCAAAACAGTATTTGTACGCTTGCCGAGGCCTATTTTTGCCGCGATATCGATAGCGTTAACAGTGTAAAGCTTGATATTATTCTTAGCGATATAACGCTTAGCCTCTGCGGGCATATGGCGGTCAAGCTCTTCAGCGTTCCACTGGCAGTTGATAAGGAATACGCCGCCGGGCTTAACATCGTTAACCATCTTATAGCCTTTGATAACATAAGACGGGTTATGACAAGCAACGAAATCGGCCTTATTTATGTAATAAGGGCTCTTAATAGGCTTATCGCCGAAACGGAGGTGGGATACTGTGATACCGCCTGTTTTCTTTGAGTCATACTGGAAGTAAGCCTGAACATACTTATCGGTATGGTCGCCGATTATCTTGATAGAGTCTTTGTTGGCACCTACAGTACCGTCGCCGCCGAGACCCCAGAATTTGCACTCGATAGTGCCCTCTGCGGCAGTGTTCGGAGCTTCCTCTTCTTCAAGAGAAAGGTTAGTAACATCATCGACAATTCCGATAGTGAACTGAGCCTTGGGAGCGTCTTTAGAAAGCTCTTTATAAACTGCAAAAATGCTGGCAGGAGGAGTATCCTTAGAGCCTAAGCCGTAGCGGCCGCCGATAACGGTGTCAACCTTTCTGCCTGTTGCGGCAAGAGCGCCTACAACATCCATATAAAGAGGCTCGCCGAGAGCGCCGGGCTCTTTTGTACGATCTAAAACAGCAATTTTCTTAACTGTTTCAGGGATAGCCTCTACGAGCTTTTCGGCAGAGAAAGGACGATAAAGACGAACCTTAACAAGACCTACCTTTTCACCCTTTGCGGTGAGATAATCGATAACTTCTTCGGCAACATCACATACAGAGCCCATAGCGATTATTACGCGCTCAGCATCAGCCGCGCCGTAATAGTTAAAGAGCTTGTAATCAGTGCCGAGCTTGGCATTGACTTTGCCCATATATTCTTCGACGATTCCCGGAACAGCGTCATAATACTTATTACATGCCTCTCTGTTCTGGAAGAAAATATCGTCGTTCTCGTGAGAGCCGCGCATAACGGGGTGCTCAGGATTGAGAGCGCGCTTACGGAAAGCCTTTACAGCGTCCATATCGCACATTTCTTTAAGATCCTCATAATCCCAGATTTGGATCTTCTGAATTTCGTGAGAAGTACGGAATCCGTCAAAGAAGTTTATAAAAGGAACTCTGCTCTTAATTGAAGCCAAGTGAGCAACAGCAGCAAGATCCATTACCTCCTGCGGATTTGTTTCTGCGAGCATAGCAAAACCCGTCTGACGACATGCGTAAACATCGGAATGGTCGCCGAAAATATTAAGAGCGTGGCTTGCAACGCAGCGCGCCGAAACGTGGAATACGCAGGGAAGAAGCTCACCTGCAATTTTATACATATTCGGGATCATAAGTAAAAGACCCTGTGAAGCTGTGAATGTGGTGGTGAGAGCACCGGCGGCAAGCGAACCGTGAACAGTACCCGCAGCACCTGCTTCTGACTGCATTTCGACAACATTTACCTTTGTGCCGAAAATATTTTTAAGACCCTGAGCAGACCACTGATCCACATAATCCGCCATAGGGCTGGACGGTGTAATCGGATAAATTCCGGCTACTTCGGTGAACGCATAGGCTACATGAGCCGCGGCGTTATTTCCGTCCATAGTTTTGAACTTTCTTGCCATGGAAAATTCCTCCTGTAAAATAATAAATAAGATTATATCCGCTAATACCGCAGAGCGGTATCATACTAATATATAGTAACACTTTTCCACGCTTTTGTAAACAAAAAATATTATTTTTTATCAAAAAATCCGCTCTTTTGCAAAAAGCAGAAGAGCGGATTTGGATTTAATGTTATCTTTCCTCTCTGAAATAGGAAAGACCGAGAGCCTGAGGAGGTTGATTTTCGCGTTTTTTGTGAATGCTGACTACTATTAAAACGATAATTGTTACAACATACGGTAACATCTGGATAAGCGGGATCATCTGCATAGGCACGTTTATATAATTGAAAAGAATATAAAGCGCTCCGAAGAGATAAGAGCCTGCTATCGCGAGCGAAGGCTTCCAGGTTGCGAAAATAACTATCGCTATTGCAAGCCAGCCGCGGTCGCCGAAGCCGTTATTGGACCAGATACCGTTAGAGTAATCCATAACATAGAAAAGTCCGCCGAGGCCTGCGATCATTCCGCCGATACAGGTAGCGCTGTATTTATATTTGGTAACATTGATACCTGCCGCATCGGCAGTTGCAGGATTTTCACCTACCGCCCTCAAATTAAGGCCGAACTTTGTTTTCTTTAAAAATACCGCTACAACTATCGCTATTATAACCGCAAGATATACCATAAAGCCGTACGAAAAGAAAAGCTTTCCTACATCTCCCATATCTTCGGCAAAAGGAAGGGTGGTTTTAAATGCTCTCGCAATTTCCACCAAAGAAAGATAAGGAACATCGCTTTTAATAATTTTTATGAGCGATCCGCCGAAGAAGTTTCCGCAGCCGATACCGAAAGTGGTGATGGCAAGACCCGTAACATTCTGATTAGCTCTTAAAGTAACAGTTAAGAAGCAATAAAGCAACGATACGAGGAACGAGCCTAAAAGGCAGCACAAAAGCGGAATTAAAACCGCCAAGAACGGAGAAACCTCATAGGCGTTTGTTTGATATAAAAATCCGCCGACAACGCCGGATATCGCTCCGATATACATAATTCCCGGAATTCCGAGGTTTAAGTTACCGGACTTCTCGGTTAAAATTTCACCGGTTGAGCCGAAAAGCAAAGGAGTGCCCTGCAAAATAGCGCGCTGAATAAAATTGATTATAGCTATCATTAGTTTTCCTCCTTTTTACGGTGAGAGAAGTTAATCTTATAATTGATGAAGAATTCGCAGCCGATTATAAAGAAGAGAATAATTCCTGTTATGATATCAGAAAAATCTCCGTTAAGACCGAATTTCGAAGTCACCTCATCTGCGCCTCTGCCGAGGAAAACAAGCAGGAGAGTCGTTAAAATCATATTGATAGGATTAAATTTTCCGAGCCAGGAAACCATAATTGCTGTAAATCCTCTGCCGGCAACGAGGTTTGAATCTATCGAATGCGAAGAACCTCCGACAAGCAAAAGACCTGCTATACCGCAGACAGCTCCCGAAACGAGCATTGTGCGGATAATGACCTTTTTAACATTTATTCCTATGTATCTTGCGGTGTTTTCGCTTTCACCGACAACGGAAATTTCATAGCCGTGCTTACTGTACTTAAGATAGATATACATAAGAACGGTAATAAGTGCTACAACTATGATATTTAAAAGATATTTAACTCCGAAAATACCGGGCAGCCAGCCGTGGCTTAAAAGGTCGGGACCTACAACATTCGAGCCGCTCTTATCGGCAATTTTAAGGAAATATTCAACGAGCTGAATAGCCACATAGTTCATCATAAGCGTAAAGAGCGTTTCGTTGGTCTTCCACTCAGCTTTGAAAATCGCAGGGATAACTCCCCAAATCATTCCCGCAGCAACAGCGCAGACTATCATTATTATAATGAGTGCCCATTCAGGAATCTTTCCGCCGAGATAAAACATACAAACAGCCGTTGCAAGGCAGCCTATAAGCACCTGACCTTCAGCACCCGTGTTCCAGAATTTCATTCGGAAAGCAGGCGTTACAGCGAGCGAAATGCAAAGAAGAATTGCAATATCGTGGATAGTAACTAAAAGCCTACCCTGTCCTACTGCGCCGTGAATAATGGTCTTATATATCGATATCGGATTATCGCCTGTTAAAACCTTAGTAACTATTCCGCAAACAACAAGCGCTAAAACTATCGCTATAAATCTTACAAGAAACTTGGTTTTAAACGGAACGTTATCTTTTTTTGAAATATACACGAGAGGCTCGCGATGATGTTTTAATTTATCTTTCATTGTTCTTGCCTCCCGATTTAGTCATCAGCAATCCGAGTTCTTCCTTGGTTGCTTCCCTGCCGTCTACAATACCGGTTATTCTGCCTGAGTTTACAACTATTATTCTGTCACAAAGTTCAGTCAGAACATCAAGGTCTTCGCCGACGAATATTACCGCAACGCCGTTTTTCTTCTGCTGATTTAAAAGATTATATATCATATAGGAGGAATTGATATCAAGGCCTCTTACGGGATAAGCCGCCATAAGCACAGTCGGAGAAGCGGCGATCTCGCGCCCTACGAGAACTTTCTGAACATTACCGCCCGAAAGTCTTCTTACGGGTGTGTTTGCATTCGGGGTTACGACTTCGAGATCTCTTATAATATCCTCTGCAAGCTTTTTAGGTGACTGGCGGTTTAAGAACATCGATCTGCCTCTTGTGTAGGATCTAAGCATCATATTATCGACAATATCCATATTGCCCACAAGTCCCATACCGAGCCTATCCTCAGGAACGAAAGAAAGTCTTACTCCGAGTTCTCTTATCTGCATAGGAGTTTTATCTCTTAAATTTTCTTCAAGTCCGTTTTTAGGATTGTTATAAATTATCTCGCCGCCTGAGATATGCTGAAGACCTGCTATAGCTTCCAAAAGCTCTCTTTGACCGCTGCCCGCAATTCCCGCAATTCCTAAAATTTCTCCGCTTTTAGCGGTAAAGGTTATATCATCAAGAACCTTAACGCCGTTTTCATCATAAAGGTCGATACCTTTAACAAAAAGTCTGTCAATGCTGTTTTCAGGCTCTGATCTGTCAATATTAAGCGATATCTTTTTGCCTACCATCATTTCGGTAAGCTCGGATTCGTTGGTTTCACTCGTTACAACAGTATCTATATATTCGCCTTTGCGAAGGATAGATACTCTGTCCGACACAGAGAGGACCTCGTGCATTTTATGAGTGATAATGATGATGGATTTTCCGTCATCACGCATTCTTTTGAGTACGGCAAACAGCTTATCTGTTTCCTGAGGGGTCAAAACAGCGGTAGGCTCATCGAGGATAAGGATATCCGCTCCCCTGTATAAAACTTTAATTATCTCAACGGTCTGTTTTTCAGAAACAGACATTTGATAAATCTTCTTTTTGGGGTCTATTTCAAAACCGTATTTTTCGGAAATTTCGGCAACGCGTGAAGCAGCTGCCTTTAAATTAAACTTTCCCCCGTCATTAATTCCGAGGACTATATTTTCGGTAGCGCTGAAAACATCAACAAGCTTAAAATGCTGATGGATCATACCGATCTTTAAATCAAACGCATCCTTAGGAGAGTTAATGGATACCACTTCGCCGTTAACAAGAATTTCGCCCTCATCGGGATGATAAATTCCGGCTATCATATTCATCAGCGTGGTCTTGCCCGAACCGTTTTCTCCCAAAACAGCAAGTATCTCGCCTTTTTTAACGATTAAATTTATATTTTTATTGGCAACTATCTTACTGAATCGTTTTGTAACATTTCTGATTTCAAGTGCGTTCACTTTTTTCCTCCTTTTTAAAAATCAAAATACACAAGGGGAGCTTACTGTCCCCTTGTGCCGAAAGTTTTAAAAAGACTTTAAATTACATCTTTTCATTGAGGTTGGTTATACCGTCAATGATCATATCAAAGTAAGGAGCAGAACGGAAATCCTTAGCGTTTGACTCGTCAAAGTAACCGTCGTGGATTACATTGGTTTCGCCCTTGAAGTCGCCGTCAACGTCAGCAAGGTACTCGGTAAGGTTTTTACCGTCCTTAGTGAACTTGCTTGTATCAAATACGTGGAGCGATCCTGCTTTGAAAGCGTCGATAGCTTCATTGATCTTCTCTTCGGTTCCTTTTGCCGCAACGTCTTCATTAAGACCTGTGAGAACAACAGAGTTTGAAGCTATATCTCCGCACCAGTCAGCAGCGATAGCCTCGCCCTTAACAACGCACTCGATGATGTACTGGAAGTAAGGAGCCCAGTTGATAGCGGAAGATACGATGAATGAATTTTTACCTGCGGAATAAGTGCTTCCGTTATAAGAAACGTTCGGAACGCCTGCAAGCTCGCAAGCGGTAGGAGCGCCGAGAGAGTCAGCATGCTGGCTTATAAGAACGCACTTGTCTTTTTCGATAAGAGCTGTAGCAGCTTCCTGCTCTTTAGCCTGATCATACCATGAACCTGTGTAACGAACTTTCATTGTAGCGGATTCGCAAACAGAGCGAGCGCCGAGGAAGAATGAAGTCATACCGGAGATAACCTCTGCATAGGTGTAAGCTCCGACATAGCCGATTATAGCTTCATCAGCTTTGATCTTTCCGTCTTTAATCATTTCGTTAAGCTTCATACCGGCGGCAATACCTGCAAGATATCTGCCTTCATAAATAGAAGCGAATGTATTGTGGAAGTTAGCAAGACCTGCGGTCTTTGCGGAAGTACCTGTAGCATGGCAGAACTGAACTTCCGGGAATTCAGCGGCTGCCTGCTTTAAAAATGACTCGTGACCGAAAGAATCTGCGAAGATAACTTTGCAGCCTTTATTCTTGGCAAGGTCAACTGCGGTATCATAGCATTTGCTGTCTTCACCGATTCCGGTAACGATTACAACCTGATCGTCTTTAAGACCCATACCTTTTTGAACCGATTTAAGAGCCTGTATAAAGTTGTTGTCATAAGTGGAGTTTTCATCGTGAAGACAGATCATTCCGATTTTGAAATCATCGGGAACTGTTACTTCTGATTTGATCTCCTGGCGAGGAAGGATCTCTGCGCCTTCGCCCTTTGCGGTCTTTTTCGAGCTTCCTTTGCAGCCTGCAAAACAGCCTACAATGAGAAGTCCGGCAAGAAGAACTGCCAATAACTTTTTCATTTTTTGTTTCCCCCAAAATTTTTTATATGTAAATAAATTTACACCGAATTAAATCTCTCTGAAACGAATTGTATCCTCATTCATTTCATCGATAACGGCAAGGGACTCTACCCTTATGCCTTTTTCACGCAATGCGTCGCCGCCGCCCTGAAAACCTTTTTCCACCGCACAGGTGCAGCCTGCAAGCTTTGCTCCCGCCTGATTGACGATATCTATAAGACCCTCTAAAGCCTTACCGTTCGCCAAAAAATCATCAACGATCACAACATTGTCAGAAGAATCGATATAATCTTTCGGAACGACAACATCGTAATCGCTGTTATGTGTATATGAATGAACGACTGTTTTATAAACATCACCGCTCACATTTGCGCTCTTACCTTTTTTTGCAAAAACCGTGGGAATATTCATAGCCATTCCTGCCGCAACCGCAAGAGCAATACCCGACGCTTCAATAGTTAAAATTTTAGTAACGCCGCAGTTATTATAAATATTTTTGATCTCTTCGCCTATTTCGCGCAAAAAGGCAACATCTATCTGCTGATTTAAAAAAGAGCCGACTTTAAGAATATTACCCGGGAGAACTTTACCTTCATTGATTATTTTCTGCTCTAATGCTTTCAAAAAAGTTCCCTCCCCTTACAAAAATAAAAAAACAGATCAAAAAGATCTGCTTACCGATATAAACAACGCACAGCACATATATAAATATATGCGTTATTTTTTAAAACCAATAGTCGCTGCTGTGGCGCTGCGGTAGAAACATTTGGGCCATTTATCCAAACCTATATCGGTGAGCTATTAAATTTTACAAGCATATGGTAACATAAAAAATTCCATTTGTCAATAAGTGAAATTCAAAATTGTCAACTTTAGTATATTTTAATAATAAAGTGACGAAAAACAGAAATTTTTTATAGTTTTATACTTGTAGCCATTCTTTAAAAGTGATATAATTTCAGATAATTTAAAAAGAGGGTGAATCTTTTGCGACTAACCGATATTTTAGGTCCGGTCATGGTAGGACCGTCAAGCAGCCATACCGCAGGAGCGGTGAAAATCGGTCTTGTGGCCTTAAAGCTTTTGGGTGAAAGCCCGAAAAGAGCCGATATTTTCTTAAGCGGCAGTTTTGCTCTCACAGGAGCCGGCCACGGCACGGATCTTGCGATAATTGCAGGTCTTCTCGGAATGAAACCGGATGATCTGAGGATTTCAAAAAGCTTTTCTGTTGCCGAGGAAAAAGGGCTTGAATTTTCTTTTTCCGTGAAGAATATAAGAAACGCCCACCCGAACACCGTGCAGATAAAGCTTTGCGGATGCACCGGGCGAACGCTTGATATAATTGCCGAAAGCATCGGAGGAGGCAGAATTCACATAAGCCATATAGACGGCATAGAGGCAAATTTTTACTGCGAGCACAACACCCTTATCGTTCATAACCAGGATGTGCCGGGCCATGTTGCGGCGGTTTCTGCGGCGCTTAAAGAACAAAATATTAATATTGCTACTATGCAGCTTTACAGAAGCGTTCACGGAGGGTATGCCGTAATGATTCTTGAGTGCGACGAGCCGATACCGAGGGATATTGAAAACAAGCTTTCGCATATCAAGGGAATTAAAAAGGTTACCGTTTTCAATCAGGAGGAAGAATTATGAAAAGCATTTCTTCACTGCTAAAAACAGCCTCAAAACACGAAAAACCGCTTTACCTCGTTATCGCCGAAAGCGACTGCGAGGAAAACGGAGGAGAAATAAGCGCTTTAAAAGCGCAGTTTAAGGCATTATGGAATGTTATGCGCGAAACAAGCGAAAATTATTCTTCTTCCGATAGGTCGAAAAGCGGCTTATCGGGAGGCGACGCGGGAAAAATAAGCAGCTTTAAAGAAAGTCTGCTCGGCGGAAACTATATTTTAAGGGTTACCGAAGAGGCGCTTAAAACCGCGGAATGTAACGCCTGTATGAAAAGAATAGTCGCCTCTCCCACCGCAAAAAAAGCTTACGCAGTCGCTTAGAACGAACAATTTTGAATAAAAAAACCGCGCCGATAAAAATTCGGCGCGGTTTTTTTATTTTTCTGTAATGCAATCGGCAACATAAATTCCCATTGCTCCCGACTGTGAAAGGCCTCGGCAAATTCCGCTGCCGTCGCCTATAATATAAACATTATCGATAAGCTCAAATTTATCGTTCATAAATACAGGTCTTATCGAATAGTATTTACTTTCGCACCCGTAAAGCAAAGTATCGTCGTTAGCCGTTCCGGGAGCGACTTTATCGAGCGCATAAATAGTTTCGATTATATTTGTAAGTATTCTGTGCGGAAGAGCAAGAGAAATATCTCCGGCAGTCGCTTTCAAAGTAGGAATGACGGTGTTTTGAGAAAGGCGGTGGTCATTGGTTCTTCTTCCTCTTATAAGATCGCCGAAGCGCTGAACAAGAACATTTCCCTTACCTATCATATTAGCGATTCTCGAAATATTTTCGGCATATTCCGTGGGCTGATTGAAAGGCTCTGTAAATCTTATGCTTGAAAGAATAGCAAAGTTGCAGTTATCGGTCTTTTTATCCGCCTGTGCGAAAGAGTGGCCGTTTGCGGTTATTATACCGTGATTGTTTTCCGCCGAAACAAGACCGCCCTGATTAAAGCAAAACATTCTGCAGCGATCCTCAAATGTTTTTGTTTTATAAAGAATTTTAGGCTCATAAATCTTTGAAGAAAATTCTCTCCAGATTATATCTTTCATTTCGACTCTTACGCCGATATCGATATGATTGGACTTTGTTTTCACATCGAATTTTTTGCAGAATCCGGAAACGAAATTGGCACCGCCTCTTCCTGTTGCGATTATGATATTTTTAGCTGTGAGCGTTTCGCCGTTTGAATAAATGAGCTTATAAATATCGTTTTCTTTTTCCGCATTTATGCAGTCATAAAAGCTGAAAAGCTCGGTGCCGCCGGCTTTGATAGCGTTTATAAGATTCTGCATTGTGATATAATTGTTATCGGTACCCAAATGCTTAACGTTCATATCAAGCAGACGCAGATTATTCTGAATGCATTTAAGCTTCAGTTCATCATTGGTATTATAAACTTTAGGAATACCCGAAGTGCAGTATTCGTTAAGAATCTCATCGACCTCGGCTATATATTTATTCGCGGTATCGTCACCTAATTCCTCGCCGAGCGTTCCGCCGTAAGACGTGCCGAGATTGAATTTTCCGTCGGAAAAAGCGCCCGCTCCCGCAAAACCGCTTGTGATAGAGCAAATTTTACAATGTGCGCAGGTATTATTCTTTCCTGCGGGGCATTTCCTGTTTTCAAGAGTATTTCCGCGTTCCGTAACCGCGATCTTCATTTCGGGGCTGTTCTTTTTCAGTCTGTATGCCGCCATAAGGCCGCCTATTCCGCCGCCTATTATGACCGTATCAAAACTTAAGCCTGCCATTTTTTTCACTCCAAAAAAATATAATAGGACCATTATCCTCAGACAATGGCCCTCTCAATAATATATCATTTAATCTCTATTTTGTCAACTCTTTTTTAAAAAGCTTCAAGCTCGCTTTCTATCAAAAGAAGTCTGTTATATT
This sequence comes from uncultured Oscillospiraceae bacterium, assembly GCA_900547095.1. GTDB lineage: Bacteria > Bacillota > Clostridia > Oscillospirales > Acutalibacteraceae > UBA737. The sequence continues at coordinate 55,665 of URFG01000004.1, forward strand.
TTGCCGTTCTTTCAGATCTCTGCGGAGCGCCTGTTTTTATCTGCTCTGAATTCATTCCCACGGCGATATCCGCTATAAATGAATCCTCCGTATCGCCCGAGCGGTGAGAAACTATGGTCTTATAACCGTGTTTTTGAGCGAATCTTATTACGCTGAGCGTTTGAGAAAGAGTGCCTATCTGATTTGGTTTTATGAGTATTGCGTTGCCCGATCCGTTTTTAATTCCTTCCTCTAATCGCTTTTCATCGGTAACGAAAAGATCATCGCCCACAAGCTGAATTCTTTTTCCAAGCTTTTCCGTCATATATTTCCAGCCCTCAAAATCAGTTTCACCGAGCCCGTCTTCGATAGATATTATCGGATATTTGCTCAAAAGCTCTTCATAATATTCCGTAAGACCCTTATAATCGAACTCCGTGCCTCTTTTCGGCATTTTATAAGTGCGGTTATCATACCATTCGCTCGAAGCCGCATCCAGAGCGATCTTTACACTTTCGGTATTATATCCGCTTTTTTCTATCGCTTTAACTAAAAATTCAAGAGCATAAGAATCATTGTCAAGATCGGGGGCGAAACCGCCTTCGTCGCCTACTCCGCAGGAAAGTCCCTCAGCCTTTAAAAGTCTGCCGAGAGTGTGATATATTTCACTGCACACTCTTAATCTTTCCTTAAAGCTTTTACAGGTGACCGGCATTATCATAAATTCCTGAATATCGATATTATTCGCCGCGTGCGCGCCGCCGTTTAAAATATTCATCATAGGAACAGGTGCCGTCATTTTCACGCTTCCGCCGAGATATCTGTAAAGCGGGAGCTTTAAGCTTTTTGCCGCCGCTCTTGCAACACTTAGAGATACCGCAAGAATTGCGTTAGCGCCGAGCCTGCTTTTATTTTCGGTCGCGTCACAGCGGATCATTTTATCATCGATAGCTGCCTGATCATAAGCCTCGTCGCCGATAAGGAGCGAGGAAATCACCTCGTTTATATTTTCAACCGCTCTCAAAGTTCCTTTCCCGAAGTATCTGTCGGCGTCATTATCCCTAAGTTCGCACGCCTCAAATTTACCTGTAGAAGCGCCGCTCGGAACTATTGCAAGCGCGGAAGTCCCGCCGTCTAAAACCGCCTTGGCGGCGACAGTCGGGTTTCCTCTCGAATCAATAAATTCATATCCCTTTATATCTCTTATTTTCATTTGTTTTCACTCCGTTCTTTTTTGTATTTTCCCCTTTTATTTTTTTATTATGTATGTTATAATAAATTTATATTGTCAGAGGAAAAGCGCTGACAATATGCCTTGCGGCATTAAGAAAATCATAGATTTTCATATAAATTCATTAAGCATTAAAACTGTCGCACTGCGGTGCGACGCGGCTGTCGCCGTACAAAGGCTTGAAGCCTTTGTTTTTATGTTATAATAAGAAAGATAGTAAAAATCTATATATGGAGAAGAATATGACTGATCAAAAAAACAGCGATAACATAATCTGCGGAAGAAATCCGGTTATGGAAGCGGTTAAGTCGGGCAAAGAGATCGACAGGCTTTTAATTGCCCACGGTGCGGGCGGCGGCTCGATCTCGGCTATAACCGCGAAATGCGCGGCTAAGGGGATACTGATCAAAGAGATAAGCCCTCAGAAAATGGATTATTTCTGCGGCGGAGCCAATCATCAGGGCGTTGCAGTAATGCTTGCCTCAAGAGAATATTCCACAGTTGAAGATATTTTAAATTATGCCAAAGAAAAAAGCGAAGCTCCTTTTGTGGTTATCTGCGACGAAATAGAGGACCCTCACAACCTCGGAGCCATTATCAGAACCGCCGTTTGCTGCGGTGCGCACGGAATAGTAATTCCTAAAAGGCGCTCGGCTTCGCTTAATATGACCGTGGCTAAAACCTCGGCGGGCGCTCTTGAATATATGAAAGTCGCAAGAGTTACAAATATCGCAAACACTATCGATAAATTAAAGGAAAGCGGTCTATGGATATTCGGTGCGGATATGAACGGTGAGGACTTCAGAAAAACCGATTTTTCCGTTCCGACCGCTCTTGTTATAGGTAACGAGGGTAAAGGAATAGGCGCGCTCACAGCTAAAAAATGCGATAAAATAATCAGCCTGCCGATGAAAGGAAGTCTTAATTCCTTAAATGCCTCTGTGGCGGCAGGAATATTAATGTTTGAAGTAATGAGAAAAAGGGAGGGTTAAAAATGGGGGTATTTAAAAGATCTAAAAAAGAAGACGAACTTCTCGATCTTGAAAGTATGGAAGAAAGTCTTTATACAGAGAGAAAAAAAGAAGAAATAAAAATGCCCCTTTTTAAGCCTTCGTATTCGCTTACTCCGAGCGAAGTTCTCTCAAACATCAAGCACGGAATCTCTTCGACGGCAGAGCCTTCAAATTCAAGTCCGCTCGAGTCTTTGAAAAAAAGAATGCTTTCAAATCTTCCCGATGTTTCGGATGAGAGCGAAAAAGAAGTGGAGAAAAAGCCTGATAAAACAGAAAACAGGAGCTATAAAACCGTCGGAATGTTTCCCGATGTAACGGAGGCTCCTATCAAATCAGATATAATGACCGTTGAAGAAAATCCTCTGCCTGCGGAAAATCACGACAAGCCTATTACATATATGCCTAAAAAGCACGACAATGTGAATGAAAATGAGCAGTTTTTCATCGATGTGGAATCGGCTATAAAGCACAGAGATCAGAGCCTGCTTGAAAAATGCAGCGCTTATACTGTGGATGATAACGGCAATGATCTTTCAAAGGATCAAAAATCGGATTACACGCTCGAATCCGTTTCAGATATTTTAAGGAGCGAAAGTAATTTCGCGCTTGACGAATTATCGAAAAAATGCAATATGACTATTGACGATCTCGGCAAGAAAATGGAAAATTTGGGCGAAAATTCCGAAAAGCCCGAAGAAAAAGGCTCAAAGAGAACCGAGGCTTTTGCAAAAATGGTTTCCGAGTCTTTAAAAGACAAAACTGCCCCCGATTTTGTGGAGGGGCTTAAAGAGCAGGGCGTAGAAGTAAAAGAAATGAACACCGATACCCCCGATATTTCCGATCTTGACGGCGGCTCGCCTAAAATGGAAGAAGACACTAATATCTCAAACACCGCTACGGTGAGATTTACTCCTATCAAAGACGAAAAAAGCGATACGGGAACAATAATAATCAGCAATATGACCCGCCCGCTCGATATTAAATCAGAGCTATTGGAACTTGAAGAAAAAAGCGAGCCTGAAAACGGACTTGCAGAGGAATTTGAAGAATTCGAAGAAGAAACAGAAGAGGAAGAATTCAAAAACCTCGGCGAATCGAAAAAATTCTTAAGAAAATTTTCTATCGCAAAGCGCTCGGCATTCTTAAAGCTTTGCTCAAGCAGCCTGCTTTTCTTTGCTGGAATTTTATTTATGATCCCTCCGCTCCTTGAGCTTAACCGGGATTATCCGTCGACCGTATCCGTGATCCTCACCGTTTTCTGCGGACTTTCAATACTTTCAAATATCGATCTTTTATTTTCTTTTAAAACCTTTTTCACAAAAAAATGCAGCACCGATATTCCCTGCTTTTTTGCGGGTATCTTACTTTTTATAAACTGTTTAAGCTATTGCCTTAAAAAAGGCTCTTTGCTTGAAATGTCCTGCCTTTATTCGGCGGTTTTATGCCTTTTTATAATTTTTATGAGAGCTTTATCACAATTCTTTAAAACCTGCTACGAGCTTTCCAATTTAAGGCAGATAGCCACAAAGCGGCCTAAAAAAGCCGTTTCGCTGATAGGCGATAAGGGAGCGGCTTTCGCTATGGCTAAAAACGCGGTAGACGGCGACGCGCTTGTCGCCCTTTCCCACCCCACGGAATTTGTCGGCGATTACATTAAATATACTAAGCATAAATCCGTTATGGGCGGAAAATTAAGACTTATAACTATTACTTCTTTAATAGTGGGAATTATTTCCGCCGTGATAAATTATTCTTCTTCAAAGGATATAACCTCCGCCTCATTTGTGCTTGCTGCGATAGTAAGCTTTGCGGCTGTGCCGGCGCTGTTTTTGATCGATGAGCTGCCGAATTTCTGCGCCGCCTCAAGGTTAAACAAAAAAGGCGCTATGATCGCGGGAAGAACCGCCGCTGAACGCCTTGAAATGGCGAACACGGCAGTGCTTTCCGCGGCTGATTTCTTCCCTGCGGGAACAATAACTCTTCAAAATCTAAAGGTGCTTTCAAATAATAATATCGATGATACTCTTTTAAGAGCGGCGTCCCTTACAGAGGCTGTATCAAGCACACTTGCTCCGCTCTTTAAAAAAATAGCAAAAACCAATTCCGCTTATACCCTCCCCGATTCCGACACTGTTAAATACGAGGACAGATTAGGTCTTTCAGGCTGGGTGGATAACGAACTTCTCTTTATCGGAAACAGGACGCTTATGGAGGCTCACGGAATAGATATTCCGAGCATTGAAATAGACAGAAAAATTCTTCATAACGGCTGTTTCCCGATATATGTTGCAAGCAAAAATACAGCCTGCGCGCTTTTGGTCGTTAAATACGATGTTGACGAAAATGTCGTAAGAGAGCTCAGAACTCTTACAAATTCCGGCGTAACGGTGCTTGTTAACAACTGCGATCCGAACATAAGCGAAGAAATGCTCTGCGATTATTTCGGGCTTTATTCGAATTCAGTAAAGGTAATGACCAATGCGGGAGTTCATATGTATAAAACGCTTTGCGAAAAAACGGAAAGCTGTTCCGCGCCCGCCGCATTCAGAAGCAGTCAGCTGACATTTATATCAATACTTAACTGTGCGTCAAAAATAAAGAAAAGCAACAGTGTTTTATCTTTTATTTATGCGCTGTTCTGTTTGCTGGGAATACTGTTCATGGCATATTATTCGGCAGTAAAGGGAGGCACCGGCGACCTGCAGACCGCCCTGCCGCTTATCGGCGCCGCGTCGGGTACGCTGATATCTGTTTTGACATTTTTAATTACCAAGCCTTAAGGAGAAATAAAAATGAGTGAAAAAAAGAAATTTTATATTACCACTGCTATAGCTTATACTTCAAGCAAGCCCCATATCGGAAATGCTTACGATATCGTGCTCTCCGATATGATAGCAAGATATAAAAAGATGATGGGCTTTGAAGTATTCTTGCAGACAGGCTCCGATGAGCACGGACAGAAGATAGAGGAAAAAGCCAAAGCCGCTAATATTACTCCGAAAGAGTATGTCGATGATGTTTCAGAGCAGATAAAAAGCGTATGGAAAAGTCTTAATACCGATTATGACAAGTTTATTAGAACTACCGACTCAGACCACGAAAAAGCTGTTCAGAAAATATTTAAAAAACTTTATGATCAGGGCGATATTTATAAAGGTACATACGAGGGCAAATACTGCGTTCCCTGCGAATCGTTTTTCACTGCTTCTCAGCTTGTTGACGGTAAATGCCCCGACTGCGGAAGAGAAGTGACCGACGCTAAGGAAGAAGCTTACTTTTTAAAGCTTTCAAAATATCAGGATAAGATTTTAAAATATTATGAGGAAAATCCTGATTTCATCAAGCCGGAATCCCGCAAGAATGAGATGATAAACAATTTCTTAAAGCCGGGACTTGAAGATCTTTGCGTTTCAAGATCTTCGTTTAAATGGGGCATACCTGTTCCCTTTGACGACCGCCATGTTATTTATGTCTGGCTTGACGCGCTTACAAACTATATTACCGGTATCGGTTACGACACCGATAAGCCGAGCGAGCAGTTTGAAAAGCTGTGGCCTGCCGATCTGCACGTTATAGGCAAAGATATTGTAAGATTTCACACGATTTACTGGCCGATAATTCTTATGGCGCTCGGTCTTCCCTTGCCTAAACAGGTTTTAGGCCACCCCTGGGTACTAACCGGCGAGGACAAAATGTCTAAATCAAAGGGAAATATTATCTATGCCGATTACCTTGCAAACAGGTACGGCGCAGACGCTGTAAGATACTATCTACTTTCCGAAATTCCTTTCACGCAGGACGGCGCTATTACTTACGAATCCTTTATCACTAAATTCAATTCCGATCTTGCCAATACTTTCGGAAACTTGGTTAACCGAACCGTCGCTATGACAAATAAGTATTTTTCGGGAAAGGTTGGCAAAAACGAAGCCAAAACTAACTTTGACGGCGACCTGATAAACACCGCTAAAGACTCGGTTTCGGATTACTGCAAATATATGGATTCATTCCACAATGCAGACGCGTGCAATGCAGTTTTAAGTCTTGCAAAGCGCTGCAACAAATATATCGATGAAACCGCGCCCTGGCTCCTTGCAAAAGACGAAGATAAAAAAGATACCTTAGAAAATGTTCTTTATAATCTTCTCGAATGCATAAGACTATTAGGCGTAATGCTAAGTCCCATAATGCCTGAGTGCAGCGAAAAGATAGCAAAAATGATTAACTGCGATGAAAAATCGCTTGATATTTTTAAAACTACAAGCTTTGAAGCGAACGAGGCAACCCCGCTTTTTGCCAGACTTGACACGCAAAAAGAGCTTGAAGAAATAGCGCAGGAGCTTAAAAAAGAAGAAAAGAAACCTAAAAACACCGTAACTCTTTCTGAAATTTCTATCGATGATTTTTTGAAAACAAATCTTATAACAGCAAAGGTCGTTTCCTGCGAGCCTGTTAAAAAATCCAAAAAGCTTTTAAAGCTTACATTAAACGACGGTTCCGACAAGCCCCGCACCGTGGTTTCGGGAATTTCGGAGTTTTACTCACCCGAGGATCTTATCGGTCACACAGTAATAGTGGTTTCCAATTTAAAGCCTGCAAAGCTTTGCGGAGTAGAGTCAAACGGAATGATATTAGCCGCCGACAGCAATAATGAAATTAAGGTCATCTTTGCCGATGGTACTGATCCGGGTTCGAGAGTTCGATAAATAATATGTGCAAAATTTTCGATACTCATTCTCATTATGATGATGAGAAGTTCGATTTAATAAGAGATGAGATATTATCCGATCTTCCCGCAAAAAATGTGGGAAAAATTATAACCTGCGGAGTAAATAAAGCCTCTTCATATAAAGCGCGCGAGCTTTCAAAAAAATATGATTATATTTATTTTGCCGCGGGAATTCACCCCGAAAATATTTGCGACGGAACGGATACGGAGTTTTTAAGCGAACTTTTGAACGATAAAAAGTGTGTGGCATTAGGCGAAATAGGCCTTGATTATCATTATGAAAAAGACTCGGCTCAAATTCAGAAGAAGATATTTGAAGATCAGCTTATAATTGCAAAATCTTTTTCAAAACCCGTGATAATTCACGACCGCGACGCACATAAGGATACGCTTGATCTTATTTTAAAGCACAGACCGAAAGGCGTGCTTCACTGCTTTTCGGGAAGTCTTGAAAGTGCAAAAATCATTCTTGACACTGGATTATATATAGGTATAGGCGGAGTTATAACATTTAAAAACTCAAAAAAGCTCCCGGAAATCGTTGCCGAAATCCCGCTTGACAGGATCTTGCTTGAAACAGATTGCCCTTATCTTGCGCCCGAGCCTTTCAGAGGCAGAATATGCACATCCGATATGATAAAATATACTGCCCGAAAAATCGCGGAAATTAAAAATATTTCTTATGATAAGCTGTTAAAAATTACCTTTGAAAACGCTATGAAATTATTTTTAAATTAAGAATAATATCAAAGCTTTGGCAGATAATATCTGTGAAAGCGGGGTGATTTTCAATGGAAAACAACAATAACAAGAATAAGAAAGAACAGTCTTCTAAATCCAAGAAAAATCAGAACGGACAGAATAAGAGCAACCAGAACAACAGATAATTTCTAAAAATCTTATTTTGCAGCTATAAATTTGCTCCGATTTTGAAAAAAATCGGAGCAAATTTTTTTAATACAAAAAATGAGAAAAAGCGAGCATTTTAAAGAAAACGAGAGATTTTGAGATTTTTATAATAAAATACTTTAAAACTTTAAAGAAAATGCGTAAAATTATCTTGACAATTAGGGATTTTTAGTTTATATTCAATTAATGTCGAATATTTTTTTCGGCGCTTTTTTCGCATCTGTGTAGTTATAAAGCCGGATCTCTTTCCGGCACGCGGAAATTATAATGCAATGCCGCAGCTGAAAACGGATTATTTTTAAAAAGCTGTTTAAAGCCCTTTGTTCGGGCATTGCTAATCTCCGCGGGCATCACAGGGTAAACGTATGACTGTATTCAGTCGATTTTACTGCTGTTCGGGCAAGAAATTGCCAATGCTTCGTGCGTGAACAAAGGGGGATGCAAAAAATGGAAAAACAGAATATTATTGACCTTAAAAACATCAGAGTTATGTTTGACGATGAGCAGGTGCTTGACGGACTGAATCTTTCTATCCGTGATAAAGAATTTATCACTCTTTTAGGTCCGTCAGGGTGCGGCAAAACCACCACCCTGCGCATTATCGCCGGATTTTTGGAGCCCGATGAGGGCGAGATCGTTTTTGAGGGCAAAAAACTCAACGGTGTTCCGGCTTATAAAAGGCAAGTGAACACCATTTTTCAGCGCTATGCGCTTTTTCCTCATTTGAATGTTTATGAAAATATCGCGTTCGGTCTGAGGATAAAAAAGCAAAAAGAGGCTGAAATCAAAAAGAGCGTTAAAGAAATGCTTAAGCTTGTCAATTTAGAGGGCTTTGAAAAGCGAAGAGTAAACACTCTTTCAGGCGGTCAGCAGCAGAGAGTAGCTATTGCAAGAGCTATAGCAAATCAGCCGAAAGTGCTTTTGCTTGACGAGCCGCTCGCCGCTCTCGATTTAAAGCTTCGAAAGGATATGCAAAAAGAGCTTCGCAATATTCAAAGAAAGCTCGGAATTACCTTTATATTCGTAACCCACGATCAGGAAGAGTCTCTCACTCTTTCGGACAGAGTGGTTGTTATGGATAAGGGAAGAATTCAGCAGGTAGGCACTCCGCAGGATATCTATAACGAGCCGCAAAACGCTTTTGTTGCAGATTTTATCGGCGAGTCGAATATTCTTGACGGTACGATGATAAAAGACTTTTATGTCAATTTTTCCGGCAATAATTTCGAATGCCTCGATAAAGGATTTGAGGAAAACGAACAGGTTGATGTCGTAGTAAGACCGGAAGATGTAGATATAGTCGATATATCCAGCGGAATGTTAAAAGGATTGGTTACCTCGGTCGATTTCTTAGGCGTTCATTATGAAATAATCGTCGATATCGGCGGCTTTAAATGGATGATACAGACTACCGAAGAACATAAAGTGGGAGAAGAAGTTGGGCTTTATATCGAGCCCGACGCTATCCATATTATGAAAAAATCCGAATATTCCGGACTTTACGGAGATTACAGCTCTTACAGCGAAGAGATGGACCATCTTTCCGATACCGAACTGCCGGAGGAGGATAAATAATGGAGAAAAAATCTTTCGGCTCAAGGCTTGTCGCCGCTCCTTATATCGTCTGGTCCGCAATTTTTATTATAGTGCCTCTTTTTATAATGGTCTATTTTGCGCTTACAAACGAGGCGGGTGCTTTCACCTTAGAAAATTTAAAATCGATAGGAAAATATAAGAATGCCTTTTTCATATCGATTATTTATGCGGCTATCGCCACTGTAATTACTTTAATTCTTGCTTATCCGATGTCGTATTTTATGACTAAAATGAAGATAAGCAACCAGCGGATGATAATGCTTATAGTTATGCTCCCTATGTGGATGAATTTTCTTATAAGAACCTATTCGTGGATATCTATCCTTGCAAACACGGGTATAATAAATTCACTGCTCGGAAAATTAGGCTTAGGTCCGCTTAAGCTTATAAATACACCCGGCGCCGTAATTCTCGGAATGGTGTATGATTTTATTCCGTATATGATTCTGCCTATCTACACGGTAATGTCTAAAATAGATAATTCTCTTTTGGAAGCTTCCGAAGATCTTGGAGCAAACGGTCCTTTAAAACTCAAAAAGGTAATATTCCCACTCTCTCTTCCGGGAGTGATTTCGGGAATCACTATGGTTTTTGTGCCGAGCGTCAGCACATTCTATATCTCGCAAAAGCTCGGCGGAAACAAAACCTTGCTTATAGGCGACGCTATAGAATACCTTTTTAATACAGGCCCTGAATACTACAGCGTGGCTTCCGCTCTTTCGCTTGTTTTAATGGTGATGATCCTTATTTGTCTTGCCGTTATGAATAAGTTTTCGGATGATGAAGGGAGCGTGACGGTATGAAAGCTCTCTCAAGATTTTATGTAGGACTTATTATATTCTTTCTTTACGCACCCGTTACAGTAATGGTGTTTTTCTCATTCAATTCGGGCAACAGCGTTTGGGTGTTCGAAAGCTTTTCGCTTCAACCGTATGCAGGCCTTATCTTTAACAGTACAATGCTCTCGGCTTTAGAGCACACTCTGATTATCGCAGTTTTATCGGCAGTTATCTCAACGGTGCTCGGAACTGCCGCGGCAGTAGGAATAACAGCGCTTAGAAAAAAAATATCAAGAAGCTTTGTTATGACCGTGACAAACATACCTATGATGAACGCGGATATTGTAACAGGCGTTTCGCTTATGCTGTTGTTTGTATTCATAGGCAAGATCATAGGTCTTTCGGAATCCCTTGGCTTTTTAACGGTGTTAATAGCTCACATAACCTTTAACTTACCTTATGTTATATTATCTGTTATGCCAAGGCTCGCTCAGACGGATAGAAACCTTCACGAAGCGGCATTAGACCTCGGCTGCACGCCTCTTCAGGCTTTTTTCAAGGTTATAATTCCCTCTGTTTCAAACGGGATTTTCACAGGCTTTATAATGGCTTTCACTCTTTCTCTTGACGATTTTGTTATAAGCTATTTCACCTGCGGCCATTATCAGACCTTACCTATAGTAATTTACAATATGACCAAAAAAACCGTAGGACCTGATGTGTACGCTCTCTCAACGGTTATATTTATAAGCGTCTTTGTTCTGCTCGTGCTTTATAATGCTCTGCAGTCAAAAAGTGAAACAAGGAGGAATGCAAATGTCCGCATTTAAAAAATTCCTCTCAATATTTATAAGTGTTTCTGTTATTTGCGCTATGCTTTCTTCCTGCGGCTATGATTATGCCGAGCTTGATCTTAAAGGCGAGTATACAAAAGAGCTTGCCGGAACAACTCTTAATGTTTATAACTGGGGCGAGTACATTTCCGACGGTTCCGACGGCAGTATAGACGTAAACCGCGAATTTGAAAAACTCACAGGTATTAAGGTCAATTATTCGACCTTTGAAAGCAACGAAACAATGTATTCCCAGCTTAAAAACGGCGGAGTATCATATGATATAATTATCCCGTCGGATTATATGATAGAGCGTCTTAAAAATGAAAATATGCTCACAAAATTCAATACAAGCGAGCTTTCAAATTATAAGTATATCTCCGATGAATATAAAAATCTTTTCTATGATGAGAATAATGAATACACGGTAACTTATAATGTCGGTATGGTCGGAGTTATTTATAATAAGGCGCTAATCGGCGAGCCTGAGCATTCCTGGAAAACGCTTTGGGATAAAAAATATCAGGATATGTCGCTTAATTTCAGCAACCCGCGCGACGGCTTTATGACAGCCCAGATGATTTTAGGTCAGGACCTCAATACGACAAACAAAGCCGACTGGGATAAAGCGCTAAAGCTTCTCAAAAAAGGCAAGTCCGTTTTGCAGTCTTATGTTATGGACGAGATTTACGGTAAAATGGAAACCGGCGAAGCCGCTATAGGTCCTTATTACGCAGGCGATTATCTAACAATGTTAGATAATAACGAAGATCTCGGATTTTTCTATCCGAAAGAGGGCACCAATATCTTTGTAGATGCGGTTTGTATCCCGTCAAGCGTAAAGCACCTAAAAGCCGCTAAAATGTATATAAATTTCCTGCTCGAGCCCGAAATTGCTCTTGCAAATGCGGAATATATCGGTTACGCTTCGCCTAACACCGCTGTTGTAGAAAACGAGGATTACTGCTATTATAAAAATGAAATTCTTTACCCTGAGGATAAGGATAAACCGAAAACGCAGTACTATCACGATATCGATCCTGAAATAAGAAATTATTACGAAAACCTTTGGATCGATTTAAAACTATACTGATTAAAAAATGAGTCTGTAGAATTTCTACAGACTCATTTTTTCTTTTTTATATTTCTTTTTGGTTGCGAGTCCTCCCCTTATGTGGCGTTCAGACTTGTTTTTTTCAAGCACGGCTTTAACCTGTTTGCAAAGCTCGCTGTCTATGTCATGCAATCTTACCGTAACATCTTTATGTACCGTGCTTTTGGAAATGCTGAAGACCCTTGCCGCGGCGCGTACAGTGGAGCCGGTATCTATTATATATTCCCCAAGCTCCACCGCGCGTTTATCACTCAACTCTCTCATACAACTCAACTCCATTAAGGACTGTTTAATTGTATGAAATATTCTTTTTATTTATTACGGTATTTATAACGAACTATCAAAAATAAAAAAACAAGAATAGACAGCCTTTGGGAATTACAAAGGCTGCTTTCTGTTCTTAGTAATGGCAAAACGTAGCTTTTCTTGATTTGTGCCTTTCATTAAATATCTTCCTAAAAGGAAATATATCGTAGTAAAAAATTACCTCTAAGAATTAGACAAATTTCTCCACAAATATATTAATATTCAAATATCGGATTACGTCTATTTTGCTTTTGTTAATATTTGATAAATCCTCATAAGTTCTGCAACACAGGTACTTTCTGTCATAGTTTTCACATCAAACCCATATGCCTGCATTACAGCACGATCATTCGCTTGGTGCGCCTTACGAAGTTCAGGCGGCATAGCAATCTCGTCATACAAATCTGCCAGAGAACAATCAGGATAAATTGCACGGGCATCAAGAATGGCTTGTGCTGTTTTTTTAATTGCTGCCTTTTGCTCTTCTGTGGGTGTAGGCCATGGGAAGTTATTGTAAACAATTTTCGCCGAATACCTGTAATCACTCTTCAATCGCCCACAAACCGCACGCATCCAAGCCATATGAACATTTGATGTCAATATTCCGAAATAATATAAATCAGCATTTGGAATAGACAAGTTAGCATTTCCACAAATAACGTCCTTATTTTCAAAGCCAATTGGGATATATCTGCGGCTTCCACCGGTATGAGCAGGCACCAAAATATAATTATCTAACGATTGCCTGATTTCCTGAAACAAATACGGTGTTTTTGCGCTCTCCCTTGTCGCAGATTTTTCACTTTTTAATCTAAAATCTCTTACTTTATGTATTCTTTCAAAAATAAACTTTGAATTCCTCATCTCATTTGGAGAGGCATCAACAAGCCAAAGGCAATATCGTTCTTTTTTATTTATAAACTCTGTTGCTCCCAAAAAAGGTTTTATGTACTTTTCTATTTGTGGTTCTTTAGTTAAAACTTCTTGCTTTTCTTCATGAGATAAAAACAAATACCCATTATCTGTAGGTTTGCTACCGTAAACCATCGGCAATATATCTTTTTCGATAGGTTTATGTCTACTTTCGATAAAAATATTAGGTGCACTCATTAAATAAGCATTTATATTCTCAACCAATTGCATTCTTTCGGAAGAATATAACTGTTTTTTTTGTATGTTATTAACGGTGCTAAATCCAACTATTACACAGTAAACATGTGCTTTAACACTTGCCTCACTATCCCAACGGAATGTGCGATAAGCAAAATCAATATGAATATTAAATCGATCATACAGAGGTTTCCATACCGCTGCCACCTGTTCGCCTTGTGTAATAGAATTTGTCGATACAAATGCAACTTTAATATTTGTGTTTGCAATCATTTGAGCCGCCTTAAAATACCAACCGGATACATAATCAATTTTTCCGGCTGTTTTATAAGGTTTTTCTTTTTCATCCAAATATATTGAACGAATATCCTGCTTTTGCCATGTTGATTGTAACGAATAGCCCACAAAAGGGGGATTCCCCATAATATAATTGAGTTTGTCCTTTGGAACAACACTTCCCCAATCTATGCGGAGGGCATTGCCTTCAACAATGTTTGCGTACGACTTAAGCGGTAAAAAGTCAAGATTAGTGTGGGCTATTATCTCTGTTTCTTTCATCATTTGACTTTCAGCAATCCAAAGGGCGGTTTTTGCAACCGTTACAGCAAAATCATTTATTTCTATTCCATAAAACTGTCCAATGGAAACCTTAATGATTTCAGTAAAATCCATCAATATTTGACCATGATTTACAATATCAATTGCTTCGTTTTCCAAACGACGCAAAGAAATATAGGTTTCGGTTAAAAAATTCCCAGAACCGCAAGCAGGATCAAAAAATGTTAGACTGCCAAGTTTTTCACGAAAAGCATTTATCTTTGTTTCCCTCAGTTTTGTCACCTTGACAGCTCTAATTTCCTCTAATTCTGCACGAAGTTCATCCAGGAATAACGGATCTATCACTTTATGAATATTCTCAATAGAGGTATAGTGCATTCCACCGCTGCGGCGCGTTTCCGGATTTAATGTGCTTTCAAACACAGCCCCGAATATAGTTGGGCTGATATCGCTCCAATCGAAATCTTCGCTGGCATTATGAAGAAGCAGATTTCGAATTTTATCATTCATTTGCGGAATTTCAATGTTTTCATCCGCAAACAATCCACCGTTCACATAAGGGAAACCGCTGAGTTGCTCATCCTCATACGGGTCCCTATCCTCCGGTTTTGTATCAAGAATTTTGAACAATTCAATAAGTGCCTTACGCATATCACGTGAGGAAAAAGAATTAATGTAATTATGAAACTTAGAGTGACCTCCGAATATGCCGGCATCTTCAGCGTAAAGGCAAAATACGATACGGACAATTAATTTATTAAGGCTTTTCAGCGAATTTTCATTTCCCGGGTCGTGATACTGTTTCAGAATTTCATCATATAGGATTCCTACCAAATTACCTGCTTGAATAGATACTTCCATTTCACGTCGGATATTTTCATCGTCTGCATCAACAAGGAACATCAGCCGATAATATTCCTTTGCAAGATCCTTCAGAAAAATTTGTTCCGGTTCCCCATTTGGCTTTTCCATATCATAAACCAAGAATTCCTCAAAATTACAAGTGATAATCCAACGAGGTCGTTGTGAATACGGTAAAACGGCAGAATAGCGTTGCGCTTGCTGAAACGGTGTAAGCAATGTCCCGTCTGACTGTTTGATTGGTTTTTTCAGGTCTTTTCCTTTGCCTTTTTGCTCAATCAAAACGTGAGTGGACGGTATTATTCCATCAATAAAGCTTGTATGATCAAGACGCACCTGTTCCTCAAATGTTATGAATTGTTCCGGTGATTCCACTCCCAGTACATCACGAAGAAGGGAAAGCCAAAACGGTTGGCTTTCGCCCTTTTCATATCCTCTTTCTTTCCAATACTCAGAAAAATTTTTTGCTGCGGCGCGGCGTTCTGTATCTTTCATAAAATTACTCCTTTATATCATCCAAATCGGGACAATGAGGTTTTCTCTGTCGAAGGCAGAGAGGCGGTCGCTCATGCAGAGCACGGCGGAGGTGCCGAGCACCAAGGGCGATTTATCGATAAGGCTGAAAGTCTTGGTAATCCGCTTATCGGGGGTGGCTGTTTTTTTAATTTCAAGCGGACACAGTTTACCGTCGCCCTCAATAATTACATCGATCTCTCTTGCATCTCGGTCGCGGTAATAATTGAGGTACGGTTCTTTTCCGGCATTCTGATAGCTTTTCATAATCTCAGAAACCGTAAAGTTTTCAAGCAGTGCGCCGCTCATGGCACCGCTTTCGGCAACCTCGGGCGACGACCATTTTGTAAGATAGCAAACAAGACCCGTATCATAAAAATACAGCTTCGGAGTTTTAATGGTCCTTTTCAGCACATTGTTGGAATACGGGTGCAGCAGAAAAATAATCCCCAAAGTTTCAAGAATTTGCAGCCAGGCTTTTGCGGTAACCTGATCGATATCCGCGTCATCGGCAATCGCTTTATAATTCACAAGCTGGGAGGCACGGGCGGCTACCGCCGTGATGAATTTTGCAAATTTTAAAGCGTCTATCGCGCCCGAAAGCTCACGGACATCACGCTCAATATAGGTGGAAAGATAAGAGGAATAATACATATTTCGGTCGGTGTACGCTCCGCTGAGCACCCCCGGCATACAGCCGTTCCATATACGCTCATACATTTCGGGTGTGGTGAGCGGTTTTATAATTTTACTGTCCGCCGCCAGCGCCTCAAAATCGGTGGTAAATGGGAGTGGCTGTGCGCCGACAATTTCCCTTTGAGAAAGCGGCGACATATGCAAAAGGGCAACTCTGCCGGCGAGTGACTCCTGAACACCTTTCATTAAGCTGAAAACCTGCGAACCGGTCAGCCAAAAATCGCCGGGATTATGATAGGTATCTACATGGATTTTGATATAGGTAAACAGCTCCGGCGCATACTGAACCTCATCAATAATAATCGGCGGTTTATGAAGCTGCAAAAACATTTTCGGATCGTTTTTTGCCATTTCTCTGACGGTTAAATCGTCAAGCGAAATATATTCCCGCCCGATATTTTCTTTCTCGGCAAGGTTTTTTAGCATCGTCGTTTTACCGGACTGACGCGGACCGGTAAGCAAAATTGCTGACCAAGTCTTTGACAGTTTGTTGATACGCTGTTCCATATGTCGATTAATATAGGCCATAATACACCTCGGCTGAGTATAATTTTTTTCATGATTATTATACTTTATTATGCCCGCAAAGTCAACGAAAACTTCGGCTAAAATGTGAAACAATCCTATTTTAGCCGAGATTTTGCCGTTACACTTCCTAATAGAACAAAAAATCAGCACGGCGTGAAACCGTGCTGAAAGCGTTTATTTATGCGGTTTTGCGGTGGTTATGCTACCAGCCATACAAACCGTTCCCGATTGTTACTGCCGTATGTACCGTGCTTTTTGGAAATGCTGAAGACCCTTGCCGCGGCGCGTACAGTGGAGCCGGTATCTATTATATATTCCCCAAGCTCCACCGCGCGTTTATCACTCAACTCTCTCATACAACTCAACTCCATTAAGGACTGTTTAATTGTATGACAAAATCAAGTGAAATATGCGGAAAGAGAATACAATCGGGTCAATTCCATAATATGGCAGTGTCGTTCCATGATTGTATCATCTATATGGATTTAAAAAATAAAATATCTCAGCTTTTTTTATCGCAGTTTTTATTATTTTCTGACATCTGCTTTTCTAACATAGATTGTTTTGCAAGAATGACGTTTATCTTATCATAAAGATCTTCAATCATAATTTCGGTTTTTAAATTGACTTTGTAATCATTTTCTGCTCTTCGGCGATCTTTTTCCTCCTGACGATTCTGGCTCATCATAATCAGCGGTGCCTGAATAGCAGCCACGCATGACAGCACCAGATTCAACAAAATAAAAGGATATGGGTCAAATGCTTTAGATGCAAGTATAACATTAACAATCATCCAAAAAATAAGCATGCCGGTGAATGAGAAGATAAAAGCCCAACTTCCGGCAAATTTTGCAATAGAATCCGCGGCACGCTGACCGAGGGTATATTTTTCATTTTCGGGTCTTGTTGAAATTTTGCTGTCTGCCAACAGATTGAGCACTTCCTCATCTGTCATATCATGACGAATATCTTTGAGAACTTCTTTTAACAGTTTCCTGTTTTCTTTCATATGAATTATTCTCCTTTATTTGATTTTAACCTGTGGGATAGATTCAATCTGTATTACTTTTTATTATTTTTACTTAATAGCGGCTTTAAGAATTTTCCGGTGTAAGATTCTTCGCATGCTGCCACCTTTTCGGGTGTGCCGGAGCATACCACAGTGCCGCCTTTATCGCCGCCCTCAGGACCGAGGTCGATAATATAATCTGCGGTTTTTATCACTTCGAGATTATGCTCTATAACGATTATACTGTTGCCCGCGTCTACAAGCCTTTGCAAAACCTCGATAAGCTTGTGAACATCGGCGGTGTGAAGACCGGTTGTCGGTTCGTCGAGAATATATACGGTTTTGCCTGTAGATTTTTTCGAAAGTTCCGTTGCGAGTTTTACTCTCTGCGCCTCGCCGCCGGATAGAGTTGTCGCAGGCTGACCTATCTTGATATAGCCGAGACCGACATCAAAAAGAGTTTTAAGCTTTCTGTATATCCTATTATGATTTTCAAAAAAGTACATTCCCTCTTCGACCGTCATTTCAAGCACATCGTAAATGCTTTTATCCTTATACTTTACCGACAAAACTTCCCTGCTGTAACGAGTGCCTCCGCACACCTCGCACGGAACATAAATATCGGGGAGAAAATGCATTTCTATTTTAATTATACCGTCGCCCTGGCATGCCTCACATCTTCCGCCTTTAACATTGAAGGAAAACTTGCCTGCATTAAACCCTTTTGCCTTTGCTTCTTTTGTGTTTGCAAAAAGATCTCTTATATCGGTAAATACGCCGGTATAAGTGGCGGGATTGCTTCGTGGCGTTCTGCCTATCGGCGACTGATCGATATTAATGACTTTATCGAGATTTTCTATTCCCTCGATTTCTTTGAACATACCCGGGAAAGTTTTTGCCCGATTTAATTTATTTGCAAGCTCTTTATAAAGAATATCGTTTACAAGCGAGGATTTTCCGCTACCGGAAACACCTGTCACGCAAACGAACTCACCCAAAGGAATTTTAACCGAAATATTTTTAAGGTTATTTTCTTTAGCTCCTTTTATTTTTAAGAAAAGTCCGTTTCCCTTTCTGCGCTCTGCAGGGACAGGTATTTTCTTTCTGCCTGTAAGATAATCGGAAGTTATGGACTGAGTGCAGCTTTCAAGTTCTTCAGGCGTTCCCGTAAAGACTACATTTCCGCCGTGAATACCCGCACCCGGGCCGATATCCACAATATAGTCGGCGGCGCGCATGGTATCCTCGTCGTGCTCGACTACGACCAAAGTATTGCCGATATCTCTTAATTTTTTAAGAGTTTCAAGCAGTCTTTCGTTATCTCTTTGGTGAAGACCGATACTCGGCTCATCGAGGATATACAGCACACCGACAAGCGAAGAACCTATCTGTGTTGCAAGTCTTATTCTCTGCGATTCTCCGCCCGACAAAGTACCTGAAGACCTCGAAAGAGAAAGATATTCAAGACCTACGCTTTTTAAGAAAGAAAGCCTTTCTTTTACTTCCTTTAAGATAGGTTTTGCAATCATTTCGTCGCTTCCCGAAAATTCAAGACCTGAAATAAAATCAAGCTCATCATTCACAGAAAGATCGCAAAATTCTTTGATATTCTTTCCTCCGACGGTCACCGCAAGAAATTCAGGCTTTAATCTTGCCCCTTTGCAGTCGGGGCAAACGCACTCGGTCATATAGCTTTCAAGCTCGCTTCTTGCATAATCGCTTTGGGTTGTTTTATACCTGCGCTCAAGGTTATTTACCACTCCTTCAAAAGGAGCTTCATAATTCCCTCCGCCCCATTCAGCAGACCTTTTGAGCTTAAGCTTTTTATCTCCTGTTCCGTAAAGTACGGCGTTTTGCGCCGCTTTCGGAATATCTTTCCAGGGAGTATTGATATCAAAATCATAATAATCGGCGATTCCCTGATAATACATAGTTGCTATTGCCCCGGCATCGGGGTGAAACCAACTGTTTACTCCCCAGCCGGAAGCTTTTATACAACCGTCGGTAAGAGATTTGTTTTCATCATTAATTATGATCCTCGGATCGATCTTCATAAAGCTGCCGATACCTGTGCAGGTAGGGCAGGCGCCGGTGGGATTATTGAAAGAAAACATTGCGGGAGTAAGCTCGGGAATACTTATACCGTGCTCCTCGCAGGCATAAGTCTGCGAAAATTGCAGTTCTTCTCCCCCTATTATATCCGCGCTGACAAGGCCGCCGGAAAGTGAAAGAGCAGTCGATACCGAATCTGTCAGTCTTGAAGAGATTTCAGGCTTAATAACAAGCCTGTCCACAACAGCCTCTATAGTGTGCTTTTTATTTTTTTCAAGCTTAATTTCCTCTGAAAGGTCGAAGATATTTCCGTCAATTCTCACTCTGACATAGCCTGATTTGCGCAATCCGTCAAGCTCTTTTATATGCTCGCCTTTTCTCGATCTTATAACGGGTGATAATATCTGAATTTTGGTCCCCTGATCAAGCTTCATAAGCGAATCGACTATCTGATCGGTAGTCTGCTGGCTTATTACCTTTCCGCACACCGGGCAATGGGGAGTTCCCACTCTTGCAAACAAAAGCCTTAAGTAATCGTATATTTCGGTTACGGTTCCGACAGTGGATCGGGGGTTTTTGGAGGTCGTTTTCTGGTCAATGGAAATTGCGGGCGAAAGTCCCTCAATAGAATCGACATCCGGCTTTTCCATTTGGCCTAAAAACTGCCTCGCATAGCTTGAAAGCGATTCGACATATCTTCTCTGCCCTTCCGCATAAACGGTATCAAAAGCAAGCGAAGATTTTCCGCTTCCCGAAAGACCTGTAAAAACCACAAGCTTATCCCGCGGAAATGTAACGTCGATATTTTTGAGATTATGCTCTCTTGCACCTTTAATAATAATTTTATCGTTAGCCAAAACCTTTTACACCCTCGTTTTATTGTTTTTTCAGTTTTTCTATCCTATCGCGCAGAAATGCCGCCTGCTCAAATTCAAGAATTTTTGCCGCCTGCTTCATTTCCTCGGTCAGGCGCTTGATAAGCGCGTCTTTTTCAGCTTTAGTAAGTTTTTTATCGCTCTTATCCTCTTTAACGCCTATCTCTATTATCTCGCGAACATCTTTTTTGATAGTTTTAGGAGTAATACCGTGCTTTTCATTATATTCCTGTTGGATAGACCGTCTTCTTTCGGTTTCGAAAATTGCTCTTTCCATTGACGGGGTGACGGAATCGGCATACATTATCACCTTACCGTCAGCATTTCTCGCGGCTCTGCCTATAGTCTGCACAAGCGAGGTTTCGCTGCGCAGAAAGCCCTCTTTATCGGCGTCAAGAATAGCGACAAGCGATACTTCGGGGATATCAAGTCCCTCTCTTAAAAGGTTTATTCCCACAAGCACATCGAATTCTCCGAGTCTTAAATCCCTGATTATCTGCATTCTTTCGATTGTATCAATATCCGAATGCATATATCTTACTTTTATATCGAGATTTTTAAGATAATCCGTAAGATCCTCCGCCATTTTCTTTGTGAGCGTTGTTACAAGAGTGCGCTCGCCCTTTTCGGTTATTAAATTTATTTCGGACACAAGGTCGTCTATCTGACCTTCGCTCGGTTTAACGGTGACCGGAGGGTCCAAAAGTCCCGTAGGTCTTATTACCTGTTCGACTATCTGCGATGCTTTCGATTTTTCAAATTCCCCGGGAGTAGCTGAAACAAATACCGCCTGATTAATATGCGAATAGAATTCTTCGAAATTCAGCGGTCTGTTGTCGTAAGCCGAGGGCAAACGAAATCCGTATTCAACGAGCGTTTCTTTTCTTCCCCTGTCGCCTGCGTACATTCCTCTGACCTGCGGCAGCGTAACGTGTGATTCGTCTACAAAAAGCAGAAAATCATCGGGGAAATAATCGAGCAAAGTCGGCGGAGTACTGCCGGGTTTTCTGCCCGACAAAACTCTCGAATAATTTTCTATACCTTTGCAAACTCCGATCTCGCGGAGCATTTCTATATCATATTCGGTTCTTTGCCTTATTCGCTGAGCTTCAATGAGTTTGCCGCAGTCTGTAAAGAATTTTACCCTTTCTTCCATTTCATCTTTAATGGAAGAAAGCGCCTTTTCCATTTTTTCGTGCGGTACAATATAATGAGAGGCGGGATAAATTGCAATATGAGAAAGAGTCTGCTTGACATTTCCGGTGACTGTATTTATTTCAGAAATTCTGTCTATTTCATCGCCGAAAAGCTCTACTCGCACAGCACTTTCATAAGCGTAAGCAGGATAAATTTCCACCGTATCCCCTCTTACCCTGAATTTGTTTCGGGTAAAGTTTATATCGTTTCTTTCATACTGCAAATCGACAAGCTTATGAATCAGCTCTTCTCTTGTTTTTACCATTCCCTGCCTTAACGATATTACCATATTTCTGTAATCTATAGGATCTCCTAAAGAGTAAATACAGGAAACGGAGGCGACTATTATAACATCGCGCCTTTCCGACAGCGCACAGGTCGCGCTGTGGCGCAGTTTATCTATCTCATCATTTATAGCAGAATCTTTTTCAATATAGGTATCGGTGCCGGGAATATAGGCTTCGGGCTGATAATAATCATAGTAAGATACAAAATACTCCACCGCATTTTCGGGAAAGAATTCTTTAAATTCCGAACACAGTTGAGCCGCAAGAGTTTTGTTATGAGCGAGCACCAGCGTCGGGCGGTTGATATTTGCGATAATATTCGCCATTGTAAAGGTCTTGCCCGAGCCGGTAACACCTAAGAGTACCTGTTCTCTGTTACCGGCATTTATCCCGGCTGTGAGTTTTTTTATTGCCTCCGGCTGATCACCGGTAGGCTTATATTCAGAATGAAGTATAAATTTATCCAAAGCTTTTTTACCCCGAAAATTTCTAATGTATCTATATTATACCATAATTTTCGGCAAAGTAAACACCAAAAAACATTTGTTTGTTTTCTTGACAAATACTTTTTTATGGTGTATTATAGATAAGCTGTTGTAAGCTTATTTATGTGGTGCGGCGTGCAGGTTTTGACTATTTATTTTTCCGTCGATTTGTGTTATAATAGGCTGGCGACCACATAGTATCCCACAGATAAAAAAATTAAATATTTCGGGGTGTAGCGCAGTTGGTAGCGCGCCAGTTTTGGGAACTGGATGTCGCAGGTTCGAGCCCTGTCACCCCGACCAAAAACCGGCAAGCACCGTAAGATGTTTGCCGGTTTTTTCTTAGCTATAATTTACAGACGCTTTAAATTTTTTTAAAATTCGAGGTGCTTTTTAGTCAATATAATCAGCAATATCTTATGGAGGAAAATGACGATATTGCAACGATTTCGGTGCATAAAGATGATATGGAAGTTGTGCCTATAATGCACGCCATTATTAACGAACAAATAAAAGCTAAATTCGGTGATTAAATTTTGTGTATTCTCTTGAAATGCCTACAACCTATGTTGTATTAAACCCTTAAAATTCAGATTGACAAATTAAGTTACGCTTTATATAATTACACCGTTAATATTTTTTTCACTTAAAAAGGAGAAACCTTATGAGTTACAAAGTTTAATATAAAGTTAAAGATATAATGCAAACGGCTCCGCTCGGTTCCTGCTTTTTAGAGGGTGAAATAGGCGCCCGCTTTGACCGATTTATCTATGAGCGAATAAGCAGTAACTTTGCAATTGAGGAAATTCTTCGTGAAGCCGAAGATTTTTTTGCCACGCAGTATGACGATATATACACCTTTGGCTCCTGGCGCAGCGAATTTTGGGGCAAGCTCATGCTAAGCGCTGTGAGATGCTGCAGATATAAAAACGACGAAAAATTAAAAGAATCTCTTAAAAGATCGTGCTATAAAATACTCTCGTTGCAGCGAAAAGACGGTTACCTTTCTACATACAGAAATTCGGATAATATATATCCTTTTGACGCTAAAAAATCCGCTCTTTACTCCGGTTGGGAAAATGACTACTGCTGGAATATCTGGGGTATGAAATACACCCTGTGGGGTTTGGTCGAAGCCTATGATTATCTTGATGAAGAGCAAATTTTGTCCGGCGCAGTAAAACTTGCGGATTGGATAATTGCTAAGTTTGAAGCAGACGGAAAGCGGGTTAAAGACAGCGGCGTTATGGACGGTCTTTCGTCATGCTCAATTCTTAAACCTATGCTTATTCTTTACAAAATCACAGCCGATGATAAATACTTGAAATTCGGTCAAGATATAGTTAAAGAATGGTCTCGCGATGATAATGAAAGACCGAATCTTTTATACAACGCTCTTTCAAAAAAACCTGTTGCCGAATGGTATGATATTAACGACGGCTGGCTGCCCAAAGCTTATGAAATGACGAGCTGCTTTGACGGTATTCTTGAGTTATACCGTTTGACCGGCGACAGAATTTTGCTCGAAGCATCCGAATCTTTTTACGAAACTCTCGTCAAATATGAATCTAACATTTTAGGCTCGGTCGGATATTGCGAAAGATATCATAATGCGTCAGATTATGCCGACGCCGCAACCGAAGTTTGCGATGTAATTCATTGGATGCGTTTGTGCCACGAGCTGTTTAAGATTACAGGAAATATTAAATATATAAATTCCTTTGAAAAAGCATTTTTAAACGCTTTTTTGGCAGGGGTATATTCAAACGGAAAGAGCGGTGCATTTTTTGTCCGTTCCGCAGGCAGGCACTGGAACGCCGTACCTCAATGTGAAACCAAATATCAGCATTGCTGCCTTAACAATGTGGGGCGCGGATTTGCAAATGCCGCCGTAACCGCTGTTACTGAGAATGAAAGCGGTTATTTTATTAACTTATACAATCAAAGCTATGTTAAATTTGAAGATACCGAAATCTGCGTAGGTTCGGGATACACTGACGGCGGATCGGTCGGACTCTCCGTAAGAAACCCCAAACCCGGCAAAAAGCTTTATCTTAGAGTTCCCGAATGGAGCAAAAATACAAAGCTGCGCATAAATCTTGACGATGAAATTCCGGTCAAATGCGGTGAATATTATGAAGTCAAGCTTAATCCCGGCACGACAATTTTAAGAATAAAATTTGATATGACGGTTCAAGTGATCGAAAGAAAATGGTCGCCTATACCGGAGGGCGATTATCATCTTGTAAGATGGGTAGACAGCGTTTACGGCGTTTGCAATAAAGAAAGTATGCTAAAAAGCTCAAAAATTGTACTGCGCCGCGGTCCTGTTATATTAGCCCGAACAAAACGATTCGGAGCCGAAGAGAGCGATATGTTTACGGCCGATTCTCTTTACGGCAAAAGCATTACCAAAATAACTGCGCCTCAACTCAAGAACAATTCTAACTGTCTTGTTGTCACAAGAGTTAATATTGCTGTTGACGGTAAATCAAATGAATATGTTATGTGCGACTATGCGTCTGCCGCTAATTTTGAAAGTGACGACGCAAAATTCTTCTCAATATACCTATAATTTAAAAGCAACAATAAAAAATGACCGAAAGCAAAGTTTTTCTCTGCTTTCGGTCATTTTATAAAAAAGAAGTCACTTAACATTTATATTTTGCATATATCCTCTTATATACTATCACAAGAGCCGGAAGTCCGATAACGCAGCTTAAAATAATCAAAACAAGCGATATTATTGCGTGCCGGGAGCCCAAAAATGCTGATAACCATAACGGAATAGAAAATACTATCCACATTATTCCGTTAGCGCGGTTATAAGCGGGAATATCGGCAATTTCCGTTTCATCTACGGTCGACATGGACCAAAACCACATATGCTTTTTCCTAAAAAAAGCATATACTCTTATGATACTAAACAAAGCGCTGCAAGGCAACATAATAAGAAACCAAACTATATATTATTCATATCTGCTCTCCTTTGAAGAACTATGCTTATTATATCGCAAAAAGCTTTTAGACTCAACTGTTTATACTAAAATTATGAAAAAGTAAATGTGCCGCTCTTTTGCCGTCGATAATAATTTTGAAAAAAGTTGATCTGTTTACTGCAGCAAAATATGAATTCGAGTTGATATCTGAATATTCTTTTTCAATAAAATCAAGAGTTTCTTTTAACTGAAGCATTGTTGCGAATTCATGCTTACAGGTGCCTGTACAGTAACAATCGCACACAAGTCCGCTGATTTGTCCGTTTTCATAGTTAAACTCAACTTCATAAGGTTTACTTCCTGTCACAATTGCTCTTCCTTTACCGCTGTCAAGCTCGATATATTCCACCTGATTTCTGATAAAATACTCATAACCTTTATCTGCGGTTATGCTGTCTATCTTCATTTTTCCGAAGTCTTCTAAGTTAAATACCTCATCAGAATTATAAGAAAATACAAACTCCTCATCTTCATATGAAGGCGCTTTAAACCAGGTTATGATTTTATCGTAATTAATTGCATTTTTATCGGCAGTGATAAGGTGTGAACCTGCTAAGTGAAATTTTCCTATAACATTTGTTTCAGCTACGCTTAAAATTCGCTTATAATCAGACAATCTTATTTTAAAATTATAATTGACATCAGTAACTTGACCTTGCAATCCCTCAAGTTTGCCCTCTACAAAAACAAGATCTCCGCATTTTAAATCAAATTTATCATTGAAATATGAGCAGGTAAGGTGCCTGTCCGGAAAATAGACTTGTACAACCGACTTCTTTATAACGGGAACTTCTTTTTTTACTGTTTTGCATTTATTTTCGTTTTCTGTTTCTACCGAAAATCCGATTTTAAAACTCATAAATTTACTCCTTTTTAAATATTACATTGCCGCGGAAGCTGTCATAGCTGACGGAACTTTTAACGAATCAATTACACCGATCACGTTATTTATAGCCTGCCTGCGTTCATGTTTTTTAATACGTATCTGTTGACTTCTGTATTTTTTTGTCCTTTTTTTGGCTGAGCCGATTCAATCGCTTTTTTAGGCACGTGTACAGGATTAAACATACGAAAATAATCGTGATCAATTATGTAATTTAAGTAACCTAAAATGTTCTCTCTGCGAACATCGCCCTGTAAATGGTAACCTGCCATTTTGCTGAGACAGTCTTTTTTTGTTTCAAAAGAATTTTTATGATAAAGGATTATTTTGTTGTTTTCATCCGGCGCAATTTTCCATACACTATAGATTGAATCTACAGAAATGCTTCTGTTGTTAAGACGAACGGACATTCCTTTTTCTCTGCAAAAATCATAAATTTGATCTTCTTCTTTTTTAAAATATTTAAAAAGCGGATTGCAGTGCTTGCAAAGTCTATATCCTTTTGCATATGCTTCAGATAATGTTTCAAACCAACCGATATTTCTGATATCGGTGTTAAATAAATGGAAACAATCGGCTGTATGAATAATTTTTCCCGTGCTCTTTTTTCTGAAATAATACATATAAAAACCTTCTTTCTTTTCTTTACATCAATATTATAAAGGAAGAAGTGTCCCATGCGGTTTTTTAAGAAAAAACGGAGAGATTTTAGAGCCGCGAATCGTTACGATCGAAAAAAAGAACTGGGAGAATTTCCGCAATCTTCTTTGCGGGTACTATGACTCCATAGAAGATATTGCAAAAGAGATTGCAACTGAACTGCATACTTACATGGTTTCGCACATTCAAAAGCACCTTTTAAACGAATACAAATCGTATAACCTGTTGGTTGCCGGAATCAACCTTTTGAATGATCTGATTGAAAAATGTATTTCCGAAGATCTGTTAACAGAGCCTAATCAAAAGATCGGTCCGGAGGGTGTGTTATTAGTCGTTGAAAAATAGATAAATTTTAAAAATTAAAACAGCTTAAGGTTTTTCCTTAAGCTGTTTTGTTTTAATGTAGGTTGTACAATGATGTGTGACAAATAATAAAAAAAGGGTAGCGAATAGGAGCGACCTGTGTTAAGGTTGAGTTGCTTCAAAACAAAACCGAAAGGCAGGTGTCACCCTATTCGCTATGAATAAGATAACACAAGATATGCATTTTAAGCAAGTGGTAATTGAATATTCTTTTGAACACGGAGTAACGAAAGCAGCGATACGGTATAGAACAAGCAGGCAAAATATATACCGTTGGCGCGAAAAGTACGATGGAACCGTTCGTTCGCTTGCAGATCGCTCTCGACGGCCACATAGTCATCCAAACCAGCACACAGAAGATGAGATAGCGCTCGTCAAGAATATGCGCCGGCGAAATCCTTATGCGGGGTTGGTTGTGTTTTGGGTTAAGCTCCGTCAACGAGGATACACCAGATCCATTTCCGGATTATATCGTCTTTTAAGAAGAATAGACGGCAAGCCCGTCAAACTGCCTAATCCAAAAGAAAAATCAAAACCTTATGAGCAAATGCAATATCCCGGACAACGAGTACAGATTGACGTCAAATTTGTACCTGCTGCCTGTCTTGTCGGTGATGCTAAAGGAGAGAAGTTCTATCAATATACTTTCATCGATGAATACAGCCGTTTTCGATATTTGGAAGCTTTCAAAGAGCACAGCACCTATTCTTCAACACAATTCCTTCTCCATGTAGCAGAGAAGTTTCCCTATGCTATTGAGTGTGTTCAAACCGATAATGGATTTGAATTTACCAATCGAATGAGCAATGGTAAAACCAAACCTCTGACTCTTTTCGAGAAAACCCTTGCACAAATGGGAATCAGACATAAGTTAATCAAACCTTTTACTCCTAAACACAATGGTAAGGTAGAACGCAGTCACCGTAAGGATAACGAGGAATTTTATGCCAGACATACTTTCTTTTCCTTCGATGATTTCAAAAAACAATTAGCCCTTCGCCAGCGTCAATACAACAATTTCCCTATGCGTCCTCTTAACTGGCTCTCTCCTAAACACGTCTTATTTGCTTTCCCTAATGTGTAACATATCATTGACAAACCTACAAAGAGAGAAAATCAATCGTCCCAATATTTCCTGTCAAGACTTCTAAACCTAATAGCGGACAAAATATGCTTTTTCTCTATTACTTCTTTGCCGTCAAGGTCCGCTATTGTTCTTGCAACCTTTAAGATCCTATCATAAGCTCTGGCGGAAAGACCGAGATTATCAAAGCTTAAGCTTAAATATTTTGACGCGTCGTCAGTCATAATACATACTTCTCTGAGCAGTGACGGAGTTATTCTCGCATTGCATGGAATACCTGTGCCTTTATATCGCTCGTTTTGAATAAAGCGCGCTTTATTTACCCTCTCTCGGATCTCTGCGGAGGATTCGCCCTTAGAGCTTTTCGCGAGCGACTGATAATCTACCGGCGGAACTTCGACATGGATATCAAGCCTGTCAAGCATAGGGCCTGAAATTCGGTTTAAATACTTTCTTACCATATTCGGCGAGCAAGAGCAATGCTTAGTAGGGTGGCCGTAATACCCGCAGGGGCATGGATTCATCGCCGCAACGAGCGTTATAGCGCTCGGATATGTAATAGACGCGTGGACTCGCGATACGGTAATCACCCCGTCTTCAAGAGGCTGACGGAGTGCCTCCATAGCGTCTCTTTTAAATTCGGGAAGCTCGTCTAAAAACAAAACTCCGTTATGCGCGAGCGATACCTCGCCGGGTTTGGGCACAGAGCCGCCGCCGATAAGACCGGCAGATGATACCGTGTGGTGAGGAGCTCTGAAAGGGCGGCAGGTAATGATAGGCTCGTCCTTTTTAAGAATACCTGCTACAGAGTGAATTTTAGTGGTTTCGATAGACTCTTCAAAGGTCATTTCCGGCAGGATTGACGGCAATCTTTTAGCAAGCATACTTTTACCGCTTCCGGGAGGACCGATAAGCAATATGTTATGCCCTCCTGCCGCCGCAACCTCTAAAGCTTTTTTGGCTAAGATCTGACCTTTAACATCGGAAAAATCAAGCAACGATTCGCTTGACGGCGCCGTGGCAATTTTAAACTGCTCTTTTTCAATAGGTAAAACATTTGTAAGATGATCGAAAAGCTGCTTGATATTTTTAACGGCATAGACGTTTATTCCGTCGATCGCCGCCGCCTCGCAGGCATTATACTCG
Organism: uncultured Oscillospiraceae bacterium; assembly: GCA_900547095.1. GTDB lineage: Bacteria > Bacillota > Clostridia > Oscillospirales > Acutalibacteraceae > UBA737. The sequence continues at coordinate 85,460 of URFG01000004.1, forward strand.
GGGACAAATACATTTTTAACGCCGCTTTGCTTTGCAGTGATCACCATAGCAAGCACGCCGTTTACCTTTCTTACTTCACCGCTTAAAGAAACTTCGCCTATAAAAACGGAGTCATCATCGGGCAAAACAAGCTGTTTTGACGCGGAAAGAATAGCGATGAGCACGGGAAGATCATAGACTGCTCCCTCTTTTTTCATATCCGCAGGAGCTAAATTTACTGTGATCCTGCCTGTGGGAAATTTAAAGCCGCAGTTCTTCACTGCCGCTCTTACCCTATCGCGGGATTCCTTAACTGCCGCGTCAGGCAAGCCGACTATATCAAAAGACGGCAGACCTCCAGAAATATCCGCCTCAACTTCAATCATATATGAATCAATACCGAAAATTCCGATACTTTTAACCTTTGAAAACATATCCTATCCCCTAACAACTATACATTATAACATAAAAAAACAAAGGCTTTGGGCCTTTGTAAGGCGACAGCCGCGTCGCACCGCAGTGCGACTATTTTATCGTTTCAATGAATTTATATGAAAATCTCCGATTTTCTTAATGCCGCAAGGCATTTCGACAGCGTTTTACCGCTGTCGGTGTGAATTCATTATAACATAAAAAAATAAATTATACAATTTAATTTAATTCTTTCTTAATAATTTACGGATATAATTTAGTATATAAAAAAATCACGGAGGTATATTATGGGCTTTCGATACAAACTTTATCAGTTTATGCAAGGCAGATACGGTGTGGATACTTTCTTTTACTGCCTTGTAGGTATATCGGTAGTTCTTGCCGTAATAAATAGTTTTTTAAGACTCATAGTTCTTCAGCTGATAATTTATGCATTGATGATCTATGCGATCTTCCGCTTTCTTTCGAGAAATATAAACGCGAGAGCGGCGGAAAACAGAAAATTAAGAAAGATTCTTTTCTTCGTTTCTGATAAAATAAAGCAAAAAAGAGCAAGAAGCGCAGATACCTCGCACATTTATAAAAAGTGCCCGCACTGCAGAGTGACTTTAAAACTGCCCAGACGAAAAGGCAAGCATAAGACCGTCTGTCCCAAATGCGGAAAAGAATTCACCGTAAGAGTTTATAAAGAATGAATTCAAGGCTTCCCACTTTTTATGGGAAGCCTTTATTTTCAGGATATTTTAGCTTTTTTCTTTTTAAATATAAAGAAACCGCCCACACCTGCTCCTGCAATTAAAACAACAGCAATCAGAATAAATATCCAAATATGATTTGATCCTTTTGCTTTTGAATCTTTAATATCAGCGGATTTAGTTTCCTTTTCATCAAGCTTGCATATTGCATAGTTGCTGAAATGACTCAATTTTGCGCTTACGGTGTTTTCAGCCTCGTTTACGGTCGATTCAAGCTTTTCATAATTTCCGTCTTCGGTTATATAATATATCGCTATATTCTTACCGAAACCCTGCGGTATTTTAAATGTAACGGTTACTTCGTTTTTGGGCTGTATCTTTGCTCCGTTTAAATACGCTGTTATATCATAAAGCTTAAATTCTTTGCAGATATCCTTTAATATGTTCTTTACCGACTCATAAGCAGGATCATCTTTCTTTATCTCTTCTATCTTTATTTCGCTTCCCTTTTCGAATGTACCCTCGTTTGCTTCAAACAGTGTTCCTGTTGTTTCATCCTTTACCGAGCAGGGTATTACTTCGCTTGTAGTCTGACCGCAGCGTTTGCACTTACCCTCTTTAAGTCCTGTTTCGCTTATAGTGGGTTCTTTTATTACGGTCGGGTTTTCAAAATCGTGGCCTAAGGCAGGAGTGTTTCTTGTTTCGGCTGCACCGCATACAGTACATTTTCTTTCCTGCATGCCGCCGTTTGTGCAATCGGGAGCTTTAGTATCCGACCATTCGGTAAACTTATGGCCTAACGGTTTTATGCTCTGTGAGGTTGTCTGGCCGCAGCGGGTGCATTTACCGGATTCCGTACCCTGTTCTGTACAGGTAGGTTTCTTTGTTACAGTGGGGTTTGAAAAACTGTGTCCTAAAGCGTTTGTTGCTCTTGTTTCGGTATGGCCGCATTTCGAGCAGCTGCGCTTTTCTTCTCCCTGTGTTGTACAGCCTGCGGATTTACTTGTTCTCCAATCGTTAAAACTATGGCCTGTTGCGGGGATAGAATGAGTTTCTGTCTTTTTGCATACGGAGCATTCTCTTATCTGCGTACCCTGCGTTGTGCAGCCGGGTTTAACTTTTACCTCATAATTTCCCCAGCTATGGTTATTGGTTTTAGCTATAGTTTCATCCTTTTCTGCTTTGCAGGCGGTACATTCAAAGTGTTTTACTCCTGTTTCTTTACAGGTAGGCTGTTTTGTTACTTTACCGCTGTTCCATGTATGGTTAGTTATTTGCTCATATCCGCACTCGGAGCATACGCGTTTATGTGTAGTATCGTTTACTTTTATGTAGGAACCGAAAGAATGAGAAACAGATGTAATTTTTAGAGTTTTTGTTGCAGAGGAAGAAGAATTATCTGCCAAAGTAACATTAACATTTATTTGCTGATCTAAGCTTGAATATTCTTTTGCCTTTACAGTAAATTTGAAAAAAGCACCGTTTAAGTCGACATCTTTACCAAAGGAAAACGCGCCTTTATTTTTTGAAAGATCGAAATAATTCAGTAGTGCGTCGGTTTTTATAAACTCGCCTGATATTACTTCAAGCTTATCCCCTACGGTTAAAGCGATTGATCCTCCAGAGCAATTCTGTGCTCCGCTTAGATTTACGGTATAAGTAACATTATTTCCTAAGGTGACGGAGCCGTTTCCGGAAATACTTATACTTATATTTGCGGCGGAAGCAGTAATTGCAAAAGAAAATAATAAGCAAAACACTGTTAGCAGTGATATTATTTTTTTCATATTTTATAAACCCCTTTTTATTTTATAGGATAATCTTCCGGGAAATAACAATGCATAAGAAGATATATGGCGTCTTTATCGGATATTACCCCGTCGTCGTTAAAATCGCAGGATTGATTAACAGGATAATCTTCCGGAAAGTAGCTATACATCAGCAAATGTATTGCATCTTTATCTGTTATTCTTTCGTCGCCGTCAATATTGCCTTTTTCAACATCAAAATCATACCCTAATAATTCGAAATCTTTATCAAATCTCATATATGCAATTTTCTTTGATCCATCTTTATAATAGAATTCTTTTTCAACATAAACGGTATTGTTAAAAATTTTTTTACTGCCGATATTTGAAAATTCATAACTTACTGCATCTGGAATATCTGCTGTTTGAAATTTGTTTTCAGGTGAACTTATTGCTTTTTTATTCAAAGTATTACTTTTTAGTTTTCTATTGTTTAAGTAGAAATTGCAGTAACTGTTTTCTCCGTTCTCCCAATTATAACAATCTAAATAAAAAATTCCTAAGTCTGTAAGAAAGGCCATACTATACTGTGTTGACTTATAGAACCACGGAGTCCCCCCTCCAAAACCGTCGAAAAAACCAATTTTTTCTTTTTTCGAAGAAAATTTATTACCATTTTTATCTGTAAAACTAAATTTCGGATTTAAAGTAAAAAAGTCTTCTACTGAGATTTCTTTCCAAGTATTTTCTTTTACTGTTACGGAGCATTCAAATTCTTGATTAAATGCATAAAGCTTGACATTTTTAGGACCGACTGAGTTGAAATAAATATTATAAAAATTGCTTACGGTAAAAAATACGGTAAAATATTCTTTAAGAGTTTTTGAAAAAACATAAAAACAAAGGTAAGCATCCGGTAATTCAGTTACTTTAATATCTTCAAAACTATTATCCGAAAAACTAAGTCTGATTACAGCCCCTCGCAAATCAAAACATTCACCTATGATATATTCCGTTTTATCGGGATTTGAAATTAATTCAATATTTGTAACCTGAATGTTATTGTCGTTGTCACTTTTTAAAACTTTAACATTATATGTTGTTTTTAATTTCCCTAAAGAAGCTTCTATTGAATAGACTTTTTCCTCTTCAAAAGACTTATCAAATTGTTTTCCACTGTCATAATCAACATTAAAAGTTTTTCCGTTTAAAGTAATATCTAACCCGTAGCCGCAATTATTAAGATCAACCTTTTCTCCCGAATCAAGCTCTACAGTTCCCGATTTAGGAAAATAGCTATAAAATTGCTCCGATGGAGATTTTTTCACTTCAATATCATCAATATGCAATGATTTAAAAGGACTTTTTAAAACTTTTAAGTTATATGTTGTCATAATCCCTGAAATTTCACAATTTATTTTATAGCTTTTTCCGGCTTCGAGTGAATTAAAATCTATTTGATTATTATCCACTTTCAATTCATACTCTCTGCCACCGATTATAACAAAATTTTCATACGCAGAACTACTTTTGGATGATAAAACAGTTCCGTCGTTTAATGTAACTTTATATCGGGGAGAATACCATTCCTCTGAATGTCCGTTTTCATCATAATAATTCAGTCCTTCATAAACAAAAACATCCTCTATTTTTATTTCTTTTATCGGGTTTTTAATAATTTTAACATTTACATTGTTTTCAATTCCCTCATAGTTTACTTTTAATTTGTAGGTATTTCCTGCAATCCAGTGATTGGTTTCCTGCTTTTTTAAATCCGATTCATCTATATTCGCACAATCGTATTTCTTTTCCCCTTCTTTATAAGAAGCAATACATTTGATATCAGAATTATAAATATCTTTAAAATAATAAAAAAATCCACCTGTTTTTGTTCCATATGTATTTTCTATAATAGTGACATCAGGAACTTCTAAAGAAACAATCGGATTATCTTTTTCACCAATATATCTATTACTTTCTAAAGCATAAATATTTTGCGCATTTTCAGCAAAAACAGAAAACGGACACAGCGAAAATATTATTAGTAAACTCAAAAATAAAGAAACTATCTTTTTTTGCATAATAAAATAACTCCTTAATTATATTTAATTTCTATTTTGTTTATATTATTTGAAAATTTGACAAGATTTTCTATATATTCTATAAATTCATTTCCTTCTGAATTTGAATATAATTCCCAGTGATTTTCAGGCTGATAGGGTCCGAATGCTTGAACTAAAAGTTTTCTTAAAATCTTCTCAACTTCTGAAATTTGCTTTTCGCATTCAAAATAAAACGCCTTTACAAGAGAAATATCTATGTTTTTATGCTCGCTTTTAATTTGAGAAATCAATTTTTCTATAGTTTGTTCTTTCCGCACTGAAACTGAATATTTTGTTTTTTTGAACTCTTCCATACTTAAAATTGCTATTATTCCTTTTTCCATTTAAAATCTCTCCTTTCTGAATTTTTACAAAATTTAACAGCTTTCCTCCCCTTTTATTTAAATCTATTTATAATTTTAGCGGATTTTTCGCTAAAAGTCAATAGCGAAAAACTTTCTAAACTATAATTGAGTAAATAAATCAAATTATAATTTCGGGAGGTTTTTTATGGCTTATTATAAAAGAATCCGTGATTTAAGAGAAGACAATGATCTAACGCAAACGCAGCTCGGAAAAATTCTTTCGTGCAGTCAAAGAGTATACAGTAATTATGAGCGCGGTGATATCGATATTCCGACTGCAACGCTTATTAAAATTGCAAACTATTATAATGTATCCGTAGATTTTCTTCTAAACAGAACCGATAACCCTAAAATGAATGTATAATCCCCCGCGAATTTAATTCGGCGGGGAATTTTTTCAGCTCTGTGAGCTTTCGGTGCTTTGTAAAGATTTTTGCTTTTTGAAGACTGTGAAGAATTTCCGTTTTCATCAGGCTTCTTATCGGGCTTTTTATCAGGTCTGCTGTTTGTATCAAAGTTTCCTGTTTGGTTTTCATTCGAAGAATCGAGTTTTTCGGGCGGCTGTGTGCCGTTATCTGACGGCTTATTTCCACTCGGCTGTTCGCCGTTTGCACCGGGTGCGGCACCGTTACCCGGAGCAGCCGCTCCCATTCCTCCTGATTCGCCGTAAATAAGGCTGTCAAGAGTAACTGACTTTGAAAGATTACCCGAAGCTATCGTGTAAATTCCGCCCTTTACTACCGACGGTGCGGAAACCACCACATTTATATATTTCTTTGCGGGAGTAAAGCTTACTATCTCGTTTGAAGAAGAGTCCTTTAAGACCACTGCGCTTTGCGACTGTGAATCAAGGTCTACCATTATACTTCCCTGTGTGGAATCGCTGCCGAAGTTCATCGCCATTCCACTTGAGCCTGTTGCAACGAATATTCAGCCTGTTATTTTAGCAGTGCCGTCAAAGTCTATAGCGCCGTTTCCGTCGTTTACAGGACCGCGAAAAGCCTTTTATGACGAGATACTTTGTTTTAAATTATGACTTAAACGGTAATTTATCTTCATCAAATCTCGATAATATCGCGGCGGTAATGGAAAGCGAAACGGGCGGATTCGGAATAGGGCTTTCAATAGCAAAAAGCATTACGGAAAGTCACAAAGGAAAAATATATGCAAAAAGCCCTGACGGATATTCGGTAAGTTTTACGGCAGAGCTTTAAAAAATAACCGCGGAAATTAAAATTCCGCGGTTATTTTTATGATATTTTTTATGTTAAATATTCTGTTTAAAAGTTTCAAAAATGCTTATTTTAAGCCGTTTTTAGCTTTCATTTTAGCATAAACTTTTGTTGAAAGTCCGTAAAGATTTATAAAGCCAGTGGCATCTGCCTGATTATAAACATCGTCTTCCTCAAAGGTTGCGATCTCAGGATCATAAAGCGAATAAGGTGAAGTAACGCCTGCATTTATCATATTGCCTTTATAAAGCTTTAAGGTAACATCGCCGGTAACTGTTTTTTGAGTGGTTTTAACAAAGCTCAAAATTGCCTCAGTTAAAGGAGTAAACCACTGCGCATTATAAACGATCTCCGCAAGCTTCTGAGCAATGAGTGCTTTATAATGTGAGGTTTCCTTATCAAGGCAGAGAGTTTCAAGCACATTGTGCGCCTTATAAAGAATTGCACCTCCTGGGGTTTCATAAACTCCTCTGCATTTCATTCCCACAAGCCTGTTTTCTACGATATCGAGAAGACCTATACCGTTTTCTCCGCCTAATTTATTAAGGGTTGCAACAAGCTCTGTAGCGCTCATTTCCTTACCGTTTACAGCAGTCGGAATGCCTTTTTCAAAGTGGATCTTAACATAAGTGGGAGTATCGGGTGCAATTTCCGGTGAAACGCCCATTTCAAGAAATCCCTCTTTATTATACAAAGGCTCATTAGCCGGATCTTCAAGGTCGAGTCCCTCGTGAGATAAATGCCAGATATTTTTATCCTTAGAATAATTGGTTTCCCTGTTTATTTTAAGCGGAACATTATGCGCCTCGGCATACTCTATCTCTTCTTCCCTCGATTTAATGCTCCATTCTCTCCAGGGTGCAATAATAGTCATATCAGGGGCAAGAGCCTTTATGGCCATTTCAAATCTTACCTGATCGTTGCCTTTTCCGGTGCAGCCGTGGCAGATAGCGTCTGCTCCCTCTTTTATGGCTATTTCAACAAGCTTTTTAGCAATAGGAGGTCTTGCAAAAGCAGTGCCTAACATATAGTCCTCATAAAGTGCGCCCGCCTGAACGCAGGGGAAAACATAGTCTGTTAAAAATTCCTCGGTGAGATCCTCAACATAAAGCTTTGAAGCGCCTGTTTTAATAGCTTTTTCTTCTAAGCCCTCAAGCTCATCCTGCTGGCCGACATTGCCTGAAACGGCGATGATTTCGGGATCATTATAATTTTCTTTAAGCCAGGGAATTATTATTGAAGTGTCTAGCCCTCCGGAATATGCAAGAACGACCTTTTTTATATCTTTTTTATTCATAAAAATACCTCCATAAATGAATAATATGCAATTAACGATTAATATAATAGCATATAATTCATAAATATGCAAGTACTTTTTGAAAAATTTTTAAAAAAGACTTTCTTTTGCGTGTATCAGATCAACGACCAAAGAATGAAAAGGCGTTTCAATGCCGTACTTCCTGCCTAATTTTACCACTGCGCCGTTAATAAAATCGATTTCTGTTTTTCTTTTATTTTCCATATCCTGGCACATTGAAGCCTTTCCTGTGCCAAGCCTACGCGCGGTTTCAATAACATCTTTATAAACTTTATCATTGTCAAATTCCTCGCCGTCAGCTTTAGCTACCGATACTGCCTCGTCAATAAGTTTTTTTGCGGCAGAAGAAGCGCCTGCCGAATCGGCGATAACGGAAATATGGCTATCGAGCAGTGCAGTGACCGAATTTATAGTCATATTAATAAAAAGCTTTTGCCAGAGAAGTTTTTTCACATCAGTGCAAGCCTCTGTTTCTATTCCGCTTTCATTAAACATATCCGATATCTTTTTTGCTGCCCCGTTATTGCCTATGGGCGAGCCGATATGAGTGATTCCCGCTCCGGAATGATATATTTCGCCGAAAGATAATGTTACGCAGTTATGCTTAGTTGTGCCGAGCAAAATTCTGCTTTTATCCGCAAATTCTTCCATAATTTCAAAGTTGCCGAGCCCGTTTTGAAGAGATAAAAGAAGAGTATCTTCTTTGATAAGATCTGCGTTCGACTCTAAAGCCGCTTTTGTGGCGGTATCCTTAACAAAAACTATTATAAGATCAAGCTTTTCATCAAACTTACCGCTGAAATATGCGCTCACGCGATAGTTCTTTTTTTCTTTGCTTTCTTTACAGGTCATAATAATTCCGTGCTCATTTATTGCGCTTACAGCCTTTTCGCTGACATCTAGCAGTTTTACATCGTTTTTCTCGCTTAGCATACTTGCATACAGGCAGCCCATAGCGCCCGCTCCGATAATCCCGATTTTCATAAACCTTATCTCTTTTCCATAAAAAAATAAAGGATGCCTAAGGGACTTCCCCTAAGACATCCTTGCCTTTGCGATTAAATATTATACATTCGCCTAAATAAAATGTCAAGCAAAAGTATATTTATTTTGCATAATCCACAGCGCGGTTTTCTCTGATAAGATTTATCTTTATCTGACCCGGATATTCAAGCTCGTTTTCAATTTTTTCGGCAATTTCGTGAGCGATAATTACCATCTGATCGTCGCTTATAACATCAGGTTTAACGATTATTCTTATCTCTCTTCCTGCCTGGATAGCGAAAGAATCTTCTACACCGCTGAAAGAATTGGCGATTTCTTCAAGCTTCTCAAGGCGCTTAATATAATTCTCAATATTTTCTCTTCTGGCACCGGGGCGAGCAGCCGAAATAGCGTCTGCCGCCTGAACGATACATGCGATCACAGTTTTAGCTTCCACGTCGCCGTGGTGAGCGTGAATAGCGTGGATAACCGCTTCGCTCTCACGGTACTTCTTAGCGGCTTCAACGCCGAGCTGAATATGAGAGCCTTCCTGCTCGTGGTCTATCGCCTTTCCGATATCATGCAGAAGACCTGCTCTTTTAGCCAGAGTTACATCCGCTCCGAGTTCTGCAGCTAAAATCCCCGAAAGGTGGCAAACCTCCAAAGAATGGTTTAAAACATTCTGACCGTAGCTGGTGCGGAAATGAAGGCGGCCTAAAAGCTTGATAAGCTCGGGGTGAAGATTTTGTACCCCGGCTTCTATCATAGCGCGCTCGCCCTCTTGCTTAATAATAGCGTCAACCTCAGCGGTTGCTTTAGCAACCGTTTCTTCAATTCTCGCCGGATGAATTCTTCCGTCAACAATAAGCTTTTCAAGAGTTCTTCTTGCGATTTCTCTGCGGATAGGCTCAAAGCTTGAAACAGTGATAGCCTCTGGAGTATCGTCAATTATAAGATCGACACCTGTGGCATTCTCTATAGCTCTTATGTTTCTGCCCTCTCTGCCTATTATTCTGCCTTTCATTTCATCATTCGGAAGAGCAACGACCGAAACGGTCATTTCCGAAGAATGATCCGCAGCGCAGCGCTGAATTGCTCTGCCTATTATCTCTCTTGCTATGGAATCGCATTCATCCTTAGTTTTCTGCTCGTAATCCATAATCTTAACGGCTTTTTCGTGAGAAAGCTCGCCGTCAAGCGCAGTCAAAAGTTCGGATTTAGCCTGCTCCTTAGAAAAACCGGAAATTTTTTCGAGCATGTCGAGCTGACTTCTCTTTATCTGCTCGCATTCTGCCATTCTATCGTCAATTTCCTTAGAACGCGCGGCAAGCTTTTCTTCTTTAAGCTCGATATTATCTGTTTTTCTGTCAAGGTTCTCTTCTTTTTGCTGGAGCCTGTGCTCCTGGCGCTGAATTTCACTTCTGCGCTCTCTTAATTCTTTTTCGGTGTCCTGCCTCAACTGGTGGACTTCTTCTTTTGCTTCGATAAGAGTTTCTTTTTTCTTGGTTTCAGCCACGCGCATTGCTTCGTTTAAAATGCGCTTTGCCTCATCCTCCGCGGAGCCGATGGTTTTTTCCGCCGACTTTCTGCGATGCGCAGAGCCGAGAAAAAATCCTATAACCGCAAGGACAACCGAGGCGACTGCAAAAATAATAATTTGAGTCAAAGTGTCCATTAAATTTTTTTACCTCCAATATTAAAAAACGGTATTTTACCGGCTATTCAGAAAAATATCGTACCGGCCGGGAACCGTATCTCAAACCCGGGATACATTTAACACTGTGAATTATCCGACGCCACCGCACAACTCACACATTATAATTTATCTATATAATTTTATCATTTTTGGTATTACCTGTCAAGTATTTACAAAATAATAGACGGTATCCCACGCAGGCACGCTTTTAAAATGCCTCATATATATTTTATAGTCTTCTCTTATTTCGAATATTCTTTCGGGAATTGTAAAAAGATCCTCGCTTCTGTGATAGCAGGATAAAGCCATTTTAGGGCGGTTTGCTTTTATCGTGTTTACAGCGCCGTTTATCATTTTAAGCTCCGCGCCCTCTATATCGGCTTTGATAAATGTCGCCTCGGGGCAGATATCGTCAACGCTTACACATTTAACCTTATTTTCACCTTTTCCGGCACTTGAACCCCTTGAATTACTGATATCAAATTCGGTTTCTCCCGTAAAATCAAGAACGCAGGCGTTTATGGTTTCTATATTTTTAATACTCTCACTGAAAGTTTTCAGCTTTTTAAAGCTTTTCGGATCAGGTTCTACCGCTGTTATTTTTTTATATTTTTCTTTTAGTTCCAAAAACTCTTTAACTGTATCTCCCCTGTATGCACCGAGGTCAAGATAGATTTCATTATCGCTCAAATTTAAAATTTCATCATACGGCGCTTTTTTCTCCGCTTCACAGGAAAAAAGATAGTTTAAATCGCCTGAAAGTTTAAATTTAACCATATTTTCAAAGGTTTTTTCAGAAAGATCGTCAGCGAGCCTGTCATATACTTTTTTAAGGCGGTCATAATTTTTATTTACAAAATCCGAATCAAAAATATTATTCCCGAAAACAGGCACATCGGGAGCTAAAAGCTCGTGTCTTGACATAATATTTTTAATATTTTCTATAACTTCTTCCCTCTCCGTACCGAAGCAAAGAAGAATTATAAAATCTTCATATTTTTTCTCGAAATAAGAAAGGCTTTCAATATGGTATCCGCGGAAAAACTTATCTCTGACAAAGCCGTCGGAAGCGAAAACGCCCGCGGGAGTTATATTATAGGAATTTAAGACATTTAAAATTTTATCGGCGCCGTTACCCATACCGTAAAGCACTATAGGTTTATCCGAATTTTTAAGTTTTTGCCAGATATCTATGATATATCACCTCGATTTTTAAATTATATCATATTTTAATAGACAAATCTATTTTTATCTGTTATTATTAATATATAAATATATATTTTAATTTCGGAGGACTTTTATGAAAAAAGTATTATCCTTTGATTTCGGCGCGTCAAGCGGAAGAGCGATGTTAGCCGAACTTAAAAACGGAAAGATAGAAATGACGGAAATTCACCGATTTTCAAACGATCCCGTTAATGTAAACGGCAGAATGTACTGGGATATTTTAAGACTCTTTTTTGAAATAAAGACCGGTATAACAAAAGCTGTAAATTCAGGAGGTTTTGACGCGATAGGTATCGATACCTGGGGAGTAGACTTTGGGCTGATAAATAAAAGAGGCGAGCTTATATCTAACCCTGTTCATTACCGCGACCAGAGAACGAGAAGTATTCCTGAAAAGGTTTTTGAAAAGTATATTTCGAAAGACGAGCTTTACAGCAGAGCGGGAATGCAGTGTATGCATTTTAATACTCTTTATCAGCTGATGTATCTTAAACTGAACGAGCCCGAGCTTTTAGAGCAAACCGCTAAGTTCCTTATGATCCCCGATCTTTTCGCTTATTTCTTAACAGGCGAAATGAAAGAAGAATCTACCATAGCCTCCACTTCAAATCTTTTAGATCCGAATACAAAGGACTGGGATTTTGAGCTTATCGAAAAATTAGGGCTTGATAAAAATATCTTTGCACCTATTGTTAAACCCGGAAGTGTTTACGGTTATTTAAAAGACGATATCTGCGAAGAATTAGGCTGCAAAAAAGTCCCTGTTATTGCGGTAGCAAGCCATGATACTGCTTCGGCAGTTGCGGCAACTCCTACAAAATACGATGATTTTATATATATCAGCTGCGGCACCTGGAGCCTTTTCGGAACGGAAATGAAATCTCCCCTGCTCAACTCTTCCGCACAGAACGCGAACTTTACAAACGAGGGCGGATTTGACGGAACTATCCGATTCCTTAAAAACATTATGGGGCTCTGGCTTATTCAGGAATCCCGCAGGCAGTGGAAAAGAGAGGGCGACGATGTCGGCTTTGACACGCTTGAAAAAGAAGCGCTTGCAAGCGAGCCTTTTAAGTGCTTTATAAATGTTGACGATCCGATGTTTGAAACAGCAGGAAATCTGCCGAAAAGAGTTTGCGAATTCTGCGAAAAAACAGGTCAGCATGTTCCGAAAAACCGCGGAGAGATCATGCGCTGCATTTATCAGAGTCTTGCTATGAAATATAAGCATACTTTTGAGTTTTTAAAAAGCATAACCGGCAAAGATTATAAAACCATCAATATCCTCGGCGGAGGAATTAAGGATACCCTGCTTTGCCGCCTCACGGCAAACGCCACGGGCGCCACAGTTTTAGCAGGGCCCACCGAGGCCACGGTTATGGGAAATATAGCCGTTACATATAATGCTTTAGGCGAATTATCCGATCTTAAAGATATAAGAAATGCGGTATATAATTCCACTGATATTAAAACCTACTCTCCCGAAAGCACCGATATCTGGAATAAGCATTACGAAGATTATAAGAAATTGGTATGATAATTTTTAAAAAGCTTCTGCCCTGAACAATCAGGGCAGAATGATTTTTTAAAAAATTAAAAAATTTTGTTGACATTGATAATACTATTTGATATAATAGTCAAGCACGATATTTGAAGTGCATAAATATTTGCGAGTGTGCTGGAATAGGCAGACAGGCACGTTTGAGGGGCGTGTGTCTTCGACGTATGGGTTCAAGTCCCATCACTCGCACCATATCGAGTATTCATAAGGGATTTGACTTTATGAATACTCGATTTTTCTATTCTGATACAGTTTGATGTACGGAGCAGGTTTTCGCCTGCTCCTTTTGTTATGCCGTTTTCGGCTCGGTCAAATATCGGAAGGGCTTTAGCTTATAAGATCGACTTTTCGCTCTTCCCTTGACAGAATGAAGGAAAACGAGAATTATAAATTCACAAGTGCTTCTAAAATGTATATAATCTCGATCTAATTGTCTGTGACAAATAAAGCCATTGTTTGAAATTCAAACAATGGCTAAAATTTTATGGTTATAATTAATCGTTAGAATAAGGAAGCAAAGCTACCTGACGCGCACGCTTGATTGCGGTGGTAAGCTCGCGCTGATGCTTAGCGCAAGTTCCTGTTGCACGGCGGGGTAAAATTTTTGCACGCTCGGAAACGAATTTGCGAAGACGCGCTACATCCTTATAATCGATCTCTTCAACACGATCCGCGCAGAAATGGCACACCTTTTTGCGGGGCTTTCTCTGAAACGGTCTTTCAGTCTTTTCCATCGAAAAGTTCCTCCTTAAATTATTCAGAGATTAAAACGGAAGATCGGAATCGCCCTCATCGTCCATATCAGCGAAATCCTCTGCGGAAGCATTCGAATAAGAAGCCGCATTGTTTTCGCCAGAACCCGGAGCGGAACTGCTATCCCTTTTAGACTCTACAAACTGGGCATTATTTACGACGACTTCAAAAGCCGTGCGGTTATTTCCGTTCTTATCGGTGTACTTTCTGGTCTGAATAGATCCTTCAATACCGATCATATTGCCTTTTTTAAAATATTTTGTTATGAACTCAGCACTCTGACGCCATGCAACTATATTGATGAAATCAGTCTGCTGCTCTTCGCCTGAACGGTAACGGCGACTTACGGCAATAGAAAAAGAAGTCACGGGTATACCGTTAGGAGTGGTTTTAAGCTCGGGATCGGCCGTAAGGCGACCTGTTAAAACTACAAAATTAAACATATCTTTTTCCTCCGATTACTTTTTGATAACCATTGCGCGAAGAACACCGTCAGTAATTCCGGCTACACGCTCAAGTTCTGCCGGGAATTCTGCGGAAGCTGTAAATGTAGTGAAAACATAAGCGCCCTCGGTTTCGTCATTGATAGGATACGCAAGACGGCGCTTACCCCAATCATCAACATTCTCGACCTCGCCGTTTTTAGCTATAAGATCATTAAATTTCTCTTTTAAAGCTGCTACGGCTTCATCTCCGCCTGCTACTGAATAAACAATAGCTGCTTCGTACTTGTTAGTCATATTCGTTGCACCTCCTTCTGGACTTTTGGCCATATTTTTAATATGGCAAGGAAGCTAAAATGATATTTTTTCACATTAGCAACAATTATTATACCAGCAAATTTACCTTTAGTCAATAATTTTTTAAAATTTGCTTGATTTAAAATATAATATAAAATATAATAAAGAAAAAAGAGGAGAACGGATAAAGTGTTTATTACCGAAAATAATCTTATACCTGTCGCAAAAGAATACGATACCGTGGTCTGCGGAGGCGGAATAGCAGGAATTGCCGCGGCTCTCGCCGCTTCGAGAAACGGAGCGAAAACTCTTCTTATTGAAAATGCATATATACTCGGCGGTCTTGCAACAGCCGGGCTTATCGCCATTTACCTCCCTATTTGCGACGGTAAAGGCAGCCAGGTTTCTTTCGGCATTGCCGAGGAACTTTTAAAGCTTACGGTAAGACACGGAACGGAGTACCCGGAAAATGCCGAAAGCTGGATAAATAAAGATAGAATTAAAAAGGGCAGATATTTTACAAAATATAATCCGAATGTTTTTTCAGTTCTTTCAGAATCGCTTTTGAAAGACGAAAAAGTCGATATTCTTTTCGGCACGCGTGTTTGTGCGACAAAAATCGAAGATAACAAAATAACACATATTATAATAGAAAATAAATCCGGCAGAAGCGCAGTTTCCGCAAAGAATTTCGCGGACTGCACGGGAGATGCCGATATCTGCGCGCTATCGGGAGAGGAAACATATATTTACCCTAAAGGGAATATTCTTGCAGGCTGGTATGTCCGTGCAAAAGACGGAAAAAATGAACTTTGCCCTTTGGGAGCCTGCGATTCGCAGAGGAAAAATGACGAGCTTGAAAGCGTTGTAAAGTCTAAAAGAATATCGGGGTTAGACGCCGACGAGCTTTCCGAATTTACTCTTAACTCACATAAGCTTACATTGGAAGATTTTTTAAAAAAAGGAAATGTTTCGGATAAAAACTCGCTCAGCACCATTTCTTCAATTCCCGAAATGAGAATGACAAGGCGGCTTTCGGGCTGTTACACACAAAAGTATGATGAAAACAGCAAAGCATTTTCCGATTCCGTAGGTCTTTATGCAGATTGGGAATCCTGCGGAAGGGTTTACGAGCTTCCGTTTTCTTCATTACACGGCAAAAAGATCAAAAATCTGATAGCCGCAGGAAGATGTATTTCATCAGACGATAAGCTGTGGAACATAACAAGAGTCATCCCTGTTTGCGCGGTATCGGGCGAAGCGGCGGGAACTGCCTGTGCTTTGTTTGCCGATTTTAATTGTGCCGATATTTCAAAACTTCAGGAAGTTTTAAAAAGTAACGGTACTAAGATTCATCTTGACGAAATTTATTAAGAAAGTAGGTTTTTATTTATGTTGCTTGCGATAGACATCGGAAATTCAAATATAACCTTAGGTGTGTATGACAAAGATATTCTTATCTGCACCGCAAGAATTGCGACGGATAAGAAAAAAACCTCGGATCAATATGCGATCGATATAAAAAACATTCTCGAACTCCATGGAGTGGAGTGCAGTGAGGCAGAGGACTGTATAATTTCTTCGGTCGTTCCGCAGACGGGTTTATCTGTTGCGATGGCGGTTTCTGAATTATGCGATATTGTGCCGCTCGAAGTCGGCCCCGGTGTAAAAACGGGGCTTAATATAAAAATAGATAATCCGGCTCAGCTCGGCGCGGATCTCGCGGCAGGAGCAGTGGGTGCGATAGCTGAATACACCCTGCCTTGTATAGTTATAGATATGGGAACCGCCACGACGGTGAGCGTTATAGATAAAGACGGAAAATTTTTAGGCGGAGCTATTGCCGCGGGAGTAAACCTTACGCTTAAAGCGCTTTGCGAAAATACCGCGCAGCTTCCCTCAGTCAGTCTGACCGCTCCCGACAGTCCCATTGGCTCAAACACTGCCGACTGTATGCGCTCGGGAATTATCTACGGCACGGCTTCAATGCTCGACGGAATGATAGACAGAATTTCCGAGGAGCTTGGAGAAAATCCCACGGTAGTCGCAACAGGCGGACTTTCAAAACAAATAATATCCTACTGCAAAAATGATATAATATATAATGAAAATCTTTTGCTTGACGGCTTAAAAGAGATTTATGAAAGAAATAAATAAGGTTGTAGACAATAAATGAACTGTACCTTTTAAAGGACAGTATCGGAGGTTATTTTATGAAAAATCAGAAGTCAAAATCACAAAAAGTCGCCGTCTTAGGCGTGCTCACGGCTGTAACGGTCGTGCTGCAGCTTATCAGCTACACGGTAAAGATAGGAACATTCAATCTATCCCTTGTTCTTATCCCGATAGTAGTATCCGGCTGTCTTTACGGACCTTATATCAGCGGCTATCTCGGCGCGGTGTTTGGAGCCGTAACGGTCATAGGCTGTGTTTCGGGTATCGACTCGGGCGGTTATATCCTTTTTACCGCTTCCCCGTTTTTAACTGTTCTAACCTGTATGCTTAAAGGCACATTATGCGGAATTCTTTGCGGAACGGCAGCAAAAGCATTAAAATTTAAAAAAGGCAGACTTTTATCCGTGGTGATTCCGGCAGTAGTCGCCCCTGTAACAAACACCTGCATTTTTATTCTTATGATGATTTTATGCTTTACTCCCACCCTCTATGAGTGGGCCGGAAATACAAATGCAGTTACTTATATTCTTACCGGACTTATCGGTGTAAACTTTCTTATAGAACTGTTTATAAATGTATTTTTATCCCCTGTTATTTTAAGAGTTATCAAAGCTTTAAGCAAAACAAACAAAGAATTCTAATTCCATTTTCAGTATATTTTTTAAAATTTTTACAAATTACGCCTAAATTTTAAAAAAACTCTTTATTTTTTATATTTTTTTTGATATAATTAATTGGATACTCAAAACCTTGAGTACTTTCATTTAATTTGGATTATTCGGTCCATAAAATTTTTAGGAGGTTGATTCAAAACATGAGTCACAAGTATGTTTACCTTTTCAGCGAAGGCAATGCAAAAATGCGTGAGCTTCTCGGCGGTAAGGGTGCTAACCTTGCTGAGATGACCGGCCTCGGTCTTCCCGTTCCGCAGGGCTTCACCATCTCCACTGAGGCATGCACTCAGTATTATGAAGACGGCCAGAAGATCAATGATGAAATTCAGGCACAGATCATGGAGTACATCGAGAAGATGGAAGAAATCACCGGCAAAAAATTCGGCGATAAGGAAAATCCGCTCCTCGTTTCCGTTCGTTCGGGTGCGCGCGCTTCTATGCCGGGTATGATGGATACTATCCTCAACCTCGGTCTTAACGAAGAAGTTGTAAATGTTATCGCAGAGAAATCCAATAACCCACGTTGGGCTTGGGACTGCTACAGAAGATTTATCCAGATGTATTCCGACGTTGTTATGGAAGTCGGCAAAAAATACTTCGAGCAGCTTATTGACGCCATGAAAGAAAAAAGAGGCGTTACTCAGGACGTTGAGCTTACTGCCGATGATCTTAAGGAGCTTGCTTCTCAGTTTAAAGCTGAGTATAAATCTAAAATCGGCGCTGAATTCCCGACTGATCCTAAGGAGCAGTTAATGGGTGCTATCAAAGCCGTTTTCCGTTCTTGGGACAACCCCCGTGCAAATGTTTACCGTCGTGATAACGATATCCCTTATTCCTGGGGTACCGCTGTTAACGTTCAGATGATGGCATTCGGTAATATGGGTGACGACTGCGGAACAGGCGTTGCGTTCACCCGCGATCCCGCAACAGGCGCTAAGGGTCTCTTCGGCGAGTTCCTTACTAACGCTCAGGGAGAAGATGTTGTTGCAGGTGTTCGTACTCCTATGCACATCTCCGAAATGGAAGAAAAATTCCCCGAAGCTTTCAAACAGTTCAAAGATGTTTGTCAGCGTCTTGAAAATCATTACCGCGATATGCAGGATATGGAGTTCACCGTTGAGCACGGAAAGCTCTTTATGCTTCAGACCCGTAACGGTAAGAGAACAGCACAGGCTGCTCTTAAGATCGCCTGCGATCTCGTTGACGAAGGTATGATCTCCGACGAGGAAGCCGTTCTTATGATCGATCCCCGTAACCTTGATACTCTTCTTCATCCGCAGTTTGACGCTAAGGCATTAAAAGCTGCCGAACCTATCGGTAAAGCTCTCCCCGCTTCCCCCGGCGCTGCCTGCGGTAAGATCGTATTCACCGCTGAAGACGCTAAGAATTGGGGCGCTAAGGGCGAAAAAGTAGTTCTCGTTCGTCTTGAAACCTCTCCTGAAGATATCGAAGGAATGAAAGCCGCTCAGGGTATTCTTACTGTTCGCGGCGGTATGACTTCACACGCTGCCGTTGTTGCGCGCGGAATGGGTACTTGCTGCGTTTCCGGCTGCACCGCTATCAATATGGACGAGGATAACAAACAGTTTACTCTCTCCGGAAAGACCTATCACGAGGGCGATTTCATTTCTCTCGACGGTTCTACCGGTAATATTTACGACGGCATTATCCCGACCGTTGACGCTTCTATAGCAGGCGAGTTCGGAAGAATAATGGGCTGGGCGGACAAGTACCGCAAGCTCGGCGTTCGCACAAATGCCGACACTCCGCGTGACGCTAAGAAAGCCGCTGAACTCGGAGCAGAAGGAATCGGTCTTTGCCGTACAGAGCATATGTTCTTCGAAGGCAACAGAATTGATTACTTCCGTCAGATGATCTGCTCATCCACGGTTGAAGAGCGCGAAAAGGCTCTTGAAAATATTATCCCCTTCCAGCAGGGTGACTTTGAAAAGCTTTATGAGGCTCTTGAGGGCAAACCGGTAACTATCCGCTTCCTGGATCCTCCGCTTCACGAGTTCGTTCCCACAGAAGAGGCTGATATCAAAAAACTTGCTGATGCACAGGGCAAGAGCGTTGAAGATATCAAGGCTATCATCACTTCTCTCCACGAGGCTAACCCGATGATGGGTCACCGTGGCTGCCGTCTTGCAGTTACCTATCCGGAAATTGCTAAAATGCAGACAACCGCTGTTATCCGTGCGGCTATCAATGTTAAGAAAGCTCACGCTGATTGGAATATAGTTCCCGAAATTATGATTCCGCTCGTAGGCGATGTTAAAGAGCTTAAATATGTAAAGAAGACCGTTGTTGAAACAGCTGATGCTGAGATCGCAGCTGCCGGAATCGACCTTAAGTATGAAGTTGGTACTATGATCGAGATCCCGCGCGCAGCTCTCACTGCTGATGAAATTGCTAAAGAAGCCGAGTTCTTCTGCTTCGGTACAAACGATCTTACTCAGATGACTTACGGCTTCAGCCGTGACGACGCAGGTAAGTTCCTTGACGCTTACTATGACGCTAAGATCTTCGAGAACGATCCGTTTGCTAAGCTCGATCAGGCCGGCGTAGGCAAGCTTATGGAAATGGCTGTAAAGCTCGGCAAGGGCGAAAGAAAAGACCTCCACTGCGGTATCTGCGGAGAGCACGGCGGCGATCCGTCCTCTGTTGAGTTCTGCCACAAGATCGGTCTTGATTATGTTTCCTGCTCACCGTTCCGTGTTCCGATTGCTCGCCTCGCAGCAGCACAAGCAGCGATTAAGGAAGGTAAAAACTAATCTAAAATCTTACCGGATTTTACTGATTAAATTAAATTCCTCTGCTGAAAATTTTCAGCAGAGGAATTTTTTCATTGAAGAAAAGAACAGAATTACAATAAGTTCGGGAAGTGCCGCAAAAACGGAAAAGCCCTCGGTTTTAGACAGCAGAGATATAATTCTTTTTCTAGCTTTGCTAAAATTTTTAAGTATCGAAAAGTTTGAAAGCGAAGCAGTTTTACTCAGATATAATAAATATTGAAATATAAAAGAATAATTCCGACTGTGTCTTTATATTGAAAAATCTTATAAGGAGATAAATTTAAAGTGAATACATTTTTAACTGTTATTGTAACCTTTTTTGCCGGTATGGGAGCAGGACTCGGAACAGGCTTTGCTGGAATGAGCGCCGCCGCGGTCATCAGTCCTATGCTTATTGCTTTTTTAAAGATCGATCCTTTTACCGCTGTGGGAATAGCGCTTGCCTCCGATGTGCTTGCAAGCGCGGTTTCGGCTTATACTTACCACAAAAATAAAAACCTTGATATAAAAAACGGGCTTATAATGATGGCAAGCGTGCTTTTATTTACCGTTTTCGGAAGCTATATCGCAAGCCTTGTTCCCTCGCACACTATGGGTAATTTTTCTGTTTTTATGACGCTTTTGCTCGGAGTAAAATTCATTTTAAAGCCTGTTATGACAACAAAAGAGGCTATGGGCAATGTATCGGCTGAAAAGCGGGCTTTGCAATCGGTTGTCTGCGGAATGGTCATCGGCTTTATCTGCGGATTTATAGGCGCTGGCGGCGGAATGATGATGCTGCTTATTCTCACAAGTGTTTTAGGTTATGAGCTTAAAACGGCTATCGGTACAAGCGTGTTTATTATGGCATTTACAGCTCTGACCGGTGCTGTTTCCCATTTCGCAATGGGTGAAAAGCCGGATATAACAGTTTTTATTCTTTGCGTTATTTTCACTCTTATCTGGGCGAGGATCGCGGCAGTGATCGCAAACAAAGCAAAGCCCAAAACTTTAAATCGGATAACAGGTGTGATCCTTGTTGTGCTTTCAGCCGCAGTTATGATATTTAATCTAATTTACGAAAAATAAAATTTTAAGAAGAATTAAAAAAGCAGACTTTTGAAAATTCAAAAGTCTGCTTTTTATTAACCTTTAAGACCGTCAGCCTGTCTTTGCATATCCTCGATCACTATATCGAAGATATCGCCTAAAGTCGCGCAGTATTCAAGGACTTTCCACGGCTCGTTCGTATGATAATGAATTTTAATAAGTTCATCATCGCCGACCGCTAAAAGGCAATCGCCTTTAAAGTTTTCTGTGAAATAATCATTTATTTTATCTTCATCAAGATTTTCGCCCTCTATAAGCAGCTGTGTATCATATTTATATTCAAGCATAAATTTCTCCTATCAATGGATCAGTTTTAAAAGCTTATCAAAAATTCCTGCAAGCATTAAAATAGAAACAGAACCTGTTATAAGACTTATAAGCTGGACCTTAGAAAGCTTTTCTCTGAAAAGAATATAGCCTGCAAGCGAAGCGAACAAAATAATCGATCCATTAAACACAGGGAAGAAAATTATACTGTCCATTGCGCCTGTGAGGAAAATATTAAGCCTGTTATAAAGACAGCTTACGAGTGCGCAGGGAATAAGATAAAGCAGCGAAACACCGCCGAGCTTAGGAACTTTTTCACCTTTTACGCCGTTATAAATAAACGCGGCGATAGAAAGGATAAGCGCCGAAACACCGGCTGAAATAACCATCATTGAAGCAACATCGCTTCCGACCGAAGATTTTTGGTGAAATTTAAAGGTGATACTTGTAAGACTTGCCGCAATGAAAAACAGCAGGCAAAATATCATCCATTTAAATGTGGGCTTTTGAGGCGAACGCTTAGGCGAAACACAGTAGAACAAAGATACAAGCAGCACAATAAGACCGATGCCCTGCAAAATTGTGAATTTTTCATGCCAATAAAGCGTACCGAAAATAGTAGGAATAATAAGTGCGGAACAGCCGATAAGCGAAGTTATGGAAATAGATCCGCTCGCAAGAGCCTCCATTTTAAAAAGAAGAAAGCTTGCGTTGACTACGCCGTAAACCACACCGAAAAACCAGGTGTACTTATTATGAAAATCAATTCTTCCGTCACCCACGACCACAAGAATAGGTATCCACACAAGCGAAACGCCCGCATTGAAAATAAGTGCGTCACCCGTATTTTCAAGACCGCGGTTTCCGAATTTATGTAACAGAATATTATTTGATACCGCCAAAACTATCGATATGCAAAGCAACAAAGCCGGACTCATCAAAATCCCCCTAATTTTATTCCTAAACCATTATAGCATATAATTCCCTTTTTGCAATGCCTTTTTTACTAATTTCTTATATTGATTAAAGCTATATTGTAAACACTTGGATCCGATTTAAGCGCAGCTTTAACAGCGCAAAAAGAATTAGGAATACTGTCTTTTAAAGCTGTGAAAACGCCGTTTTGATCGACATTTCCTTCGCCTGCCTCAATAGACCATTCAACTTCTCTTTCATCAGTACCGAGAATTTCAGCCACTTTTAATTCCGCTTTCTCACCCGGTTTTACAGCAAAGCCGCATTTTTCGAGATTAAGCTGTTTTGTTTCGGGGAGAGTTGTAAGAACAGTAAGAGTATGGTTTGAAGGAATGGTAATCTTTAATCTGCCGTTTTGAGCTAAAATCTTTTCGGTAACTGCAGGAATTTTACCTTCCTCTGCGGGAAGTGTGGGGAAATTAGGCATATAAGCAAACTGAGCTTTATTGAAAACTCTTGTCTTATAATCGTTAAGACTGATATAAACAGTTCTGTCTTTAAGATCATACTCGCTTTCAATAAGAATAGTTACTTCACCGTCGGGCGAAACAAATCCGCAGGCTCTGGCGTCTGTTTCATCGTCGAAGCGCGATTCGATATTGCTGTCAGAGCTATAAGATGCCATTGATCCCGAATGCATTTTTACATAGTTCATTATAAGTCCTATCTCTTTAAATCGCGGACTTATACCGTCTAAAGTATCACTCGGAATTTTAAATAAAACATCTTCGATATTATTTACAAGCTTTCCGTCTTCTTTAACTGCGCCCGACATAAGACCGTCGGCAGAGCCTTTAAAACCGTTTTTAGTCTGCTCTATAAACTGGCCTGCCTGCGAATGCCAATAGCGATTAGTTCTTACCAGCTTACCGTCAATATTTTCGTATCCTTCTGAAAATTCATTAACAATCAAATTGTCATATTTATCGCCGGTTTCTCTGTAAACAAAATGATTCAAATATCTTAATAAGTGTTTGGATGGATATTGTTCTGTACTTAATAAATCGATTTTTCCGTCTGAGTTCTCAGCAACACCTGAACAAAATTCATTAAAATTATTTTTTTCAAAAGCATTTCCTGCCAAAGAAGCCGAAATAATTTTTACACTGTTTTTTATATCTGATTTATCAATTTTTTTCTTTATAATATTAATTAAATCAGAGTATTTTTTAATTTTATTTCCAAAGCAGGCAAAACCTTCTCTGTTTATATTCTTATAAAAAGCAACAGTTTTAATATTATCGTATCCGCGCTTTAAGCATTCGGTTAAAAATGCGATAACGGCGTCCGAATAAAGAATGATATCTTTCGGTGCCGCAATACTTATATCTTTTGAAGCGTTTTTAACGGCAAACCAATTATAAATATCACGATCTTTCGTTCCGCAGAAATTAAGATAAATTTCACTGCCCGCATTTTTCGCCGCGGAAAAATACTTATAAAGCCATTTCATCTGCTCGGAATCAAAATTAAATTTACCTGATTTATAATTATTTTCTCCCTTTGCATTATCGGAATCATCGATAAAATAATCTATAAATACAGGGATTCTTACAAATGCGGGTTTTAATCTGTTAAGCCTGTCGAATTCAACGGCTAAGTGCGCGTCGGTCATAAACGCAGGAGAATCCTTGCTCATTTTACTTTTAAGCGGAAGATTCCACGCATTTGTACCAAGACCGAAATGATCCTTGCACTTTAAATTTTTAACATCGAATTTAAAGCTTAGATCGACGCTGTTATCGGCGAACTGACCGCCTGCGGCTTTGATTCCGAAAACTTTAAGCTGTGAGATAACGCCGAGAATTTTATCACCATAATAAGGGTGGGCGCCCTTTTCAATCTCAAAGCGGACAAATAACGCAGTTCTCGGTAAAAACTTAAATTCAAAATTGCCGTCTTCGAATTCGCCCTCAAAAGTTTTTAAGGGTTTAACATTTTTCCCGAATAGGTCTGTTTCTTTATCCGAAACATATAAACTTAGCTTTTTGGGGAAATATTCATTGTCACAGCCGAAAATTGCCGAAATTTTATTTATAGAGCAAACTTCGTTAAGGTCGACTACAATATTTACACTTTCCTCGCCGTCTTTACCTGCAAAAACATTATAAACCGAAGGATCATCCTTAAATGCATTTTTAATAAAATACATATTTTCTTTAATAACCCAATTTGAAATGAATTTGTTGATTTCAGAATCAATATTTTTTCTTTCAAAAGTAGATTTGTTTTCTAAACAGACATATGAAAAACTGCTCTTATCTTTAATAAGGTTTTGATAGTTGTTCACTTGTGAATTAAGACCCGAAGCCGCCATATTTACAATATTTAAACAATTATCTTTGCAAACTAAAGAAATATGAATATATCTGGCAAAAACAGTTAGTTTTTCCGGAATAAAAGAAATTTCTGCAAATCCATCCGATGATTTTTCTGAAAATATAACATTTTCTTCTGAAGTAAAAACTTTATTTTCTTCATCTGTAATGCAAATTTTTACTTCTTTTAAATTTTTATTTATGCATTTGATTTCAAAATCACAAATACCTCTCTTTGAAAGAAGATCAAAGACGAAATCAATTCTTTTAGAATTCCCTAAGTCTATAATAGCAGGGCTTTTAAGATCATTTTTAAATATTTTTTCGTGTAGTTCTTCCGAATATTCTTTAAATAAAACAGATTTTGAACTATCATCAGTTCTGTATACTTTTACAGGCATAGAGTAGAGAAGATTGATTTTTTCAATCGGAAAATCTATAGTTTTATCGTATAATCCAAAATTTTTAAGCAAATTAAAAAAATTATCTTTCATTTCTTTTTCTCCTTTCAGACAATATTGAAAATAGCAACAGCATAAGAGGACGGATCAAATTTTGAAACAATTTTAACGGATACTGTTTCACCTGCTTTTGTATCTTCGGCAGTATAAATTCCGTTTTGATCTACTGACCCGTTTCCTATGAGCATTTCAAAGGTAACATCTTTTTCACTGTTTTGAGCGAAATCTTTGTCGGTTCCGTAAATACCTTTGATATTTATTTTTTTGCTTTCTCCGCATTTTATCTCGGTTAAAACATTTTCAAGAATTATCTGTACCTGTTCTTTTAAGGTGGTGTATAAAACAATATTGTGGGCACTGTCAACATCGTCGTAAATATATCCGTCTGTTACGGTCAGATATTTTTCGGTTACGGGAAGAATTGCGTTTTCTTCGCCGGCTGTATTATAACGGTCATACGCGTAAATATATTTATGCTTTTCGAAAACTCTTCCGTTAAATTCTTTTCCGACAAATATTTTTAATTCTCTGACTTTATCGCAGTCATTTATATCCGCCACAACAGTCATATTTTCTTCCTTTTTATATGCTGCTGCTATAACATCTTCTGAATTTACACTCGATTTTATAACGCTGCAATGCCTCGGCACATATCTCATCATAAGTCCGAAATCCATAAATTTCGGAGAAATCTGATCTATTTTGTCACAAGGAGTAAGCCACATACAAATTCCCATATCATTTTGATTGACATTAAGCGGAGGACCGATAAGCATTCCGCATAAAAACCATGAAGCCGAGCCTCCACAGCCTGCATTGGAATGGGCGATAGCCTGATCGGCTTCAGTATGTGAAAATGCATTGTATCTGTCTTTATTGGCCGTAGTTCCGGGGGCATTTCCCGAACTATACTCAGTTATATAAATATTTGGATACTTTTCGGTAAGCTTTTGAGTCATAGCAAGGATTTCATCATATTTTTTATATACCGGATATTCATGATTACTTAAAAAATCATAACAAGGATTTCCTTTTTCATCGCGGCAATTTTCAATTATAAAATCGAGAAAACTGCAAATAACCTTATCATATACAAATCCTGCTAAGTCGGTTCCGCAAATTTTAACAGTGTCACGAAGGTTTTCTTTCAAAAACGCATAATGACATTTTTTAATCATTTCGCTGTAATAAACGCGCTTATCGGCGAAAGCCTCGAAACAGCCGCCGTTTACCTCATTATAAAACGAAAGATAGTCGATAGTCTTGCAGCCTTTTTTTCTCAAATACTTAAAAAGAGCGACAGTTGCATTGGCAAAGCTTTCTAAATCTCTCGGAGCGCTTCTTGTTCCGTTTTCAGTGAGTTCTGAGCCTTTTATTGAAAACCAATTTCTTATCTTCGGATCTACTCTTCCGCCCATATTCACCTGAACAGAGGTTCCGGTATCGCTGAAAGCAAGACAGTTGGTAAGAAAATATTGACATTCGCGCGACTCAAAATTATATATTCCCTTTTCCCATTTTTCTTTCTGGACACTTTCAGGCTCATCCATAAAAATGAGCCAGCTTGGCATAAACATCATTCTTACAAATGAGGGTTTTATCGTGTTTATTCTTTTAAAATTAACCGTATCAAACGCCGCGTTCATTCCTTTTGTGTCAGGTCCAACCCAATAGTTATCTCCGAGTCCGTCAAAATCAGGCTGAATTAATGAGTCCGAATCAGTTGTAATCTCAAGAAGTCCTTTTTCGCTTTCAAGGCTTTTCCCGAAAACTGATATGTTTTTTATTGCTGTCAAAAACGTATCAGATACAGAACCGTTTTCCATTTCAATTCTGACATATCTTGAAGAAGGCAAATTTAATATTGTAAAACTTTTACTATCGGAAATATCGCCCGCGATCACCGCATTCTTCTCTTCAAAAATATCCTTTAATTCCTCTGAAAAATAAAGTTTAATATTTTTCGGATCCAATTCCCTGTTATCGGTAAATTCAATCTGCAATGAATTTATATAGCATTGTTCATTTAGATTGATAACAATATTGATAGTTTCATCGCGTGTTTTTACAGATAAATCGCCTATACCGCAATCGTTATAGAAAACATTTTTAAACGGAAATTCAACATCCATTCCATCAAAAGCAGAAGCTTTGTTATTATCAGGATTTATCTCTTTGAATACAGCATTTTTTTTACTTTTTTTGTAAACGCTGTAAACAAAAGCATCTTTGTCTAAAAGGTTTTTATACTTTTCTTCTTTGGCTAAATCAGCAATTAGTTTTTCCATTTTGTCGCTCCTTTTAAAAAGTTTAAATTAATTATACCTGATATAGCAATAAAGTCAACAAGAAAAAGCACTGATTTTTTATATAAATCAGTGCTTTTTTATTATTCGAGCTCAAAAGCTCCCGTATAAAGCTGATAATAAGTTCCCTTATCCGCGATAAGTTTTTCGTGAGTACCGCGCTCGATTATAACTCCGTGATCGAGGACCATAATAACATCGGAATTTTTAACTGTGGACAATCGGTGTGCGATCACAAATACCGTTCTGCCCTCCATAAGCTTATCCATTCCGCGCTGAACTATTGCCTCGGTGCGGGTATCTATCGAAGAGGTTGCCTCATCGAGTATCATAACCGGAGGATCGGCAACAGCCGCTCTTGCGATTGAAATCAGCTGGCGCTGACCTTGAGAAAGGTTTGATCCGTTGTTAGCCAAGACAGAATCGTAACCGCTCGGCAGGCGGGTGATAAAATCGTCTGCTCCGACAAGCTTTGCCGCCTCAATACATTCCTCGTCGGTTGCGTCAAGCCTGCCGTATCGGATATTATCAAGCACAGTGCCTGTAAAGAGGTTTGTATCCTGCAAAACTATACCGAGCGAGCGACGGAGATCGGATTTTTTGATTTTATTGACATTTATTCCGTCGTAACGAATTTTACCGTCGTCAATATCATAAAACCTGTTGATAAGATTTGTGATAGTGGTTTTTCCGGCACCCGTAGCTCCGACAAAAGCGACTTTCTGACCCGGCTTTGCATAAACACTTACATCGTGCAGCACGGTCTTTCCCTCTTCATAGCCGAAATCGATATGATCCATAACCACATCGCCTTTAAGCTCGGTGAGGGTAATTGTGCCGTCGCCGTGGGGGTGTTTCCAAGCCCATACATCGGTGCGGCGGTCGGTTTCCTTTAAATTGCCGTCTTTATCTTTAACAGCATTGACAAGCGTTACATAGCCGTTATCAGTTTCAGGCTGCATATCCATAAGCTTAAACACTCTGTCGGCGCCTGCCATACCCATGGCAACAACGTTTATCTGCTGTGAAACCTGATTGATATTGCCTGTAAACTGTTTTGCCATATTAAGAAACGGAATGATAACGTCAATAGTAAGCAGGCCGAGAGAACCGGCGGTTATTGAAGAAATTGACGGGTTAGGAACCTTAAGCAGAAGAAGAATTCCGCCGACTGTTGCGATAATAACATATAAAATATTTCCGATATTCTGAATTATCGGGCCTAAGCAGTTTGCATAAGCATTTGCTTTAAAGCTGTCGTTATAGAGCTGATCGTTTAATTCGTCAAATCCTTTTTCGCACTTATCCTCGTGGCAGAAAACTTTAACGACTTTCTGACCGCTCATCATTTCCTGAACATAACCCTCGGTTTTACCGAGCGATTTTTGCTGACGGACAAAGAACTTTGCCGAGCCTCCGCCTACCTTCTTTGAAACGAAATACATTGCCATAACGCCCAATAAAACAACCAATGTCATCCAGACGCTGTAATAAAGCATTATAAACAAAACGCTCAGCACAATTATAGAAGCCTGCAAGAGCGACGGAAATGCTCTTGAAACAAGCTCGCGCATAGCATCGATATCATTTGTATAATAACTCATTATATCGCCGTGCTTATTGGTATCGAAAAACTTAACGGGCAGATTCTGCATTCCGTTAAATGTGAGCTTTCGCATTTTATTTAAAAAGCCCTGCGTGATATAAGCCATTAACTGCGACTGAAGAGTTATGGAAATTATCGCGAGCACATAAAGCGCTATAAGAACATAAATTTTAGGAAGTATCACGGCTTTTGCGGCAACCCAGTCGCCTGTTTTACAGTAAATTACGATATCCGCGATAACCTTTTGCTGGAATATTGCAGGGATAGAAGAAACTACCGCGCAGAATACTGTGCAAAGTGCGGCTAGCGGCACCATAACAGGGTAAGACTTAAATAAAAGCTTTATAAGGCGCTTTAGAGCCGCGCCGTTTATTTTCTTTCCTGCAGGCGATCTTCTGCCGGGCATAGGACCTTTATTATTCGGCATTTTCTTCACCTCCGCTTACCTGCTGCTCATAAACCTCTCTGTAAATTTCGCTTGATTTAATAAGCTCTTCGTGAGTTCCGATATCGGCGATTTCGCCGTTATCCATAACCACGATAATATCAGCGTCCTGAACGGAGGTTATTCTTTGAGCGATAATTATTTTTGTCGTATCAGGAATATAGGATTTAAAGCCTTCTCTGATAAGAGCGTCGGTCTTAGTATCGACAGCGCTCGTAGAGTCGTCAAGAATAAGAATTTTAGGCTTTTTAAGAAGCGCTCTTGCGATGCATAATCTTTGTTTCTGACCTCCCGAAACATTTGCTCCGCCCTGCTCGATATGCGTGTTATATTTATCGGGGAAAGATTCGACAAATTCCTCAGCCTGAGCAAGCTTGCAAGCTTCTTCAATCTCGGCGTCGGTAGCAGACTCATTGCCCCACCTTAAATTTTCGCTTATAGTGCCTGCGAAAAGCTGATTTTTTTGAAGTACCATTGCAACGCTGTTTCTGAGAGATATTATATCGTAATCCTTAATATCTTTTCCGCCAATCTTTATTTCTCCCTCGGTTGCGTCATAAAGCCTCGGTATCAGCTGAACGAGCGAGGATTTGCCGGAGCCTGTTCCTCCGATTATCCCCACCGTCTGCCCCGATTTGATATGAAGATTGATATTATTAAGAGCGTTTTTCTTCGCTTTTTTGGAATATTTAAAGCCGACGTTATCAAAATCAATATCGCCGTTTTTCACTTCATAGACGGGATTTTCGGGGTTATGAAGCTCGGGGCTTTCGTCTAATACCTCGCAAATTCGCTTTACGGATTCAACAGACATCGTTATCATAACATATATCATAGATAACATCATAAGCGACATGAGTATCTGCACGCCGTAAGTAAGCATTGCTGATATCTGACCGACATCAAGATCTGCGGCTTTGGAGGTGATAGTAATCTTAGAGCCTACTATCAGAACAAACGCCATATTGAAATACATACAAAGCTGCATAAGCGGTCCGTTTAAAGCGACTATTCTTTCAGCCTTTGTAAAATCCTGACAGATATCATCAGCTGCAGCGGCAAATTTTTTCTTTTCGTAATCCTCTCTTGCATAGCCTTTTACAACTCTTATAGCCCTGACATTTTCTTCTATGGATTCATTTAGCTTATCATATTTTTTAAATACCCTTCTGAAAGCCGGCATTGCTTTTTTTCCTATCAAAATAAGTCCGAACAAAAGTACCGGAATTACGATAACAAACATTGTTGCAAGCCTTCCGCCCATAATATAAGCCATTACGACTGAGAAGATAAACATTAAAGGACTTCTGATAGCTGTTCTTATAATCATCATATATGCCATCTGAACATTGGTGATATCGGTCGTAAGTCTGGTTACGAGCGATGATGAAGAAAACTTATCTATATTTGCAAAATCAAAGACCTGAATTTTTGAAAAAACATCGTGCCTTAAATTTCTCGCAAATCCTGCGGAAGCCTTTGAGCAGGTATAGCCGGCTATCGCTCCGCAGCAAAGAGATAACACAGCTAAGCCTACTAATATTCCGCCTGTTTCAAGTATAAAGGACAGATCCGCACCGGCTTTTATCTGATTGACAAGCCTTGCCGTTATAAAAGGGATAACGGATTCTATTACTGCCTCGCCTATAATAAACAGCAAAGTAAGCAGTGTGGGCTTTTTATATTCCCTAATGCTTTTTGCTAATTTTTTAATCATCATTACCCTCCAAATTTTTAATTAACACTTCACAAACACTGAAAAACACTTCAAGATCGCTTTTTGAAATATTTCCCCGCATTCTTTTTTCTCTTCTTTTAATATCTTCGTCTATAATTTTAAGAATATCCTCGGCTTTGTCGGTTAAAATTATTTTTTTTAGTCTGGCGTCGCTCTCCACGCTTTTTCTTACTATAAGCCCGTTTTTTTCCATAAGCTTAAGTATCTGCGTGGCAGTGGAGCGCCTGATAGAGAATTTTTCTTCAAAATCTCTCTGAAAAATATCTTTATCCTTATTATCATAAAAATATTTTATAGCCCAGCCGTGCACACCCTTTGCGGAAATATTATTCTTCGCATTGGTTTTTTCGATATCTCTGCGGATAGCATTATTGAGCTTTCTTATAGTCAGACCTACCGATAATTCGCTTTCCATTATAACCTCCCTGAAATTTGTTAGGATGCTAACATTATAACTCTTTGCTTAAAAATTGTCAACAGCTTAAATATTAACAATTTGTAAAAAAGCGACTGTATTTTTTTACAGTCGCTTAGACAATACAATCGGGGTAAAATACTTCCCATAGCGGAAAATTTGTCTGATTATATTGTCTCGTCATTTGAAATACGTCAGTATTCCTGCATTCCTCGACTTC